>CASEIZ010000074.1 GCA_949288185.1 uncultured Eubacteriales bacterium | reverse complement strand
GTTATGGAGCAAATGATGTTAGAGAAGGTGTAGCTATCATGTGGATGGAAGATGTTGATGTATCAATTACAGGTAACTCAACAAACCCAACAAGATTCCAACATCCAGTTGCAGGAACATACAAAAAAGAAAGATTAGCAGCAGGAAAGAAATACTTCTCAGTAGCATCAGGTGGAGGAACAGGAAGAACATTACACCCAGACAATATGGCAGCAGGACCAGCTTCATATGGTATGACAGACACAATGGGAAGAATGCACTCAGATGCACAATTTGCAGGAAGCTCATCAGTACCAGCACATGTTGAAATGATGGGATTAATCGGAATGGGTAACAACCCAATGGTTGGAGCATCAGTTGCAGTAGCAGTTGCAGTAGAAGAAGCAATGAAATAAAAATAGGATTTCAACAACAAAAATGGAACGTTTAATTTTTTAAAAACGTTCCATTTTTTACATTATGGGAAATTGCATTTCCCATAATGTAAAAAAACAAAATTGTATAGAAAAATTGGTAAATGAATAACAACTAAAGTAAAGGTGTTATTAATAAATATAAAAAACTTCTAATGTTTCTTTTTAAATTTATTTTTGATAAAATTAATAATAATAGTAAAAATAGAATCTTTTTTATATTTAATCATTGAAACATTATTTGAAGATGTATTTTGTACAGTAGAAATTTTTTTTATTTCTTTTTGGAATAATTTATCTGGATTATATTTTTCAAGTAAATTGTCTTGGTATTTTTTTTCATTTTCGTTCCATAAATTCCAAAGTTTATCTTTTTCATTTTTATCAGCAATATAATTATAATATATTAATGAAATTAAATCTTTACATTTCTCTGATATATTTTGTTCATTTAAGTTTTTTTTAAGATTAATATAAAATTCTGTGTTTGAATCTGCTGCTAATTCTCCTAATTTTTTTAAAACATGATTAGGTATTTTTTTTATTAGATTAGTATCAAAATATGCTAAAACTGAAAGTGTTTCTTTACATACATCACTATCTTGCATCTCTTTTATTATCTCTTCCTTTCTGATTTGATCTAGTAACAAATGTTTTAACAAAGTTTAAAATCCCTGATTTTCTTCTCGTACTAGCTAATGATTGCACTTCATGAGAATCAAAAGTTTTTTGAGAAGAAGGTGACTTTTCACCATCAATTACTTTTTGAAATTGATCTGAGTTAATAGTTATTGAGCCTAAAAAATCATTTATATAATAAAATCTTTCGGATATATCTATAGGCATAACATTTATTTGTGTATTGTCTACTAATTTGCGTACAAACTCGATTTTACTTGTAGGAACAGCTAAGAACTTTATCAATTCTACAGGTATATTGTCTGTAACTCCAATTTCAGGAAGATCGGAAAATACAGTATCAGTATGTAATTGTTTTGTATCATTTAAAGATAAACCAATTATGACGGCAAAAGAGCTTTGATTTTGCAAATCAGTAGAAGGGGAAATTGAGGCATAATCTAAAGCAACATTTAAATCATCTGTAAAACTGATAAAATTTCTTTCATCATTTATTCTTGACCATTTTTCACCAGTTGAAACCGAGATATCTTTTCTTTTTAAATTACTTACACTATTAATTCCGTTATTTAAAATGCTATATAGTGCATTCGAATTGGTACCATGAAATAAAATAATATTATTGTCTTTGACAATTTCAAATGTATCTGGATTAGTTACTAACAAATAAGCCATGGCTATACGCTTACTTCTTTCTATCTCTGGTTTATTATTAGAAGTTATTTCACTATTTACTGAAAAATCATCATATCCACCTTCATATAATATTCCGCTTCATTTTTTCTCTTATTTTATCATCTTTAGCTAACTGTAGGAGATGAACACAAACATTTTCATAATTTTTTGTTATGATTTGATCAGGTGAAAAATCACTATATTTACTGTAGAACATATTTTACTCCTAAACATTTTTTACAAGACAAATCTTGCAATACTATTTTTTAAATATTATATATAAATTTTTATTAAAGGTCAAATAGGGACGTGTCAAATCGTTCAAAATTGTGAAAATCCAAGACATCATGGAAAAGGAGTAGTAGAAAACAAGTCAGGACAATGGAGATGTTTTCTTTTTTGGGCATAATATTCTATTTATAACACATACTAAAATATATAAATTATTAAAAAATAAATTAGGAGATAAGTTGTGAATAGAAGATATAAGAAGTTAAGAATAGAAAAAAGAAATCGACTTTTCGAGTTAGCATATATTGACCCTATAACAGGCTTAGGAAACTATAATGCATATTTAGCAAGAACAAAAGAAAAATTAGAAATCAATAGTAAAAAAACGATGATTATATTAGATATAGATAAATTCAAGTCATTTAATAAAAAATATGGACATATAAAGGGAAATGACTTATTAAAACAAGTTGGAGAAGAAATAAAACATTCCATCAGAAAAACAGATATTGTCTGCCGATTAGCAAATGATGTTTTTGGAATTTTTTTAGTAGGAGAAGTAGATGTAGAAAATATAACAGGAAGATTAAATAACAAGATATCACGAATTAAAATAGGAGATATATGGTATAATTTGCGAATCTCTATGGGAGTGTATATATGTGATAAAGATGAAAAAGATGTGCAAAGTATCATAGATAAAGCAATTATGGCACATGATAGTATAAAAGGAAAATATCATGTGCCATATGGTGTATTTACAGAAGAATTTGAACAAAAAATGATAAGAGAAAGTGAAATAGAAAACATGATGGAAGAGGCAATTAAAAATAAAGAATTTGAAGTATATTATCAGCCACAAATTAGTACAAAAACAGAAAAAATGGAAAGAGCAGAAGCGTTAGTTAGATGGAAAAAAGACGGAAACATGATATCACCAGGTGAGTTTATTCCTATATTCGAAAAAAATTATTTTATTATAAAATTAGAGGAATTTGTCTATGAAAAAGTATGTGAGAATATACAAGAAATGAAAGCAGAATTTAAAGAAATTCCTAAGATTTCAGTAAATATATCTAAGGAAAGTTTACTAGAAAAAGATTTTGTAGAAAAATATATGAAAATTACAGAACAATATGGCATATCTCCTAATGATATAGAAATAGAAATAACAGAAAGAACAACTGTAGATAGTAATATAGATATGAAAGAGATTTTAGAAAAAATAAAAGAGAAGGGATTTTCCATAGCAATTGATGATTTTGGAACTGGTTACTCTTCTTTAAATATGTTAGAAATGTTACCCATTGATATGATAAAGATTGACAAGTCTTTTATAGAGCGAATAGGGGAAAAAAATGAAACAATAAATCTTTTAGAAATCATTTTTTTAATTAGTAAAAAATTAAAGTTGAAAACAGTAGCAGAAGGGGTAGAAAAAAGCGAACAAGTTTCATATTTAAAGAAAGTAAATTGCGATTTTATACAAGGTTATTTTTATGCGAAACCATTAGATTTTGACACCTTTAAAAGGTATACAAGAGAAAATTAATATAATCATCCAAAACCTTGAAAATACTGAAATATAAGTAATAGATAAAATACGAACAAAAATTTTATATTTTTTTATAAAAAGTATTGACAAAGTGAAAAATAAAATATAAAATAAGAACAACAAAAGCGAACAATAATTTGCAAAACAAAAATTCAAGAATAGGAGTGATATTTATGTATAAAGT
>CASEIZ010000073.1 GCA_949288185.1 uncultured Eubacteriales bacterium | reverse complement strand
GCCTTACCGCTTGGCTACAGCCCAATATATATGGGGTGGAAGATGGGACTCGAACCCACGGTCTCCAGTGCCACAAACTGGCGCGTTAACCAACTACGCTACATCCACCATAGTTTACGTGCACCTTTTGATTAGCACATTACTTATTTTAAACTATTTCACCCCATCTTGTCAACCATTTTGTAAATTTTATTTTATTTTTTCCGATTTTTTTGTTATTATTCCATTCTATGTACATTTTTATTCTTGAACAGTTGTCATACTGCTTGGATCAATTCCATATTGTTGATATAACCATGATGTATAATCAAATGGTGTTAGTGTTTCAGGTAATCCATAATCAATTCCATTTGTTTCTACTCTAATTGATGTAATAACTGGTGGATTTACTGGTGTACTTACTTCTGTGTTTCCTGTTGTTTCTGCATCATCTGCTGCTTTCACTTCTACTGCTTCAATTTGATGTACAATATCCATACCTTCTATTACTTTACCAAAAGAAGTATATTGTCCATTTAATCCTGTATTTTCTGCTGTCATAATAAAGAATTGAGAACTTCCTGAATTATATGATTCTTCTGTTAATGTTGAAGAATAACTGGTGTAATCAGATCTTGCCATTGCAACAACACCTTCTTCAAATTGTAACTTGTTATCCACACCATTTGCTATGAATTCACCTTTTATTGTATATTCTGTATCATCACCATCGTCTTTTAAATCACTCGTTGTTGCTAAGCCTGTTCCATCTCCATTCTTATCTCCACCTTGAATCATAAAATCTGATACAATTCTGTGAAATGTTAATCCATCATAAAATCCTCTATTTGCCAATGTTACGAAATTTGCTACTGTTTCTGGGGCATATTCTGGATATAGTTCAAATTTGATTGTCCCAAAATTTTCTACTTCCATTGTCGCTACTGGTCTTGTAACTTCCATTGTTGCATTTCTATAATATCCATAAGCAATAACTCCTATTAAAACAATTAAAATAACTAAAGCAACTATCCATATAATATTTTTAAATTTTCCCATTTAACTCACTTTTCCTTTCTCTTATCTTTTTAAATATTTTGAAATACTGATATCATTCTTAGGTCTGTCCCTTTTGTTCCATTTTGAAACGATTTGGCACGTCCCTAATGTTCCATTAAATCATATTATCAAAAACAAATTGTTCTTGCATTCTTTTTAATGATTGCTTAATTGTTCTCGCTCTTACTTCTCCAATACCATCAACTTCATCTAAGCTTTCAATATCTGCTGCCAATATATGTTGAAATGATTTAAAAGAATCTACTAAGTTTTCTACTATATTGTTTGGCATTCTTGGCACTTTGCTTAAAATTCGATATCCTTTTGGATAAACTGCAACTTCATCATAATTATCAAAATATTCATATCCTAATAATTTTGCAATTGATGATTCTTTTAATAATTCTTCATATTCTAAATCTTTTAGCTCTTCTAAAATCTTATCAGGAGATTTTTTCTTTTTAGCAACATAATCTTTTATAATCAAACTTTCCTCTTTTTCAAGTCCTCCGATTAATTCATCTAGTTGCATTTTTACTAGTCTTCCATCATCTCCAAGCTCATAGATTTGTCTTTGTATTTCTTCTACAATTCGCATAACCATTTCTGCTCTTTGAATAACAAGTACAACATTTTGCAATGTTACTATATCATTAAATTCATATTCATTCAATATATTTAGTTTATTATCAAATACTTTTTTATATTTTTCTAATGTTTGAATTGCTTGGTTTGCCTTATTTAGTACAACATCTGTGCCTTCCAAAACATATCTGTCATTTCCTTTAAAGACTGTAATGATGTTTCTTCTTTGTGAAATACTAATGACTAATTCTCCTGTCTGTTTTGCCGTTCTTTCTGCTGTTCTATGTCTTGTTCCTGTTTCTGTTGTTTGAATTTCATGCTCTGGAATTAATTGTGTATTGGCATATAGGATTTTTTTCATATCTCCACTCAATACGATTGCCCCATCCATTTTTGCCAATTCATATAATTTTGACGATGTATATTCTTCATTAATTACAAATCCACCATCAACAATTTGTTTTATCACTTCATTATTATCTGTAATTAATAATAATGCTCCTGTCTTTGCTCTTAATATATTTTCCAGACCATCTCTTATTGGTGTTCCTGGAGCTATTAATTTTAAAACAGATGTAATATTATCTTCTTTTACCTTTTTCAAAATTAATCTCCCTTCTTACTTAATATATTATAAATGTGTAAAACATAATAAAAATATATTTAGATTTGAATTAAATATATATTTTTAATCATCAAACTATTTTAATCCAATCTTTTTCATTGCTTCATTAATATTGCTGACACCTATTATATCTAATTTATATGTTTCTTTCAAGTCTTTTTTGTTAGATTCTGGAATAATACAACTCTTAAATCCCAATTTTTCTGCTTCTTTCAACCTTTTATCAATCACATTAATTCTTCTGACTTCTCCTGTCAACCCCACTTCTCCGATAATTACCATGTCTTTTGGAATTGGTACATTTTTAAAACTGGAAACCACTGCCATCATCATACCTAAATCAATAGATGGTTCATTTACTCTTATACCTCCTACTAAATTTAAATAGATGTCTTGACTTCCTAACATAATGCCTGCTCTTTTTTCTAATACGGCAATTAATAATGCTAATCTATTATAATCCGTTCCATTTGCTGTTCTTTTGGGAAATCCGAAAATACTTTGGGTTGTTAAAGCTTGTAATTCTATTAAGATGGCCCTTGTTCCTTCTATACTAGAAACAATACAAGAACCAGCTGGATTATCTTCTCTTTCTGAAATCAAAATATCTGAAGGATTGGTAATTTCACACATACCTTCTTCATTCATTTCAAACATGCCAATTTCATTGGTTGAACCAAATCTATTTTTAACACCTCTTAATACTCTGTATGAAAAATATCTTTCTCCTTCTAGGTACAACACAGTATCTACCATATGTTCTAAAACTCTTGGACCTGCAATATTTCCTTCTTTTGTTACATGTCCAATAATAATGGTTGTAATCGCTCTAGATTTGCATACTCTCATAACCTGTGAAGTAATCTCTCTTACTTGACTAACACTTCCAGCAGCTGCTGAAATTTCTTCTGAATACATGGTTTGAATAGAATCAATAATTACCAATTTAGGATTCACTTCTATAATCGCTTGATTCACAACATCTATATCTGTTTCCCCTAAAAATAAAATATCATCATTGTTGATACCTAATCTATCTGCTCTCATTTTAATTTGCTCTGCAGATTCTTCTCCTGAAACATATAAAACTTTTCCTTCACCTTTTACTTTATCACATATTTGCAAAATTAAAGTAGACTTTCCAATTCCAGGTTCTCCACCAAGTAATACAAGAGAACCTTTTACAAGTCCCCCACCTAATACTCTATCTAACTCTCCAAAACCTGTAGAAGTTCTCAATGTTTCTTTTGCCTCATAAGAATTTAACTTTTGTGGCTTATTTTCACTTTTGGCTAAATCCTTGTGTCCTCCTGCTTTGGTCTCTACCACTTTTTGTTCATAAAATGTATTCCAACTATTACAAGCTGGACATTTTCCAAGCCATTTACTAGACTCATTACCACATTCACTACATACAAAAATTGTTTTACTTTTTGCCATTTTGTCCTTTTGGGGACGTTTCTGTTTGGGACATTTTTATGTTAAGTCCTTGTCCCCTTCCTCCTTTCATCTGTTTGTCCTTTTGTCCTTTTGGGGACGTTTCTGTTTGGGACATTTTTATTCATCATTTTGTGATATCTCCCTATTCAGGACATTTTCATTCATCATTTTGTAATATCTCTATTCAAGACGTTTTATCTTTTCATTCTATTATTTCATTATTCTTTCTAGAATTTTTCTGTTCATTCCTAATACTCTTGACAATTGTGCTTTTGACACACCTTTTATGATTTCTAATTTTTGCAATTCTTCATTTCTAGTTTTTCTATCATATGAATTTATCATTCTTACATCTTTTATATTCAATATTTTTTGAATTTTTTCCTTTACTTGTTCATCTGTTATTTTCTCAATACATTCATATTCAACTTCCTCATTTATGAAGCTTGCTTCATAACTATGAAAAATCATAAAGTTTTCTATAGCTTCCTTTTTACTTGGACCAAACATTGATAAAACTAATTCTGGGCTTATAATCTTTTCACCATAAATAAACTCATGATAACTACTCCACTTATAATCCTGTGTATTTGAAATTCTAGCTTTTAGTGGATTTTGATGTATATATCTACATAACCTACATAAATATTCTTTTGTTTCGACATTCTTGCTTAAAAATCTATTTTGGAATAAATGTCCCACTTTATTATATTTCTTTGCAAAATAACTTGCATATGATATTTCCATACTTTGTATAATTTTAGAAAGCTGCATATTTTTATCATAGATAACTAAATGTACATGATTGCTCATCAAACAATATGCATATATATCATATTGATACTTTCCTTTTAAAGTTTTTATTATTTTTAAAAACTTGTGAAAGTCTTGCTCATCCAAAAATATGTCTTGTCTATCA
Source organism: uncultured Eubacteriales bacterium (assembly GCA_949288185.1). Taxonomy (GTDB): domain Bacteria; phylum Bacillota; class Clostridia; order TANB77; family CAG-508; genus CAG-269. The sequence goes on along the minus strand of CASEIZ010000073.1, from coordinate 33,951 downwards.
TTTCCTCTTAAAATGATATGGTATACTTTTGTACTACTAATTTTTCTTGCTATACGGGGCAAAATTCATCTCTCCTTACTTTATTATTTTTTACTTGCCCCTAAAAACAAAAAAAGTATAGCATATTTCTCTTCATTTTGCTATACTTTTTAAAATAATTTCTATTTTACGTATATTATTTGTCACTGTTTCGACATCATTTATTTAAGCTATATCCTTCAAAACAAATATTTCTGTTTGCCTATAATAAAAATGTCCCAAACAGAAACGTCCCCAAAAGGACATTTTTATATTTCTGCTTTCTTTTTTCCAAATGGGCTTTTCTTGAATAAGAAATCATGTATTTTTTTCCAAGTAACTTCTTGATGTAAGAATTCATTTATTTCATTTTCTATTTTTTGTTGATGTGGTGTTAATTCTATTTTTATTTCTTTATTCCAGTCGATTTTTTCGAACCAGAAAACTTTGAACCTTTCCCAAAGTCCTTGTTTTATCGGTAAGTTTTCCCCATTAGATACTTGAACTTGTTCTTGTTCTTTCTCTTCTCCCTGTCTTTCTTTTACTTGTTCTTCTTTGTTATCCTCATTATTAAATTCTATTCCTTCACATAAATCAATTTCATCTCTTATATCTGCCATTAAAACTTCTCCTTTGTAATGTAACATATTTATTATATTAGTTGTACTACAACTTTCGTTATTTATCAATATTTTTTATTGTTTTTTTTGTTAAATATACATTACAAAATCGTTACATTTTTGTTACATTTTTCTTTTCAATTTTAGAAACTTTACATAAAAATGTCCCAAACAGAAACGTCCCTAATGGGACACAATTAGATATTCTTGTTCTGCTTCTACACATTGTAATTTTATCATTTTATTTTCTAAGTTTTCCTCTGTTTTATAATGTGCTAATATGTAATTTTTCGTATGTCCTTGCCACATGCCATTTTTTTCTTCTTCGAAAAGGACTTCCACTTCTTTTCCTACATATTGCTCATTATATGCTTTTTCATTTTCGTTGGATAACTCTATTAATTTTTTACTTCTTTCTTCTTTTTTGTTTCCATCTATTTGATTTGGCATCACTGCTGCTTTTGTTCCTTTTCTTGGTGAATATTTGAATACATGCATTTTGTAGAATTTTATTTCTTTTAAAAATTCGTATGTTTTTTCAAATTCTTCTTCACTTTCTCCTGGAAATCCTACAATGATATCTGTTGTTAATATAGCATCTTCAAATGTTTTTCTTAACAACTTTGTTATCTCTTTAAATTGTTCTGTGGTATATCTTCTATTCATTCTGTTTAATGTTTCATCACAACCACTTTGTAGTGATAAATGAAATTGATGACATATTTTAGATAATTTTTCTAATCTGCTGACAAATTCTTCTGTTATTAATAATGGCTCTATCGAACCTAATCTGATTCTTTCAATTCCCTCTATTTCATTCATTTCTTCTAATAAATCAATTAATCGATATTCTTGCTTAAAATCTTTTCCATATGATGCTATATGAATTCCGGTTATAACGACTTCTTTTATGCTTTTTTTTGCTATTTTGCGAATTTCTGATAAGATATGTTCTGGCTTTCTACTTCTTACTCTTCCTCGTGCATAAGGAATAATGCAATAAGAACAAAAACGGTCACAACCATCTTGAATTTTGATAACAGCTCTTGTCTTTTCTGTAAATGTGATATCACCAAATTCCACAAATTCCTTTTGATTCATTACATCTTCTATTTGTGTTTCTATCTTTTTTTGTATTTCTGTGGTTTGTTGCACTTTTGTGTTTTTTATTTCTATATATCGTTTATCTTCTTCTGATTTTTTAGAAATTTGATTTTTTATATATTTTTCAACATGTTCTACAATGTCTTTTTTCTCATTATTTCCTAACACTAAGTTAATTTCTTCTATCTTTTCTAATTCTTCTTTGGCTACTTGTGCATAACAACCACAAGCAACTACAATTGCCTCTTTATTTAATTCTTTTACTCTTCTTAACATTTGTCTAGATTTTCTATCTGACATATTGGTTACTGTACAAGTATTAACAATATAGATATCTGCTTTTTGAGTATGTTCTACCACTTCATACCCTTTTTCTATAAATTGTTGTGTCATGGCATTTGTCTCATATTGATTCACTTTACATCCCAATGTAATAAATGCTACTGTTTTCATTTCTCTCTCCTTCTTACAAAGCTCTATCTATTATGACATATTTTTCTAGTATTTTCAAGATAATTCTTTATTATATAACTCTATCATGTATTTTATCTAGTAATAATTTTTCCTTTTTATCAACTAACTATATACCAAAAAGAGAAAACAACTCTTTATAATTGTTTTCTCTTTTTATTTCATGATTCTCCTATTTCTAACTCTTAAGAAGATTATTTTTAACTTATCTAGATGATTTTCCTTCTAGTACATCTAAATTATCTAATGCTTTTCCTGTTCCTAATGCCACACATGATACGGTATCTTGTGCAATCATAACATTAATTCCTGTTTTTTCTTGTAATAGTTTATCTAATCCGTCAACCAAACATCCTCCACCTGTCATGTAAATTCCTTTATCACTAATATCTGCTGATAATTCTGGTGGTGTTCTTTCTAACACAGAATGAACGGCATCTACAATCATCATGGCTGGTTCTATTAACGCTTCTAGCATTTCACTAGAATGAACAGTTAAAGTCTTTGGAAGTCCTGTTACCAAATCTCTTCCTCGTATATCCATTTCTGTATCTTGTATTTTAGGATATACACAACCAATATTTACTTTTAAATCTTCTGCTGTTCTTTCTCCTATCATGATATTATGTTTTTTCTTAATATATTTTACAATATATTCATCAAATTTATCTCCAGCTACTTTTAAAGAAGTATTCACCACTGAACCACCTAATGATATGACAGCAATGTCGGTTGTTCCTCCTCCAATATCAACTACCATATTCCCACATGGTTTTGATATATCAATTCCTGCTCCAATAGCTGCTGCAATTGGTTCTTCTATTAAATATACTTTTCTTGCACCTGCTTGTGTTGCTGCATCTATAACTGCTTTTTTCTCAACTTCTGTTACTTGTGAAGGGATACAAATCATAATTCTTGGTGCAAAAATAAATTTACCACAAACTTTATTAATAAAATGTTTTAACATTTTTTCTGTGACTGTATAGTCTGATATAACACCATCTCTCAAAGGCCTTGTTGCAACAATATTTCCTGGTGTTCTTCCAAGCATTCTTCTAGCTTCTTGTCCCACTGCCAATACTTCTCCTGTAATATTATCCACAGCAACAACAGAAGGTTCTCTTAACACAATTCCCTTCCCTTTTACATATACAATTACAGTTGCAGTTCCTAAATCAATTCCTACATCTTGCCCAAAACCAAATTTAAACATTTGCTTATCTTCCCTTCTATCTATATCAAAATTTATGATTTCATCATCATATATTTTTATTACAATTTCGTTACAATTATATTACAATATGATTATTTTTTCAACCATTTTTTGTAAAAAAGATTTCTTATTTACTTATCATTGCTCTGTTTAAGTAATCTTTACTAACTATATGGAATAACAAATTGCTATTTTCTTTAAAACTCTTTAAAATGTCCCAAACAGAAACGTCCCCAAAAGGACATTATCCATATAACTCGTTATATATACGATAATCTCTTAATATTTTTCTTACATAATTATTGGTTTCTTTATATGGTATATTTTCAATATCTGATCCATCTGCTTGTATAACTTGCTTTTCTATCCAATTATTCACAGTTCCAATTCCCGCATTATATGCTGCTAATGCGACTTCTATATTTCCATATTGTGTTAACAATGTGGATAGATATTTTGTTCCGATATTGATATTATTATCAATATCTAATATTTCTTCTTCTATATTTTCTGTATCAATATCTATGTTATTTTTCTTTGCAACATCAATTGCTGTTTCTTCTACAATTTGCATTAATCCAATCGCATCTCTATTAGAAACTGCCTGACTTTCAAAATTACTTTCTGCTTTTATCACTGCATATATTAAATTTTCTTCTACATCATATTCTTCTGCATAGACTGATACAATTTCACTATATGTTTTAGGGTATAATATTTTTAATAATTTATCTTTAAATATAACAAATAGTATAGTTATTATGAGTAGTATAATAACCGTACCAATTATCATTTTATGTTTGTTTTTCAACCAAGTTTCCTCTCCTTTAAATTTCAAGTTTCCCCTTTTATTTAGAATCATACCAATTTTTAGCTTCTGATATTTCTGCAACAAGTGGTATTTTTAATTGTATTGCAGACTCCATTTCTTTTTTCATGATGTCTTTTACTACTTCTTTTTCACTTTCTGGAGCTTCAATCATCATTTCATCATGTACTTGTAAAATAATCTTGGCTTCCAATCCTCTGTTTTTCAATTCTTTACTTACATGAATCATCGCTATTTTCATAATGTCAGCTGCTGTTCCTTGAATTGGTGTATTCATCGCTACTCTATTTCCAAATTGTCTTACCATATAGTTTTTAGAATTCAATTCTGGAACATATCTTCTTCTATGAAATAGGGTTTCGACATATCCTTTTTCTTTTGTCTTTTCAATAATATTCTCCATAAATTCTTTTATTCCTGCATACTCTGTTAAATATTCATCTATATATTGTTTTGCTTTTTTTCTAGAAATTCCTAGTTGTTCTGCTAATCCAAAATCACTAATTCCATAAACTATTCCAAAGTTTACAGCTTTTGCATTACTCCTTTGTTCTTTAGTTACTTCATCAATTGGTGTTTTAAAAACTTTTGAAGCTGCTTGTTTATGGATATCCTCATTATGATTAAAAGCATCTATCATATGTGTATCTTCTGAAATATGTGCCAACACTCTTAGCTCTATTTGCGAATAGTCTGCATCAATATATACTTTTCCCTCTTCTGGTTTAAATACTTTTCTCACTCTTTTTCCTAATTCAAATCTGGTAGGAATATTTTGTAAATTTGGTTCTGTTGAACTGATTCTTCCTGTTGCTGTTATGGTTTGGTGGAAAAAGGAATGTATTCTTTTGGTTCTTGGATTAATAAATGGTTTTAATCCTTCTACATATGTAGAATTTAATTTCATTAATTGTCTATATTCTAATATCTTTTCAATAATAGGATCTTCTCTTTTTAGTTTTTCTAAAACATCTACATCAGTAGAATATCCATTTTTTGTCTTTTTAATAACTGGTAATTTCATTTTTTCAAAAAGAATTTCCCCTAATTGTTTTGTAGAATTAATATTAAATTCTTCACCTGCCATTTCATGAATTACCTTAGTTAAGACCTCAATTTGTGATGTCAATTCTTCTCCAAATGCACTTAATTCTTGTTCATCTACATACATTCCATTCCATTGCATATTTGATAAGACTTCTACGGTTGGCATATCAATATTGGTATATAAATCAAAACTATTGGTTTCTTTTAATTTTTGTAATACCATGGTGTTTATTTTTTCGATAACATACGCATACAAAGTATATTTTTCTGAAGCTTTTTTATCATTTTGTGTATCATTTTCTTCAAATAAAGTCATTTGTTTTTGAGTATTTTCCTCTTCTCCTATATATTCTTCTATATCCAATTCTAAATATTGCATTGCTAAATTTTTAAGGTCTAATTTATTGTTTGTTGGATTTAAAATATAGGCTCCGATAGATATATCATTTTCAATTCCTTCTAAAGTAATACCTGCTTGCTTTAATAAGATATATATTTTGGTTAAATTAATGCTCGTCTTTTTTATTTCTGCATCTTCAAATATATCTTTTAGTTTTACGATTTCTTCTTGGCTTATTTTGATATAATAAGCTTCTTGGGTTTCCGGATTATATACACTCATTCCTATTATTTTTTCTTTTATGATATTTGCTGGTAATTCATCTGCCTCTGTTTGTAAATAAAAAACCATATTTTTTTGTGCTTTTATGATATTCATAACCTCTTCTATTGTTTTTTCAACTGTCTTAAATTCTATTTTATAGGTTTCTTCTTGACTATCGTCTTTTTCACCTGTTAAATGAAAACGTTCAATATATCGATTAAAATTTAATTCTTTAAATAGTTTTAATACTTTTTCCTTGTCCCATTCTTCTACTTTAAATTGTTCTAATGTATCTTCGATTGGTACTTCTAAATTAATCGTTCCTAATGTTTTGGATAATTCTGCTAATTCCTTATTGTCTTTAATCTTTTCTCTTTGTTTTCCTTTTAAGTCATCTTCATTTTTTTCTACTTTGTCATATAAATTTTCAATAGAACCATATTTCTGAATTAAAGATAATGCTGTTTTTTCTCCAATTCCAGGAACACCTGGTATATTATCTGAACTATCTCCTTGCAGACCTTTTACCTCTATTAATTGTTTTGGTTCTATTCCATAAGTTTCAACTATCTTACTCCTATCGAATAAATCCGTTTCTGTTTTTCCACCTTTTGTTCTAGGAATTCTGATAGTTACATTATCTGTTGCTAATTGAAAAGTATCTCTATCTCCTGACAATATTGTCACATGAAGACCTTGCTTTTCCCCATATCTAGAAAGTGTCCCTAAAACATCATCTGCTTCATAACCTTCTTTTTCCACAATATCAATATTCATCGCTCTTAATATTTCTTTAATTAAAGGCATTTGTTCTGCAAGTTCCTCTGGCATTCCTTTTCGATTTGCTTTATATCCTTCATATAATTTATGTCTTGCTGTTGGTGCTTTTAGGTCAAATGCAACTGCCATATATTTAGGATTGGTATCTTCTATTAATTTAAACAAAATTGCCAAAAAACCATATACAGCATTTGTATATTTTCCATCTTTTGTTGTTAGCATTTTACTTCCCATAATTCCATAAAATGCTCGATTCATAATACTATTTCCATCTATCAGAACAAAATTATCCATTTATTACCTCCTATGTCCCATTGTGTCGCATTGGGATCGTTTGTCTATGCGACATTTTTTTGTCTCATAGAGTTCGTTTGTCTATGCGACATTTTATCAATCTATATGTAGTATTTTTTTGATAAAATTCTTTATTCTTATTAATCTACTTTGTTTTTTTACAATCACTTCTGTTGTTTTTATATTAGGAATATATTTTCTTTCTTTAAATACATCAACAGGATATTTTTCCCTTTTTTCTTTTTCTATTTGTTCTATTTCTTGTTTCTCTTTTTCCCTTATGTTTGCTTTTTCTTTTTCATCTGCAAAATAATCTCTATAAAGATTAGCCAGAATATCTTTCGTTTCCTCAAGTAAATCTTGTTCTTCAAGTGATTTATTGATATCTACTTGAAATTCATATGATTTATCCATTTTTCTATTTAACAAGTCTATCCATTTTTGTGGTATTTTGTTGATATCTCTTTTAGGAAAATGTTTTAATATTTCAATTACTTCCTTATATGCTTTAGGAAAATTATCTTCCATTTTTTCCTCCACTTATATATTTACTTTTCTTCTTCTGTTTGTTCTTTTCCCTCATTCTGTTTATTTCTATCTTCTACTTTTTTACTTTGTTCTATTTTGTTTAGTGCTCTGTTCTTCCCTACAATAGCTCTATCCTTAAATGTTGCTAATTCTTCAACTGAAAATCTTTTTAGTTTTATTTGCTCTTTTACTAAGTCTATCACTTTTGCAATCGTCTTTTCTTCATAATCATTTTGTATCACTAAATCATATTCTTTACTAGCATAATCCGCTCCTAATACATTATCTCTTTCATTCATACTTTCTTGTGTCATATATGTTTCCCTCTTTTTTAATGCTGTTAGTCTTTCTGTTGAATTTGCTTGCATATATATAGAACAATCACATTGATTTATCAAATCTGTATTAGGTAGTCCCCACCACTCCATAATACAAGCCTTCTCTCCGCTTTTTTCTCTTTCTTTGAGTTCTTTATCAACTTCAGCTTCTATATCTTTTCCTATTATTTCATAAATCTTTGAAAATATTTCTTTATTATTTAATATAATATCTAAATCAATTTCTCCGTCTTTTAATATGCTCTGTCCATATTCTTTTACAATTCTATCGATAACTTGTTCATTGTTCATCAATCCAGAAAAAATATGATCAATAGAAATGACACTGCTTTTATCTATGCTTTCTGCTAGCTTTTTGGCAAAATATGATTTTCCACTTCCAGATTTTCCTGTTATTCCTGCTAAAATCATTTAAAACTCCTATTCTTTTGTCGCATTGGGATCGTTTGTCTATGCGACATTTTTTTGTCTCATAGAGTTCGTTTGTCTATGCGACATTAAATTCAAACATACAAAAATCCCTAACAACATGAAAAATGTAAATGGTGTTCCATTTCTCCAACCCTCTCCATTGATTAAGAAAACACTATTGGCAAATTGACTGATTAATGCGATTTGCACAACGAATTGTAACATTTTTTTCTTTTGCCACATTATTAATGGAAATAACCACATAATATACCATGGTTGAAAATTGGTAATTAATAAAAATAGAAATACTACTAAAAAATATTCTGCTTTTCTTATTTCTTCTCTAAATGTTATCTGTTTTTTATATAATAATGTCAAACAGGTAAAGAAATAGATAATGATAAATGAGATGAGGAATATCATATTTACATTAGAAACCAAATCTGGTATATCAAAATATTCCATTAGTATAATATAAAAGTTTTTCGTAAATTTCCCTTGTTGTGTCATGATTCCACTTAATACTTGTATATCTTGTATGTATAACAAATAAGTAATTGCTACTATAAATACAAATAGCATACCATATAAAAAACAATTCTTCAATCTCTCCCAAGGTTTTTTGTCTCTAAAATAATATATAATGATAAATGGTAATAATAAAATTGCAAAATATTTTATTGCAGTAGCCAATGCTAAAAATACAATACTAACAATGATATTTTTCTTTTTTAATAAGAAATATAAAGAAGCTAATATACATGTCACAACATATATATCATTATGTACATTTGCTATCCCTTCTATAAACATATACGGATTTAATCCATATAGTAATACAAATAATTTCTTTCCTGTCAATTGATAGATAAGATAACAATTCACTAGATGAATTGCCATGTTCAATAATTTGAATACCAATAATCCGATATCAATATTCCCAAAGGAAATGCCTGCTACAATCTTACAAACAAGTGTCCACACAGGTCCATATACAACTGTTGTACTTCCCCAATCATTTTCATATCCCTTTGCTAATACTGTATCTTGCTCTAAATATTGGCTATTATCTTCACTTTCCACAAAGTCTTTGATTGTCACATAATATGGATTTTGTCCATATGCACTATCTAATCTTCCTACACCTAAATAGTAAAACACATCTGAACTCAAAAATGGTACAACTACTACAAAGATTAGTGAAATAATCGCTATATACATATACATCTGCTTATTATTTTTAAATAAGTTTTCTCTATGTTTCACAATTAAAAAATAGCATATAGTTAATCCTGTTAATAGCATTAAATATATGATAGTTTGTTCCACTTGATTACTATCATCTAAACAAAATTTAAAATATTCATTAAAATTTAATATTGTTCCATTTTCTAATAAATACTGAATAGATGGTACTGCAAAAATGATAGCCATTAATACAAAACCAATTAAGATTATTTTCTTTGAATGGATAAATCCTATTACTTTTTCCTTCATTCTTTTCTCCTATATTCTTTTTATCCTTTTGAGTCCGTCCCCAAAATCCCGAATTGAATCAAAAATACTATATCATATTTCATAAAATATTTCTACAAATTCATAATATTATTAAAAAAATACAAGGTTTTAAACTTTACAGCTAACCCCTTGTATTTTTTATTCGTCTTACCTTCATAAATAATTTTTACATGATTACTTTTTATGTCTTTTAAATATATCATTTGGATTATATTTTTCATAAGCTTCTTTTTCTTTTCGCCTTTTTACAATATCCTCTTTCGCTTTGATAATTTTTTTCTCTTCTTCTGTCGCAAGATACTGTTTATATATAATTGCAAGTAATATATTGGTATCTTCTAACAAATTATTTTTATAAATATCTTCAAATGTAACTTCATGATTTACATCCATATTTTTCTTTATAAAATCCCATATTTTTTCTGGAATTTTGTCTTTACTTTCTTGTGGCAACATATCTAATATTTGATAACCTTCTGTATATGCTTTTGGATGTAAATGATATAAATCTTTCATTTTATATCTCCCTTATTTACTTTTTTACATTTTCCGGATAATGTTTCATATTCTATTTTTTCATAGATTACTTTACACTACCTTTACTTTGATTTTTCTGTTTTGGTTGGACTTCCTTTTTCTGCTGAAGGAATTTCTCCATTTTCTGCTACCATTCCTACTGCTCTTCTCATTGCTTTACTTGCTAATTTTTCTGCTTTTTCTTTTGCTAAAGCTAATATATAGTCATTTGCTGGTCCATCTAACTCTACTAATTCTCCTGTTTTAAAACCTTCATATGGTTTTATAGCATTTTCAAGTTCTGCTTTCAATTCTTTACTTTCTTCAGAATCCTTGTCTGCTATTACTGCATTTTCTCCATGAGCATATGCTGCTGTAAGCATTGTAATGTCATTTGTTCCATCACCGATGGTTGTAAATTTTCCTCGTATATCTTCTCTTTTTTTATCTCCATTTATTGCCAATTGAGAAAGTTTCAATACAGATGTTGCCTTATGAATTCCACTAGGTGCTAAGTCTACTGAATAATTGCCATCATCTAGTGATTGATAATTTAATTGTACTTTTAAATGATTGTTTTCTATATATTCTCTTATTTCTTCCACTGCCTGTACAGATGAAACTCTAAGTGACAAACTTAAAATTTCTTTTTCTGTATCTGATAAACTCTGAACAACGTCTTGTGAAAAAATCCTTGTTCCCAGTTTTCTTTCATATGCTTTTGATTTTGCAGTATATGGACAATCTTGTAATATAACAACATCTCCTGTACTAAACTCTATTTCATCTTTACCTGCTTTTCCACTGGTTACCATGTCATTAATTAAATCTAACATTTCCTCTTTTGGTAACCTTTCTTCTGTTACATAAGTTTCATCAATCGTATTATAGATAAATCCATTATCTCCTATAATGTATTTTGGTACAGGTATTCCTTTATCCTCTAAAATTTTTACAATTTCTCCAGCTGGTCTTGCTGTTGTAATAACAAATAGTCCATTGCTTTTTCCTTCTATTAAGGTAATCGCTTCTGCTAAAGTTTTACATCCTTCTTCTGTTTCTAAGTCTAATGTTCCATCTTTATCTGAAAAAACAATATAATCTTTATGATCAATCATTCCTCTATCTTTTACTTCACGTTTACGCTCAGGATGTTCTCTTTTCCATTTATACTTCTCTTCTTCTGTTGGAAGTTCTACTACAAATCTATCTATTTGCTCTTGTGTTAGGCCTTCTTTTGTTCTAATTCCCGTTTTTCCTGCTTCTGCTTTCACAATATCCAATTTTTCTTCTAGATTGTCTATGATTAATTCTCCAAAAAAATGCTCATATTCATGCATAAATATCATAGAATCTGCCACAGAAAAAGGGATGGTTAATTCATTCCCATCTAAATCTTGCGCCTTTACTGTAATTCTAAATGGTCTATCTTTAAATGTCCAATAATAGTGATGATCATAATCTATGGAAAAACAACCTTCTTCTTCCTTTGAAACACCTTGCATATCTATTATTTCTGGATTAACCAAAATTAGTTGTGTCTCTCTATCTTGGAAAGTCTTGATTGCCATTATCCTCTTTAAATTTCCTAATTGTGGCGCTGAAAATCCAGCAGCTCCATTTTGCCTCTCTACCTCTTCCATTAAAACCATTGCAAGCGCTCTTGCTTCTTCTTTTCCTTCTTCACTTGTCATATCGATTTCTTCTGAATGTTTTCTTAAAATTTCTTTATCTTCTGGATTTACATATTTTAAAACTTTTGATTTTTCCATTTTATTTTTTCTCCTTTTATATAAAATACGTTTCCTACAAAATTTTATCATACTTTTAACACATTGTCTACTTTTTTTGTAAACCTTTCTTTCAAGCTTCGGTATTTTTACAAGTGTGGTACTATACATTATTTTTTAAGTATTGACGAATGTGCCGTGGAATAGATGTATAAATTCTTAATTTTTAATAAGTGAGGAAGCGCGATCAGCGAGAGGCTCACTTATTAAAAAATTAGAAGTTATAATCTATGAAGCAAGCCGAGGAAATCATAAAAAAAATGTATAGTACCACACTTGTGAAAAATCCCGAAGCTTAAATGTAAACCTTTTATTGACATCTTTCCTATTTTATCATATACTTGGCTTATAATTGATATGTAAGGAGGTTCCTTTTTATGAGCAATAAAATCTTTATATCTCATGCAGATATTATATTAGACAAAATATACGATTCTGAATTTAATCTTGTAAAACAAGATGGTGGCGGTTGCAATTGGAATGATTTATATAATTTAAGTTTAATGGGAGAAACTTGCTATGCCTTTGGAAGTTGTGGGAACGATGAAGAAGGAAAAATCGCACTTGATTCTTTAAAACGTGCCGGTGTTAATACAGACAATGTTTTAATAGATGACACCATCAGAACAGATGTCATGAATATTTTACTTCCAGCATCCTCTTCTCTTGATGATAATGATGTTATTCATACTTGGTATTCTCCGATTACCAATAAAAGCACGATGCATTTTTCTGATAATTTACCATTAGACATTCCTGAAGATTTTAAAGATAAAGAAGTTTACATTATTTTAGATAAATTTGAAAATATTAATTATGAATTTTTACAAAAAATCGATAATAAAAAAGTATGTTTAGATGTTGGTGCAGAAGAATTTATTGAATATTATACAAATCAATATTTAATTAATTTCTTTAGACAAGCTAATCTGATGCAATTAAATCATGTAATTTGTGATTATTTATTTAAGAAATTTAAAATAAAAGATGAAGTTGAATTTTTTAACATGATGAATTTAGATTTGCTTGTGATAACTAATGGAAAAAAAGGTGCTAAATTCTTGTACAAAGAGAACAACGAATTACAGATAATTGATAAAACACCTTCTATTATTGTAGATGCAGTTGATACCTCTGGTGCAGGAGATGCTTTCTTTTCTACTGTCATTAGAGAATATGCTTATTGTGAAAAAATTGATAAAACCTTTATAGATAAAACATTTGAACTTGCCAATAAGTCTTCTAGAGATATTATTGCACAAGTTGGTAGTAGAAAATAATCATATCTACTCTTACGACACATGTCAAAAACTAAAAAACTCCCTTAATAGTATTTTCTATTAAGGGAGTTTTCGTTTATTTTATTTTCCTTATAATTTTTCCGTTTTATTTTTCATTAAATCTTTCTCAATCTTCTTCTGATATCTATCTTCCTCTGAAAAAATACAACCACAATATTTTTGCATATATAGTCCTAACTCTCTTGCTTTCGCTTGCCCTTCTCTAAAACCTACTCGAAAATCTCTATACAAAAATTCTACATCATATTTTTTTGCCATTTGGTTTGCCACTTCTATTAAAGCTTCATGATTTTGATATGGACTAACCAATAAAGTAGTAGAAAAATGGGTATATCCATTTTCCTTTGCATATTTTGCCGTTTGTTCTAATCTCACTGGATAGCAATATTGTTTACATCGATTTTGTAAATCTCCAATAACCTGTTTGCAGAATTCATCTAATCCATAATTCTCTTCAAATATCGCTTTTACATCAATACTTTTTGTATATTCTTTTAAGCAATCTCTTCTTGCTTTATATTCCATATATGGATGAATATTCGGATTAAACCAATATACAGTTGGTTCAATGTCTTCTTTTCTTAGTGAGTCTATACAATATACACTGCATGGTGCACAACAAGTATGTAATAATAATTTCATTTTTCTTTTTAACTCCTTTTCAATTATTTTGCATAATCATCTAAATCAGATTGACTTTCTATACCTTCTTCAGGATTTCTTCTCCAAAAAAAATTGTCTCCATCTTTATATCTCAACTTATTCAAGTCTTCCTTTATGTATCCCATAGCTTCTTCTGGTGTATTTGCAATTTGATATAACTCTGATATATCAAGTGTTTTCATTAAATTTTCTACTTCATCCCATTGATGTGCAATATTTAATACAATAATCATTTTATTATGTTCTTTATTTTTTTTCGTATCAATCGCCTGAAATAATTCTGATTCTAATGAATCCTGATTCCAATGATTCATGTTAAGGTAACATTATAAGATCATATTCGTCTGAAATGTTGTTTAAATTTTGATCACAAATGAACATCTTATTTTCTTCATTTCTTACAACAAATGTATTTTCCAAAATAGACAAAACATCATAAGATTTTAAAAGAATGTTTCCTGATTCATCTAAAAAATAATATTCTGTTTGATTTTTTTCTTCATCATATTTTTCTACAATAATAATATCATTTATAATATTATTTATTTCATATCCACTTGCAAGAGATACCTTATCTCCATTAAGATTATACCATCCATACTGTTCATCTAAAGTTTTATATACAATAGATTCATCATTTAATACCTCCAGTGTATGGGTATATTGATTAAGTCCTGGCAAATATTCTATATTCGAATTTTCTTCTCCATTATTTTTTTTGATGGTTACTTCACATTTAGTATCCATATTATATTCGGAATAATCTGTTTCCATTAGCTCTATTGTCATTGTGAAATTTTCATTTTCATAATACAGTTTTAAATCTTCATATGATTCAGTATGATTTGTTTGTAAATTAATTTCATTATAAAAAGTATCTTCTGGAAAACGTTGTATGTCTATACTCGTTTTACTCATTATAAGAGCTTGAAGAGCAAATGAATATGCATTTATAGAAAAATAATCTATGTCATGATTGGTAGTATTTGTCATTTCATCTTCAATATATTTTATCATTTGATTTTCAACATAATCTACTATATTTCTAAAATAGACATTATCACTTATATTCACTTTTTGATTATTTTTTGAAATTATATAATATTCATTCTCTTTTGCAGCTAATGCAAAATAACATTTTTGATTATGAATATCTGTACTATAGAAATAGGATACTCTATCATAATCACAAAGTATTGTTTCTTCACCCTGTTCATTCATAAAACCATACTTTGAATCTTTTTCTACCACACTATAAGGTTCTTCATTTGTTATTCCTGATAAATTTGCTACATTGTTTAATATTTCTTCTACCTGTCCACTCATCTTATTTGTATTCACTTGATTTATAATGATAGCTCCAATCACCATCACAAATATGCCAATACTAATAATTGCCTGTATGATATAATATAGTATAACATTAACGATTCTTCTTGTTTTGCTTTCTTGTATATATTTGTCTTGGAAATGTATATAAATAAACTGCATAATAATACAAATGATATTCCAATACGGATTGATAATATCAAATATGATAAGAGCTGACACTATGATTGTTAAAATATATGACACAATTTGAATAGCTTTTGGTTGATTCTTTTTTATACATATCAGATTTTTAATCGCTAATATGATTGGAAAAGCAGCATAAACACTGATATCAATAGCTAATTGTAAATCTGTATTAGTAAGATTTAGTACATTTAAGACAATCCAAATGATTGCATCAATTCCAAATATGAATTGCCAAAAGCATATTTTTTTATTTTGTTTATTTTGTATGGCACAAACAATATTCAGTATGCCTATCATCATACACACAGATACTAATATTGGTTGTGCATTTTGTACCAATATATTAACGATAACACTATCATAAATTGTTTGACTGCCTGATGGACTTGATATAATTCCCCATTTTAAAAAATCTGTAGAAAAATAGACTATGTATATAGTTATAACTACTAACAAATTAAGTATTGCTACAAAATAATTTGTCCTTTTTTTATTCATTAAAAAACTCCCCTTATTACTTCTATTTCGTTGTTTTGGGTTCAAACGAATTTAGTCCCACTGTTCCTACAAAATGTCGCATCAACAAACGAACTCAATGCGACATTGGATACCCTAAATGTTTATATGCTGGTGGTAAAACCACTCTTCCTCTCAATGTTCTGGCAATAAATCCAATTTGAATTAAATATGGTTCATACACATCTTCAATGGTATCTACTTCTTCTCCAACTGTCGCTGCTAATGCTTCTATTCCCACTGGTCTTCCTGTATATTGTACAATCATGGTATCTAATATTTTTCTATCAATTTCATCTAGTCCTAGCTCATCAATTTCTAGTTTATTTAAAGCATGTTTTGTAATTTTTAAGGTAATATCTCCATCACCTAACACAGCTGCATAATCTCTTACTCTTTTTAATAAACGGTTAGCTATTCTTGGAGTTCCTCTTGACCTTCTAGCAATTTCTGTTGCTGCTTCCTCTTCTATTTTCACATTTAAAATTCCTGCTGAACGTTTTACAATTTTGGTAAGGTCTTCTACAGAATATAACTCCAATCTATGTACAATTCCAAATCTATCTCTTAATGGTGTTGTTAATGAACCAGCTTTTGTAGTTGCACCAATTAATGTAAATTTAGGTAAATCTAGTCTAATTGACCTTGCGCTTGGTCCTTTTCCTATAATAATGTCTAATGTATAATCCTCTAAAGCTGGATATAAAATTTCTTCTACACTTTTACTAAGTCTGTGAATTTCATCTATAAACAAAACGTCAAATTCTGAAAGATTTGTAAGAAGTGCTGCTAAATCTCCTGGCTTTTCGATGGCTGGACCAGAAGTAATTTTTATATTGGAATTCATTTCATTAGATATAATATTCGATAAAGTTGTTTTTCCAAGTCCAGGAGGTCCATATAATAAAACATGGTCTAATGGCTCTCCTCTTTTTTTGGCTGCTTCTATATATATCTTCATATTTTCTTTGATTTTATCTTGTCCAATATATTCATCTAATGTTTTGGGTCTTAATGAATTTTCTAATCGTTCTTCTCCTGTGTTTTCTAATTCTGGACTGATAATTCTGTCTTCCTCCATTTTATCATTTCCTCCTTTTTGTTTGTCCAATTGGGGACGTTTCTGTTTGGGACATTTTTATGTAAAGCTTTATGATACTAGAGATGTTTCATATTTAGATATATTTAAAATTTACATAAAAATGTCCCAAACAGAAACGTCCCCAATTGGACACTATTTCAACAAATTATTAATACTAATCGAAATAGATATATCTAATTCCTTTCTCATATTATCATAATAATCTTTCAATAATTCTCTTTCATCTCGTGCAAGTTCTTCTAAGTTTATTTCTGTTCCATCTTTGATACGATACCATTTCTCATCAAAATAATATCGACTGGTTACTATTCTTTCATTATTTAAGCATATAAAATCTTTTCTAGCAAACATATTCGTTCCTAAACTAAATCCTGTATCACCATCTATTAGATAAGCAAATGTTGGTTTTATGTCCAATTTACTAACTGGTTTTTCTATTTTCATATTTTCTATTCCTGGTATCTTCATCCCACATGCTACTCTAATATAGTTTAATTTAATGTCTGTATCTGTTAAATTTGAATCTGTTCCTTGCAAAAAGTCTAACATTTCTTCATTATACATATCCATTCCATTATGGTCACCAAATAAAAGAATAACTGTGTCATCATATAAATCTGCTTCTTTTAATTTTTCTATAAATATTCCAAAAGCATAATCTGCATAATTAACAGATTCTAAATAGTTTCCAAAAAATGTATCTTTATATTTTCCAACATCAATACTTACTTTACTTCTATCTTGTAATCCATCCAAACTAAATGATGTGTGTGAAGATGCTGAAACAATGTAAGAAACAAATGGCATATTATAACCTTTTAATTTCTCCACTGCTTGTGTATATAATAATTCATCTGATAAATATCCCATAATATTTTCTGATGTATCTGCAAAAGAATCTTTTAATTCGATATTTTCTACCTCAAAAGATTTGTACACATTTTCTCTATTCCAAAAAAATCCATAGTTTCCATGCATATAAGATGTGGTATAATCTTCATTGTCAAACATGGTAAAAATATCATCATAGGCATTTGTATAATATCGACTATATGACATACCATTTTCCATAGGATATAATGATGTTGTTGCTGAAAATTCCGAATCTGCTGTTGAAGAATAGCTTTGCATAAACATATTTGATATTTCTATATTTTCATTAATAAACTTATTCAAATTTGGTGTGATTTCTTTTCCATTAATTTCTTTATTGATCACAAAGTTTTGAATAGACTCTAGTTGTAAAATAATAACATTTTTTCCTCTTGCTATTCCTTGTAAATCATAATTCGTCTCTCCATAATTTTCTTCATATATTTCTTTTAACTCATCATAATCAGACAAAAGCGCTTCTTTTGTTGTATATTTTGCTTGCTTTTTTATATTCATTGTGTTTTCTATATCTGATATATGATATCCATATATCGTACTCTTCTTTATCTGCATATCCTTATTATATGGGTCTTCTTTCGCTTTTTCAATAAAGTCTACATCTATTTTAAAAAATAATGTAATAGAAATAATCCCTATAGTAACTTTTGCTAATTTCATTTTCCAGTTTGTTTTTGCTTTTTTATGAATTTTTAAAAATTTTGTACATAGTAATACGATAATTAATAAAATATCTAAGAAATACAAAATTTCTTTTGCTTGTATTAACATTGGTAATGTATCCATAATTTCTTCTCCATATTGGAGATTCATAATTTGTGCGACAGACAATACAGAACTTGAATAGGTATGATATACATTATCAGCAAATAATAAGATGCTTAATAATATATCTGTAACAATTGTTGTAATCGTTCTACCTCTATTAGGCAATGCACATATCATGCAAATAATGGTTGCTAAAAATGCAATCGTCCCTAAGACTGTATCTTTATCTATGGTTTCTCTAATGGATATCGTATTTAAATAAAAAAAGATTGTTTTTAAAAACAATAAAATTCCTATTACAATTGTAAATCCAATTGAATTAAAAAATCTATTGATTATTTCTTTTATTTTTGTTTTGGTTATCTTTTTTTTCTTTTTATCTATTTCTTCTACCATTTCTTTTTTATTTGCATTTTTTTCTTCCAATTCTTCTATCAGTTCTTTTTTCTCTATCTTTTGGGCTTTCTTTTGTTTTTCTTTTTTTTCCTTCAAATTTTTCTCCTCTTTCTCCCCTTACTTTATATGATCGATAAAGTTCTCTATAATTTCTAACATTTTATGATTGTTTTCTATATATGGTTTTGGTTCAAAATCTTGCACTCTTTTTATTGCCTCTTCTAATTTTTCCACAGATTGTAGTCCAATAATGTTTCCACCTTTATTAAACTTTTCTACAATTTCTGTTTGATGATTGTTCACATGTTCTCCATATTGATGTAATCTTGGCACAGCAATAACTTTTTTTCCCTTTTCAAGTGAGGTAACAATAGAACCTACTCCTCCATGTGTGATAATATAATTTGCATTCTGTTCATATGTATCTAATTCTTCTCTCGGCATAAAATCTATTATCTTCATTTTTCCATTTTGTGGCTGATACTCTGTATATCCTGCTTGTACCACAACTTCTTCATCAATTACTTTTTTACCGATCAATCTATCAATTTCTTCTAATAGTCTTTGAAACGGATTATTTTGTGTTCCTAACATTACAAATATCATTAATAAATCGAACCTCCATAAACTGCTTTTGGATATATTTTTAGCATTTCTTCCCATTGTACAATAAATAAATCTGCAATTGGATATATCAATCTTCCTGTTGCTGTTTTTTTATTGGTATTGGCAAAAGTCTCTATATAAATGATTTTACTTCCAAAAATTTTTCCCAATATACACATTGGTCCTGCTGTATGTGTTCCTGTTGTTACAATTACCTTTGGTCTTAATTTAAAATAGTAATATACTGTTTTGATGCATAAATACAAGTATTTAAATATATATGTAAATAATTTTGCTCTTGTTCCATAAGGTAAAAAATCTATTTTTTCACCATATGTTTCTTTTAAATGTTCATTCACTTTATCTTTTTCTGTTATAATATGATAATCATATTTTTCAAATAAAGGAGAAAGTTGTAATAATTCTGTTAAATGTCCTCCTGTACTTGATATAAATAATACTTTTTTCTTCATTTTATCTATCCCTTTTTCTTATTATATTGATAAATCATTTCTATTTTTGGTTTTCATTACTTATTTTCCAAGCAACTTTTCTCATACATTATATCTTTTTTTCAAGAATCTGTCTAGTAAAATAAGGAAGAAAAATGTCGCATAGACAAACGAACTCTATGCGACATTTTTTATCCAAATATTCCTCTTTTTTTAATTGGTGGTTGTTCATTCATTGTTTTCGCTAATTGAACTAACAATTCTCTTTGTTCTTTAGAAAGTCTTTTTGGTGTTTGCACATTAACTGTAAATACAAAATCACCAACTTGATTTGAAGTAACTGATTTAAATCCTTTTCCTCTTATGACAAATTTGGTTCCAGTTTGTGTTCCTTCTGGTATTTTATATTTTTCTTTACTTCCATCCACCATTGGTATTTCTAGTTCTGCACCTAAAGCTGCCTGTGTAATCGTGATTGGTACATCACAATATACATGATTACCTTTTCTTGAATAAATACTATGTTTCTTTAATCTAACGGTTATATATAAATCACCTTTAGGACCACCTTTTTCACCTGGCTCTCCTTCACCTCTTAAGACAACAGTTTGACCATCATCAATACCTGCTGGTATCTTTACTTTTATTTTTGGTTGTTTTCTGACTGTTCCTTTTCCTTTACAATTTTCACAAGGTTCTTTGATGACTTCACCTGTTCCATGACAATTTGTACAAGTTCTTGTTGTTTGCATTTGTCCTAATATGGTATTTTGCACTTGTCTAATTTGTCCTGTACCATTACAAGTTGGACATTTCGTAACAGATGTTCCTGGTTTTGCACCAGTTCCATGACAGACTTGACATTCTTCATTTCTTGTAATCGTAATTTCTTTTTCTACTCCTGAAAAAGCTTGTTCAAAAGTAATATCAATATGAAGATTTAAGTCAGCACCTTTTCTTGGTCCATTTTGTTTTCTGCTACTAGTTCTGCCACCACCAAAACCGCCTCCAAAGAATGAAGAAAAGATATCTCCTAAATCTCCGAAGTCTCCAAATCCATCAAAGCCTGAAGATGTATATGAGTAATATCCATTTTGTCCTCCAAATGGTCCACCTGCTCCATTAAATCCTTGTGGTCCATCTGGTCCAAATTGATCATACATTCTTCTTTTTTGTGGGTCTGATAAGGTTTCATAAGCCTCATTGACCTCTTTAAATTTAGCTTCCGCTTCTGCTTTGTTATCTGGATTGGCATCTGGATGATATTTTTTTGCTAGTTTTCTATATGCTTTTTTTAATTCGTCATCTGTCGCATTTTTATTAACACCTAACACTTCATAATAATCTCTTTTTCCTGCCATTCTTCTACTCTTCTCCTCTTTCTAATTTTTGTCCAATTGGGGACGTTTCTGTTTGGGACATTCAAACAGAAACGTCCCCAATTGGACAAAAAGGGAAATTTGAGTCCGTCCCCAAAATCCCTTTTTATCATTATTATTTGTTGTCATCTTCTACTTTGTAGTCTGCATCATATACATTTCCATCATTTCCTTGTGTATTTCCATTATCTTCTGCTCCCGCTTGTGTAGCATTTGCTGCATTTGGGTCTGCTCCTTGAGCTCCATTTGGATTTGCATTTTTATATAGTTGTTCTGACATATCATAAAATACTTTTGTTAATTTTTCTGTTGCTTCTTTGATTTTTTCTGTATCATTTGATTCTAATGCTTTTCTAGTGTTGTCAATTTCTGTTTGAACTTTTGCTTTTTCTTCTCCGCTGATTTTGTCTCCTAAATCATTTAATGTTTTTTCACTGTTATATACTAAGCTTTCAGCATTATTTTTAACTTCAATTTCTTCTTTCTTCTTTTTATCTTCTGCAGCATGTGCTTCTGCATCTTTTACAGCTTTATCAATGTCTTCATCTGTTAAGTTTGTTGAAGCTGTGATAGATACATTTTGGCTATTTCCTGTTGCCATATCTTTTGCTGATACATGAACAATACCATTAGCATCTATATCAAATGTTACTTCGATTTGTGGTACGCCTCTTGGTGCTGCTGGAATTCCTGTTAATTGGAATCTTCCTAATGTTTTATTATATGCTGCCATTTCTCTTTCACCTTGTAATACGTGAACTTCAACTGATGTTTGACCATCTGCTGCTGTTGAGAAGATTTGAGATTTTTTAGTTGGTATAGTTGTATTTCTTTCAATTAATTTTGTAAATACGCCACCATATGTTTCAATACCTAATGATAATGGTGTTACATCTAATAATACTAAGTCTTTTACATCTCCTGATAATACACCACCTTGGATAGCTGCACCAATAGCAACACATTCATCAGGGTTAATTCCTTTATCTGCTTCTTTTCCTGTAATTCTCTTTACTGCTTCTTGTACAGCTGGAACTCTTGTTGAACCACCAACTAATAATACTTTATGAATATCATTTGGTGTTAATCCAGCATCTTTTAATGCTTGATTTACAGGTCCTGCTGTTGCTTCTACTAAATCATGGATTAATTCTTCAAATTTTGCTCTTGTTAAGTTTACATCTAAGTGTTTTGGTCCTGTACTATCTGCTGTAATGAATGGTAAGTT
Source organism: uncultured Eubacteriales bacterium (assembly GCA_949288185.1). Classification (GTDB taxonomy): domain Bacteria; phylum Bacillota; class Clostridia; order TANB77; family CAG-508; genus CAG-269. The sequence goes on along the minus strand of CASEIZ010000073.1, from coordinate 11,047 downwards.
GATTTGTGTTTGTTGAACACCTGATAATTCTATTTTTGCTTTTTCTGCTGCTTCTTTTAATCTTTGCATTGCCATTTTATCTTGTTTTAAATCAATTCCGTTTGATTTTTTGAATTCATCAACTAAGTAATCAATGATTGCATTATCAAAGTCATCTCCACCTAAATGTGTATTACCACTTGTAGATAAAACTTCAAATACACCATCACCAATATCTAGGATAGATACATCAAATGTTCCTCCACCTAAGTCATATATCATAATTTTTTGATCTTGTTCTTTATCCATTCCATAAGCTAGAGCTGCTGCTGTTGGCTCATTGATAATTCTTAAAACTTCTAATCCTGCAATTTTACCTGCATCTTTTGTTGCTTGTCTTTGACTATCATTAAAATATGCTGGTACTGTAATAACTGCTTGTGTTACTTTTTGTCCTAAATAATTTTCTGCATCTGCTTTTAATTTTTGTAAAATCATTGCTGAAATTTCTTGTGGTGTAAAAGCATCTCCTTCAATATTTACTTTTTCTGCTGTTCCCATTTTTCTTTTGATTGAAATAACAGTATTTTCTGGATTTGTAACTGCTTGACGTTTTGCAATTTGTCCCACTAGTCTTTCACCATTTTTAGAAAATGCAACAACAGATGGTGTTGTTCTATTTCCTTCTGCATTTGGTATAACGACTGGTTCTCCTCCTTCCATAACTGCTACACATGAATTTGTTGTTCCTAAGTCAATTCCTATAATTTTTCCCATTTTTATTCCCTTTCCTTTCTTTTGGTTTCTTCGTTTAGCAAATATTTACTAATTTAAAACGAAGTCCCTATAATAAAATTTATATTTTTAAAATTAATACCTTTCATATCTTGCCATTCTGTTTTAAATCAAGAATGATTTTTCGATTGTTTTCTAAACTTTCTCTTGTTACTTTTTTTGTCCATTCTTCTTTTGTCATATTAGATAATTTCCAATTTGATAATTCTTTATATTGCATTTCTTCCCCTAACCAATCCGGCTTTTGGAAGTTTTTGGCTATATCTTCACTTGGAAATTCTACTTCTGCTGTTATCAAGTCTTGTAAGTAATCTTTATATATGTCCATTTCTACATTCAAGTTATCTCCTATTGGTATGACCATTCTTGTCTTTCTTATTATGCTACTGATTTTATTTTTTATGAGTTTATTAAACTCCTCTTCTTGAATATAACTTTCTATTTCATATGCATTTGCAATGTTAGCATCTTTTTGATGTTGGATATCTCCCTTTGTTTTAACCGTATAGATATATTCTATGCTATTAGACTTCTTATTTTGTATTTTTCGAATTCTAATCACTGTTTTGGCATCTTTATATATAAATGCTTGCTCTATATCTATTATATTTGTTATTTTCAACTCTTTTGGAAGATAATTTACTGCATATTTTCTTTCTATTTCTTGTTTCAAATATTTCACACTCTTTTCCATTTAATTGTATTTTACATGACATATGTAAAATACATTGGTAAACTACAAAGTAATAAAATTGGTCAAGCCGAAGGTGTACGTTTGTACATCGAAGTTTGAGCAAATTTATAAAAATGTGAAGATTGCTACTTTTCATTCATTTAGTTGGCTACAACAACCATCGAATGCCTAATAACCTTTGTACCAATCTTATATCCTTTTCTATATTCTTGAACAATTTCTTTTTCACCTTTTGACTCATCTTGTATGCTACTTACTGCCTCATGTAATTCTGGATCAAAAGTTTCTCCTACAGTTTTAATTTCTTCTACCCCTTTTGCTTTTAATGTATCTTGAAATTGTTTCAATACCAACTCAATTCCTTTTTTATATTCTTCATCCTTTGTTTCTACTTTAGCAGCATTTTCTAAATTATCTAGTATAGGAAGCATCACTTCTACGACATCTGATAAGATAGAATTATATAGGCTTTCTCTCTCTTTTGCACTTCTTTTTTTATAATTTTCAAATTCTGCTAAAATTCTTTTATATCTATCATCTAGTTCATCATATTCTGACTTTGGTACAATTTCTTGTTCTTTTTTTACTTTTTTATTTTCTAGCTTTTCTTCTTTTTTTACGTCATTTTCTAATTCTTCGTTATTTTCTTTTTCTGCCATTATTTAACCACCTTTCTCAAAATTCTAATTTGGAAAATAATCATTATAACTCCATGAAGGTCAACAATACCAAATGATGATTATTTTTCAAATTTATTCCATTTCTTTTAACTTTTTATTAATATATTTCATAACAGAAATTACTTTTGAATAATCCATTCTTTTAGGTCCAATAATACCAATTGTTCCTAAATCTTTTCCATTGACTTTATGTTTAAAAGTAACAACGCTAAAATCTTTTAATTCTTCTTTCTGATTTTCCTCTCCTATATATACATGAATATCATCTGCAAATCCAGAATCTAGCATATCTGTTACCAATTCTTTGGTATCTAGTACATTTATAAAGTTTTTTGCTACTTCTAAGCTATTAAATTCTGGTAAATCAAATGACTTATTTGCACCTTCAAAATATATATTTTCTTCTTCTATTACTTTTTTGATTTGTTCAATAATTGGTTTAATCACATTCACACTATATGTCATTTCATCATATAGATAATCTTCTAAAGGTCTATCAATTGTTTCAATTGGTTGCCCTTTTAATTTTTTATTAAACATATAATTAATGGTTTCTACTTGTTTTTCTGTCACATCCTCATCAAATTTGATAATGGTTTCTTTAACCAATCCACTATCTGTTAAGATAACTGCCATCATCATTCTAGAACCTAGTAATACAAATTTAATTTCTTCTATCATCTGACTATTGGCTTTTGGTCCTATCGATACGGTTGTATAATGTGTCACTTCTGAAATCGTATTTGCTGCAATCTTTGTTAAATCTTCAATTTCATTTACTTTTGTTTCTAATTTATCACTAATATATTTGATTTCCTCTAAGCTAATATCATCATCTTTTAACAATTCATCCACATAATACCTGTATCCTTTTTCAGAAGGTACTCTACCACTTGATGTATGGGTTTTATCTAAGTAACCCGCTTTTTCCAAATCTGCCATCTCATTTCGGATGGTTGCACTACTACAATCTAATCCATGATTGGTTGTTAATGCATTTGAACTGACTGGTTCTGCTGTATTAATATATTCTTCTACGATTGCTTGTAATACTTTCTTTTTTCTATCATCTAACAATTTTTCTTCACCTCTTTTAGATTAAATTGTTAGTCTTTTATTTTACATATGTTATTACATTGTTATGCAATTTTCTTAAGTTGTTTTAGCACTCTTTGTATTTGTTTGCTAACTTCATATATATTATACCCGATTTTAGCACTTGTCAATACATTTTGCTAAAATATTTTGTGAATTTTGTGTGAACAAAAAAGAAGCAACCAGATTTCTCTCTGAATTGCTCATCACATATTATTGCCAATTTAAAATTAGATATCTATAATTGTATCAATAATTATAGGATATCTTTAGTTCATATGAAATATACTTTTTATTTTACTAATAAATCTTTTAAATAATGGCTCTTTATATTCTATCATTGAAACTTGATTTTCTACAATATTTTCTTGCTTATTTTTCTTAAAAATATCCTCTGGATTATATTTATTTCTAAGTTCTTGTTGATATCTATCTTCATTATTCTTTAATATTTGTTTTAGTTCAAGTTTTTCTTTTTCATTATCACACCAATAATTCAAGTGTAATAAAGCTATTATTGCTAAAGTTTCTTTTCTAATATTTTGTTTATTTAATGGTATATCTTCTATATATTGAGGATTGTAATTAATATTTCTTTTTTCTTTCAACATATTTAATAAACTATTTGGTAATTTATTAATATATTCATTTCCTAATAAGTTCAATACTTGATATACTTCTGAATAGATTTCTTTAGTTTTTATATTCATATTTCTTTACCTTCATAATTTTTTTGTGGTTGTTCAATTCCTTCTCTTAATGTTTCTTTAGCACCAGCTAAATCTGATAATTTTACATCTTGATATGCATCTAATAAAATTCTACGTTTAGATTTCCTAATATCGCTTTTTACATTATTTCCGCTCTGTTCAGCTTGTTCTATGTTTCTATTTAAATAAAACATAGCATTTTGAATTACAGTATTTTCTCCTAAAACTCCATCTCTATCTCCACACATTTCTATAGATAATTGTTCTAATCTTTGCATATCACCAGTAATCACTGCTTCACTTATTTGCTTTTGTTGTTCTGTTAATCTATCTGAAAGTTTTTTTATAAAATTTCCTTTTTCTTCATCTGTCATTTCTATAAAATGGTTCATATTTTTGTTGAATATTCTCTCTCCATTTTCTTCTTTGAAATATCCTAAAATAAATTCTTTTGGAAATTGTCCATAATCATTATCGCTACAACATAATTGGTCTAAAATACAAGTTATTTTGTGATTATTTCCAACCGCACTTGTATCCATTCCTGGAAATCCAACATATAATTGCTCTCCATTTCCTTCCAATATTGTAGGAACTAAAGCAACAACTCCATATTCTGCCATTTCACTTCCTAATCTATAATCTTTCAATTCTTTTCTTTGATAACTTTTTAATTCAGAACTTACTCCTAAAGAACTTATAGTTGCTAACACAGAACTCCCTTTTTTTATGTCTAGTCCCCTATCACATATTCCTTTCAAAATTTCATCTACAGATTTACTTTTAATCTTTTCTTTTCGTATTGCATGAACACCTAACCCCATTTTTCCTTTTTGATTTTTCATAACTTTATCAATATACTCATACATTCCTTCATTATTTGATTTCACTATTTTACTATTATTTTGACTTTCATCAATCAATTCTGATTTATCTATGTCTTTCAAATCCAAAACAATTTTCCTCATTATTTCTCCATTCTATATTATCTAACTATATATCCTTTGTTTAAACACATTATACCATAATAAGATTAATTTTGTTATAAATTTTTAATTTTTTTATTTCTCTTTTTCTTCGTGCTTTATTTGATATATTTTTTTATTTATAACAATACATATATTCCTATCCCAATAGTTTGTATAATAAATAAATTTAACATATTAGATGTCAATAAATTATTTGTTGCTTCTATAACTCCCAATAAATTTTTATCTTCTTCCTTTTTATAATGTTTTTGTGACTCAAAAAATGTAATCAATTCAGGAATGCTGGTTATTAATCCTAATAAAATACCTAAAATGGATTCTGCAATCCCAACTCTCTCTGATAGATTTTCTAATACGCTTCCTAATGCATCTCCTATAAAATATAATAAGATACCTGCTATTACAATATATCCTACATATATAAATGATTGCTTATTTTTATGTTTATCTATTGCTTCTGTTTCATTTTCTATTCTTTCGTCTTCTTTTTGCTCCATTCTTGTATCTACATCATTTAAGTATTTTTCATGTATTTTTTTAGATATCCAGTAAAAAATAATATACAAAGCAACTAATAGAAATGCTATCATGATATTGAGTGTATTTTCTAATTTTAATAAGATGATTGGAAAAACAATCGTTAAGATGACAAGTATATTTTGAATGATGATTCCTTTATTTTTTAAAGCTTTATGATTTTTATTGATGATTAAAGACACACTATATTGAATAAAATTGATAACATTAGAACTAATTATATTATATAAACTGGTTCCCATTAATCCTTTAAAACTAGATACTGTTACAGTCAGAAATTCAGGAATCGAAGTCGCAATTCCTGCAATATTCCCTATTACTCTTGGTTTTAAATTCAAATTTTCTGCTAACTTTCTTAAAGCTTTCACTAAAATATATTTTGAAATTATTACAATAAATATAGAATATATAAAAAATTTTGTTATTTCAAAAATCATTTTTATACCTCTTTCTATTTCTGCTTTTGTCATAGTTCAATCATCCATATCTTTTTATAATTTTAAGACACTGTATAAGCGATTAAACAACGATTTATATTGGTTATTTTGCCCAATTTTATTGCCATTTATTAAAAAATATTATATAATGGCTTCGTATTGTAAAGGAGCGTGAATTTATGGAAGAAGTTAAAATTGGACAAGTTTATCGCCATTTTAAAGGAAACTATTATTTTGTTGAAAATGTGGCATATAACTCGGAAACAAAAGAAAGAATGGTTGTATATAAACCTTTATACCCTAGAGATGATGGACGCTCCTTGTGGGTTAGACCTGAAAAAATGTTTTTGGAAGAAATTCCAGAAAGACCAGACAATATTACTGGTCAAAAAACAAGATTTGCATTAGTAACAAATTTAGAAAAAGATTATACTAAGAAATAAAATGTCGCACAGACAAACGATCTCAATGAGACAAAAAATGTCGCACAGACAAACGATCTTAATGCGACACCCAAAAGAAAATTTTAAAAAAAGGAGGATTTTTATGATAGATATTAAATTTTTAAGAGAACATCCTGATGTTGTAAAAGATAATATCAAGAAAAAATTTCAAGACCATAAACTGGTTATGGTTGATGAAGTAATTGAATTAGATAAGAAGAATAGAGAAGCACAACTTACTGGTGATAATTTAAGGGCTGAAAGAAAATCTTTAAGTTCTCAAATTGGAGAATTGATGAAAGCTGGTAAAAAAGAAGATGCTGAAAAAATCAAAGCACAAGTCCAAGAAATTAACGCTAAACTTGAAGAAAATGAAAAACTAGAAAATGAATATGCTGAAGAGATTAAAAACAGAATGATGAAAATACCAAACATTATGCATGAATCTGTTCCTATTGGAAAAGATGATTCTGAAAATGTGGAGGTTGAAAAATTTGGAGAACCTATTGTTCCAGATTATGAAATCCCTTTCCATGGTGAAATATTAGAAAACTTAGGTGGTTTAGATTTAGATAGTGCTAGACGTGTTTCTGGAAATGGATTTTACTATTTAATGGGTGATGTTGCCAGACTTCATTCTGCTGTTTTAACTTATGCTAGAGATTTTATGATTAATAAAGGATTTACCTATTGCATCCCACCATTTATGATAAGAAGTGATGTTGTTACTGGTGTTATGAGTTTTGAAGAAATGGATGCTATGATGTATAAAATTGAAGGAGAAGATTTATATCTAATTGGTACTTCTGAACATTCTATGATTGGTAAATTTAAAGACCAAATTTTAAGAAAAGAAGATATGCCTTATACCATGACTTCATATTCACCTTGCTTTAGAAAAGAAAAAGGTGCACATGGAATAGAAGAACGTGGTGTGTATAGAATTCACCAATTTGAAAAACAAGAAATGATTGTTGTTTGTGAACCTGAAGATAGTTGGAATTGGTATGATAAAATGTGGTCATATACAGTGGAATTTTTTAGAAGTATGAACATTCCAGTAAGAACCTTAGAATGTTGTAGTGGAGATTTAGCTGATTTAAAAGCAAAATCTTGTGATGTTGAAGCATGGTCTCCTAGACAACAAAAATATTTCGAAGTAGGAAGTTGTTCAAATCTAACAGATGCACAAGCAAGACGTTTAGGTATTCGAATTAAAGGTGAAAAAGGAAATTATTTTGCACATACATTAAATAATACAGTGGTTGCTCCACCTCGTATGTTAATTTCTATTATGGAAAATAACTATCAGCCAGATGGTAGTGTGATTATTCCAGAAGTATTAAGACCATATATGGGTGGACTAGAAAAAATTGAACCTAAGAAAAAATAAGAAAAGCTTAACCTTGTTGTATACGGAAAAATCTTAGAGAATCAAGATAAAATCCGATTTTTCCTATACAATAACTATATAAAAATTTTATAAATATTCTAAAAAGGAGAAGAAGGAAATGAATAAAAATGTAACAATAATAGTTGGCGCTAAATGGGGCGATGAAGGAAAAGGAAAAATAGCTGCAATAGAAGCACAAAATGCAAAGTTAGTTATTAGAGCAACTGGTGGAAGTAATGCTGGACATACAGTCATTTACAAAGGACAAAAATTACCATTACACTTAGTTCCAGGAGGAATTGCTTATCCTCAAACCACTTGTATTATTGGTCCTGGAGTTGTACTTGATTTAGAAGTATTATTTGAAGAAATTGCATTTTTAAAGAAATGTGGCATTCCAGATATTGAATCAAGATTAAAAATTAGTGGACGTACACATGTCACACTTCCTTATCATAAAGAGTTAGATGGATTATATGAATCTTTAAAGAATAAACCAGTTGGAACAACCAAAAGAGGAATTGGTCCAACTTATGCAGATAAAAGTAATCGTATTGGTATTAGAATGTATGATTTACTTCTTCCAGAAGATGAATTAACTCATAAAATTGAAGAAGCTACAAAAGTACATAATCAAGTTTTCAAAGCAAACAATATGGAAGGATGTATTGTAGATAGCAAAAAATTAGGTAAACAATATCATGAATATGGAGAAAAATTAAAAAATTATATTGCAGATATTGAGCCTCTAATTTTCAATAGTATTAAACATAATGAAAAAATCGTTGTAGAAGGTGCTCAAGCTTTCCGTTTAGACTTAGACCATGGAGATTACCCAATGGTTACAAGCTCTCACCCAGTTGTTTCAGGAACACTTTGTGGAGCAGCTTTACCAGCACAAGCTTTAAATGTGGTTATTGGTGTGGATAAAGCATATAACAGTAGAGTTGGTAATGGCCCATTCCCTACTGAATTACCTGCTTCAATTGATGAAAACGGAAATGTTATAAAAGATGCCACTCCTTTAGAAGGTGACGTTGTTCGTGATACAGGACATGAGTATGGTACAACAACAGGTCGTCCTCGTAGATGTGGATGGATGGATTGCCCTATTCTTTGCTCTGCTAAATATACTTCTGGTATCGATTATTTATGCTTAAATCATTTAGATACTTTAGGAGAAATTGGTAAAAAATTAGGATATGTTAAAGTTTGTACAAGTTACATGTATAAAGGTGAAAAAATCCATCATTATCCTGATGATATCATGGTAACAGGTGAAATTCCTGAACCTATTTATGAAACTTTAGAAGGTGGTTGGACAATTGATTCTTCTTGTAAAAAATATGAAGACCTTCCAGAGCTTGCAAGAAAATTTGTTGAAATTGTAGAAAAGGCTTCTGGTATCCCTGTTAAATACATAGGAACTGGTCCTGCTAGTGATGATTTAATTGTAAGAGAAGATATATAGGAGAATTTTAATTATGAATATAAAAAATCCAAAATTTGAAATATCTGCAGTTGGTCCAAAACAATATCCTAATAACCATTTACCCGAAATTGTTTTAGTTGGAAAATCCAATGTTGGAAAATCTAGTTTTATTAATACCATGATCAACAGAAAAAAATTAGCAAGAACCAGTAGTGAACCTCGGAAAAACCCGTCAAATCAATTTCTATAATATGGATAATCTCTTCTATTTTGTAGACTTACCTGGATATGGGTATAGCAAAATGTCTAAAAAAGAACAAGAACAAGTAGGAAAATTTATAGAACAATATCTATTTCATAGAAAAGAAATTTCATTAATTATCTTTCTAATAGATATCCGTCATTCCCCTACTTCTAATGATAAACTTATGTATAACTATATCATTTCTTCTGGTTTGCCTTGTTTGATTCTTGCCAATAAAGCTGATAAAATTGCCATTACCAAAGTGGATGATACTGTAAAATCATTACAAAAAGAATTAAACCCTATTGGAGATATTCCTACCCTACCTTTCTCATCTGAAAGAAAAATCTACAAGGAAGATGTTTGGGAGTTTATCGATAATCATTTTAAATAAGAGGATATTCTATTACTGAATACCCTCTTCTTTATATCATTCATTTTATCTAAAAATTCAACTATATATGTTTTTTTAATAACAACTTTTACATTTCTTTTTAATCATGATTCTTCTATATTTGATACATTACTATCCTGTTCTTTTCTCTCTTCCAACTTTGTTATCATTTTTAAAGCTTTCTCTCTTGGAATCATAATAACATGCCCACACCCTTGACATTTTAATTTAAAATCTACTCCCACTCTAGTAATTTCCCACAATTTGCTTCCACAAGGATGTACTTTTTTGGTTCTTACAATATCACCTATTTGATACTCCATTTTTATCTCCTTGCTACTTCAAATCTTTTTTTGATGCTTTCTTTTCCTAATACTTGCATAATTTCATACATATCTGGTGTATTGGTTCTTCCTGTTAATGCTACTCTTAATACTGTACTAACATCTCCTACATGTGCTTTATAGATATCTGGATTTGCTTTATATTCTTTTACTTCTTTTGCATATCCAAGTTCTCCTGCAAGTTCTTTTATGTTATCAAACCATTGTTGTTTATCATCATTTTCGTTATAGTATTTTTCCATATACAAATCTAATATTTTATCAACATCATCTTTTTCATTGATAACTTGATATGGATATTCTTGTTCTTTTGAAAGGAATTTCTCATCATACATATATTCTATGTTTTCTTTTACATCTGACCATTTTGCGATATCTTTTCTAGGCTTTTTATTTCCTCTTTCAATTCCAAATATTTTTAAAGCATATTCTTTATCTTGTAACATATCTTCTAGTTCTTTATCATATGTTTTTGCCCATTTGAAAGCATTTTCATATACTTCTTCTGCGGTAAATTTAGATATAACCGTTTTACCTACATCTAATAATTTTACCATATCAAATAGAGCACCACTCACACTCATTTTGTTTAATTGTAATTCAAATTCGTCAATTGATTTATCTTTGTTTGCTCTTCTCCAATTTTCAAAATTAGAATTGGCAATATTTAATAAATATTCATTGACTGCTTCTTTTGGAATTCCCATTTCATCATAATATGATACTGCTGCTTCTGGGTCTTTTCTTTTACTTAATTTTCTCTTATTTCCATTATCATTTTTCATGATTGGTGCAATATGTGCATATTTAGGAGCTTTAAATCCTAATTCATGGAATAATTGTAAATGTAATGGAACAGATGATAACCATTCATCTCCTCT
>CASEIZ010000072.1 GCA_949288185.1 uncultured Eubacteriales bacterium | reverse complement strand
GATAGAATTTTAATCAATAAATTTAAGGGAGAGAATTTTATGAAAATATATAAACTAAATGGTAACAAACATCATCATAAAATATAGCTTGTGTCTGAAATTGATTGGCACAAGCTTTAGATGCTTGTGCCTTTAGTTTTCGAAAAAGAGACCTTAAAGGTACAAAAAACGTACTTTTAAGGTCTTTTTTGTATATCTTTGAAAAGATAGGCGCCAAATTTTAAAGATATAAAATAAAGACAAAGCAAAATCTCTTAAAAGAAAAATAAAAAGTAAAGAAAATTTAAGGAGGAAAAAAATATGAAAAATAAAATATGGATAGGAGTAATTTCAGCAATTGTTATAATTGCATTAATAGGAGCTATTGTTTTTAGTGTGCAAGGACAAGAAAATAATGAAAATGTATTAGTTTTAGGAATGGATGATAGTTTTCCACCAATGGGATTTCGAAATGAAAATAATGAATTGGTTGGATTTGATATTGATTTAGCAACAGAAGTTTGTAACAAATTAGGAATGAAACTAGAAGTGCAGACCATTTCTTGGGCAGCAAAAGAACAAGAGTTAGATTCAGGAAACATTGACTGTATATGGAATGGATTTGGTTATACAGAAGAGAGAAATGAGGCGATGACATTAAGTGATATGTATATAAAAGATGAATCTATCTTTTTTGTAAAAAATGATGCAGAATATAATTCACAAGAGGACTTAAAAGGTAAGAAAATAGGAGTACAAAGTGGTTCAACACAAGAAAGAAGATTAAATGATTCAGAATTTGGAAAAGAAATAGAAGAAATTGTTGGATATACAGACTATTTAACAGCATTAATGGATTTAGAAACAGGAAATATTGATGCAGTCTATATGAGTAAAATTACAGGAACCTATATTATGAAATCACAAAATAAAAATTTTAAAACATTTGAATCTACAGGAATATCAACAGGAGAAACAGGAATGGTAATTGCCTTCAAAAAAGGAAATACAGAACTAAAAGATAAAATAGAAAATGCGATTGCAGAACTAAAAGAAGAGGGAAAAGTAAAAGAAATATCAGAAAAATGGTTTGGAGAAGACATAACTTTATAAAATGTCCCATTGGGGACGTTTCTGTTTGGGACATTTTCTGAAAAATTATGATTACAGAATAGGAGAGAAGAAAAAATGGATATGCCAAATATACTTAATCTAACAAAAATCTTATTAGAAGGATTAGGAACAACATTATCAATTTTTATATTAACATTAGTCATTGGAATTCCGGCAGGAATTGTAGTGGCAATAGCGAAAAATTCAAAATGTAAAATCATTGCATGGATAACAAAAATCTATATATTAATTATTAGAGGAACCCCTATGATGTTACAAATTATCTTTGTGTATTTTGCACCATATTATTTATTTCGCATTTCTTATGATAGATTTGTAGCAGTGATCATTGCTTTTGTCATTAATTATGCAGCATATTTTGCAGAAATCTTTAGAAGTGGAATGGTAAGTGTTCCAAAAGGGCAAAAAGAGGCAGCTTTTACATTAGGAATGACGAAAACACAAACCTTTTTTAGAATATCCTTACCACAAATTATAAAAAGAATCTTACCAGCTTTGTCAAATGAAGTAATCTCTTTAATCAAAACCACTTCATTAGCACAAATTATAGGGATAACAGAAATTTTTGCATTAGCACAAAAACAAGCTAGCTTCCAGTTTTCAATTGTTCCACTTTGTGTAGCAGGTGTAATTTACTTAGTTTTATGTGCTGTTATCACATTTGCTTTCCACAAAGCAGAGAAGAAATTAGATTACTATACAATAACTTAGAGCAATTGGCAAGATGAAACGGAATAAGTAATTGCAAATATGAATGAAAAGTAGAAAGGAAGAAGGTCAAAATGAAAGAGATTGTAAAAGTAGAGAATTTAGTAAAAAAATATAAAGACAATATGGCTGTTAAAAATGTATCTTTTACGGTTAATGAAGGAGAAGTTTTAGCGATTATTGGTTCATCTGGTTCTGGAAAGTCAACAGTATTAAGATGTATGAATCAATTAGAAAAAATTGATGGTGGAAATATAAAAATCGATGAAGATGAAATGATAAAAGAATATAAAAATGGAAAGCCAATGTATAATGATAAAGAAACATTAAAAAAGATGAATTTAAAATGTGGAATGGTATTTCAAAACTTTAATTTATTTCCACACAAATCTATCATAGAAAATGTGACAGAAGCAATGGTTACAGTTTTAAAAATGGATAAAAAAGAGGCAGAAGAAAAGGCAGAAAAATTATTAGATAAAATGGGAATACAAGATAAAAAAGATGCATTTCCATGTAATTTATCAGGCGGACAACAACAAAGAGTATCTATTGCAAGAGCATTGGCAATTGAACCAGAAATCCTATTTATGGATGAACCAACAAGTGCTTTGGATCCAGAATTAATCGGAGAAGTGCTAAAAGTTATCAAAAAATTAGCAGAGGAAAAAAAGACAATGGTGATTGTTACACACGAAATTCAATTTGCCAGCCAAGTAGCAGATAGAATTATCTTTATGGATAAAGGTTCTATTATTGAAATGGGGACCCCAAAAGAAGTAATTGAAAACCCAAAAGAAGAAAGGACAAAACAATTTTTACAAAGATATTTGGAAAGAGAATAAAAGAAAGGAAAAGAAGGATGGAACTATTAAAAT
>CASEIZ010000071.1 GCA_949288185.1 uncultured Eubacteriales bacterium | reverse complement strand
CTTGTGATTTTTCCATATCCTCTTGCATTTTTTTTGCTTGTTTCATTAAGTTATTCATATTCATTCCGCCGAATCCTCCCATTCCTCCTGGGAATCCACCTCTTTTTGACATAATTTCACATTCCTTTCTTTTATAAATATTGTTTTATATTTTATTATTACCATTCTGTCTTACATATATTTTATTCAATTACATGAAATGGTATATCTGAATCATTTGCAATACTTTTAATATTTGGTTCTTTTGTTTCTCCTACATTTCCAACATTTGTAATATATTTTATATTCATTGGCTTTCCTGAAGCCATAGAAACCAAATTGGTAAGTTCTTTTATATTCTCTTGTTTTTCTAATACAGTTTTCCCAAATGATGTTAACCCATTAGGGAACTCTATTCCTACTGTCATATCATTTATTTCTCTAGCTCTTGTGTTCATTAGGTTTGTATATAGCACAATTTTTCCATTCTGCTTTAAATCTCTTACAATCTGAGGCCAATATTCTTCTACTTTACTAGAATATGTTGATGTTTGCATTTTCTTTGAACTATCACTTGGCTTCTTCTCATTTTTTGGTACAGTTTGTGTTGTGTTTGCAGATATATTGTATGCCATTTTTACTTCTGTACCAGCTGGTTGTTGTCTATAACTACTAGCATTTCCTGTATGGTTTCTTAAATAATTTTCTATTTTTTCTACTCTTTGTTCTAAATCAGCATCACTATTATGACTATTATGATTATCTGTTAATTTGCTACAAAGCTTTATAATGCCTGCTTGAAAAATAATGCTTTTCTGTGTAGAAAATTTCATTTCATTTTCTAACTCAGAAAATGCGTAAACTAGATTGATTAGCCTTTCTTTTTCGACTGTCTCTGCTATTTCCTTTACTTTTGTTTTCTCCTCTTCACTATATAGTTCTATATGATTAGTTGCTTTATATAACAAGATATCTTTCACATATTTTATGATTTCCCATAATAAATTTGAAATATCTTTTCCATCTTCTAAAACTTTGTTAACTGTCACAAGTGCTTTATCTATATCATATTCTATAATTGCTTTTACAATATCATGAACATATACCATCTTAGGGATTCCTACCAAATCTTTTATTTTATCTTCATCGATTTGATTTTCACCATCTTGAATACATCTTTCTAAAATAGATAATGCATCTCTCATAGCCCCTTCTGATAGAGTAGCAATAATTTGTAGTGCTTCTTTTGTTATTTCTATATTACTTTCTTTACAAACAATTTCTAGTCTTTTGATAATATCCTCATTTGATATTTTTTTGAAATCAAATCGTTGACATCTAGAAAGAATTGTTGCTGGTAATTTTTGTGGTTCTGTTGTCGCTAATATAAATTTTACATGTTCAGGTGGCTCTTCCAAAGTTTTTAATAAAGCATTAAATGCCCCTGTTGATAACATATGTACCTCATCAATAATATATACTCTGTATTTTGCCTTTGTTGGCAAAAAGTTTACTTCTTCTCTGATACTTCTAATATCTTCAACACTATTATTAGATGCTGCATCCATTTCAACGATATCTGTTAAAGAACCTGAAATAGCTCCTTTGCAAATCTCACATTCATTACATGGCTCTCCATCTTTTGGATTTAAGCAATTAATTGCTCTCGCTAATATTTTGGCAGCTGATGTCTTTCCTGTTCCTCTTCCACCATTAAATAAGTACGCATGTCCTACTCTATTGGCTATAATCTGATTTTTTAATGTTCTGGTTATATGTTCTTGCCCCACCATTTCTGAAAAATTCAATGGTCTAAATTTTCTATAAAGCGCTGTGTACCCCATAATTATCACATCCTTTATAACAGAAAAAAATGGTCCTACTATTTAATCTCTCTATGGAAAGTATACCACATAAAGATAAACTACTTATTGCTGCTTCCTCCCGGACCTGACAAGATTCATAGGTCTTTATTGGATACTCTCCATACAAAGATTAAATAATATACCATTTGTATTATATACTGATTTTTGTATTTAATCAAGTGTTATTTTAGAATAATTTAGTTATGGTATGTGTCAAGTAAATGTAGGCAATTTTTTTATCTTTTTTTCTAATCCTTTAAATGTCATTGCTTCCAACACTTTATTTATTTTTTTGTTCTTTTAATAAACAAATTAATAACTTAATCTTAATTCGCTTACATCT
>CASEIZ010000070.1 GCA_949288185.1 uncultured Eubacteriales bacterium | reverse complement strand
AGAGTTATATAGAAAAAATATCAATGATGTCACAGTAAAATTCAGATATTCAATCAGAATAACAAATGAAGGAGACATCGCTGGATATGCAACAGAAATAACAGACTATGTACCAGAAGGATTAAGATTTGTAGCAGAAGATAACCCAGGATGGACAGATGAAGGAAATAATGTTATATCAACAAGATTGTTAGAAAATACATTATTACAACCAGGAGAATCAGCAGAAGTAGAAGTGGTATTAACCTGGATAAATGGAGAAGACAACATGGGAGAAATGACAAACATAGCAGAGATATCAGAAGATTATAATGATAAAGGAGCGCCAGATAGAGATTCAACACCAGACAATCAAGTAGAAGGAGAAGATGATATAGATGATGCACCAGTATTGTTATCAATCGAGACAGGACAAGAAAGAATCTACTATGTATTAGGATTTACAGTATTAGGAACATTAGCAGGCGGATTAGTCTTAATTAAGAAGTTTGTTATATAAAGTAAGCATACATAACGAAATCGAAGATTTCTATGTATAAATCTAAAAATAAAAGGGGTAAAATAGAAAAATAGGACATAAAAAGATGTCCTATTTTATTGTCTAAATTTCTTTACAATTAAAATATGGTATGGTATAATTTTCCATGAAATAGACTAGTGAGGTGAAAAATATGAATCAAATTTTAGCGACAAGTAAGCCAGCAGCAAAGAAGAACAAAACGAAAAGAAGTGGTGGACCAGCAGATATTAAAACAATTGTAAGAGTATTTGCAGTAGCTATGTTAGTATTTGGTGTGTTTATGATAGGAACGGGATCTTATGCTATATACAAAGACAACGAAGCTAGCAATTCAGAAATAACCAAACCAGTCATAACAGAAACACTTAATGAGGATAGTACAGCAGTTGTATTAACAGTTACACATGATAAAACAATTGATAGAATAGAATATAGTTGGGATAATGGAGAAGTACAAACGATAACGGGAAATGGAAGAAGATATATAGAACAAGAAATAGAAATTCCTGGAGGAACGAGTACATTAAATGTAAAAGCAATTGATACACAGGGTCAAGAGATTTCTACACAAAGAGAATTTACTTCAGCAAACAGTGCAAGTTTAGAATTAACAATCTCAGACAATAGTAAATTAAAAATAACAGCAGAAAGTGAGACTGAAATAGCTTATTTGACGTATAGATGGGATGAAGAAGAAGAGCAAACAATAGATATCCATTCAACAACAGTTGATCAAGAAGTTGACGTACCTAGGGGAACACATAATGTAACTGTCGTCTTAGTAGATGTCAATAATGAAACGACAACAGAAGAGAAAACAGTTATTGGAACAACAAAACCAGCAATAAACGTAGAAAAAGATGATACAGGAGAATATTATTTAATTACAATTACAGATGAAACTGGATTAGAAAAAGTGGACTTAAGTATTAGAGGAGAACAAAGAACCATTACAGTTGAAAATGGAGAAAAAGAATTGAAATATAAAATTAAAATAAATGATAATGATGAAAATAGATTAATCATTACAGCATATAATGTGGATGGAATTGCTTCTGATACGGTAAAAAAGATGGCAGATAAAACAAATCAATAAAAAAATAATAACATTGTTGTCTAAGACAATAAAAGTTTCCCTACATATAAACTATATGTAGGGAAATAGATTAAAAGGAAAAGTTAAAACAGAAATTCTTTTCCAACTTAGTTTTTGCATTGAGACTTGAGAAAGGAAAGCAAAATGGATAATACGTTTTTTCATATACTGACCTATTTTGTTATTTACTCATTTTTAGGATGGGTTTTAGAAAGTATTGTAAGAACAATTTGCGAAAGAAAAATAATTAATACAGGATTTTTAATAGGACCATTTTGCCCAATATATGGATTTGGTGCTATTATTATGATATTATTTTTAGATGGATTTAAAAATAATATATTCCTTTTATTTTTTATTTCAGTTATTGTATTAAGTCTATGGGAATATCTAGTAGGTGTACTTTTAGAAAAAGTATTTGCTACAAAATATTGGGATTATTCAGACCATAAATTTAATTATAAAGGTAGAATTTGTTTAACAAATTCTATTGCGTGGGGAATTTTAGGCATTTTATTTATTCGCTATATACACCCATTTATTATACAAATACTAAATTACGTGGATTTTGTGTATGTAGCAATTATCGCTAGTATCATAGCAGTTATATTGTTAATTGATGCTATTATTAGTGTTATTAAAATTAAAAATATAAAATCTACATTAGATAAAATAGAAGAAATCAATGAACAAATTAAGCAAAAATTATCAGAATTGAAAGACAAAGAAAAAATATCAGCAAATGATAATATACAAAATCTAATAAACAATTTGAAAACACGAAGAGATAGAACAATGAAACATCTATATAGAAGGGCATATAGATTGAAAAAAGCTTTCCCAGCAATTAATACAAAAGAATTTACAGAAATATTGAATAAGAAAATAGAATTTAAACATAAGAAAAAATCTAAATAGAGTCAAGATAAAATAAAAAAGAAAAAAAGGGTGAATAGTATGGTTCAAGAAATTTATATCATAGATGATGATGATTCATCTATTGTAATCTTTAGAGAATTATTCAAAGAAGATAAAGAGTATAAATTTATTAGTGTAAAATCAGAACAAATTGATATTGCACTAAAAAATATTCCATCATTAATTATTATTAATGAAGATGCAATTGATAGAGATGTGGTAGGACTTTGTAAACAAATTAGACGAGATGAGGATAATACAATTACACCAGTTATTGTCGTATCATCTAATAGTGATAAAGATCATAGGATGAAAATATTAAGAGAATCTATTGAATATTATATTAAAAAGCCAGTTGATGAAGAATATTTATATTTTACAGTAAAAAATCTGAACAGATTACTTGCTAACAACAGAAGGGTAAGTCCATTAACAGGTTTACCAGGAAATGTCCAAATACATGCAGAATTGAAAAAAAGACTTTCAAACAAAGAACCATTTTCTGTATTATATTTAGACTTAGATAATTTTAAAGCATATAATGATGTATATGGATTTGTAAAAGGAGACCAAATTATTGAATTTACAGCAGAAACCATTTTAAAGGGTGTTCATGGTGATCTTACAGAAGAAGCATTTGTAGGACATATTGGTGGAGATGATTTTGTTGCGATAATACCATCAACCAATTGTGAAAAAATATGTCAAACGATATTAGCTATTTTTGATAATCATGTGAAGAAATTTTTTACGGAAAAAGATTTAGAGAAGGGATATATAGAAGTTGAAAATAGAAGAGGAATTATTGAACAGTTTCCATTAACATCTCTTTCAATAGGTGTCGTAGTTGCAGATCCTGGAAGATTCCAAAATATATTGGAAATAGGAGAAGTGGGTGCACAAGTAAAACATGCCGCTAAGTCTGTTATGGGAAGTAGTTATGCTGTGGATAGAAGAAAATAAAAAATGAAATTAAGGAGAACTTGAGTATTATACTCAAGTTTTTTTATGTTCTAAAAACAAAAATAATAAATAAACTAAAATAGAAATTATCAATATTTTAGGAGTTTATTTATATGAATAAAAATAATTTAAAAAGAATGGTAATCATATCCATAATGATGATTGTTAGTATAGTGTATGCAAGTGTTAAAAGAACAGATAGAAATATTGGAGATGCAGTTCAAGTAACAACACTGCCGGTTTCAGGAAAAGTTGTGATATTAGATGCCGGACATGGTACACCAGATGAACGGTGCAGAAAGCCAAAATGGGACAACAGAAGCGCAAATCAATTTAGAGATTGTACTAAAAATACAACAACTTTTAGAACAGTCAGGATGTACGGTAATTCTTACAAGGTCAGATGAAAATGCAATTTATGATTTAAATGCCAAAACATTAAAACAAAAAAAGATTTCAGACATACATAATCGTGTAAAAATTGGAAATGAATCATCAGCAGATATATTTGTATCCATTCATTTAAACAAAATAAATGAGCAACAATATTATGGTTGGCAAACGTTTTTTAATACGAATAATGAACAGAGTAAAGTTTTAGCAGAAGAAATACAAAGTAATTTAAATGAAAGCATACAAAAAGAAAATCATAGAATTGCCATGAAATTAAATACGGTGTATATCATGAAACATGTAGAAATTCCTATATCTATTGTAGAATGTGGATTTCTTTCTAATCCTCAAGAAGAAAAACAACTACAAGAAGATGAATATCAAAATCGATTGGCTTGGGGAATTTACAATGGAATTATCAGTTATTTTTTAAATCAACCTTAAGAGTGTAGCTAAATGTTTAAAAATAGCTAAATGGAAGGAAAGAAGGTATTTACTTTTTCTGTCAAATGTGATATAGTAGGAACAATATTTATATAGAAAATACGGTATCATATAGCGAATTATGATGATGTATATGGATTTTGAGGAGGTAAAAAAACAAAATGAATTATTCTAAGGAAATTGATAAAAAGTGGCAAGAAAAGTGGAAAAAAGAAGACGTGTATAAATATAATCCAGACAGTAAAAAAGAAAAATTTTATACAATGGAAATGTTTTCATATCCTTCAGGAGCAAAATTACATTTAGGCCATTGGTTTAATTTTGGACCGGCTGATTCTTTTGCTAGATTCAAAAAAATGCAAGGTTACAATGTATTTCATCCAATGGGATTTGATGCATTTGGACTTCCAGCAGAAAATTATGCTATCAAAACAGGAATTCATCCAGAAGATTCAACAAGAAAAAATATTGAGACAATGAAAAGACAACTAGAAGAAATGGGTGGATCATATGATTGGGATTATTCAGTTGAAACCTGTATGCCAGAATATTATAAATGGACACAATGGATATTTATACAATTATACAAAGCAGGACTAGCATATAAGAAAAAAGCACCTGTTAACTGGTGTGATAGTTGTAAAACAGTATTAGCAAATGAACAAGTTATTGATTGTAAATGTGAAAGATGTGGTACAGTTGTAAAAAGAAAAAAACTTGACCAATGGTTTTTCAAAATCACAGATTATGCTGAAGAATTGCTAGAAGGATTAAAAGATTTAGATTGGCCAGAATCAACAAAAAAGGTACAAGTCAATTGGATTGGAAAATCTGAAGGAACAGAAATTATATTTAAAGGTGAAAATAATGAATATCAGTTCAAGGTATTCACAACTAGACCAGATACTGTATTTGGTGTAACATATGTTGTTCTTGCACCTGAAAGTGCAATTGTTCAAAAAATAACTACAGAAGATCAAAAAGAGGTAGTTGAAAAATATATAGAAAATACATTAAAATTAAATGAGATAGACAGATTGTCAACAGAAAGAGAAAAGACAGGTGTTTTTACAGGTTCTTACGTAATCAACCCAGTAAATGGAGAAAAAGTTCCTGTTTGGATTGCAGATTATGTTTTAGAGGAATATGGAACAGGTGCTGTTATGGCTGTTCCAGCACATGATACAAGAGATTATGCGTTTGCTAAAAAATATCATTTACCTATTAAAGAAGTTGTTGTACCAAAAGATGACGAGGCTTATGAATTACCATATACGAATTATGGAATATTGAAAAATAGTGGCAAATATACCGGACTAGCTTCTGAAGAAGCGAAACAGATGATTACAAAAGATTTAAGCGAAAAAAATGAAGGACAAGGAACCATCAATTATAGATTAAAAGATTGGTTAGTTTCTAGACAAAGATATTGGGGAGCTCCAATTCCAATCATTAACTGTGAAAAATGTGGTGCAGTTCCTGTACCAGAAAAAGATTTGCCAGTATTATTGCCATATGATGTTGAATTTACTCCAGATGGAGAATCTCCATTGAAAAAATCAAAAGAATTCATGGAATGTACTTGTCCTCATTGTGGAGGAAAAGCAACAAGAGAAGCAGATACATTAGATACTTTTGTTTGTTCATCATGGTATGAACTAAGATATCCTGATGCTAAAAATTCAGAAAAAGCATTTGATAAGCAAACCATTGATAAAATGGCTCCAGTTGATGTATATGTTGGAGGAAAAGAACATGCTGCAATGCATTTGATATATGTAAGATTTATGACAAAAGCATTACGTGATTTAGGATATTTAGATTTTGATGAACCATTTAAGAAATTAATTCATCAAGGAATGATTTTAGGTCCAGATGGAAACAAAATGAGTAAAAGTAAAGGAAATACCGTATCTCCTGATGAATATATTGACAAATATGGAGCAGATGTTTTTAGAATGTATCTTATGTTTGGATTTGATTACAGAAAAGGTGGACCATGGGATGATAAGGGAATAGATGCCATGTCAAAATATTTTTCTAGAATCGAAAGATTAGTAGAAAGTATAACAAATGAATTGAAAGATATGGAATCAACTGATACGATTGGTTTGAAAGAAAAAGAATTATTAAGAATAAAAAATCAAACCATAAAATCTATGACAGAAGATATAGAAGATTTCCGATTTAATACAGCCATTGCAAGAAATATGGAGTTATTAAATAGTATCAATTCATATATAAGAGATAATGATAAGATTAACAAAAAACTATTAATAGAAGTTATAGAAGACTTTGTTAGACTTTTATCTCCTTTAGCTCCTCATTTTGCAGAAGAATTATGGGAAGAATTAGGAAAAACACAATCTGTTTATAAAGAAGAATGGCCAAAAGTAAATGAAGCACAACTAACTGGTGGAATCAAAGAAATTCCAGTACAAGTTAATGGAAAATTAAAGATGTGTGTTTCAGTGGATGCAGATGCAACGCCAGAAGAAATTCTAACTGTAATAAAATCAGATTCAAAAGTAAAAGAATTATTTAACAAATATGATGTAAAAAAAGAAATATATGTGCCAGGAAGAATATATAATCTTGTCGTAAAGAGTTAATCAAAAATGTCGCATAGGGATCAGATCCTTATGCGACATTTTATTTTTTCGATACTGGTCTGAGTAATAAATTTAATATTTTGACATATATATAAAATATCAAAGAAAATGAGGAGAACAAAAAATGTTTTTTATATTAAGCAAGCAAAAAATATATACATATTTTATATCCATTATCATGGTTGTGCTATTATTTTGTATATCTGGAACACTAGTGAATAAAGAAGAGACCATCGCAACCGCCTCCACAAACGAAAAATATTTACCTATCTATGATGTACAAACAGAAGAAAATAAAGTAGCATTAACGATGAACTGTGCATGGAATGCAGAAGATATTGATAAAATATTAGAAATATTAGAAGAAAACAATGTAAAAATCACTTTCTTTATGGTCGGAGATTGGATAGAAAAATATCCAGAGGCAGTTAAAAAAGTATATGAAGCTGGTCATGAAATTGGAACACATAGTGATACACACCCACATGTTAACAATCTAAGTTATGAAGAAAATGTAAAGCAATTAGAAAATAGTAATGACAAAATTGAGAAGATTACAGGAACTAGAACAAATTTATATAGAACACCATATGGAGAATACAACCAAACAGTGATAAAAGCAGCGCAAGATAAAGGGTATTATACAATCCAATGGAACTTAGATACATTAGATTATACAGGATTAACAGGAGAGGAAATGTGGAATCGAATCAAAGATAAAATTGGCTCAGGAGATATCATATTAATGCATAATGGAACAGAACATACAGCAGATAGTTTAGATAAAATCATAAAAAATATAAAAGAAAAAAATTTAGAAGTTGTCAAAATTTCAGACCTAATATATAAAGAAAATTATACAATTGATGTTAATGGAACACAAAAAAGAAATTAAACTATGTATAAATTTGGAAATAAAGGGAAAAATAAATATAGTTTTTTAGGAGATAAAGAAAATGCATTTTATCGGTATTTTTTCAAATCATTCAGAATATGAAATGATAAAGCAAAATATAATAAAAATAGTAAATAGAAAAGATTTAGAATTCATCCATATAAGTTCTAAAAATATAGAAAATATGAAAAACATCGTATTTGAAACAATTGTATTGTGTCATCAAGAAAATATGAATGACGAACAAAAAAGTATACTAAATAAGCTTTGTAGCAATTGTATGTTTATTGTTGTAAATGCAGATGCATTTTGCAAAATTAAGATGATATGTAATAAAAAAACAAATTGTATTAGTTATGGATTAAATCAAAAATCGACGATAACAATATCTAGTATTCAAGAAGAGAAAGCAATTTTATCTATACAAAGAAATATCAATAATTTAGAGCAAAAGACAATTGAAATGGGAGAAATGGAAATAGATGTAAAGCAATATAAACCAAATCAGATAGAAAATATATTGGCGATTTTTACAACTTATTTGATATATAGTAAGCAAAATAATTGAAAAATAAAGATTTTTTACAAAAAAATTACAAATTTAACTTTTTATGTAGACAAAACCGGGAAAATGTTGTATAATAGGTAATGTAGACTAAAAGAGGTAAAAAAATACAATTGATAAAATAAATTTTAAGGAGGAAAATAAATTGGATACAAATTATTTAGAAAACAACTATTTAACATT
>CASEIZ010000069.1 GCA_949288185.1 uncultured Eubacteriales bacterium | reverse complement strand
AATCCAAGACCAACAAGAGCAGAAGTTAGTGACGTTGCAAATGCTGTATATGATATGACAAGTTGTATCATGCTTTCTGGAGAATGTGCTATGGGTAAATATCCAGTAGAATGTGTTAATACAATGGTTAAAATATCAAAAGCAATCGAAGGAACAGTTAATTACTGGAAGAGATTTAATAGAAAGAACTTCAAAAAAATAGATTCAGAAGATTTAGAGAAAAATATTGCATATACAACATGTGTAACAGCTTACCAAGTAGAAGCTGATGCAATTGTTGCTTATACACATAAAGGTGATTCAGTAAGAATGATTGCTGGTATGGGACCTGGTTGCCCTATATTTGCTGTAACAGATAATGAGCAAACATATTATCAATTAGCAGTTACATGGAATGTAACACCAATCTTAGTTAAAGATGGAAAAACAATTGAAGACACAATTCAAAAAGGAATTGCTGAATTAGAAAAAGAAGGAATCTTAGAAAAAGGTGATAAAGTTGTTCTTGCAGGAGGACCAAAAATATTACCAGATGCAACAGAAAACAAAGTAATCGGTGGAGTTGCAAGAGTATAAGATGAAAAGGGAAATTGGGGACGGACTCATTTTTCCCTTTTTTAGTATAAATCCCAAAAATATAGAATATAAAAGTCATTGCACGATTTTGTATAAGCTAAATTTTCATAGAAATTCTAAAAGAAAAAAAGTGAGCCGCTTTCATTGTGGCTATAAAGCCTAAGCCAAATGAACATTCCTCACTTTTTTCTTTAATAATTTCTAATTTCAAATTTAGATACGCAAAATCGTGCAATGACTTTTATATTCTATATTTTTTACAATTTTGCTAAATAAATAGAAAAGGGAAAAATGAGTCCGTCCCCAAATTCCCTTTTTCTACAAACTAAAACTATCAGGTAGTAATTCTGCTAATGTTTTTTTAACCATTTCACCATTATCATAATACATATAAATTTCAAAATTTTTATCACAAAATTCAGACATAAATTGTCGACAATATCCACAAGGAGAGGTATATTGTAATTCTTCTTTTCCACCTAATACTAAAATACATTCAAATTTTTTTTCACCTTCAGAAATAGCTTTTGTAAAAGCTACTCTTTCGGCACAAATAGACATAAGTCCATCATTTTCTATATTACATCCAGAAAAAATCTTTCCACTTTTGGTAAGTAAAGCACAACCTACTTTGTAATTGGAATAGGGAGAATAAGAATTTTCTCTTGCTTTTTTAGCTGTTTCGATTAATAAATTTATATCCATCATTTGATTCCTCCTTTTGAAAGTAATATATCATAAAATTAAAGAATTTACTATAAAAACATAAAATATATGCTCTTGATGTTTTATCTCATAATTGATGACATGAAAATATATGTGAAATGAAGCACAGTAGGTATATATTTATATGTGACAAACGCAAAAAGGGAAATTGGGTTCCGTTCCCAATTTCCCTTTTTGCGTTTTACCACTTTAACTCCCAACCGAAAAAGGAATATGCAGCATATATAGCGGCACCTTTTTGAGGCTGTTCTTCTTTTTTTCTTATAGTAGGACAAAGGCCTTTCATACATAAAAAATCAGCAATTTCATTATAAACAGTAAAAATCGTTGTATGGGTTTGATAGAATTCATAAAAATATGGTTCTTTTATCCATTTTCCATCTATAATGAAATGTTCAGGATTTAATATAGAGCGTATCTGAAGATTTGCCTGCTCAAAGATAGCTAGAATTTCTGATGATATGAGAGTATCTAATTGAATTACATACTGCTCATCAGACAAAGATTCTAAGGCGTTTAATGTTTCCTTTTGTTTGTCTGTATATCTTGGAAATATAAGCCCAGATGCCTGATTGGATTCTCTAGACAGTATATTGTGTTTTACATATCCGATTCGACCATCATCTAAATCATAATATACGATTGAGTCAGACTCGAAAACTTTTTCCCGCAAATATAAGGTATAAGCGAATATAGCATCCACTTGTACGATATTCTCAAACACCTCTGGAAAAAAGGATAACATATTATGAAGTTTCCATGATAATTCGTTAATTTTGAAAGTGTTTTCTGTTATGGAATAGGCAATATTTTGATTTTCACCACAGCACATACATTTGTTGAAAACAATAGAACCTGCCACAAATGGCACAATATCCCATAACTTCTGTACTAGGTCTTGTAAAACACGTAAGCAATCATTGTCTTCAAAAGTGACTTTGCGTGGAAAGTTTGGTGCTATTTTCTCTAATGCAAGTTCAAACTGAAAATCTATGAGTTCAATCTCTATTTCATTTTCAGTTATATAAAAACCTGCAAAATAGGCAAAATCAGGATTGATTACAAAATTGTCATCCAATATAATTTCGTGTTTTTTTAATAGTTGCATTTTTTTCGATACGGTTGGAAAAGATTCGCTTAGATAATTACATAATTCAACCTTGTGTTTTTTTTGTAAATTTCCTCCTCCTTTTCTAAAAGTATAAAGTAGTTTTTGGTTTTCTTTGATTAGTTTCCGTACCTCCGGTAACATATAAATAACCTCCTTTAAAATATTTATTTTGTTTGGAGTTCATAAAAATGAAACTAACAAAATTTTAATTAGTATATCAAAAAAGTTATGTTAAGTCAAACAATATAAAGTAACAATATACAAGAATTGTAAGTGAATTGAAAGCTAAATTGAGACTAAATGATAACATAAAAACAAATAAAGAAAAATAAAAAATGTCAACCTTTTTTGTTACTGTACATATAATGTAACAAAAGGAGGAATTTTAATATGTTTAGTAGAAGAAAATGCTATTGTATGAACAACAATTATTCAAATCATTCATGTGAAATGCAAAATGACATCATGGAAACAAAATGTAATCATGTTGCATCTTATGAAGACAATTCAAATAGTTGTGATTGTGGATTCGATGAAGAACAAAGTGTATTCCCAGAAAATCCAATGCTAGCACAAAGTTATGTTCCAATCCAATATATGGATAGAACATT
Organism: uncultured Eubacteriales bacterium; assembly: GCA_949288185.1. Lineage (GTDB taxonomy): Bacteria > Bacillota > Clostridia > TANB77 > CAG-508 > CAG-269. The sequence continues at coordinate 95,413 of CASEIZ010000069.1, read as the reverse complement.
TAAACCATGTGTAGGATTAAAGATGGGAACGATTTTTCCTGAATTGGTAAGTCCATATTCACCAGGTCAATCAATGGAAGAAATTAATTATATTGCAATGACCAATGAAATAGGAAAGGGGTGCAACAAATGTCAATAAATCAAAATAGAAATTGTGGTTGTGAAGAAAATGAAACAATGTATTATAATCAAATGCAAGATACTGAAAGAACAGTAGATTGTGATGAAAGAATGGAAATGGCTGAGCAAATTAGATGCCTTGAATTTGCAATAACAGAATTAGCTTTATACTTAGATACACATCCAAATGATCAAAAAGCACTTTGTTTGCATAGAAAATATTGTAAGGAAGTTAAAGAATTAAAGGATAAATATCAAAAGGTATTTGGACCATTAACGATTCATTTTCCTTGTAATAAATGGAGATGGCTTGAAGAACCATGGCCATGGGAAAGGGGGAATTTTTAAATGTGGACATATAATAAAATGTTACAATACCCAATTAATATCAAATGTACAGACCCAAGACTTGCAAAAGTAATCATATCACAATATGGTGGACCAGATGGAGAATTGGCAGCATCACTTAGATATTTGTCTCAAAGATTTGGAATGCCAGACCAAAATGCGAAAGCTATTTTAAATGATATTGGTACTGAAGAATTAGCTCACTTAGAAATGGTAGGAACCATTGTACACCAATTAACAAAAGGAGCAAGTATTGAAGAAATCGAAAAAGCAGGATTAAGTGCATATTACACAGACCATGGTGTGGATGTATATCCACAAGCAGCAGCAGGATTTCCATTTAATGCAGTGGCAATCGCTTGTAAAGGAGACCCAATCGCAAACTTGCAAGAAGATTTAGCAGCAGAGCAAAAAGCAAGAGCAACTTATGAAAAATTAATTGACTTATGCAGAGATAATCCAGATGTCTTAGATCCATTAAGATACTTAAGAGAAAGAGAAATCGTACACTTCCAGAGATTTGGAGAAGCATTAAGAGGTGTTCAAGATAAATTAGCAGAAAAGAAATATTATATGAATCATAATAACAATTGTGGTTGTAATTAAAAAGAAACTCCTATATTTTAAAATATGGGAGTTTCTTTATGTAATATACTTGTAATAAAAATGTAAAAAAAATGTCAAAAAAGAACAAAAGAAATAAAAAAACGATTAGAAGCTCAGAATTTCAACACATTTTTAAAGGCGAGAATAAAAACAAAAAAAATAGGTAGATTTACAAAAAAAGTAGATATGTTATAATTTAAAAGAATACGAAATTGTTAAAAGGGGGATATTATGAAAAGAAAAACTTTGACAATATCAATAAAGAAAATATTTTGCTTTATATTAGCAATATGTATTATATATTATGGAGGGTTGAAGATATGGGCAGCAACAGTAGAGACAACACCAATCACATTTTCTGATAATAATTTATATCAAAGCTTAAGAACAAGACTATCAAGTTATATAATTGATAGGGAAGATTCAACAAAAACATTAGAAATCAGAACAGATGCTATGCCACAAATTACAGAATTAGACTTAAGTAATTGTCAAATTTCCGATTTATCAGGAATGGAAAACTTTACGAGCTTAATAAAGTTAAATCTATCAAAAAATATAATTACAGACATTTCAGATTTGTCAAGTTTAACGAATTTAGAAACATTAAATTTAAGCAATAATACGATTAATAATATAAATAATATTCGCTCATTAATAGCATTGACAAGCTTAAATCTTAATTCAAATAAGATAAGTGACATTTCAGCAGTATCAAGTTTAGTGAATTTACAAACATTGGATGTTTCTAATAATGCCATTAGTACGGCAATAGCGGTTAAGAGTTTACCAAATTTAACATCTTTAAATGTTTCACAAAATTCTAGTTTAGGAAATATAAGTGATGTATTGATGTCACAACTAACGGTGTTAAATATATCTAGTACAGCGATTACAAACGTAGAGAATATAACAACTTGTAGAAATTTAGTAGAATTAAATCTATCAAATAATAACATATCTAGTTTAAGTCCTTTATTTGAAACAGAAAAAATTGATAATCAGACGGTAGCTATCATGAGAAATCTACAAAAATTGGATGTTGGATACACAACAAAGTCAGGCTTGACTTTTTCAAATTTAAAGAAAATAACAGCACTAAAAGAGCTTTATGCACAAGGAAATGCACTAACAAGTGTTAGTGGTATTGCAGAAATGGGAAATCTAGAATATGTTAATTTAGATGACAATGATATTGAAGACATTGATTATTTTAGAACAACTACTACACAAAATGGAGTAGAAGTAACAAAAGATTTAATTACAGCAACACAAATTTCACTTGCAAATAATGAGATAGAAGATATTTCTGTTTTAAGTTATTTAGATGAAATAGAATATTTAAATTTAGCAGGAAATCATATACCAGTGATTACATCAATAGAAGGATTTGAGTTTCCAAAAGGTGTAGATTTAAGAAATCAAACAATCACAATGCCTATATATCAAAAGAAAAACAATGAAAACCATTATGTTATATTATACAATATTATGCAAAGTGCAAAAAATCCAGATAGTATAGCATATGCTGAAAATGCAAACTTTACAACAGAAGGTGTTACTTTAAATACAGATCCAACATATACAGTTTCACCATATTATAATGTTATCATTACACCAGACAAGACAGATGATGATCTTTTAACAGTAACACTTCACGGAGGTATAGCTGATGGAACAAAGATTACATTCCAAATAAGTACTTCTTCAAGAGCAATAGAAACATTACAATTTGAAGATCCAAATCTGGATGCAGCAATTTATAAGTATTTATTAACACATATGGATGAAGATTCCTATATAGCAAGAGCACCTAAAATTATCAATATTACACAAAAAGAAATTGCCAACACAACAGAATTAGACATATCAAATGCAAAAATTCAAAATTTAAAAGGGCTTAGTAATTTTAGTAATTTAGAGGTATTAAATTTATCTAACAATGAAGTTTCAGATGATTCAGAAATAAAATATTTAGGTGATTTAAGGGTATTAAATTTTGCCAATAACAAGCTAAACAATCAATATACATCAATAGAAAAATTATATCAATTAATAAATCTAGACTTATCTGGAAATCATATAAAAGATTTAAATAGCTTGAATAATTATTTAGTAAATTTGGAGGCGGAAAGAGAAGATTCACAACTTACAGAGTTGACATTAGCAAATAATGACTTAGACGATATAGAAGTTTTAAATAATTTATCAACATTAGAAAAATTAAATATATCTAATAATAATATAACAGATATCAGTTATATTAGTCCAAATAAAGCATTGAATACATTAAATATATCAGGAAATAATATAGAAGATGTTACAGTATTATCAGACTTCACAGGTATGAAAACATTATATATGTCTAACAACTTAATCGAGAATATTCAATCAATCACAAACTTATCATTAACTACATTAGATATATCAGGAAACAGAATTATAGATATAACACCTTTAAGATATCAAAGAGGATTAACAGATTTATATATCAATAATAATTACATTGCAGATGTTTCTACTGTTGAACCATTACTATTAAAAGGAACATTTGAAGCAAAACAACAAAAATTGACACAAGTATTAGATGAAAATGCAATAGGCACAATAACTGTAGAATTACCAGCAATCTTTAAATCTGCTAAAGATTCTAGTAGTAAAGTATATACTACAAATGAATTTAGTTTAGAAAATTGTCAATTATCAAGTGATGGCAATTCAATACAAATCAACACAGACGAGTTAGAGGACAATGAGATAGCAAGAGTAACCATTGTAGGAGGACAAGCAGATAGAACAACATTTTCAGTAGCAGATGCATTAAAAGGTACTATAACATACGATCCTCAAGAAAAAACAAAAGGAAATGTTGTGGCAACAATTTCATTTAATAGAGGAGCAACTATATTAAACAATGGCGGAAAAAATACATACACATTCACACAAAATGATGAGTTTACATTTATATATCAGGATGAATACGGATTTGGTGGAGAAACAAAAGCTATAGTAAATTGGATAGATAATGAAGGACCAAAAGCAACTATAGGTTATAGTATAGAAGAAATAACAAATCAAGATGTAGAAGTTACAATAACCACAGATGAAGCAATCGGAAATCAAATTGATGGATGGGAATTTACAAATGATACAAATACAGAAATGAAGAAGACCTATTCACAAAATACAGAAGAGACTGTAAATATTGAAGATGAGGTAGGAAACAACTCAGAAGTTAAAATAGTAATAAAAAATATTGATAAAACCCAACCTCAAATTTCAGGTGTGGAAAATGGTAGAACATATGAAGAAAATGTGACACCAAATGTAACAGATGAAAATTTAGAAACAATTACATTAACAAAGGATGGTAATCCAGTAAGTAATTATACAAATGGAAAGGAAATTACAGCAAATGGAAAATATACATTAACAGCTACAGACAAAGCAGGAAATGAGACAACCGTAGAGTTTACAATAGAAAAAGAAGAAATTGATGATACGATTACTTCTTCTGAATATGAAGTGAGTATAGAAAATTTAAAAATATCTAGAATATCACCAAAGACGCAATTAACGAATTTTAAAAACAATATTACGACAGAAGTGGGATATAAGATAGAAAATCTTGCAGGAGAAGAAATTAGAAGCACAGATGTGATAGGAACAGGCTATACATTGATAACAGATACAGGAAAGGAATATACACTAGTAGTAACAGGCGATTTAGATAGTGACGGACAAGTTAAATTAGCTGATTTATCTTTGGCTAGAAAACATTATTTGCAAGTAGAAACTTTACAAGATATATACAAGGAAGCTGCTGATTTTGATGGGAATGGAAATGTCACATTAATAGATATTTCTAATATGAGGAAATTCATCTTAGGAATAAAAGATTAAGTTTTTTGCCATTATTTTGAAAAATATATATTAATTTAAGGAGGATTAAAATGAAAACAAAACTAAGGATTGTATTGATTTTATTAATAATAGTAATGCTAATAACAGCTTTTACAACTTCAGTAAGGGCAGAATATTCTGCTGAGGTAACAATGACACCTGATAAAACAGAAGTAAATCCAGGTGATACAGTAACAGTTGTTGTTGATCTAGTAAATGTGGTAGATGCAGGAACTGGTGCAAGTGAGATGGGAGGAACTGTAGAATATGATACAAATTTTATTGAGAATATCTCATCAACACAAGGAACATGGATGATGAATCCAGAAAATGGAATGTTTCTTTTAAGTGGAAATATATTAACAGAGGATGGACAATTTGCTGTATTACAATTTACAATAAGTGAAAATGCAACAGGATCTTCATCAGTAACATTTACACAAATACAAACATCAGATGGTACAGCAGAACCATCTAGTCCAGATATCACATTAACATTTACAGTAGCAGATCCAGAGGAACCAGGAGGAGATGATAATACAACTGGAGATGACAACACAACTGGTGATGATAATACAATTGGAGATGATAACACAACTGGAGATGATAATACAGTAGGAGATGATAATACAGCTGGTGATGATAATACAACAGGAGGAAATAATATAATAGGCGGTGGAAATACTAATACAAATAGTATTAGAGGAAATTCTACAAGTAATGTTACAACACAAACAAGATTACCATCTGCAGGAATGGGAACAGGAATTATAATAGCAGGAGTTGTATTAGTAGTTATTATTATAGGATCTTATGTATTATATAAAAGATATCAAAAAATATAATATTTTCTAAAAAAGGCTTGTTTTTCAAGCCTTTTTATGATAAAATATTATCTGTAAGAAAAAATAAAGCAAAACCAATTAAAAAGCAAAGTATATATATTTCAAATATTTACAAGAGAAAATGGTCATTGGCTGGAAACCATTAAATATCGTATATAGAAAATTCACTTTTTAGGTCCTTTTTTGAAGTGATAGTAGGAAAAGGCGGTTGGACCGTTAAAACTATAACGAGGTTAGTATAAGATATACTAATAAATTTAGGTGGTACCACGGAAAATAACCATTTCGTCCTAATAGAAAGAAACTAGGAAGAGATGGTTTTTTGTATTCTGCAAAAAAATGCTTTTTACAGAACACAAAGAATGATTTAAATTTTAAATAAAATTTAATAAAGGATGTTGATAAATATGAATAATGAAGGAAAATGTGTTGAATATTATTTCGATTCAAAAACTTTTACGAAAGAGCAGTTAATTAAAAATATTGAAGAAGCAAAACAAGAATTTCCAAATAAGAAAGTAGAACCAAATTTATTTTTAAATGAATGGGGTGTATATATTCTAAAAATTCATTTTACAGATAAAATAGAATATGTTAGCAATTTTAAAGAAAAAAGAAAAAATAAAAAGGTATTACTTCTTACAGAAAGAAATAGAAAAATTAGCGAAAAAAGGACGTCATTTTTAAACAGAAAATATGGGCAATATAAACCAACAAGAGAATATCGTCCACTATAAGGTTTATGGGTAACCTTTTAAAAACCTAAATTTAAGTATAAGGAATGGACAAAATGAAAGAACAAATAGCAAATATCAAAGAAAAATCTATTAAGGAGATTTCAGATTCTAAAGATTTAAAAGAATTAAATGAATTAAGAGTAAAATACTTAGGAAAAAAGGGAGAACTAACACTTATCTTAAGAGGAATGGGAGGTTTATCTCCAGAAGAAAGACCAGTTATTGGAAGTTTAGTAAATAAAGTAAGAGAAGAAATTGAAAATTTAATTCAAAGTAAAGAAAAAGAATTTAAAAATCAAGAACTTTTAAAAAAATTAGAGAATGAAACAATTGATGTTACAGAACCAAGCAAAAAAGTTGTTTTAGGATCTTTACATCCAATTACCAAAATTATAGAAGAAGTAGAAGAAATATTCTTAGGAATGGGATATGAAATTGCTGATGGTCCAGAAGTAGAAAAGGCAATATATAATTTTGACAAATTAAATACACCACCAGACCACCCAGCAAGAGATGTGCAAGACACATTCTATATTACAGATGATATCGTATTAAGAAGTCAAACATCACCTGTTCAAGCAAGGGTTATGGAAAATCAAAAACCACCAATCAAAATCATATGCCCAGGAGCTGTATATAGATCAGATAGTGTAGATGCAACACATTCACCAGTGTTCCATCAAGTAGAGGGGTTAGTGGTTGACAAAAATATTTCTATGGCAGATTTAAAAGGAACATTAGAGATGTTTGCTAAAAAATGTTTGGGAGAAAATACGAAAATAAGATTTAGACCACATCACTTCCCATTTACAGAACCATCAGCAGAAGCAGATGTATCATGCTTTGTATGTGGAGGTAAAGGCTGTAGAGTATGTAAAGGAGAAGGTTGGATAGAACTATTAGGATGTGGAGAAGTTCATCCAAATGTTTTAAGAAATTGTGGAATCGATCCAGATATCTATTCAGGATTTGCATTTGGATTTGGTGTAGAAAGAATTGCTATGGCAAAATATGGAATAGAAGACATGAGATTATTATTTGAAAATGATATCAGATTTTTAAAACAATTTTAAGTTGAACGATAGGGACGTGCCAAATCGTTCAAAAATTGAACAAAAGGGACAGACCTATAAATAAAAAATGAAAATAAATTGTTAATTGTATAATATATAAATTAATAAATAACAAAAATTAATTAAAAATTTAATTGATTAAGGAGAAATGAAAAATGGGGTTATTTAGAAGAAAAGAGAAAGAATATACATTACGCCAAATTTTGAACTTAATGCAACAAGATACAGAAGGAAAATATCATGATTATATACCAGTACCAACTAGACCAGGAAGTTTAAGTACAACATATTGGCTAAGAGAAGAAGATAGAGATGAAAAGGCTAGAAAACAAGTAGGAGTAACAAGTTCAATTTTAGAAACAAAACAAAAATCATCATCTGCTTTTGAACAAAGAAGAGATAATTTTATGAGTGAAGTGAATGGTAATGGGGAATATAGAAATATACCATATGATATTGGTAGAAGTCATAGTACAAAACCAGGAAGAGTAGTAAGATATAATGATTATCAATCAGCTAGAAAGTACCAAAAGAAATATGGTCAATCTAGATAGTGAAATAAACAAACAGATTTATACAGGAAAGGAAGAATAAAAATATGAAAGCAAGCAGAGAATGGTTAGAAGAATATAGTGATATAGATGTTGACACAGTAAAATTAGGAGATATCTTAACAATGACAGGTTCTAAGGTTGAAACCATAGAACAAAAAGGAAACAACATAAAAAATGTAGTTGTTGGAAAAATTTTAGAAGTTACGAAACATCCAGATGCTGATAAATTAGTAGTAACCAAAATAGATGTGGGAAATGGAGAAATTCTTCAAATTGTAACAGCAGCACCTAACATCAAAGTAGGAGAAACTGGACAAATTGTACCAGTTGCAAAAGACGGAGCAGAGCTACCAAAAGGTGTAACTATCCATACAGGAAAATTACGTGGTGTAGAATCACAAGGTATGATGTGTGGAATGGAAGAATTAGAAATTGATCCAGCAAGTTATCCAGATAAAGTGGTAGATGGTATCTTTATTTTAGATGACAAATATGAAAAAGATTTAGGAAAAGATTTAGTAGATGTATTAGAATTAAAAGAAGATATCATTGATTTTGAAATCACGCCAAACAGACCAGATTGTTTGTCAATTGAAGGGTTAGGAAGAGAAACTGCTGTATCTTTAGGAAAACCATTTAAAAATCCTAGAAAAAATATTGATGAATTAAAAGTAGAAGATAAAAAAGAAATCGAAGGATTAAAAGTCGATATTACAGCACCTGACTTATGTTACAGATATATTGCAAGAGTCGTAAAAAATGTAAAGATTGGTCCATCACCTAAATGGATGGTTAGAAGATTAAATGCTTGTGGTGTCAGAAGTATCAATAATATTGTGGATATTACCAACTATGTCATGCTAGAAATGGGGCAACCAATGCATGCATTTGATATTAATTCAATTGAAGGAAAACATATTACAGTAAGAAGAGCAAAAAACAATGAAAAAATCATCACTCTGGATGAACAAGAAAGAATATTAGATGAAAATGATTTAGTCATCGCAGATGATAAAAAAGCAGTAGCCATTGCAGGTGTTATGGGAGGACTAAATTCAGAAATCGAAAGTGATACAGAAACAGTGGTATTTGAATCAGCTGTATTCTATGGAGGAGCTGTTAGAAAAACAGCTAAAAAAGTGGGATTAAGAACAGAAGCATCTTCTCGTTTTGAAAAAGGATTATCACCAGAAAATGCATTAAGAGCAGTAAATCGTGCAGTAGAATTGGTAGAAATTTTACATGCAGGAGAAGTAGTTGATGGAAAAGTAGATGTATATCCAACAAAACAGAAAGTGCATCAAATCAAATTAGATAGTGATAGAATTAATCAATTATTAGGAACACATATTTCTAAAAAAGAAATGATTGATATACTAAATACATTAGACATAAAAGTGGAAAACGATATTGCGACTGCACCATATTTTAGAATGGATGTAGAACAATTAGCAGATCTAGCAGAAGAAGTATTAAGATTTTATGGATATGACAAATTAGAAACGACATTAATTAATTCTGATACAACATTAGGTATGAGAAATAAAGAACAAAAAATAGAGAAGAAGATACAAGAAGTTCTTGTCAATAGTGGTTTATCAGAAATATATACGTATGGATTTTTAAGTGAAAAAGATTTAGAAAAATCAAATATTAGTGATACATTAAAGAAAACAGCAATTACTATTCAAAATCCATTAAGTGATGAATATAAATTGATGAGACCATCAACCATACCAAGTATGTTACAAATATTAGCCAATAATGCCAACAAGAAAAATCAAAATGTAAAATTATTTGATATTTCAAGAAATTATAAAAACATGAATGGTAAAGTAGAAAAAGGAGAAGTACCTTTACAAGAAAATATTTTAACAATTGGTATGTATGGAGATGATGTTGATTTCTATATCTTAAAAGGAATTGTTGAAAATGTATTAGAAGCAACATATATTAACCGTTATGAAGTAGAAAGAGAAACAAATAATAAATCATATCATCCAGGAAGATGTGCCAATATCACAGTAGGAAGAGATGTAATTGCGACTTTAGGTGAAGTACATCCAGTTGTTTTAAATAATTATGATATTGAAAAAAGAGTATATTTAGCAGAAATTAATATCAGTAAACTAGAAAAATATTCAAGAAATAATAAAAAATATGTAGAAGTTCCAAAATTCCCAGCAGTAGAAAGAGATATTGCCATTATCGTGGATGAGAGTGTGGAGGTTGGACAAATTGAAAAAATCATTACAAAGAAAGCTAAGAAATTATTAGAAGGACTAAAATTATTTGACATTTATAGAAATGAAAAACTAGGAGAAAATAAAAAGAGTGTTGCATATGCTTTAACATTCAGAGATAAGAATAAAACATTAAGTGATGAAGAAGTAAATATTGCGATGGAAAATATTATTGCTGAATTGGAAAAAGTAGTAGGTGCAGAATTAAGAAAATAAGCCGAAAAGGGAATTTGGGGACGGACTCATTTTTCCCTTTTTTAATTTTAGAAATTTAAAAATATAGAATATAAAGTCATTACACAATTTTGTATAAGCTAAATTTTCATAGAAATTCTAAAAGAAAACAGTGAGCCGCTTTCATTATTGCTTATTAAAATAATAAGCAAAATGAACATCCCTCACTGTTTTCTTTAATTATTTCTAAATTCAAATTTAGATACGCAAAATCGTTTCATTCTTTTATATTCTATATTTTTTTTACAATTTTGCTAAATAAATAAAAAAGGCAAAAATGAGTCCGTCCCCAAATTCCCTTTTCGGCTTTGATAAAAAATAGGAACTTCTAAAATCTTTAGTGCATATACTTTACTATTAGAGGTGAAGAAAATGGCATATTCAGATAGAGAATTGATCGCGAGAATTGTTCAATGTGAAGCACGGAGGAGAAGGGGATAATGGAATGAAAGCAGTTGCAAGTGTGGTTTTAAATAGAGTAAATAGTACAGAAGGTGAGTATGCAAGAATATCACAAGGTGGTAGTGTCAGAAATATTATTTTTCAACCAGGACAATTTGATTGTGCAATAGAAACCTTATTTAACCGATATAATCCTCAAAATATCTACAATATGAATCCTACAGAAGAACATTATTACATAGCAGATTGGGTATTGGCAGGAAATCGATTAAATGAAATCGGAGAATGTTTGTGGTACTTAAATCCATTTAAACCTAGTTGTGATACAACTTTTCCAAAAAATGGTTCAGGAACACTTCATACAAGACTGGGAGAACACTGTTTTTATCGTCCAACCAGCCAATATGCAAATACGTAAGGAGGTTTATTATGGGAGAGGAGAAACAAGACAAAAGAGAAAATAGAAATGTAACTATCAATCAAGATTCACCAGAGATTTTAACAAATTCAATTTATACACCTGCTTTTTTACGAGAACAAATTGGTAAATTGATGAGAGTGGAGTTTTTAATTGGAACGAATAATTTAGTGGATAGAATTGGCATATTGGAAGATGTTGGAGCAAGTTATATTTTATTGCGTTCCATAGAGAGTGATACAATTACTTATTGCGATATTTATTCTATTAAATTTATTACAATATCTAATAGAAGATTTAATAATTTTATGAATAATGGGTATGGATATAATTATTATTAAAATGTCCAATTGGGGACGTTTCTGTTTGGGACATTTTAAACATAGTTAAATATTCAGTATGTCTTATTTTTATTATAAAGAAATTTTATGAAACTAGTTATTGGTCAGGAAAAAGGTTGCAAAAAAAATAATATAATGGTAAGATAGTGAAGAAAAATAATGTCTAAATAGAGGAGAAATTGAATGAAAAAACTTTTTTTTGCAACACATAACTTGGACTTAGGTGGAATAGAAACTGCACTTGTTACATTAGTAAATTACTTATCAGAAAAAGGTTATGATATAACGATTGCACTAGAAAAAAAAGAAGGTGTTTTTTTAGGCAGACTAAGTAAAGAAATAAAAGTTGTAGAATACAACACCAACAACAATAAAAATGTCATTTTAAGAAAGATATGTAATTTGTACAATAGGCTAAAATTTATTATAAAATATAAAAACAAATTTGACTTTTCAGCAAGTTTTGCCACATATTCTTTGGCAAGTAGTTTTATGGCAAGAACAGCATCTCAAAACTCAGCGTTATGGTGTCACGCAGATTATTTAACTCTGTACCAAGGAAATAAAGAAGAAGTAAAATCTTTTTTTAAAAATGTAACTTGTGAAGAATTTAAACATATTGTGTTTGTGTCAAAAGAAGGTACAAATAGCTTTATAGAGATTTTTCCAGAATTAAAAGACAAAGTGATTACCTGTAATAATTTAATAAATGGAGAAGACATTATAGAAAAATCGAAAAAATCGATTATAGAGGAAAATATACAAGAATTAAAAAAAGAAGAGATTCCTATTTTCTTAAATGTAGGAAGACATGATGAAAAACAAAAAAAGTTAACGAGAATTATAGAAGCTTCTAAAAAACTAAAAGAAGAAAATTTTAAATTTAAAGTTTTATTTATTGGAGATGGACAAGATACAAAAATGTATCAAGAAAAAGTAAAAGAATATAATTTACAAGATATCATCCTCTTCTTAGGAAGAAAAGAAAATCCATACCCATATTTTTCAATAAGTGATTGTATCATTTTATCTTCTGAATATGAAGGATATCCGGTTGTATATTTAGAAAGTTTTGTATTACATAAACCAATTATAACGACAAAAGTATCTGATTATGAACAAGTAGAAGATGGAAGAGGAATGGTCGTAGAAAAAGATACACAATCTATATATATGTCAATGAAAGAATTTATACAAAATGGATATGAAGTAAAAAATCCATTTGATTATGAAACCTATAATGAAAACGTAGTAAAAACGTTAGAAACAATATTTTAAAAAGAAAGATGGCGAGAATATTGAAAAAGTTAAGTGTCATTATTCCCGTATATAATGCGGAAAAAACATTAAAAAAATGTATGGAATCTGTTTTAAAACAAAAAGATGAAGATTTAGAAATTGTATTAATTAATGATGGAAGTACAGATGCATCTGATAAGATTATACAAGAATATAAAGAAAAAAATCCTAAAACTATTTCGTATTATAAAAAGAAAAATACAGGGGTTGCCGATACAAGAAATTATGGAATTAAAAAAGCAAAAGGGAAATATATCTTGTTTCTTGATGCAGATGATGATTTAGATATCCATTTATATGGCTTAGTAAAACAATATATGGAAAAAGATATTGATTTAATTAAGTTTAAATTGCAAAGAGAAGATGAAAAAGGAAATGTCATAGAAACAGTTAGTGGACCTGTGTTTGAAAATAAAACAGGAGAAGAAGGATTTGAAGAACTATATTCAACAGATGTTTTATTAGACTCTCCTTGTGTATATGTGATAAAAAAAGAGATATTTACAAAGAACAAGTTAGAATTTAAAGTTGGAACAGAACATGAGGATTTTGGATTAATGCCATTTGTGATTGTACTTGCTAAAACGATGATATCTATTAATTTTTATGGATATCATTATGTGCAAGTAAAAGGAAGTATTACAAGAAATGATAGTTATGAAAAAACAAAGAAAAATGCAAATGATGCGTTAAAACAATATGATGAAGCACTATTAAAAATTGAGAAATATAAGTTAAACAAAAAAACAGCAGAAACATTAAAAATTTATTATACAAATGCCATTTTATTAAAAATAGAAACATTAGATAAAAAAGACCAAAAGCAATATATAAAAGAAATCAGAAAAAGAAAAATGACAAAAAATATTAAGGCGAAAGATACAAGACAATTATTTAGAAAAATCATTTTAGGCTTAAACATAAAATGGTATTTATGTTTAAGAAAAAAGGTAAAAAAATAATTAGAATTTTGGCATTGTCAAATCTCATTATTTGTGCCTTAGAAAGGAATACAATAAATCATGATAAAGGTTAGTATCATTGTTCCATTTTATAATGTAGAAAATTATATAGAAAAATGTTTGCAATCCTTAGTAAACCAAACATTAGAAGATGTTGAAATTATACTTGTCAATGATGGAAGTCAAGATGGAACAGAGGAGATTGCCAAACAATTTGTAGAAAAATATCCAAATAAAATCATATATTTGGAAAAAGAAAATGGTGGTTTATCAGATGCTAGAAATTATGCGATTCCACATGCTAAGGGAGAATATATTGCTTTTTTAGATTCCGATGACTATGTTGAAACCAATATGTATGAAGAAATGTACAATAAAGCAAAAAAAGAAGATTTAGATTATGTAGAATGTGATTTTTTATGGGAATATCCAAACAAGACTTTAGAGAGCAAAGGAAAACAGTATAATAATAAAAAAGAAATGTTTATTTATACCAGAGTTGTCACATGGAATAAATTAATCAAAAGAGAAATTGTACAAGATAACCATTTAGAATTTCCAAAAGGATATCGATATGAAGATGTAGAATTTTTCTATAAGCTATTGCCATTAATACATCATTATGGTATTGTTCAAAAACCATTTGTTCATTATGTACAAAGAGAAAATTCTATTTCAAATGTACAAAATACAAGAACAAAGGAAATTATTGATGTTTTAGGACATGTTATGAAATATTACAAAACAAATAACTTGTTTGAAGAATATAAAGAGGAAATAGAATACACGTATGCAAGATATGTTTTGTGTAGTTCTATGCTTAGAATGGTGATGATTGAAGATAAAAAGGAAAGAAAAGAAATTATCAAATTTGCATGGAAATCATTAAATACACAATTTCCTAATTGGAAGAAAAATACCTATTTAAAAGACAAAGGATTAAAGAATTTGTATATGAGAAGTGTTAATAATCTTACATTAAAACTGTATACAAGTTTAGCAAGAATGAAATTTATACGTGATAAGTTACAAGAAAAATTTGCTTAGGTTAGAAAATAATTAGAATTTAATTCTTTTCTAACCATGTTTGAAGCATTAAGAAAGGAATACATGAAAATATGAAAAAGATACTATTTGGAATAACCAGCTTAACGATTCGGCGGAGCAGAAAGAGTGCTAGTGGACATGGTAAATCAATTAAGTGACAAATTTGATATTACGATATTTACGATTTATGGAAAAGGTGAGTTGGAAAAAAGTTTAAATAACAAAATAAAAGTTAAAAGAATATTCGACAAACCATACAAGGAATTTAGCAAGTTTGAGAAAATAAGTATACCTTTAAAAATCTTATGTTTCAAAAAGCAATATTATAAAAAATATATACAAGGTGACTATGATACAGAAATCGCTTTTTTGGAAGGACCGATTACAAGGTTATTTAGTACGAAAAACAAAAATACAAAGAAAATTGCCTGGATTCATAATGATATTTCAAAAGTGTATGGCAACAGTTTAAAAGCAAAATTAAAATTAATGATAGACAAAAAAATATATAATCAATATCAAAAGTTGATATTTGTTAGCAAAGATAACAAAGAAGTGTTTGATATACGATATCCAAATATGAAACCAACAGAAGAGGTTATTTATAATTATATAGATGCACAAAAAGTCATAGAAAAAGCAGACGAAAAAATAGATTTTTCATTTGACAACAAGCAAATGAATTTCTTGACAGTTGCTAGATTAGTAGAACAAAAGGGAATTGATAGATTAATTCGTATTCACAGAGAATTAATTGCTAACCAATATATGAATAAATTTTACATTATTGGTGATGGACCAGAAAGAGAAAATTTGGAAAAACTAATAGAAGATGAACATTTACAAGAAACATTTTTCTTGTTAGGTGCAAAGGAAAATCCATATCCATATATGAAACAAGCAGACATATTTTGTTTACTTTCTAAATTTGAAGGATATGGTATGGTTTTAGAAGAAGCGAAGATTTTAAATAAACCAATTATCATTACCAATACAGCAGCAAGAGAAGCCGTTGAGAATTATAAAAATGTAGTGATTGTAGAAAATGATGAACATGAAATTTATAATAAATTAAAATATATGATTGAAAACAATATAAAAACATTTGATGATGAAAAACAAATATATGATAATCAACATATCATCAAAGAATTAGAAAAATTATTAGGAGAGTAAAATGAAAATATCTGTATTGACACCAACATATAATAGGGCAGATTTATTAGAAAAATTATATAATAGTCTAATTGTAAATTCAAAATATCATGTAGATATTGAATGGTTAATAATGGATGACGGTTCAACAGACAATACAAAAGAAACTGTCAATAAATTCATCAGTGAGAAAAAAATTGAAATCAAATATTTTTGGCAAGAAAATCAAGGAAAAATGATAGCAATAAATAACCTGGTTTTGTATGCAACAGGAGATTTAATTGTTGATTGTGATTCTGATGACTATTTTGCAGACAATGCTTTTGAAATTATCAAAAAAGCATATAATGAAAATCTAAATGATGATGAAAAATTTTATGGTATGTGTTTTCTAAAATTTGATACAAAAGGAAATAATATGGGAAAGAATTTTAAAAATAAAGAAACAACCATGTTTGACTTGTATTTTAAAGAAGGAGAAGATGGAGAAAAAACGATTGTCTTTTATTCTAATATAAGAAAACAATTTCAACATGAATTAGAACATAATGAAAACTTTGTTACAGAAGCAAGAATGTATCATAAAATGGATGAAAAATATAAAATAGTATGTTATAATCAGCCAGTTATGATTTGTGAGTATCAGGAAGAAGGGTACACAAAAAATATACTACAACAGTTTAAAAAATATCCTTATGGATATTATAAATATTTTCAAGAAATTTTAGCTAAAAATATGCATAAAGTTAAATTTAAGAAAAGATTATATGCAATTAAACATTATATATTGTTTGAAAATTTAATCAATCAATTTGATAATACATCAATACATGGATTTATCAATAAATTATTGCATATACTACTATTTTTACCAGGAAAATATAGAACAAAAAAACTTTTTTTGAGACAGAAATGAAAATGTATTTCAATTGACTTTAAAGATATAATAGTGTATGATATAACATATTAGTTAGGAAAGGAAAAAACAATGCAAGATAATAAAGAAATGGATAGAATTGTTGTACAAAATGTATATAAAACATTTGATGTTTATTTAGACAAAGCAAATAGTTTGAAGGAAAAAATGTTATTTTGGAAAAGAAATAGAAAGGAAAAGAGAGAAGTTTTAAAAAATATAAATCTAACTGTGAAAAATGGAGAAGCAGTTGCATTAATTGGTGTAAACGGAAGTGGAAAATCAACACTTTTAAAATTAATGACTAAAATCATTTATCCCAATAAAGGAAAGATAACAACATATGGTAAGTTAACTTCACTTCTTGAACTTGGGGCTGGTTTCCATCCTGATTTTTCTGGAAGAGAAAATATATATTTTAATGCTTCTATTTTTGGACTAACTAGACAACAAATTGATGCTAGACTAGATAAAATTATTGAATTTTCAGAATTAGGAAGTTATATAGACAATCCAGTTAGAACATATTCATCAGGTATGTATATGAGATTAGCCTTTGCAGTAGCTATTAATGTAGATGCAGATATATTATTAGTTGATGAAGTACTAGCAGTTGGAGATCAACATTTTCAAGATAAATGTATAGCAAAGATGAAAGAACTAAAAGAAGAGGGAAAAACCATGGTTTTTGTTACACATAGTTTGGGAACAGTAAAAGAATTCTGTAATCGTGCTGTTTGGTTAAGTAATGGTGAAATCCGTATGGATGGAAAACCAGATGATGTTATTGAAAAATATTTAGAAGAAATAAAATAGGAGAGGACATATGAATATAATTAAAGATTTATACAATTATAGAGAATTATTGAAAACAAACATAAAAAAAGATGTTGGAGGAAAGTATAAAAATTCATTTTTAGGTGTTTTATGGTCATTTGTAAACCCATTGTTATCAATTATGGTATATGCATTGGTTTTCCAAGTAATTCTAAAAAGTGATATAGAAAATTATACGGTATATCTATGTTGTGGATTAATTCCTTGGCAATATTTTGCAGCAGTAGTTCAAAGAGGTGCTGCAACAATTATTGATAATGCCAATATTATAAAAAAAGTATATTTTCCAAGAGAGATTTTACCAATATCTGTTGTAACAAGTGAAGGGGTTAACTTTTTAATCTCAACGATTATTATATTAGGATTTGTTATATTTGGAGGAATTGGACTTTCAGTAAATATTTTATGGTATTTTGTAATACTTGCGATTCAATATATTATCTGTATAGGAATTTCGTTTATTGTTTCAAGTTTAAGTGTTTATTTTAGAGACTTAATACATATACTAGGAATTATTATACAATTGTTATTTTATGCAACACCAATTGTATATGCGGCTAACCAAGTACCAGCAGGATTGCAATGGATAATAAAAATAAATCCAATGACATATTTAATAGAAAGCTATAGAAATATATTTTATAATAAAATGCCACCAGATTGTGCAAATTTATTAATTGCTCTTGCTATGGGAGTAGGGTTATGCATCATAGGATATTTAGTATTTAAAAAATTAGAAAAAAAATTCGCTGAAGAATTATAAAGTAAGGTGAAAAAATATGAATAATGATGAGATTTTATTAGAAACCTTGAAAAAAGAAAATGAAATCATAAAACAAAATTGTCAAAAACTATCAGAAGAAATGGAACATAAAACGGCAGAAATGTTAGAATATAAGAAAAAATATGAAAATTTAAGTATTGAAACACAAAAAATACAACAAGAATTAGATTCCATTACCTATTCAAGAAGTTATAAATTAATTAAAAAAATTAAAAAGATATTTAGGAGATAGTTTTATGGAAAAAATAAAGATTGCTTTTATCATTGATACAGAAGGATGGGCCTTTGAGAATATCGCACAAAATCTAATACCATATTTAAACGAATTTGAAATAGATATAATACCAGGTAGAATATTTGAAGGAAATATGGCTAGACTTTTCTTATATTGCCAAAAATATGATATTATTCATTTCCTATGGAGAGGATATTTATCTTTAATAGATAATGCCAATCTAAAATATGAAGTAGAGAAGTATTATGGAATGCCATTTGATGAATTTAAAAATCAATATATATACAATAAAAAAATATCTTTCGGGATATGTGATCATTTATTTTTAAGAGGGAACGAAAAATGGAGAACAGATAAGATATTTGAATATTCAAACTATTATTTTGTAACTTCAAATAAATTATATGAAATATATAGTGAAAAGAATACAAAACCTCAAATGATTATACATGATGGAGTGAATTTAAAAGACTATAAACCAGAAAATTTGGAAAGATTTCATAATCCTCCTAAAATAATTGCTGGTTGGGTTGGAAACAGTACTTTTGTTGATTCTGATAATGATAATGATATGAAAGGTGTAGAAGGAATTATAAAACCTGTTATTGCTGAACTACAAGAAGAGGGATATGATATAGAACTAAAATTAGCTGATAGAAATATAAAGAAAATTCCTCAAAATGAAATGCCAGCTTTTTATAATTCTATTAATTTATATATATGTGCATCTAAGGAAGAAGGAACACCAATACCAATATTAGAATCTATGGCGATGGGAATACCAGTAATTTCTACAAATGTTGGTGTTGCAGAAGAAGCTTTTGGTCCATTACAGAAAAAATTAATTCTTAAGGAAAGAACTAAAGAATGTTTAAAAGAAAAAATAAAAGAATTAATAAAAAATAAGCATCAATATAAAAGTTTATCTGAAGAAAATTTAAAACAAATTACAAACTTTGATTGGAGCAAAATTGCATTACAATATAGAGAATTTTTTAAAAAATTATATAAGTAGGGATAAAGAATGAAAGATGATAAATTTTTTTGGAATTATAACCAGCAACCTGGTAAAATAGTAAATAGCAAGAATATTTCTAAAATTAAAGATTTCAAGCCATTAGTTTCTATTGTTACATCATATTATAATTCTAATGAATTTATGTGGCAGACCATAAATTGCGTTTTAAATCAAACATTCCAAAATTGGGAATGGATAATTGTAGATGATGGAAGTACAAGTCAGGAAGCAATACAATATTTGGAAGAAGTAAAAAAGTTGGATGAAAGAATAAAAATATATCATAAAGAAAATGGAGGACTAGCTTTAGGAAGAGATTATGCAATAAAATATGCAACTACAAATTATATACTACCATTAGATGCAGACGATTTAATAGAACCTACATATATAGAAACATTATATTGGACTTTAGAAACCAATCCAAAAGCTAGTTGGGCTTTTACAAACTCAGTTGGATTTGGGAAATACATATATTTAACAGATGTAGAGTTTGATAGTGAAAAGATGAAAATAGAAAATCAAATAACGGCAACAGCATTAATACGAAAAGAAAAAATTCTAGAACTTGGCGGATATGGAGTTGCCAAAAGATATATGAACGAAGATTGGTATTTGTGGCTAAGAATGTTACAAGACAATCAATTCCCAGTACAAGTTGGGTATTATGGTTTTTGGTATAGAAGAAGAAATGAAAGTTTATTAACAGATATTAATGATAAAAACAAAAAAGAATATATCCAAAAGATGAAAGACATAAAAGAGATAACAGACAAAATAAATAAAAAAGTAAATGCCATTATTTATCCTAAAAAGAAGATAAATGAGGATATATTAGAAGATAAAACAATGGATATAAATAATCTAGAAGATATAGAAATATTAGGGAAAAATAAAAATGCATATTTATATATTTTACCATATTTAGGTACAGATAACAAAATGTATAAAAACATAAAAGAACAAGCAAAAAATAATAAAATTTATATCATTACACTTCAGAAAGATGTACATTCGCAGTATTTTTATAGACAGAAATATGAACAATTTTCAACAATTTATGATTTAACAACTTTTTTGGATAGTGAAAATTGGATAAGTTTTATCAAGTACATATTACAAACTAGAAAAATAGAAAAAGTATTTTTATCTAATACAATATATAATGAAGAAATAAAGAATAAATTCAAAATTACTGAAATAGAGGGAACCAAAAATAGTGAATTAATTTACAAATTAAAAATATTGCATTATAAGTTTATGCATTTGTTTCTTGTAAGAGGAATAAGAAAAGTGGGAAGTTTTTTAAGCAAAATATAGAAGAGAAAGGAACAAAAAAAATGAAAATATGGTTTTTAACAGGTGAATTTGCACCAGATTTTGGTGGAGGAATTGGAACTTATGTAGAAAATTGTGCCAAAATGTTTGCTGAGGCAGGAGATGATGTAACTGTTATTGTAAGGTCTCTTGGACCAAACAAAGAAGAAATGACTAAAGAAGGATATAGAGTAGTAAGATTTACACAAGGTGAAGGAGAATATTATACATACTTAGGCTATGATAATGCTTTAGCATATCAATATTATGAAGTGATTATGAATTTAATTGATAAATATGGAAAACCTGATGTATTAGAAATGCAAGAATATAATGCATATGGGCAATATATTATTCAAAATAAACTAGTATTAAATGAAAAATTAAAGGATATTCCTCTTGTTGTTCATTTACATACACCTAGTTTTGAAACATTAAAAATAAATCAATTTAATACATATGAAGCACCATTTTATTGGATTGGCGAAATGGAAAAATTTTGTATAAAAGGTGCAGATGCTTTATTATGTCCAAGTCAATTTCTTGCAGATAAATTACAATATTTAACAGATACACCAATCAAAGTAATTAATTTACCATTTGATATAGACCAAGAAGAATTTGATAAATACAAAGATGTAAATCCTTCAAGTAATGATAAGAAGACCTTTTTATATTTCGGAAGAACAGAATATAGAAAAGGTGTCATCCAAATGTTGAAAGGTGCAGAAAAATTATGGAAAAAAGGACTAGATTTTAAAATTAAAATTATTGGTGGAGATACAAAACTAGAATCAAAAGGAACCTTTATAGGAGAAGATTTAAAGAAAAAATATGCTAAATATATTGAAGAAGATAAATTAGAAATCTTGGGACCAATTCCTCATTTAGAATTAATACCACATATTTTATCTGCAAATGCAGTTATTATTCCATCTTTATATGAGAATTTCCCAAATACTTGCATTTATGCTATGTGGCTTGGAAGACCAGTTTTAGTTTCTAAGAGCGGTGGACAAGCAGAAATGGTTAAAGAATCTGGCAAGAATGGAATTATTTTTGATTGGGATATAAAAGATGATTTTGAAAACAAATTGGAACAAATGATAAATATGAATGATAAAGATGCTCAAGAAATGGGAGAAAATGCTAAGATAAGAATCCATGATTTATGTAATATGGAGAAAAATATACAATTAAGAAGAGAATTTTTTGAAGAAGTCATAAAACATAAAAAACAAATGAAAACAGAATTTCCGTTTGTTGAAGAAATGCCAAAAGATTCTTATGTAAAAACATATGATGGAGAAAAAGATTTAATATCAGTTGTTATTCCATACTATAATTTGGGAAAAACTTTACCTGAAACAATAGAAAGTATTAAACAAAGTACATACAAGAATTATGAAATCATTATAGTAAATGATGGTAGTACAGATGAAGAAAGTATAGAAGTTCTTAAAAATTATGAAAATGATCCTGAAATTAGAATTATACATATAGAAAATCAAGGATTAGCTAATGCGAGAAATGTGGGTGCAGAATCAGCAAAAGGAGAGTTTGTAGCATTTATAGATGCAGATGACAAAATTGATAAAACATTTTATCAAAAATCAATTGATATATTACATCAATATACAAATGTTTCTTATGTATATAGTTGGGTAAAATATTTTGAAGGTAGTGAAGCAGTATGGCCAACATTTAATACACACATCCCATATTTATTATGTGCCAATATGTTAGCTGCATATGCTGTTATAAGAAAAAATGATTTCTTGAATTTCGGAAAAAACAGAATAAAAATGGAATATGGAATGGAAGATTATGATGGATGGGTAAGTCTAGCAGAACATGGATGTTTAGGAGTTTCAATTCCAGAATTATTGAATTTATATAGAGTTAGAAAAGATTCTATGTCTAGAGCATTCAATAAAAAGATGCGTATTTATTTATACCAAGTTTCAAGAGATGGACATGAAAAAATATTTGAAAAATATGCAAAAGAGGTTTATATGTTGTTATTGACAAATGGACAACCATTTTATTGGAATAATCCTTCAACACCTGTTTTTCTACCATCAGGTGACTCAAATTCACAAGTAGATGACAGAATATATAGACTAGAAAAAATATTAAATACCTTCCCAGGAAGAGTAGCGAGAAAAATGTATCATGTAGCAAAAAAAATACGAGACAAGATTAAATAGAAAGGTGGATATTTTTAATAATGAAAGCTCAAATGAAAAAATGGATAAAAGTCGTTATCATTATTCTTTTAATTTCTATTTTATTAGAAGTTTTATTAGTAGGATATAATGCAGTGATAAAAAAATTATATTCTGCCAAACATTTAATTGATAATGAAACAACAACATTAAATATACAGGATTTTACAATTACAGAACCAGATGAGTATGGCTATGTACATTTGCAATATAAACAAGAAATTCCTAATTTATATAATGTTGAAATGACAATGAAAGAAACATCTGAAGATAAATATATTAGAATATATTATAATGATGATAGTACATTAATGTTAAAATCTAACAAAGAACAAACAAAATTTAAAGCATATATCAATGAAGCAAATGTTAATAATTTACAAATTTCATTTCAAGAGGGAACAATCAATACTGAAGATATAGAAAGTATTGCTTTAAATGCAAACATAGATTATTTACCTGAAAATAATTTTTCATTTATACATATAGTAATTTTCTTTATTGCTTTAATGCTTGGATATTCCATTTTTAAATATGGAAAAAATAGTTTGAAATTTATAAATAAGATAAAAAAAGAAAATTTATTTTTAATACTAGGTGCAATCCTAGGAATTATATTATGTTTTGTAAATTTACCATTAAGAAAATATGATGAACATGCTCATTTTTGGAAAGCTTATGAGGTTTCAATGGGAAATTTCACTTCTAACCCAAATAAAGGAACTATACCAGAAACAGTTTACTCAACGGTTATTGATGAAAATGGATTATATCATATAGAAAATGATACTTATTCATATCAAGAAGTTTTAGAAACAATTGATGAAGGAATCAATCCAGAAGATGGTACGTATATAAATCCAGGAACAGTATCAAATTTATCACCTCTTAGCTATTTACCACAAGCAATAGGTATATTAATTGCTAGAATGATGCACTTAAGCCCAACATTAATAGCTATAGCTGGAAGAATGACAAATTTAATTGCTTATCTATTATGTATATATTTTGCAATAAAATTAATGCCAAAAGAAAAATGGAAAAATATTCTTATTGTTGTGGCATTACTTCCAATGTCATTAGTTATAGGAGCTTCATTATCACCAGATGCAGTTATTATTAGTGTTTTAACTTTGGCAATCGCATACTTGTTAAACTTGAAATATGTGAAAGATAAAATAACGATTAAAAATATCGTAATTTTGGCGATTTTATTTATGATACCAGCAATATGTAAAATTGTGTATATTTTGGCAGCAGGCTTATTCTTTATACTACCAAAATCTAAGTTTAAAAATAAGAAAGAATATTATGCATTTGCTTTAATTATGTTACTTATCATAGCACTTCCAATATTAATATGGAATACATTAACGAAAGATATTGTACAGATAGCGATTAGAACAAACCAACCAGAGCAAATCTATTTTACATTATCTGATATTCTAAGAGATTTATATACAGCAGGTAACACATTATATAACAATACAGAAGGGTATATATATACAATGATAGGTGGTTGGTTTACACCACATATAATTGATTTTGTATTTATTGTATTTTTACTTTTCGTAACCTTTCGTAAAGATGAAACACAAAATGATATTAAGTTTGACAAAAAAGATAAAATCATCATTTCTATTGTATTACTAGCAATTATTGCATTAATCTTTGGAGGAATGTATGTAGGGTTTACAAGAGCAGAATATACAATTGTCGAAGGTGTACAAGGAAGATATTTTATACCAATATTAGCATTAATTTTAATCCTATTGGAAAGCAATAGAATTTCAATAAAACTTTCTTATAAAAAAGTAATATACTTTATTTCGCTAGTAGTATTATATATTCCTTCATTATTAACGATGTTTGAATATTTTAACAAATAAAGGAGAAATACAAGAATGAAAACTTTAATTATTGTGCCAGCATATAATGAAGCACTGAATATAGAAAAAACAATATCAGATATAAAAGAAAATACAAATTACGATTATATTATCATTAATGACTGTTCAAAAGATAACACTTTAGAGGTTTGTCAAAAAAATGGATATCATGTGTTATCTTTGCCAGTAAATTATGGATTAACAAGTGGTATACAATTAGGTATGAAATATGCATATCGAAATGATTATGATATTGCTATTCAATTTGATGGTGATGGTCAACATCAGGCAAAATATTTAAAAGATTTGGTAAAAGAAATTGAAGAAGGAAATGCCAATATTGCGATTGGGTCAAGATTTGTTGAAGAAAAGAAACCACTTTCCATGAGAATGTTAGGAAGCAGATTCATTAGTTTTGCAATTAGACTAACAACATCTAAAAAAATAACAGATCCTACTTCTGGAATGAGAGCATATGATAGACAAGCAATTGAAGCGTTTGTGTCAGATGCTAGTTTAACACCAGAACCAGATACCCTTGTATATATGTTAAAAAAGAACATGAAAGTCAAGGAAATACAAGTGGAAATGAAAGAAAGAGAATTTGGAGAATCTTATTTAAGTCCATTAAAATCTGTAAAATATATGGCAAATATGTTTTTCTCTATATTCTTAATCAGAAATTTAACACGTAAGAAAAGAGTGGGTTAAGGAAAGCAAAGATTTTTTCTATATAATAAAAAGAAAGAGAGGAAGTAATTATGTCAGTAACATTAAGAGCTATATTAATTGTTAGTTCTATCATTTCTTGTATTTTATGTATCAAAAAGATTAAACAAGCAAAATTAAAAGTAGAAAATGCAATTGTTTGGATGTTAGGAAGCTTTTTACTTATCTTTATGAGTGTCTTTTCTGGAGTGGTAGAATGGTGTGCAACAGGTTTAGGGTTTGAAGCACCCGTAAACTTTGTATTTGTGATTGTTATTGCATTTTTGTTAATAGAAGTGTATTTGAACAATTTAAAAATAACAGAATTAAATGAAAAAATAAAAGACATTGCACATCATATTGCAATCAATGAACATGAAAATGAAGAAGAGAAGGAGAAAAAATAATGGATAAAAAAATAAAAGTAAGTATTATTGTACCAGTATATAAAGTTGAAAAATATTTAAGAAGAAGTATGGATTCATTAGTAAATCAAACATTAGATGGAGTAGAAATTATTTGTATTAATGATGGGTCTCCAGACAATTGTTTACAAATTTTAAAAGAATATAAAGAAAAATATACAGATAAAAATATTGTCATTATTGACAAGAAAAATGAAGGGGTTTGGAAAGGAAGATTTGACGGAATAAGAGCAGCTACTGGTGAATACATCACTTTTACAGATTCTGATGATTATGTGACATTAGATTATGCAGAAAAACTATATAATGCAGCAAAAAAGGATAATTCAGATATATCTGTTTCAGGGTTTTATCGTGTGGATACAGATACAGAACATATATATTCTACAGAAATGACAGGATTTGAAGGTAAAAAAATTGATATGAATGTGAATCCAGAAGAAATATTATCTATTAATACAGCATTATGGAATAAATTATATAAAGCAGAATTATTGAAAAACATGAAGAATTTGGAAAATCCACCAAGAATTTTAGATGATATGATGTTTTTATTATTAGTTTACCTAAATACAAAAACGATTACATTTATTAATGACCCATTATATTACTATATGGTAAGACAAGATTCTATTATGGGACAAATCAAAAAAGAACAAATTGAGTCAACAGAAAGAGCAATGGTAGACATTAAACATATTTATGAACAAGATGAACAAGGCAAAAAGATGTTAGAAGTTATTGATGTTATGGCTTTTCTACACTTTGGAATTTCTTTAATGTTTAGAATGTCATCAGACAAAGAAAACTTTAAACAAGTATTAAAAGATAATAGAGAATATTTAAATAAAGAATTTCCAAAATGGAGAAAATCAAAATATTTAAATATTACATATTCTTTAAAACATAAAGGGGCAAATTTAAAAGTAGCCATTGTGAAAAAAGTTTATGTATTACATCTATACAAAGCATTTTTAGCAGTATACAAATGGATATTGAATACATTTAAAATTGATATTAAATGGTAAAGGAATGGAAATATGGAGAAAAAATCAGGTTTTATATGGAATACCGCAGGAAGTTTCGTATATTCACTTTTAAATGCAATTCTTCTGATTTTTTGTACAAGATTAAATGGAACAGAAATCGCAGGAATATTTTCAATTAGTTATGCAACAGGCTGTATCTTAAATGCTATTGGGGATATGGGCATTAGAATTTATCAAGTAACAGATACTAATCGAAAATACAGCTTTTCAGATTATTTCTTTTCAAGATGTTTGGCTGTTATTTTAATGCTCGCAGTAGCTGTCATATTTGTCATTGCGAGTGGATATACCAATGAAAAATTATTTATATGTTTTATTTTAATATTGATTAGGGTAATTGATAATTTTAGTGAAACTTTTCAGGCTGAGTTTCAACTAAGACGGTAGACTAGATATGGCAGGAAAGGCATTGCTTTTCAGAAATACATTAGCTATTATCGTATTTGGTATTTTTGATATTATTACAAAAAATATTTATATTTCTTTTAGTGCAATGTTATTAACAAACATTCTTGTTATTTTTCTGTATGATTTTCGCTTGACAAAAATGAAGAAAGAAGACTTAAAGTTACGATATGAAAATGTTAAAACAATTGTAAAAGAATGTATGCCGTTAGGAATTTCAACATTAGTGAGTATGTATGTTATTAATGCAGTAAAATATGCAATTGATATGTATGGAGATAATACCATGCAAACATATTTTAATGTATTATATATGCCAACATTTGTTATTAATTTGGTAAGTATTTTTATCATGAAGCCATTTTTGAAACCATTTGGAGAATATTGGAATCAAGGAGAATACAAGAAATTTATTAAAACCATTGGATTGATTATTCTATTTTTAACAGGTGTTACAGCAGTGATAGAAATAGCAGCATTAACATTAGGAATCCCAATATTAGGATGGTTATATGGTATAGACTTACAAGCACATAGATTAGAATTGTTCTTATTAATCCTTTCTGGATTATTCTATGCAGCTTCGACTGTTATCTTTTATGCATTAGGAACAATCCGAAGACAAAAAAATACAACAATTGCCTATGTGATTTCTGCAGTGTTTGCATTTTTCATTTCAAATGTTTTAGTAGAAACACAAGGAATTTTAGGGGCAACAATGGCAAGTACATCTATTATGGTAGTGTTATTCTTTATATTATTTATATTTTTTGTTATAGGTTATCAAAAGGAGAAAAGGTTGAAGAAAGAGGGGAATCAGTAAATGAAAAAATTAAAAATTATTTTTGTATCGATTGTGATTATCATGTTATTAACAAGCAATTTTTCAGTTTTTGCTTATCAATATAATCATACAGAAAATCAAACAGTAGAAGAAAAAAGTGTAAATGAGACAAAAAATGAAAATACAATAGATGATAAAGACAATCAAAACAACGAGAATATTATAGAAGATGGAGAAAATCAAAAAGAAGATGAAGAAGTTGTAAAAGATGATGAGACAGAAGAAACAATAAAAGAAGATGAAACAGATGAAACGATAAAAGATGATGAAAATGAAACTATAGAAGATGAAACAGGAAATGCACTAGAAGATAATAAACAAGAAGATACAAATACAACGAATGAAACTTCAGATGAAATGATAAAAACAGAGGAAAATGAATCTGTTAACCAAGAAATACAAGTGCTTAATGAACTTCCAGAAACAGATATAAAAGCACAAACGAAAGCAGGAACACAAACAATTGCAGATGGTGTTTATGAAATTGAGTTAGCACTAGATAGTAACAAAGTGGTTGAGGTAGTTGATGCAGTTAAATATTCAGGAGGAAATGTTCAAATTTTCCAAAGAAATAATGCAAAATGCCAAAAAGTAAATATTAAATATGTAGGAAATGGATATTATACAATACAATTTCAACATTCAGGAATGTATTTAGATGTAGCAGATGGAAAAACAGCTGATAAAACTAATGTATGGCAATGTAGATATAATGGTTCAGATGCACAAAAATGGGCGATTCAGGATTTAGGAAATGGATATTATAGTTTGATTTCTAAATGTAGTAATAAATATTTAACTGTTGCAAATGGAAAAACAACAAAATGTACAAATATAGAAATCAATAGTAAGAAAAATGATAAATCACAACAATTTAAATTAAAAAAGGTTGAGACTGTAAAAGGTACAAAGACAGTAGAAAATGGACTTTATGAAATTGAATTAGCATTAGACAGTAATAAAGTGGTTGAGGTAGTTGATGCAGTTAAATATTCAGGAGGAAATGTTCAAATCTTCCAAAGAAATAATGCAAAATGCCAAAGAGTAAACATTAAATATACAGGTGATGGATATTATACGATACAATTCCAACATTCAGGAAAATATTTAGATGTAGCAGATGGAGAAACCACAAATGGAACCAATGTATGGCAATGCAATTATAATGGATCAGATGCCCAAAAATGGGTAATTAAAGATTTAGGAAACGGATATTACAATCTTATATCGAAATGTACAGGAACATATCTTACTGTAGCAGGTGGAAAAACAACAAAATGTACAAATATAGAAATCAATAGTAAGAAAAATGATAAATCACAACAATTTAAATTAAAAAAGGTTGAGACTGTAAAAGGTACAAAGACAGTAGAAGATGGACTTTATGAAATTGAATTGGCATTAGATAGTAATAAAGTGGTTGAGGTTGTAGATGCAGTTACTTATTCAGGAGGAAATGTTCAAATTTTTCCAAGAAATAACGCAAAATGTCAAAGAGTAAACATTAAATACACAGGTGATGGGTATTATACAATACAATTTCAACATTCAGGAAAATATTTAGATGTAGCAGATGGAGAAACTACAAATGGGACAAATGTATGGCAATGTAATTATAATGGATCAGATGCCCAAAAATGGGTAATTAAAGATTTAGGAAATGGATATTATCATCTTATATCAAAATGTACTGGAACATACCTTACTGTAGCAGGTGGAAAAACAACAAAATGTACAAATATAGAAATTAATAGTAACAAAAATAATAAATCACAACAATTTAAATTAAATAAAATTGGAAATACAACCGCAACAAAAACAGTAGAAGATGGACTTTATGAAATTGAATTGGCATTAGATAGTAATAAAGTAGTAGAAGTACTAGAAGCAAGCCAAATTTCAGGGGGAAATGTACAAATTTATCAAAGAAATGATTGTAATTGCCAAAGAGTCCATATTCAATATCAAGGAGATGGATATTATACTATTAAATTTGATCATTCAGGAAAATATTTGGATGTAGCAGATGGAAAAACTGCAAACGGAACAAATGTATGGCAATGTAATTATAATGGATCAGATGCACAAAAGTGGGCAATTCAAGATTTAGGAAATGGATATTATAGTTTTATTTCAAAATGTAGTAATAAATATTTAACTGTAGCAGGTGGAAAAACAGCTAATTGTACAAATATTGAAATTAATAGTAAGAAAAATAATAAATCACAACAGTTCAAATTAAATAAAATAGAAGTGTTAACAGGAGTTGATGTTTCTGATCATCAAGGAACTATCAATTGGGATGCCGTAAAAAAAGATGGAATCGATTTTGCGATTATCCGTTGTGGATATGGAAAAAATGATCCTTCACAAGATGATAAGCAATTTGCTAGAAATATTGCTGAATGTGAAAGATTAAACATACCTTATGGAATTTATCTATATTCTTATGCATTAAATGTGGAAGGAGCTAAATCAGAAGCAGCACATGCATTAAGATTAATAAAAGGTCATAATCCAGAATTAGGAATTTGGTTTGATATGGAAGATGCAGATGGATATAAAGCAAGAAATGGCATGCCATCAAATCGTACATTAGTCGATATGTGTATCACTTTTTGTGATATCATGAAAGACAATGGATATAAAACAGGCGTGTATGCAAACTTAAATTGGTTAACGACTAAATTAAATGATTCAAGATTAGATACATATAATAAATGGGTAGCACAATGGAATGCGACATGTAATTACACTAAGAAATTTGTTATGTGGCAATATACAAGTAAAGGAACAGTAGAAGGGATTAAAGGTCCAGTAGATATGGATAAATATTATAAATATAAATAATAGACCTTGAATGAACATTTTAATAGAAAATTAAAATAACCCCAAATTATTAAATTTTGTTTAATAATTTGGGGTTATTTTTATAGTAAATCATTGTACTTTTTTATATTTAATGATATAGTAAAGAAAAAACAAGAAAAGGAGAAACAAAATGAAAAAATATGATTATGTAATTATTGGAGCAGGATTATTTGGAGCAACTTTTGCTTATGAAATGGCAAAAGAAAATAAAAAATGTCTGGTTATTGATAGAAGAAATCATATAGGAGGAAACATTTATTGTGAAGAAATCAATGGAATTAATGTACATAAATATGGGGCACATATTTTTCATACCAAAAATAAAAAAATATGGGACTATGTGAATCAATTTGTAGAATTTAATAATTATGTAAATTCTCCAATTGCCAATTTTAATGGTGAACTATACAATATGCCATTTAATATGAATACATTTACAAAATTATGGGGAATTGTAACACCTGAAGAAGCAAAAGAAAAAATTGAAGAACAAAAACAAGTCTTAAAAGGAAAAGAACCAAGCAATTTAGAAGAGCAAGCCATTTCTTTAGTAGGAGAAGATATTTACAAAAAATTGGTAAAAGAATATACAGAAAAACAATGGGGAAGAGATTGTAAAGATTTACCTGCATTTATCATAAAAAGATTACCAGTAAGATTTACATTTGATAACAATTATTTCAATGACCGTTATCAAGGAATCCCAATAGGAGGATATAACAAGATTATAGAGAAAATGTTAGAAAATGTAGATATAGAATTAGGAGTAGATTACTTAAAAGATAAAGAAAAATATGATAATATGGCTGAAAAAATATTGTTTACAGGAATGATTGATGAATTTTACAACTATAAATTAGGAACTTTAGAATATAGAAGTTTAAGATTTGAGCAAGAAATTTTAGAAGATGTAGATAATTATCAAGGCGTTGCTGTTATGAACTTTACATCTAAAAAAGAAGCATATACAAGAATTATAGAACACAAGCATTTTGAATTTAATGATTGTAAAGGAACGGTTATTACAAAAGAATATCCAAGTACATGGAAAATAGGAGATGAAGCATATTATCCAGTTAATGACGAGAAAAATATGAATTTATATAATCAATATAAAGAATTGGCTGATAAAGAAGAAAATGTTATATTTGGAGGACGTCTAGGACAATATAAATATTATGATATGGATAAAATTATTGAAGAGGCTTTGAATTTAGTAGAAAAAGTCAAGGGAGAGAATCACTAATTAGGTGATTCTTTTTTGTTGAATAGTTAAATAAAAAAAGTAGAGAAGTTCTCGCGAAGCGAGATTTGTCTTGACGAAAATATGAGCTTAGTATATAATAATTAATGAAATTTTAGAAATGAGAAAGTGAAAAAACAATGGAAAAAATTATAAAAAAAGTATGTACAAGAGAAACTATATCATATTTAATATTTGGAGTATTAACAACACTAATTAATATAGGTGTTTCAACAATATTGGTAAAGGCATTTCAAGTTGAAGGAAATCTAGCAAGTACAATCGGAATTATCATATCTATTTTATTTGCCTATTTTACCAATCGAAAAATGGTATTTAATTCCATAGCAGAAACTGCAAAAGAGAAATGGATAGAATTTTTTAAATTTATATTAGGTAGAACTTTTACAATGATACTGGAAATGGCAGGTGTATTCTTGCTTTATACAGTATTAGGTGTAGAATATGTTATAACAAAAATAACCATAACGGTGATTGTTGTTATATTAAACTTTTTTATTAGTAAATTTTTTGCATTTAAAAATAAGAAGAACGAGAGTTAAGGAATGGAATTCTTCTAGATAATAAGAAAGAAATAAACAAGGAAGTGAAATAAATGAAAAAAATAACCATAATCATACCAGCATATAATGAAGAAGAATCATTACCACCATTATATGAAAGATTAGAAAAATTAATGAGCTCTATGGAGCATTATGAATTTGAAATCTTATTTGTCAATGATGGAAGTAAAGATAATACAATTAACTTAATAAAAGAATATAGAGAAAAAGACAATAGAATTAGTTATGTGGATTTTTCTAGAAACTTTGGAAAAGAAATTGCCATGGTTGCAGGATTAGATTATGCAACAGGAGACTGTGTCATTTTTATGGATGCAGATTTACAAGATCCACCAGAATTGATTCCAGAATTGGTAAAATATTGGGAAGAAGGTTATGATGATGTTTATGCCAAAAGAAACTCAAGAAAAGGAGAAACTTGGCTAAAAAAATTCACATCTAAAATGTATTATAGAGTTTTACAACACTTAACTAATATACCAATTCAAGAAGATACAGGTGATTTTAGATTATTAGACAGAAGATGTGTGAATGCATTGAAAAAAATGAGAGAATCTCAAAGACAATCTAAAAGTATGTTTAGTTGGATTGGTTATAAGAAAAAAGAAGTATTATATGATAGAGACCCAAGAATTGCAGGAAAAACAAAATGGAATTACAAAAAGTTGGTAGATTTAGCGATTGATGGAATTACATCATTTACGACATCACCACTTAGAATATCTACATATATTAGTATACCAACATTTATTGTGTTATTTGTATATTTTGTATATGTGATTGCAAAATGTATTGTAACGAATACAATGATTCAAGCATATCAAGCAATTATATTATTAATCCTATTTTTCTCAGGAATACAAATATTATTGATTGGAATTATAGGAGAATATTTAGGAAGAATCTTTAATGAAAGTAAAAATAGACCATTATATTTAGTAAATGAATATAATGGAGAAAAAGAAATGAATGATTAAAAGATGTTTAACATCTTTTTTCATATGATAGGAAGTTCAGGGAACTTTCCTATATTTTACTTTTATGTTAGACTATACAATAAAAAGAAAATAAAAAAGGGAGAAACAATTTGAGTACAAAGGAAAAATTAATCAGGCACAAAAAGAAAAATGTTAGATTATTCCCATTATATAAAATGGTATCATGGGATTTATTATTCTATTACCCAATCATATTCTTATTTTTAACACAAGTAAAAGGATTTTCAGCAGCTCAAGTATTATTTTCTGATGCATTTTACACATTGTCTAATACATTATGGCAGATACCAGTAACAAGACTAGTAGATAGAGTAGGAAAAAAGAATGCGTTAATAGTTGGAAATGTATTATATACATTAAGCATATTATCTATGATATTTATGCAAGAATATTATGAATTATTAATCATTCAATTTATATATGCACTAGGATATTCTATAAAAGGAATTTGTGAAGCAAATATATTGTATGATTCATTGCCAAAAGGGTATAGAAGAGGAAAGATATTTTCAAAAATAGATGGAAAATCTACATCATATTTTTATATATTTGAGGCCATTGCTTCTACAACAGCAGGATTTACGTTTGTTATTAATGGATATATTCCAATGGTTTTATGCTTTATATGTTGTACAATTGCAACTATTTTGTCATTTAAATTTAGACATACCGCTATTGTACAGAATAAAGTAGAACCAATAAAATTTACAGAATATATGGTACAATTAAAAACTTCTTTTAGATTTTTCTTAAAGTCTAAGAGAATTCGTTCATTAATCATGTTTAATGCATTACTTATGGGAACGATAATAGCAATTGTAAATTTAAGAAGTAGTATGCTAGAAGAACTACAAGTTCCTGAACAGTATTTTGGTGTTATATTTGCTGTGTTACAAATTATTGCAGCAATATCTACTAGAAATACAGAAAAAATACAAGATAACTTTAGGAATAAAACATTAGCATGGTTAGGAATTCCAATGGTTATGTCATGTATTGTGATAGGATTTATTGGACAAGACCAATTATCAAGGTCATCATTAATACTAATTGTTGTATTATTTGCCATCCAATATGCGATAAAAGGACCATATATAGGTTTAATGACAAGATATCTAAATAATTTTACCAATCGAGGTATAAGACCTAAAATATCAGCCTTACGATATTTGACAGCAAATTTAGCAACAGCGATTCTATCATTAATATCTTCTGGATTATTAGCAATAACGACAACTGCAAATACCTTTATTATCATAGGTTGTATAACCACACTCGGTATAGTATTATTGTTATATTATATGAGAGATAAAGTAGGGTTGAAACCAGAGGAATATAGTGATGAAGATATACGATACAGCATTAATAGACCAGAAAAAGTAAAGGAATAATGTGATGAATAGATTAAGAATCCTATTGAAAAATGGATGAAATTATGCTAAAATAAAAAATGAATTGAAGAGAAAGGTTAAAATGGTGGTAAGATGATGATTATTAATAAACTAGAAAATATAAAATAAGATGACAATCATATTTTAGAATGGTTTATTAATAATGCAAATTTTTAGATATTATATATATGTAAGCTACCAAATTAGCAATATCAGAATATATACAAAAATTGAATGAGATTTGATGTAATAGATAATAAACTCCTTCTTTAATATGATTTAAAGGAGGAGTTTTTATGGTATTAGAATTAAAAAATATTTCCAAATATTATGGAGATAGAAAACTATTAGAAATTGATGATTTGAAAATATATGAAAATGAAAAAATAGGGATTGTAGGACAAAATGGTTCAGGAAAAACAACATTATTAAATATGATAGTTGGTAAAGTGAAACCAGATACAGGAGAAATCATTCATAAGCAAAATATCATATATATGGAGCAATTTGAAGAAATCAATGATCAAAATAAGGATTTAAGTGGTGGAGAAAAAAAGAAAGAAGCATTTCATAAAAAAGTATTACATCAAAATGGCATCTTATTACTAGATGAACCATCAAGTAATTTAGATAGAAATGGAATCAACCATATTGAAAAAGAATTAAAAAAATATAAAGGAACTATACTCATCATATCTCATGATAGAAGTTTATTAGATGAAATTTGTACAGCCATTATAGAAATAAAAGATGGAAAAGTCAAAAGATATGAAGGTAATTATTCAAAATATAAATTACAAAAAGAGGCAGAAGTAAAAAGACAACAATTTGAATATATGCAATATGTAAATGAAAAACATAGATTAGAAAAAGCAATTCATATTTCAAAAAACACAGCAAAAGAAGTTAGAAAAACGCCGAAGCGAATGGGAAATTCTGAAGCAAGATTACACAAAAGAGGTGTTGAAAATATAAGAGAAAAATTGGAAGGACATACAAATGCCTTACAAACCAGATTAGATAAATTAGAAGTAAAAGAAAAACCACAAAATAATCAAAAAATATATATGAAATATCAGACAGAAGAAAGAGTAAAAAATAAAATTGCAGTAAATATAGAAAACTTAAATATAAAATTAGGAGATAAACTTTTATTTAAAAATGCAAGTTGTGTTGTCAAAACCAATCGAAAAACAGCTTTAATAGGAGAAAATGGAGCAGGAAAGACTACACTTATAAACCAAATGATAAATGGCAATTATCATATAAAAGTAAATCCTAATATAAAAATAGGATATTTTTCACAGGACTTTACCAATTTGGATTTTGCTAGAACAGTGTTACAAAATGTGATGCAAGATACGAATCAATCAGAAATGGTTGTAAAAAATATACTGGCAAATCTTTTATTTAAAGATAAAGATTTAGAAAAAAAGATAGAAGATTTAAGTGGAGGAGAACGTGTAAAAGTATCCATTGCTAAGATATTGATATCAGATAATAATTTACTGATATTAGATGAACCTACCAATTTCTTGGATATTGAATCTATTGAAAGTTTAGAAAAATTGTTAAAAGAATACAATGGAACGATTTTATTTGTTACACATGATAAGACTTTTATAGATCATATTGCAACAGACATTTTGGTGATAAAAAATCATAAAATCATAGAATATGAAGGGAATTATTCTTCTTATTTACAATATGAAAAAGAAAAAAGTAAAAAAGAGCAAAATCATCATGAAAATGATAAACTATTATTAGATTTTAAATTATCACAAATTACTTCAGAACTAGCAGTGACAAAAGATGAAAAAAGAAAAAAAGAACTTGAAGAAGAATTTAAGGAACTAATAAAATTAAAACATTTGACGAAATAAATAAAAATTCGTATAATAGCAATGAAATTTCAACATAAATAGATTTATTTTTTAAAAGAAAAAATTTTATAGCATTGACATATATATAAGTATATGATAGAATTTAATTACCTAATAGGTAACAACAAGATACAAAAGGAGGAAAGAACTTGGAAATAGAATGGCATAATCATGAGATACAAAAGAAAATGTCCAATATGGAAGAATTAAGAAAAACAATAGGCATAGAATTAGCTAAGATGGTTAAATTAAGATTTAATCAAATAGAAGCAACAGAAAATTTCCAAGAATTTATGAAATATGGTTTTGGAAAACCACATCCTTTAAAAGGCAATATGAAAAGATATTTTGGTGTTGGGATTACAGGGAATTATCGATTGGTAGTAATGCCTAAGGGTAATGAAAAAATAATTGTGAGAGGAGTGATAGATTATCATGGAGACAAGTACAACTGGCTTATCCCTTGATTTTATTCTACATCCAGGAATAAGTATAAAAGAGAAATTAGAAGAAAATAATATGAATCAAGAAGAGTTGGCAGAAAGAACAGGTTTTTCTGCAAAACATGTTAGTGAAGTGATAAATGGGAAAAAAGGAATTTCACCCAAATTTGCTAAGGCATTGGAATATGTTTTTGGAGTAAAATTTACATTTTGGTTAAAATTACAAGCAATATATGATAAAGAAATTATTGAATATCAAGAAAGAAATAATATTGATAAAAGAGAAATAGAGATTACAAAAAGAATAGAACCTATTTTAGAATATGCTATTTTATTAAATCTAATAAATAAATATAATAATACTACTGAAGAAGTCATTATAGCTAGAAATCTTTGTAAAACAAATAATTTGTTAAATATAGAAAAATTATTAATAACAAAAGTAGCTTATCGAACAGCCAAAAATATACAAGTTGATGAATATGTGTTATATGCATGGCAAAGAGTATGTGAATTAATAGCTGAAAAAGAAACTATTGAAGACACATATCATAGTGAAAAATTAAAGAATTATTTACAAGATATTAAGCAGTTAATGTTTGAAGAAGATCCTAATATGATGATACAAAAATTAAAGGAAATATTTAAGAAGTGTGGAATTATATTTGAATTAGTAAAAAATTTTCAAGGAGCACCTATACAGGGATTTATAGAAAATAAAAACGACAGAATTATATTATGTATGACAATACGACAATCATATGCTGATATTTTTTGGTTTACGTTATTTCATGAAATAGGACATATATTAAATGATGATATCAAAGAAAATAAATTGGACTATTATATTGAAAATACGAAAACAGAAGAGATAGCAGATAATTTTGCTAAAGATTTTTTAATAAGTAGTGATAAATACGAGGAATATGTACAGAAAAAAGATTTTTCAATAGAAAGTATAAAAGAATTTAGTCAACAAAATAAGATAAAAGAATTTGTGTTAATAGGAAGATTACAAAAGGATAATCTTTTACCATATAATAAATATAGTAATTTAAAAACAAGATATAAATGGAAAAAATAAATCAATGAAAAAGAGATAGATTGTTTAAAGGTAAGATACAAAAAATATCTTACCTTTTTTATTGAATAGAAAAATCGCTTTTCCTATTCAATAAAAAAACAACGTTGCACAGAAAAATTGCTATGCAATTTTTCGCGGCGACAAATCTTTACGCTTCTTCGAGAACTTAAATATATATAGTTAAATTAGAAAAGTAGAGAAAAGTTCTCGCGAAGCGAGATTTGTCCTATATAGCAATCTTTGATTTCGTTAACGCACAATTACCTTACAAAAATGTAAGAAAAATGTAAGATTAAACAATGGAAAGAAAACAAAATAAGCCGTATAATAAATACAGAATAAAAGATAAATGGAGGTTTACAAGCTTGAAAAATAATTGCGTTTTGGCGTTGTTAGACTTCATCCAAAATCAAATCAACGTGCAAAAGCACGCCTCATTGATTTTGGACTTGTCTGCCTAGCCAAAAGCACAATTCTTTTCCAAGCAATTTGTACCTAAAGAAAGGAATGAAATTAAATGAGTCATGTATTAGAAGTCAAAAACATAGAAAAATACTATGGAAACAAATCCAATTTAACCAAAGCTATTGCAGGGATTAGTTTTAATGTGGAGACAGGAGAATTTGTTGGAATCATGGGAGCATCTGGATCAGGAAAAACGACTCTTTTGAATTGTATTTCGACAATTGATAGAGTAACAGCAGGTAACATTATCATCAATAATCAAGATATTACAAAATTAAAAGGAAACAAATTAAACAAATTTAGAAGAGAAGAGTTGGGCTTTATATTTCAAGATTTTAACTTATTAGATACATTAACAGCTTATGAAAATATAGCATTAGCATTAACCATTCAAAAAGTAAATGCGCATGAAATTGATAAAAGGGTAAAAGGAGTAGCAGAAAAACTGGAAATATCAGATATTTTAAATAAATATCCATATCAAATATCAGGAGGACAAAAACAAAGAGTAGCATCAGCAAGAGCTATTATTACAAATCCAAAAATGGTTTTAGCAGATGAGCCAACAGGTGCATTAGATAGTAAATCTGCAAGACAATTATTGGAAACTTTTGAACATCTAAATCAAAATTTAGGTGCAACCATTCTAATGGTTACACATGATGCCTTTACAGCAAGTTATGCAGATAAGAATCATACAAACCAGAAAAAAGATATATCTAAAAGGAACCAATATGTTTGTATTAAGACAATTAAATAATAAGATTAATACAACCGTTATGAGTATGTCTGTTATTTGTCTAATGCTATTTATGAACATTAGTGTATTATCTAGCAGTTTATCGATACAAAATTCATTGGATTCAGAATTAGAAGAAATGACACCAGTAGATGTCAATTTATACAAGACAGCAAATCTACCAGAAAGTTATGAAGATTCGTATACAGGTCAGATGATATATACTACAGAAGAACAAAGAGAAGATTCAAAACAACCAGTTAGTTACACATTAGAAACCAATGGATATGATATGAATACCTTAAAAGATGTGATAGAAATTCCTATTTATGCAATTCCTGAATGGACTTTAGCATATAGCTTAGGAGATTATTATGAACAAGCAAAAGTGCAATTTTCAATGCTTATGTATGATACACCAGAAGAAGTTATAAAAGTTTCTGATTATAATAAAATTGCAGAACTTTATGGACAAGAACAGTATAGTCTAAATGATGATGAATATATTGTACTTTGCGATTTTGATAACATGACAGAATTAAGAAATCAAGCCTTAAAAGAAAATGCAACTATAGAAATTGAGGGAAAAACTTTACATGCAAAATATGATGAATGTAAAAGTGGATTTATCGAAATGTCTACAAGTTATGTAAATACAGGAATCATGTTAGTTCCAGATAGTTTGGAACTAAAAGAAGAATGGAAAGAAGAACAGTTCTTAGTGGCAAATTATAATGCAGAAACAGATGAAGAAAAAGAACAAATAGAAAAAACATTTGCAGAAGCAGATAATAATACACTATTGAACAATTTAGATCAAAAAGGTATAGAGATAGATGGAATGACAAAAATTAGTATAAGAGAAGCAAGTAAAGGATTAGCAACGATTATCATATTTATAGCAATTTACTTAGGCGTTATTTTCTTAATTGCAAGTTCTGCTATTTTAGCATTAAAACAATTAACAGAAAGTTCAGATAACAAACAAAGATATACTATTTTAAGAAAAATTGGTTGTGATGAAAAGATGACCAATCAAGCATTGTTTAGACAAATATTTATATTCTTTATGCTACCATTAGCGCTTGCCATTATCCATTCTATATTTGGAATTAAATTTATATTATCTATGATGGCTTCACTAGCATCAGAGGAAGAATTGTTACCGTCTGTTATTGTAACAACAGTTATTATCGGTGTTATATATGGATTATATTTCTTAGCGACATATCTAGGAAGTAAAAATATAATCAAAGAGGAGGAATAAAAAATAATGTATGGAAAGAAGATATATTTTTTATATCTTCTTTTTTAATAACTAGTTAGGACTCATTAATTACTTTTTGAAATTGTGATTATTGAAAAACAGTAAAAAAATATTGACAAACATGAAACGATAATAT
Organism: uncultured Eubacteriales bacterium; assembly: GCA_949288185.1. GTDB lineage: Bacteria > Bacillota > Clostridia > TANB77 > CAG-508 > CAG-269. The sequence continues at coordinate 53,367 of CASEIZ010000069.1, read as the reverse complement.
ATAACTAACAAAAGGAGGCATCTATGGAAGAAAATAAAAAAGAGAAGTCTTTAGAAAGAATATATAGAATCATAAATTGGGTTTTAGCCATTTTTATACTTGTATTTTCAACTTACACATTAAGATATTCGGGAGAATATGAATTATATATAAATGAAGACAATAGAGATAGGATTTATGCATATGTAGGAGAGGAAAATTTTAGAACAGATAGTGAAGCAAAGAAAATTATATATGAAGAAGTTTGGGATAACAATGATTATGAAGTTTATTATGAAGATGGAGAAAAAGAGGTCTTATATTTAGAAGGGATTCCTTGGGAAAATAATCTGATAAAAGAAGAGGGGATATATATTCCTATAAGAAACTTGGGTATTACTTTTATTCTTGTCATCATTCTTATCTTAAATATAACGATAATAAGAAAAAGATTTGAAAAAGATAACAACCAGCTATATTTCTATTTGGAGGAGCAGGTGTCATTGGGCTTATTAGTTATTATATAGAAAGAAAAAAGATTAGACAAAAAACCTCTTCTGATTTTTTTAAAATCTTATTCATAAATTATATCATCCTTTTAGCAATATATAGCATATATATGATTTCATGGGGAGGAATAATGGAATGGAATGTAATTACTTCAATCGTATTCGTAGCAGGAGAAAGTATTTTAGGATATATAATTGGAAGAATGATAGATATACCAAATTATAAAAAAATGTGATATGATAATAAAAATAATAAATGGAGGAATTATGAAAAAATTCATATATATTAGTATCATTATAGTTGTTTTAACCGTATGTATCATTGCTTTTTTAATATATAATGGAAATATAAAATTTAATAACCCCTCTTCTGAAGATTATCCAGTAAGAGGAATAGATGTTTCAGAATATCAAGGAGAAATTGATTGGGAAAAGCTTTCTAATCAAAATATAGATTTTGCATATATAAAGGCAACGGAAGGTAGCAGTTATACAGATGAAAGATTTCAATATAATTATCAAAATGCGATTACTACAAATTTAAAAATAGGAGCATACCATTTTTTTAGTTTTGATAGTGATGCAATTTCTCAAAGTGAAAACTATATAAAAAATGTACCAAAAGACATGAACCTATTGCCACCAGTTGTGGATATAGAATTTTATGGAGACAAGAATAAAAATATTCCTAATGCTGAAAATACAAGAGAACAGTTAAAAAAGTTATTAGAAAAATTGGAAGAATATTATGAAAAGAACCCCATCATATATGCAACAAATACATCTTATAATTTATACATAAAAGATAATTTTGAAGGATATAAAATTTGGATAAGAGATATTTTTTCAACTCCAAATTTAAAAGATAACCGAAAATGGACTTTATGGCAATATACCAATAGAGAAAGATTAGAGGGTTACAATGGTGAAGAAAAATTTATTGATATGAATGTATTTAATGGAAGTTATGAAGAATTTATAAAATTAGTTGAAGAATAAAAATAAATCATCAAATATTAACAAAAATATATTGAAAAATACACATTTTTCTGTTACATTAAGAAAAACAAAGGAAAAAGGTGGTTATATGATAAGAAAAATAAAAGAAGAGGACTTAACAAAGGTAATGACAATATGGGTAAAAGGAAATTTTAAAGCAAATAGTTTTATTGAAAAAGATTATTGGTTAGAAATCTATAATCAAGTAAAAGTAGATTTTTTAGAAAAATTTAAAACTTATGTCTATGTAGAAAATGATGAAATTTTAGGATTTATTTCGATTGATGAGAATGAAATCAAAGCAATATTTGTAAAAGAAGAAAATAGAGGACATGAAATCGGGACCAAATTGCTAAATTATTATAGAAATAATTTAGAAGAAAATGCAGAACTTTTTGTAAAGGTATTTGAAAAAAATATGAATGGTATTATATTTTTCTCAAATCTACAATTTAAAAACACTAAAATCCAATTAAATGAGCAATTTAATGAAACGGAATATGTTATGACTTGGAAAAAAGAATAATGAAATATAGAGAAAAAAGATAAAGTGGGAAAGTGCTTTATCTTTTATAATATCTTAAGAAAAATTTAATATTTCGTAAAAAAATACTTAATAAATACCTGATATACTAAAAGTGACAAAAATGTAAGACAAAAATATAGCAAAATGCATACATTTTAGGAAAAATGTGGTATAATATATATGTTATGGTTTATTTTAACATAAACAGAAAGGATAAAAATGAGTAGAAAAACGAAGATAAAAATATTTAGGATTATACTGGCAATTATTGCAATAGCAATTATTATAGGTGTATTAGCCTATTTAATACCAGTTATGAAAAACTTAAGTACGGTAGAGGGGCAAGAGGCTTTTAAAAATAAAGTCAATGATTCAGGATTTATTGGATTATTAATGTTATTTGGTCTTCAACTAGCACAAGTATTTTTATTTATATTGCCAGGAGAACCAATAGAAATATTAGCAGGTATGTGTTATGGTGGATGGGGTGGATTACTGTTTATTACCATATCTGTAGCAATCATTACAACAGGCATCTTTTTCTTAGTAAGGAAATTAGGAAAAAAATTTGTATATGATTTTTGTGATGAAGAAAAAGTAAAGAAAATTGAAAATAGTAAAATATTTAAGAATCCAAAGAAAGTTGAATGGATCATGATTATATTATTTATGGTACCAGGAACGCCTAAAGATTTATTAGTGTATATTGCAGGGCTATTACCAGTAAAGCCGTTGAGATTTATATTAATATCTACATTTGCGAGATTACCTTCAGTTGTTTCATCAACATTTGCGGGGAACACATTAATGAAGGGGGACTGGAAATCAAGTTTAGTCATATATGCGATTACATTTTTATTAGTTGGTATAGTTGTATTTATTGTAAATAAGTTTGATAAAAGTAAGACCACGGAAGAAGCATTAAAATCAATACAAGAAGATATAAAATAGAAAGGAAATAAGAGGGAAGTTTATGGAAAAGGAAATAGTCTTAGGTAAAACAACAAAAGATAAAATAATTGAATATATAACCTACTTTTTCATATATTCATTCTTAGGATGGATAATTGAGACTATTTATGCGATGTTTGTACATGGTTATTTTGTAAAGAGAGGATTTTTGTTTGGACCAATTTGTCCAATATATGGTTTTGGAGCAGTCTTATTATTAATGGCAACAAAAAAATTGTACAAAAAACCTTTTCTAAAATTTTTAATTGCAACAATCGCATTTACTTTATTTGAATATATGGTTTCTTTTATATTAGAAATGCTATTTGGATTAAGATGGTGGGATTATTCAAATGATTTCTTAAACATTCAAGGAAGAGTTAGTTTATTATATTCTATATTTTGGGGTGTTATTGGGTTGATATTATTAGAAAAATTACACCCATACATACAAGATAAAATACAAAAGATAACGAAAGGAGATACCAATCATATTCAGAAATTTGTTTGTTTTATATTGATTGGCATATTAATAGCAGATACTATTTTTTCAGTTTTAAAATATTTAAATTGATATGTCCTTTTGGGGACGTTTCTGTTTGGGACATTTTAAACTAAAAAAATTCAAAGCAAATGTATTAAATTTTATTTATTACTCGGCATGCATTACAGAATAAATAAATTCTAAAACTATCAAGCAGGCACCTCTCAAAACAAGTTTGAGATTCTCCTACTTGATAATTTAAGAATTTTTAATATTCTTTCATTTGCATTCGTAATTGCATAAAATTTAATACATTTGCTTTTTTTAATTAGTTTTATATAAAAATGTCCCAAACAGAAACGTCCCCAAAAGGACATTAATATTTCTTAAGAAAGTATTCAAGTAAATTTAAGAATCCCTAAAAATATTATTAAGATTTACATGATATAGTAAAATTACAAAAATGTAATAGAAATGTAAGGTAAAGCAATTTGAGTAAATCACGAGATCTTATAAAATAATAATATAAGGGGTGGAGCAAATGAAGAAAGAAAAATGGGTAAATCAATTTATCAAAATATTTTGGGTATTTATTATAGGAAGTATTATTGGATATATCGTAGAAATGATTGTAGGATTCGTACAAAATGGTCATTTTGTATCAAGACAAGGATTGCTATTTGGACCATTTGCACAAGTATATGGATTAGGAATATTAGCTTATTATTTTATTGTTCCCAAAATAAAAGGAGGATATCTAAAAATCTTTTTTGTAATAATGATATTAGGAGGAGTTGTAGAATATCTATGTTCTTATTTTCAAGAGCTTCTATTTGGAACCATATCATGGGATTATTCAAATTTATGGTTTAATATAAATGGAAGGACAAGTTTGTTACATTGCACATATTGGGGAATAGGGGGAGTATTATTTATGAAATATGTTATGCCATTAATTAATCGTATTGACAATATTATAAAAAATCAATATTTTAGAACTATAACTGCTTTATTTGCAATATTTATGTTATTTAATATATCTGTATCTTCAATGGCAGCAATTAGACAAGATGAAAGAAATCGAGAGATTGCGGCAACAAGCAATATAGATGTATTTTTTGATAAATATTATTCTGATGACGTGATGGATGTAATATATGAGAATAAAATAGAGGTGAAGCGATAAATAAGATTTTGCGAATTTGACATTATGTAAATTAAGATATATAATATAGAACATCCAGGAAAATTCCTAGAAATAAAAGATGAGGAGTATAAGAAATGACAGAAAAGAAAGAAATTTTACGGGAACTCAAGGAAATATCTTCAAAAGTAACAGAATTGATTTCTAAATTGGAAAAGGAAGAGAAAGAAAAAGAGATGATTCTAGAAGGAAGATATGAGCAAAACGAAACTATTGAAAAAGAATTGGAAAGTATTTTAAGCCAATTGGGAGCTTCAAAGAAAAGTAAGGGTTATCAATATATTATAAGGGCAGTTCTTATCTGCTTGAAGGATCCTTCATTTTTAAATGGAGGCGTAACTACACGGTTATATCCCAAAATAGCCGAAGAATTTGGAACAAACCCCCATAATATAGACCATGCAATACAGTACCAAATACAAATTATTTTTCAAAAAGACAATTTAGAAATACGTAAAAAACTTTTTCCGTTTAATATGCGAAAACCTTCAAACTCAAATTTTATAGTGAGTTTAGCGGAATATCTGTCAATGAGCAGACACCACCAGATATAGGTGGTGTCTGCTTTTTAAGATTATTTTATTTTGACATGAAGAAATATCAACTATTATTTACATAAAATCATATTATATATAAGACTATGCGAAAGGAGGAATTTATTTGGAAGTAAAAGGAAAAAAGATAGGATTTGTGTTAACAGGTTCATTTTGTACATTTCAAAAAGTATTACCTAAAATGAAAGAATTAATAAAAAAAGAAGCAGAAATTGTACCCATCATGTCTTTTAACAGTTATAATTTAGATACAAAGTTCGGAAAAGCAGAAGATTTTATTAATGAAATAGAAGAAATGACAGGAAAGGAAATTATCCATACAATTATAGATGCAGAACCAATTGGACCTAAAAAAATGACAGATGTTATGATTATTGCACCATGTTCCGGAAATACAATGTCAAAACTAGCCTGTGATATTATAGATACACCTGCAACTATGGCAGCAAAATCACATTTAAGAAATAATCGACCACTAGTCATAGCACCATCTACCAATAATGGATTAAGTGGTAATGCTGAAAACATAGGAAAATTGTTAAACAGAAAGAATTATTACTTTGTACCATTCAGACAAGATAATCCAATCACAAAGCCAAGATCAATTGTATTTGATGCAGAATACATCATAAAAACGATAGAATATGCCTTAGAAGGAGAACAAATCAGCCCAATATTAATTTAAGAAAAAACAAACATTTTTTTGCAATAGGTATTGACAAAGAATATTTGTTCGTATATAATACAAATATACCGAACATATATTCTTGAAGGAGGACTACTATGAAACATATAAGAATTATCAATAAATATAAATTTATAAGGTCAATTACAATTTTACTATGTATCTTAGGAATGATTACGTGTATTATAAATCATAAGACATATTCTAATAGTGAAACAAAATACAAAACAGAATATGTTGTAAAAGGAGAAACATTATGGGAAATTGCAGAAAAAGAAATACAAGAAAATGCATATTTTCAAAATGAGGATATACAAAATGTTATATTAGAATTAAAAGAAATTAATCATATGACAACTAGCAATTTGTCTGAAGGAATGGAAATAAAAATTCCAGTTTATTAACAGTATATCTTATATCATGAAAACACTTTTATTTGTATAATCGATTATAGAAAATTATATACTAATAAAGGTGTTTTTTATTGTACAGAAAATAAAAGTGGCATAGAATTAACCAAAAAGTCAAAGAATTTTAATCATGTTTCTTTTTTTGTTGTATATAAAATTCATGTATGGTAGAATAGGAAAGAAGGAGGAAATAACATGAAAAAAGTGCAAGATAAATACAGTTGGGATTTAACAGACTTATTTAAAAATAAAGAAGAATTTTATGAAGAAATGAAAAATGTTCAAGGTAACTTAAAACGAATAGAAACTTATAAAGACATATTGTGTGATAGTTCAGAAAATCTATATCAATGTTATCAGTTATATGAAAAAACATTAATGAAATTTGAACAGGTATATGCTTATGGAATGCTAAATTATCATTTAAATATGGCAGACCAAGAAGGAATCAAGTTATTTAAAGAAGTAGAAAATTTAAGTTCAGAATTTAGCACAGAAACTGCATATATAACACCAGAAATTACATTTACAGATGAAAATATCATTGACAAGTATTTAAAAGAAGACACAAGATTAGAACCATATAAAAGGGATATTCAAGATACTGTAGAGAAGAAAAAACACATATTAAGTAAAGAAGAAGAAAACTTATTGGCAAATTATTCAGAAATTTTTTATGCACCTAAAAATATATATGATATGTTAACAAATGCAGAATTTAAGTTTGGAACATTGATTGATGAAGAAGGTAAAGAAGTAGAATTAACAGATGCTACATATTCTGTTTATGTAAGAAGTAAGAATCAAAATGTAAGAAAACAAGCATATGATTTAATGTTCAAGAAATACAGTGAGTTTATTAATACCATTACAGAAATGTATTTAGTAAATGTAAAACAAACAGCCATTACGGCTAAATTAAGAAAATACAAATCTTCATTAGATGAGGCAACTGATAATGATGAAGCAAGTATAAAAGTATATGATACATTAATGGAAGGTGTTCATAAGGGCCTGGTTGTAAATCACGAATATATGGCATTAAAAAAGAAGTTATTACAACTAGAAGATATGCATATGTATGATATATTTGTAAATCCATTTACAAAAAGTGGGGATAAAACACCATATGAAGAAGCTCAAAAGATTGTAAAAGAGGCATTAGCTATATTAGGAAAAGAATATGGAGCAATGTTAGATTATGCATTTGAAAATCGATGGATAGATGTTTATGAAAAACCAAACAAAAGAACTGGTGGATATAGCATGGGAATCCATGCTCTACATCCATTTATTTTGATGAACTATGTTGGTGATGAATATGATGTCAGAACCATTGCTCATGAATTAGGACATAGTATGCATTCATATTATTCAAACAAAAATCAAAATATTTTTGATGCAGATTATACGATTATGATAGGTGAAGTAGTATCAACTATAAACGAAATTTTACTAACAGAATATCAACTTGAACATGAAACAGATAAAAAGAAAAAAGCAGAAATTTTATATGAATTACTAGAATTAATAAGAGGAACATTCTATGCACAGTCTATGTTGGCTGAATTTGAGAAAGAAGTTCATGAAAAAATAGAAAATGGAAATATGATGTCTTCTGAAGATTTGAATACCATTTATTATACATTAAATCAAAAATATATGGGGGAATCTGTTATTTTGGGAGAGAATAGCAAATATGGATGGGCTAGAATTCCCCATTTTTATAGAGATTTTTATGTGTATAAATATGCGACAGGAATTTCAGCAGCCATTTGTATTGCAACAAAAATTTTGAATAAAGAAGAAGGATATGTAGAAAAATATATTCATATGCTAAGTCAAGGTTGTACCAAAAAGTCAATAGACCTTTTAAAAATGGTAGATGTTGATTTAGAAGATATACACACTTATGAAGTGATTGTTCAATTTTATAAAAACAAAATTGAAGAATTAAAAAGTTTACTATAGAAAGGATTTTGGCAATATATGAAAAAAGAAGAAATAAAAAACGAAGAAAAAAATATACCAATAGAAGAAACACATGATGAAACACAAGAAAATACAAATATAAAGAAAAAGAAGAAATTAACGATTAATGGAATTAGTATTTGGAGAATTTTAGCATATTTTATTATTTATAGTGTATTGGGATATATCATAGAAACCATATATGGTATGATAACAAAAGGTGTATGGGAAAGTAGACAAAGCTTTTTATATGGACCATTTTGCGGAATTTATGGTTTGGGTGCTGTTGTCATGATTATTTGCTTACACAAATTTCCTAGAAAATTTAATGCACTTTTTATAGGGGGATTTATTGTTGGTTCTATTGTAGAATATGTAGTAAGTTTTGTAGGAGAAATGCTATTAGGTGTAAAATGGTGGGATTACTCTAATATGCCACTAAATATTAATGGAAGAATTTGTGTATACTTTTCTGTTTTCTGGGGATTTTTGGGAATCTATTTAATAGCTTCTCTAAATCCAAAAGTAGATAAAATCATTGATTGGGTAAAAAGCAAATTTAAAACCTATAAAGCATTAAAAACATTTGTAATGACAGTATTTATCTTACTTATGATAGATTGTATATCTACTGCTTTTGCAATTGAATTTTTCTTAGTTAGAATGATTGTTCAAAATGATATTGACGTTGCTAATAAAGAAGCAGTCATAGAACAATATGATAAAATCTATGGAAATGAAAAATTATCAAAATTTATTTACCAATTTTGGGGAGATAAAAAGATGATAAGAACATTCCCAAATCTAAAAGTAAAAGATAAAAATGGAAATATTGTTTACATGGATAGCTTTCTTGACATACAGCCATATTATTTAAAAGTACATGATATAAATAATAAAAATAATGAAGAGGTGGAAGCTGATATTAAAGGAGAATAGTTAATCTTAGTGATGATTCATTGAAAAGAGCTATTATATAAATATTTTTTTAATTCTCGGTTACCCTACATTACGTTTAACAAATTCTAAAAATAAAACTGTAACAATACCCGGAAACAGGACCCTTTACAGTTTTATTTTAAGAATTTATAAAACTATTTCGGTCACATTCGAATTTAAAAAAATATTTATATAATAGCTCTTTTCATAATACATCAAGTAGTTTTCTTATCGCATGACAATTTATAAAAAGAAATATAAATTACCATTGCTAAAATATTTTCACAATGATATAATAATTTTGATGTATTATATAGAAATAATGATATTTAATTTATATTTTAGATATAACAAAGGAGGAAGCAAAAATGAAGAAAACAATAAAAAGCATTATAGCATTTCTAATTATAATCATGATGATATTACCGATTAGTTTACCAAGTATTTCAAGAGCGGCAGATAGTGGAGCAGTATTAAATACAGAAGAAGACTATCCACTTAATGTAGCATTGGAAAGAGATGGAAATACTGTTCATATAACGGCAACCAGTACAGATGGTAACATTACAGATTTAAAATATGTACATCAATATATAGATACAGATAATGCGTCATATTTCGAAGAAGAACATGATGATATCTATACTTTTAATATAACACCAGCACAAACCATTGAAGAAACATTTGAACTAGATGGTTATGGAAGTTATACAGTGTATGCTAAAAATGAAAAAGGATATGCATTTTTAGCAAGATTAACAGTCAATGATCCAAACGACATGCCACAAATTACATTAGCAAAAGAAGAAGAAAATCCTTTGATTTTAAATATTGATGTAACAAGCAATAAAAATACAATAACAAAATTGAAGATTGCTAAAAAAGAACATATAAATGACAATATTGATTTTAGTATCCAAGGAACAGATATAGAATTTATAGAAAGTAATCATGTATCTGTAAGATATACAGGAATTACAGAAGAAGGATTGTATGTCGTTTATGCAGAAGATAGTGCAGGAAATAGAGTAACAAACCAAATCTATGTAGCAAATCAAAACACGCCAATTTCAGTAGACATTACAAATGGAACAAATGCAAGAGAAGTTAACTTAAGCATAACAGATGCTATTTGTAATATTGTATCTGTAAAAGTAGCTAGAAGTTCAGAAGTAACAGATTTTGAAGACTTTGAAAACATAGAAGGTTTACCAATTACAGAAGGACAAACTGTAAATGTAAGTTATACAGCACCAGAAGATGATACATATGTGTTTTATATAGAAGATGAAGCAGGATATAAAGTTATGACACAAAGAAGAATTACAACAGAAGAAAATACGATGCATATAACAATTGAACAAGATGAAAATTCTCCTGGAAATTTAACCATAACAGCAACAAATACCATATGCAATATTGTTGAAATGAAAGTAGCAATTGGTGATGATATTGATATGGACTATTTCGAAAATAATGGAGAACTTATTTCAATAGAACCAGGAAGAGAAGTTGTTGGAACGTATACGGTTCAAGAAAATTGTACAATTAATGTACATATTAGAGATGAACAAGGATATACCTATATGTATACAAGAAATCTGATAGGTATTGATGATCCAGAGCCAGAACCAAATAATCTACCAACGATTACATTAACGCAAAATACAGAAAATCCAAAACAAATTGATGTAAGAGTTCTAGGTGACAAGTCTAACATTGATGAAGTAAAATGGGCAAAAGGAGAACAAAATATAGAATATTTCGCAACAAATGGAACGCGAATTGGACAAGATAAGGTAGGTATATCAATTACTACAGAATTTGCAATTAATGACATTGGAACTTATACTGTATATGCAAGAGATGAAAACGGTAATGAAACAGTAAAAACAATAGAAATTACCAATATAGATGAAGTACCACCAACAGAAGAAGATACAACACCACCACAAGTAAATGATATTGAAGATAATGGTATCTATAATCATTCTGTTACACCAACGATTACGGATGAACATTTGGCAGAAATCTATTTAACAAGAGATGGAGCAGATGTAGAAGATTATCAAAATGGAGATACGATTGAGCTTGAAGGTGCATATGTTTTAAATGCAGTAGATGAAGCAGGAAATGAAGTAGTGGTAAAATTTATTATTGATAAGACAACACCTGAAATAACAATTAATCAAGAAAATACAGACAATGAAAATGTTGAAGTATCAATAACTCTTTTAGATAACCTTACAAGTATTAACATGGTAAAAGCAGCACAAGGAGAACAAACGATAGACTATTTTGAAAATAGTGGACAAGAATTAACTCTTCAAAAAGAAGAAAATTCTGCAATAGCAGTTATTAATGTTATAGAAAATGGAAATTATACTGTATATGTTGAAGATGAAGCAGGAAATGCTAAAATAGAAGTATTTGAAGTAACTACTATTACAGAAGAACCAGATGATACAATCACTTCGTCTGTGTATGAAGTTACAACAACAACGATTAACAAAATATCTCCTAATACAGATGTAAATACATTTAAAAATAATATTTCAACTGAAGTAGGATATACCATAGTAAATACAGAAGGAGAGGAATTGGAGAATACAGACAGAATTGGAACAGGAGATAAATTGATAACAGATACAAATACAGAATATATGTTAATTGTCACAGGAGATTTAAACGGTGATAGTGATATAACAATTGCAGATATGTCTATGCTTAGAAAACATTATTTACAAGTAGAAAGTCTACAAGGTGAATATTTAGAAGCAGCAGATATGGATAACAATGATAGAATCAGTTTACAGGATATAGCTATTATGAGAAAAATTATATTAAAAATTGATTTATAAAATACTATAATAAGAACCTTGTTGTCTAATGCAAGAATCACTTAATTTAGAAATTTTTCTAAATTAAGTGATATTTTTTTTGAATACAAAAAATCAATTTTTCCATACAATGAAAAATTTTTAAAAAAACTATTGACTTAGAGCTAACTATAAATGCTAAGATAAAAAAGAAATGGAGGGGAAATTTAAGTTAAGGTGGAATGATATATGGAAAATGAAAACAACAAAATTTGAACAAAGGTGTTTGGAAAGGAGAACAAATTATTTCTTCAGAATGGATAGAACAATCAACAACATTGCAATTTGATAGGTCATCTGGATCAGCTGATTATGGATACCAATGGTGGGTAAGAACTTTTGGAGATCAAAACTATCCTGCATATTTTGCACAAGGTCATTTCGGACAATATATTTTTGTTGTACCAGATTTAGAATTGGTGGTTGCTTTCACAAGTAATTATGAAGGAAGCACAAGTATTTATTGGCAATATATGAATCAAATTGTAAATGCTTGTCAATAATTATTGTAGTCATATCAATAACTATTTAGTGGTATTAAATTTCTAATAACGAGTTCTTGTATATTTATTTTTTATAAATTCCTCGGCTTAATGCGTGCTCTAGCCTTTCTAATTAGAAAAGAAACGAGCCTCTCGCTGTATCGCGCTTCCTCATTTCTTTTCTATTAAGAAAGGCTACAAGCACTCCAATCACATTCGTCATTTATAAAAAATAAATATACAAGAACTCGTTTAATTGTAAATATCCTCACCACTAAATAGTTATCTATATCATATAAAAATTATAAAATAATCTTGAACAATTTTAGGAAAATGATATATAATTAGTGAGAAAAAATAGGAAGAATTTAAGGAGTAACCTATGAAAAGAAAAAAGAAAAGAAGATACAAGAAAAATCCATTGATTTCCAAAAGAGTTACCATGTTTATCATTATCATAGCCATTATTATATTCATATACAATGTTAGTACAAATGAAAACGAGGAAACTGCTTCTGTTAATGCTTTTTCTTCTATTAATGAAATTGTTGATGAAATCGAAACTGGTACATATGCAAATATCAATCGATATATTGTATACGGAACCCATTTTAATATAGAGGGAGATATGGACATTTCTGAAATCAATCCAATAGAGTCTGCAAAAGTAGTAGCAAAAACAGCATCAGGGAAAGAAATTAGTATAGATACAGAATATACACATGAAGATGATCAACTTTCTTTTTCTACTCTAATGGAAATTAATACAGGTTTAGATTTAGAAAGTTTAAATGTTGAGGATTATTATATTTTGTTAAAAGTTGAATTTTCAAACAGTGAAACAAAATACTATTCTTTAACGAATGATACAGGATATGGAAATATAGAATATTATACTTTAACAAGAAATAATAAAAATAATAGAATAAATATTGATTTTACCACAATTAATCATATGCCTATTTTAGGATTTCATATAACAACTGTCAACGAATTGCCAGAAGATGTGTATGATGTGGTCATTGATCCAGGACATGGAGGAAGTGATGTTGGAGCTATCAATGGAAGATATATGGAATCAGAAATTGCTTTAGACTGTGCTCTTGAATTAAAAGAACAGTTAGAAGCAATTGGATTAAAAGTTTTATTAACAAGAGATGGTACGGAATCAGAAGAAGAATATACGATGTATAATATTTATGATGAAGATGGAAGAGTTACTATGGCAAATGAATCTCATTCAAAAGTTTTGATATCATTACATTTAAATAGTAATTTTTCAGATAATGTAGATGGTGGTGTTGAAATTTATGCCTCTTCTAACAGTGATTTAACATTTGCTAAAAAATTAGCAGATGACATTGTTACAACTGCAAACACACCGTATTCTACTAATCAAACAGACAAAGTAGAAGATGGAGTTTATGTTAGAACAATAGAAATTGAAGACCAAAAAAATGAAGCATCTTTTTCAAGAGAAAATTATAATGGAATATTTGATTCTATTCCATATCTATATATCATAAGAGAAGTTGGAGGAATCGCAACAGGAGCTTATGTAGATGGAACAAATAAAGCCTATGGTGTAAATGAATATCGAAATTCAAATGTAGGTATAGAAGGATATTTAGTAGAACTTGGATATATCAATGTAGAAGAAGATTTAGAGAATATTTTAGAAAATGAAGATTTATATGCAAAAGCAATTGTAGATAGTATAAAGACTTTTTATAAAATACAATAATATATTATATTCATCATAAATCTCTTATGATGAAAGAAATAGCGAATTTAAGAGATAAATATTTAGAAAATGGGCAGATGATTAGCTAATAATTATCTGCCTTTAAAAAATTTATAATATTATTAAAAAAATTATTTCTTTTTTGTAACAAAATAAGAAAAAAATTCCCTTATTATATAGAAGGAGGTAGAAAAGTTATGCAGAATATCGAAGAAATATATCAAGAATACTCTATAACTGTATATAAATACTTATTCTGCTTAACGCAAAATAGGGATATTTCTGAAGAACTAACACAAGAAACATTTGCCATAGCTGTTGAAGACATAAAAAAGTTTAGAGGAGAATGTAAATTATCTGTTTGGTTATGTCAAATAGCAAAACATCTATGGTACAAAGAATTAAAAAAAAGCAAGAAAAATGTTAATGTTTCTTTTGAAGAAGTCAATGACAATATTCTATATGATGAATCTCTTGAAGAAATTATCTATGAAAAAGAAGAAAAATTAAAATTATTTAAAGACATGCAAAAACTAGATGAAAAATCCAGAGAAGTCATGTATTTAAGAATGATAGGTAATTTAAGTTATGAAGAAATAGGAGAGATACTTGGAAAAACAGCTAATTGGTCAAGAGTTACATTTTATAGAGCAAAACAAAAAATAAGGGAGGAAAATAAAGATGAAAAATAAAAAGGAATGTGAAATTGTGCAAGATTTATTAGTGAATTATGCTGATGATATATTAAATTCAGAATCAAAAAAATTAGTTGAAGAACATATAAAAGATTGTGAAAACTGCCAACTTGAATTGAAACATATTCAAGATGACTCTAAAGAAAAAGAGAATAAAGAACAAATAGAGTTAGATTATTTAAAGAAAATTAGAATAAAGTCAAAAATAAAATCTATATTGTTAGCCATTGGAATAATAGCATTAATTGCTTTTATTATATTTTTAAATAATTTTTTGAAAATAAATAGTATTATGAATAAAGCAGATAAATCGTTACAATCAAATAATTTTTATAAAGAAACAACCCAAATGTTAGGTAATAATGAGACTTCAGTTACAAAAGAATATTATAAAGATGGAAAGTATAAGTCTATTTGGATGATTTACTCAGATAATGGTGTAGAAACAAAAATGATTGAATATGCAAATAGTAATTCTGATGAACGAACATATATATATGAGACAGAGAAAAAAGCAGTCATTGAGAAAGGTGATATTTCTGAAATGCAAAATAGTAATATTAAAAATGTGCCTTTTGTTACTAGCAGAAATAGTTTATTTGCAAAAATAGGAACGACTTTTGTATATTCTATAGATACAGATACTTTTGATTATGGAAAAGAATATTATATATTAAAAAATAGATCAGAAAATAATATATGGGAAATATGGATAGATAAAGAAACAGGATTACCAATAAGAGAAATCAATAGAGGTGGTGCAAAATCATTCTTCATAGGTACAGATGTCGTAAAAGAAGTTAGAGATTCAGTACAGTCGTATAAATATGAATTTGATACTGTTACAGACGAAGATGTTGAAGTTCCTGACTTAGCTAATTATACAGTAGAAAATAAGTTTTCCATATGATAATAAAAATGATCATAATTGAAATGTAGGTTATAATAGCACACATTCAAAATGGTAACTACCAAATTAGTAGTTGCCATTTATTTTTTAGAAAAATTTATTAAAAAGTGTTACTTTTGAAAAGAAATATTGTATTTATTATTGATTAACATTTAAAAGTAAAAAAATGGAGGTGAATAATTTGACAACTTTATATTCAGAGGCAGAAAAAGATTCTGACTTATATTCTGAATTTTTAAACGGAGATAACGAGGCTTTTAATCTTATAGTGAAAAGATATAGAAAGCAAGTTATATCATTTATATTTAAATATTGTAAAAATTATGAGATTAAGTTATTTGCCTTGTTTTTTTTGTAAAAAAATGATATAAATAATATGTTATAACTATATATTTAGACCAGTGAACAAATTTGATATAATACTCACAAAAAAGTAGGTGATTAATTTGAATAATGATTTAACTAATTCACAAAACAATATAATAATATATACAACAGATGATGGACAAGTTAGGATAGAAGTTAGACTAGAAGATGAAAATGTATGGCTAACTCAAAATGCAATGGCAGAATTATTTGACACGACAAGAAATAATATAACTATACATATAAAAAATATATTTACAGAAGGAGAATTAGAGGAAAAATCAGTTAGTAAGGAATCCTTACTAACTGCAAAAGATGGAAAAAATTATAATACTAAATTTTATAACTTAGATGTAATTATATCAGTAGGCTATCGTGTAAAATCCATTAGAGGTACTCAATTTAGAATATGGGCAAATAAATTGATAAAAGAGTATCTGATAAAAGGGTATAACTTAGATAGTGATAGAATGAAAAATAATGGTGGTGGAGTATATTTTGAAGAATTATTAGAAAAGATTAGAGATATACGTTCATCAGAGAAAGTATTTTGGAGAAAAATATTAGATATTTATGCTACAAGCATTGATTATGATGCAAATAATGAATTAACTAAACAGTTTTTTAAAACAGTACAAAACAAAATGCATTATGCAGTACATGGAAATACAGCAGCAGAAGTTATATATGTTTCCTAAAAATGACGAGAAAAGATATATTAAGTGGTAAGGGAACAGTATCACATGAAAAAGCATTAGAAAAAGCACATAAAGAATATGATAAATATATGGAAACTCATTTGACAAAAGCAGAGAAGGATTATTTAAGAGTATTGGGAGAAGATATGAAAAAATTAAAGTAAAGGAGAACAAAAATATGAACGAAGAAGATTAGCAAGGTCACAAGGAGGAAATATGTTTAAATTACATTCAGAATATAAACCAACAGGAGATCAACCAAAAGCAATCGAATATTTATCAAAAGGAATAGAAGAGGGAAAGAAATTCCAAACACTTCTTGGCGTTACAGGTTCTGGAAAAACATTTACAATGGCAAATATCATTCAAAAAGTACAAAAACCAACACTTGTATTGGTACATAATAAAACCTTAGCAGGACAACTTTATTCAGAATTCAAAGAGTTTTTTCCAGAAAACAATGTTGAATATTTTGTATCATATTATGATTATTACCAACCAGAAAGCTATATTCCTCAATCAGATACTTATATAGAAAAAGATTCTTCTGTGAATGATGAAATTGATAAACTAAGACATTCAGCCACATTATCTTTATTTGAAACAAGAGATGTTATCATTGTTGCTTCTGTTTCTTGCATTTATGGTTTAGGAGATCCAGAAGATTATCAAGAAATGATGTTATCTTTAAGACCAGGTATGCAAAAGGGAAGAGATGAAGTTTTAAGAAAATTAATTACTATGCAATATACGAGAAATGAAATTGACTTTCAAAGAGGGACTTTTAGAGCAAAAGGAGATATTGTTGAAATTTATCCATCTGACCAATCAGAATCTGCTATTAGAGTAGAATTTTGGGGAGATGAAATTGAAAAATTAGTAGAAATTAATCCGTTAACTGGCAAAACGATTGGAAGTAGAAGACATGTCTTGATTTCTCCTGCATCTCACTATGTAACGACGAAAAATAAGATGGAAAGAGCGATTGTTACCATAGAAGAGGAATTGGAAGAAAGAATCAAATATTTTAAAGACCATAATAAATTAATTGAAGCACAAAGAATAGAAGAGAGAACAAATTTTGATATTGAAATGATGAAAGAGACAGGATTTTGTTCAGGGATTGAAAACTATTCTAGACATATTAGTGGTAGAAAACCAGGAAGTCCACCATATACTTTATTTGATTATTTTCCAAAAGACTTCTTGTTATTAATTGACGAATCTCATGCTACCATTCCACAAGTAAGAGCTATGTATAATGGAGATCATTCAAGAAAAGAATCTTTAGTAAATTATGGATTTAGATTGCCTTCTGCATTTGACAATAGACCTTTAACATTTGAAGAATTTGAAAAGAAATTAAATCAAGTAGTGTTTGTTAGTGCTACACCAGGAGACTATGAAAAAGAACATAGTAAAGAAAACATTGTAGAACAAATTATTAGACCAACTGGATTATTGGACCCTAAAATTGAAGTTAAGCCAGTGACCAATCAAATAGATGATTTGTTAGAACAAATTCGTCTTAGAGTAGAAAGAAATGAAAGAGTTTTGGTAACAACTTTAACGAAAAAGATGGCAGAAGACTTGACTGATTATTTAAAAGGATTAGATATCAAAGTAAACTATATGCATTCTGATACAAAAACACTAGAAAGAATGGAAATTATTCGAAAATTGCGATTAGGAGAATTTGATGTTTTGGTTGGTATTAACTTATTAAGAGAAGGGTTAGACATTCCAGAAGTATCTTTAGTTGCTATACTAGATGCTGATAAAGAAGGATTTTTACGTTCAGAAAGGTCTTTAATTCAAACGATTGGAAGGGCGGCAAGAAACACAGATGGTACAGTGATTATGTATGCTGATGAATTAACAGACAGCATGGAAAAAGCGATTTCAGAAACAAATAGAAGAAGAAGAATCCAAGAAGCATATAATAAAGAACATCATATAACACCAAAAACCATTAGAAAATCTGTACGTGATTCTATTAAAGTTACAATTACAGATGATATAGGTGTAGAATATAAATTAGAAAAAGAGGAAGACATCAAAGATACAATTACAAAATTAACAGATGAAATGTTAAAATATGCAGCTGAAATGGAGTTCGAAAAAGCAGCTGAATTACGTGATAAGATAAAAGAATTAGAAAAATTGATTGAAAATAATTAGATAAAATACAATAAAAAGCCCCTGGAAATCTCCAAGGGGAATTTATATGATTAGCTGTGCTGATTAAAGGGTTACAGGATTTTTATCTTGAGAACATTGCTCTCATTTGGTAAATTCCTAAATAGCGAAATAGTCAAAAAAATAGAGGGTTTAACCTCTATTTTTTATCTACAAAATTCGACATTTTTATAAATTAGAATTATCCTCTTGATTATTTGTTGGTGGTTCGTCTTGTGGCTTTTCGGAAATATTGACAACACCATCACCTTGATATGTACTACTTGCAGTTGAAACATTTCCTTTTCCAACATACTCCGCTTTACCAAATCCTAAAATCATATAGAAAATAGTTGGTAAGAATAATAGTCCAATTGTATAACCAACATCTTTTCCAAAAGCTTTTGCTAAAGAATTACATTGGTAGATAGTAATACCTAAACATACAATCCATCCAACGAATGGAATAATACTTGCTAAATATCCAAATATAATCCATGGTGAAAGTCCAGAAATTCTGAATAATATAACCAAGTTATAAATTGGTATAATACATTTCCATCCTTTTTCACCAGCCTTTGTAAAAACTTTCCACATTCCAGCTAATTGTATGATAGCAACAACTAATCCAATAACAAGGATAATACCTAAAAAAGCTCCTAAAATTGCGCCTAATCCTGTAGCAGCAGCTGTATCTGTTGCATATCCATAATCATAATAATCATAATAACTTGGATAAGAAGAGTAATAATCATAATACCCCATAAATTAATCCCCCTTTCATGTTTTCATAATTAAATTTTCACATTTTTCGACAAAAATGTCAATATAAAAACAAAAAAAACTTGTATAAAAAATGTTAGTCTGATATAATCTATGTAGTTACGCAATAATATATACGAGGAGGTATTGAAATGAGCGAAAACAAATGTCAATGTGGTAGTCCTAAAAGGGACGAATTTATGCAAAAATTGTTTGATGAGTATTTACCTATTAAAGATAATTTAATTCAAATGTTAAATGAGGTACAAGAGCATTATGGATATATTCCACAAAATGCACAAATAGAACTTTCAGAATTTTTAAATATTCCAATGGCAGAGATTTATGGAGTCATAACTTTTTATTCGAGATTTACCCTAAAACCTAAAGGAAAATATAATGTTGCAGTATGCTTGGGAACAGCATGTTATGTAAAAGGTTCTCAAAAAATTATGGATAGATTAAAAGAAAGATTACAAATTGAATCAGGTGAAACAACAAAAGATGGATTGTTTTCTATTGAAGAAACTAGATGTGTTGGGGCATGTGGTTTAGCACCAGTATTTACAGTAAATGGTGAAGTATATGGAAAAGCAACTGTTAAGAAATTGGATGAAGTTTTGGATGAAATTATAAAGAGTGAAGAGAAATAAAATGTCGCATAGACAAACGATCTCAGTGAGACAAAATGTCGCATAGACAAACGAACTCTATGAGACAAAAAGGAGGAAAGTATGAAAAGTCTAGAAGAAATTCACAAAATACGAGAAGAAAAAAGAAAAGAATTAGATTTAAGAGTTAACACAAAAGCAGATACCAGAGAAAAACATATTTTGGTTTGTCATGGTACAGGTTGTACTTCTTCAAAATCACCTGAAATTTTAGAAAATTTCAGAAGAATTTTAAAAGAGAAAAATATAACTAATGTAAGAGTTATTAAAACCGGTTGTTTTGGACTTTGTGCAAAAGGACCTATCGTTATTATTAGACCAGAGGATACCTTTTATGCATTGGTAACACCAGAAGATTGTGAGGAAATTATTGATACACATATTGTAAAAGGTGAAAGAGTAGAAAGATTACTTTGTAAAGATATTGATGGAACTGTTGTGAATAGCTTAGATGAATTAAACTTTTATAAAAAGCAAAAAAGAATTGCTCTTAAAAATTGTGGTGTTGTGAATCCAGAAGAGATTGATGAGTACATAGCATTTGATGGATATAAAGCATTGGAAAAAGTATTAAAAGAAATGACTCAAGATGAAGTGATTGATGTGATAAAAGATTCAGGTCTAAGAGGTAGAGGGGGCGCAGGATTCCCAACAGGTAAGAAATGGGAACTTACCAAGGCTTCTGTTGGAGACCAAAAATATGTGGTTTGTAATGCGGATGAAGGTGATCCAGGAGCATTCATGGATAGAAGTATATTAGAGGGTGACCCACATTCTGTATTAGAAGCTATGGCAATTGCAGGATATAGTATTGGTGCCAATAAAGGATATATTTATGTTAGAGCAGAATATCCAATCGCTGTTCAAAGATTAAAGATTGCAATTGACCAAGCAAGAGATTATGGATTACTAGGAGAAAACATCTTTGACACAGATTTTAGTTTTGATATTGAAATTCGATTAGGTGCAGGAGCCTTTGTTTGTGGTGAAGAAACAGCATTACTAGAATCTATCGAAGGAAAAAGAGGACAGCCAAGAGTAAAACCACCATATCCAGCACAATCAGGATTATGGGGAAAACCAACATTAATTAATAATGTAGAAACTTATGCTAATATTGCACAAATTATATTAAATGGAGCAGAATGGTATTCTTCAATTGGAACAGAAACTTCAAAAGGAACAAAAGTATTTGCTTTAGGTGGAAATGTTAACAATATCGGATTAGTAGAAGTGCCTATGGGAACAACCTTAAGAGAAATTATTTATGATATTGGTGGAGGAATTCCAAATGGTAGAGAATTTAAAGCGGCTCAAACAGGAGGCCCTTCAGGAGGTTGCATACCAAAAGAACACTTAGATACTCCAATTGATTATGAATCTCTAAAACAAATTGGTTCTATGATGGGGTCTGGTGGATTAATTGTTATGGATGATACCAAATGTATGGTAGCTTTAGCAAAATTCTATCTAGACTTTACAGTAAGTGAAAGCTGTGGTAAATGTACCCCTTGTAGAATTGGAACAAAAAGAATGCTAGAGATTCTAGAAAGACTATGTGATGGAGAAGGAGACGAATTAGATATCTATAAACTAGAAAAATTAGCAGCCAATATTCAAAAGGCAAGTATATGTGGATTAGGGCAAACCGCACCAAATCCAGTTGTCAGTACCCTAAAATATTTTAGAGAAGAATTTAGACAACATGCTATCCAAAAAGAATGTAGAACATTAGAATGTAAAGCAATGGCAAAAATCACAGTTAATGAAGAAAAATGTAAAGGTTGTGGTTTATGTCAAAAACATTGTCCAGTCAATGCCATAGACGGTTCAGGAAGAGACAAAAGAATTATCAACCAAGAAAAATGTATTAAATGTGGTACTTGTATTGCAAGTTGTCCATTCCATGCAATCGGAAATTAAAAAAGGGATTTTGGGGACGGACTCAAAAATCCCGATTCTTAAAAATTTAGGGAGGAAAAAATGGATATTACATTAAAGGACATACGAGACTTTTCTAGAAAATATAATGACAATCCAGTCAATAAAGTGATTGAAAATGCAATTACCAATAATGGATTGGAAAACACAATGTTAGATAGAAACATTATTGCTGAAAACCAACCAGTCTTTAATCTAGAATTGCCTGCTCGTGTCAATAAATATGACCAAAAGGACAGTGCACTATGTTGGATATATGCAGGTATCAATATGATACAATTTGATGTAGCACAAAATTTAAATATGGATGTAGAAAACTTAACATTATCACCTGTTTATATTTCATTTTTCGATAGGTTAGAAAAAGCAAGTGCAATATATGAAAAGATAATTCGATTAGAAGATGCATCTTATGAATATATTAATGAAAATCATATTATAGTCAATGCACCATATACTTTAGGATTTTTTGAATTTTTTAGAGGGATAATCAATAAATATGGATTTGTTCCTGATAGTGTTATGCCTGAAACTAAAGAAAGTATAAATAACAACAGAGCAAATACTATTTATTGTGAAAAAATGATGGGTGATATTGTCAAACTGATAAAACTAAAAGAAGAAAATGCAAGCATGGAAGCATTAGAAAAGCAAATAAAAATATTTCTTGAAGAAAATTATATGTTATTATCTAAAATGTTAGGAGAACCTGTTCGAAAATTTACTTATGAATATATAGATAAAGACGGGAATTTCCAGCGATTAGAGAATATAACACCATTAGAATTTAAGGAACGATTTTTAAAAATAGATTTAAATGAATTTATATCGATTGCCAATATGCCTCGTCATAACAAAGAATATGGAAAAGTATATAAATATACAGGAAACCCAAGCATAGAGGAATATACTTTTTTAAATCTACCAATCAATGAATTAAAAACATTAGCCATTAAACAATTAAAAGATTCTATGCCTGTTTATGTAAATTTATACAGAAGACAGTTTCGTGATACACCATCAGGTGTACTAGATACAAGATTATATGATTATAAAAACGTATTAGGAGTAACACCTTTAACGAAAGAGGAAGGGCAAAATACAAATTCAATCCATTTTCATCATTGTATGGATATTTGTGGTGTGCATATAGTAGATGATAAACCAATCAGATGGAAAGTAGAAGATAGTTTTGGAAATGCACTTAAAAATAAAGGATATAGTATTATGAATGACAATTTTTTTGATAAATACGTATTTGCTGTTATCATTCATAAAAAGTATCTTTCTCAAGAACAATTAGAAGCTTGGAATCAACAACCAATAGAATTTTCAATTTATACATAAGAGACCGTCAATGCATCACATAATAAAAGGAGGAATTATGGTAGAGATAACATTAGAAGATATAAAAGCATTTTCCAAAGAATACAATGCTAATGCAACCAATAAAATCATTGAAAATGCGATTACAGCAAATGGGCTAGAAAATGCTTGCTTAGATAGAGATATTATTAGAGAAAATCAACCTGTTTTCAATATTGAACTTCCAGATACCAAACGATATGATCAAAAAGAAAGCTGGAAATGTTGGATATATGCAGGATTTAATATGATTCAATATAATATGGCAGAAAACTTGAATATAGATTTAATGGATTTTGAATTATCAAGTAATTATATTGCTTTCTTTGATAAATTAGAAAAAGCAAATACCGTTTATGAAAATATTATTAGTTTGCCTATTGAAAATGCAACTTTAGAACACATAAAAAAAGAACAATTATTAAAAAATTGTGTTACTGAAGCAGGATTTTATGAATGGTTTGCAAGCATTATAAAAAAATATGGAATTGTACCATATTCTTATATGCCAAATCCAAAAGAAGGAGAAGATGGTGTAAAAATCTCTCTTATATTTAGAGAAAAAGTAAAAAAAGATGTCATTTGTCTATTAGAAGAAAAGAAACAAGGTAAAAATGAAGAAGAACTAAGAAATCTGACAAAAACATATACAAAACAAAATTACATATTTTTATCAAAAATCTTAGGCGAACCTCCAATGACTTTTAATTTGGAATATAAGGATAAAAATGGAACATACATATCACGAAAACAACTAACGCCAATTGATTTTAAAAATCAATACTTAACATTAAACTTAGATGATTTTGTATCAATTACCAATATGCCAATGTATAATAAAGAATACAATAAAGTATATCGATTAAAATACTTTGGAAATGTATATAAAAATAGTTATAGACAGTTTTTGAATCTGCCAATAGAAGACTTAAAAAGATGTGCTGTAAAACAACTGAAAGATGGTATTCCTGTATGTGTTACACTTGATATTGCCAGTAAATCTGTATATGAAAAACAAGGCATTTTAGATACAAGAATCTATAATTATGAAAATACTTTAAACATGCATTCATTAAGTAAAAGGGAAGGACTAGATTTTTCAGAAATTCATTTATCACATTGTATGACAATTATAGGTGTAAACATCGTAGATGAGCATATTGAACGATGGAAAGTGGAAGATAGTTATGGTGCAGGTCCAGATGAAAAACCAAATGGATATTATACAATGAATGATAATTATTTCGATAAATTTGTGATGGATATTATTATAAACAAAAAATATTTAACAGAAGAACAAAAGAAAATGCTAGATCAAGAGCCAATTGAGTATGACATGGATATGGAAGACGAAATTTAATAATAGTTAAAAAAGAAAGAGAGATGTGGATATGGAAAAAGAAATGGTTAATTTAACAATTGACAATCAAAAAGTAACAGTACCTAAAGGAACAACAATTTTAGAAGCTGCAAAAACAGCAGGAATAGATATCCCAACATTATGTTTCTTAAAAGAGATTAATGAAGTGGGAGATTGTAGAATGTGTATTGTTGAAGTAGAAGGAAGAAGAGGATTTGCTACTTCATGTATACAAACCGTAGAAGAAGGTATGGTTGTTCATACACATACACAAAATGTATTAGAAGCACGTCATGTGATTCTAGATTTAATAATTTCAAATCATGCTAAAGATTGTTTGACTTGTACCCGTTCAGGAAATTGTGAATTACAAGCTTTAGCTACAAAATTTAATGTTTTAAATATTGAATTTGAAGGAGAAAGAACAGAACATAAAATTGATGACTTATCACCATCTATTGTAAGAGATTTTAACAAATGTATTTTATGTAGAAGATGTGTGGCAGCATGTAAAAATGTGCAAAAAATCGGTGCTATTGATTGTATTAACAGAGGTTTTGAATCATGTATATCAACCGTCGGAGACCATAGCCTAAATGATGTTAACTGTACATTTTGTGGGCAATGTATAGAGGCTTGCCCAACAGGAGCTTTACATGAAAAAGAGACGATTAATGATGTATGGGTAAAATTAAAAGACCCAGAAACAACGGTTATCGTACAAACAGCTCCAGCAGTTAGAGTTGCTCTTGGAGAAGAATTCGGTATGCCAATTGGTACAAATGTAGTAGGAAAAATGGTTACGGCATTAAAACGTTTAGGATTTGATAAAGTATTTGATACCAATACAGGTGCTGACCTTACCATTATGGAAGAAGCAAATGAATTTATAGAAAGATTTACAAAAAATGATAATTTACCAATGATTACATCTTGCAGTCCGGGTTGGGTAAAATATATAGAAATGAATTATCCAGAATTATTACCACATCTATCTAGTTGTAAATCTCCTCATGAAATGTTTGGTGCTATCTTAAAAACATATTATGCCAATAGGGAAGGTCTAGACCCAGAAAAAATTTATGTGGTTTCTGTTATGCCATGTATTGCAAAGAAATTTGAAAGACAAAGACCAGAAATGATGGAAGACAACTTATATGATGTAGATAATGTTATTACCACTAGAGAATTAGCAAGAATGATCAAACAAGCTAACATTGAATTTGAAAAGTTGGAAGATAGTAATTTTGATAGTCCTATGGGAGAAGCGAGTGGTGCAGGCGCTATCTTTGGAACAACTGGCGGTGTTATGGAAGCAGCTTTAAGAACAGCACAAGATACGTTAACAGGAAAAGATTTACCTAAAATTGATTTCGAACAAGTAAGAGGTGGAGATGGTATCAAAAGAGCAACGATTAATATTGCAGGAAAAGATATCAATGTTGTTGCAGCAAGTGGATTAGCAAATGCAAGAACCATATTAGAAGAAATCAAATCTGGTAAAGCAAATTACCAATTTGTTGAAATTATGGCTTGCCCAGGAGGTTGTATCATGGGTGGTGGTCAACCAATTAAGAGTTCTAAAGTAAGAGCAGAAGTAGATGTTAGAAAATTAAGAGCAGATGCTTTATACACAATTGATGAGAAAAGTATTGTTAGAAAATCACATGAAAATCCAGTTATGAAAAAATTGTATAAAGATTTCTTAGAAAAACCAGGAAGTGAAATTGCAGAAAAATTACTACATACAACTTATACAAAAAGAGAAAAATATAATATATAAGAATTTATTATGCAACTGTCAAAGTAAGTAGTGTTCGTGAATAGTAAAAACTCCCTTTATAGAGGGAGTTTTATATTATGTAAATTGTTGCTTTTTTAGACAAATAATGGTATAATAGCGCTATCTAATGTGCTTACACAGCAAGTACAGGAGAAATTTATTGAATTTTTTCTGGAGGGGCTGTGTGAAACCTCCAGAATATTTTTGGAGGAGAGGTATGAAGAAAATAGCAGATCTAACAGATGTAGAAAAGATAACGGTGATGGCATCGGAATTAATTAAATCCGATAAAGCTTTACAGAAAAGTCAAACTCGGAAAGAGGAAGAAAAAGCCATAAAAAGAATTGAGCATTGTCTCGAAGTCTTTTCTAACACTGAGGTGATAAATCAGTCTTATCCGCTTATAAGAAAGTTGGAGATAAAACTTCAAAGACTAAAAAACGGAAAGATTACGAAACAGCAGTTTTCTTGTCAAGAACTCAGTGACAGAATCGTTCTTGTAGCGGTAGAACAAACTGGTGGTATCGCCGATTAGATTTGTGCCGGGAGGAATGTAAAAAGTTCCTCCTGGTTTTTACTTCAAACAAATTTCAAACAAAGAATATGCTTTCATTTATGCCAGTTCTAAGAAACAATCGAAATTTCATAAATTTCGATGTTTTCTATTGCAACTTTTTGATGAATGGTATATAGTAAGAAAGGGTGTAGAAAAATGACAAAATTTGTAGAAAACATAACAAGATTAAAAGCAAGTAACATCAATAGAAATATTGTTTATTTAACATTCCCAATTTTTAAATTTATAAAGTAAGTGTTTATATCAATTCTTTTCGAATTGATATTTTTTTGTGGCATAAGAAAAAGTAATTTTTCCTATCTAAACACTTACTAAGAAAATAGAAGGAGGCGTTCTAATGGAACAAACAAAAAAATTACTATTAGATGTAAATGAAAAGCCAACTGTTGCAAAATGGATAATCCTTGCATTACAACACGTTTTTGCTATGTTTGGAGCAACCATTTTAGTTCCTATTATGGTAAATACAGCAGCTGGTGAAACAGTTCTTACTATTCCAGTAGCATTAGTAACATCAGGAATAGGAACATTAATTTACATCTTATGTACAAAAGGAAAATCACCAGTATACTTGGGAAGCTCTTTTGCATTTATTGCACCACTAGCAGCAGCTTATGTAAAAGGTGGAATTTCAGGTGCCATGGTTGGTGTTATGGCAGTAGGTCTTGTCTATATTATTTTTGCCATTATTATTCATTTTATAGGTAAAAAATGGATAGACAAACTATTACCACCAGTTGTTATTGGACCAATGATTATGATTATTGGATTAAGCTTAGCACCAAGTGCGATTTCTCAAATAGGATTAGGAACTGAAACACAAATTGATTGGAGATGTATCGGTGTTGCTTTAATAACCTTTTTAACAACAGCAATTGTAATGGTTAGAGGAAAGGGATTCTTAAAAATTATTCCATTTTTAGTTGGAATTGTTGTAGGATATATTTCAGCAATCTGTTTTGGATTAGTTGATTTTGCACCAGTATTAGAAGCTAGCTTCTTTAGTATGCCAAGCTTTGTAATCCCATTTTTAAATTATGCACCTAATTTTTCAGCATTATTAACAATTGTACCAATTTCTTTAGTAACGATTGCAGAACATATTGGTGACCATACAGCATTAAGTACCATTATCGGAAAAAATTTATTAAAAGATCCAGGTTTAGATAGAACTCTATTAGGTGATGGTTTAGCAACATTTGTTGCAGGATTTTTAGGAGGACCAGCTAATACCACTTATGGTGAAAATACATCTGTTGTGGGAATGACAAAAGTAGCATCTGTATGGGTCATTGGACTAGCAGCAGTCATCGCTATCTGTTTAGGATTTTTAGGAAAATTTACTGCATTGGTATCAACCATTCCTGATGCTGTTTTAGGTGGAGTATCTTTACTATTATATGGTTTTATTTCTGTCAATGGTTTAAAAGTATTAATTGAAAATAAAATTGACTTTGGAAAGTCTAAAAATATTGTTGTTGCATCTACTATGTTAGTATTAGGATTAGGAGGAGCAGCCATCTCTATTATTCATGGGGATTTATCTGTAACCATTTCAGGAATGAGTTTAGCAGCTATTATTGGTATCTTATTAAATTTATTATTACCAGATGAAAAAGATGACGATGATTCAGAAAATGAAAAAACAAAAAAAGAAAAAAACGATAATGAAAAAGAAATCAAATATGAAAGCGAGGCAAATGTAGTGGAAGAAATCAAAAGCGATGAAGAAAATCAAGTAACAGTATTAAGTAATCCTTTAGTGGAACATAAATTATCTATTATAAGAAATAAAAATACAGGTACAAAAGAATTTAGAGAAATTATAGGTGAGATAGCTACATTATTATGCTATCATGCATTAGAAGATGCAAAATTAAAAGAAATTGAAATAGAAACGCCAATTTGTAAAACAAAAGCAAAAGTATTAGATGAGGATAATTATGCTTTTGTACCAATTTTAAGAGCTGGAACAGGCATGTTAGATGGATTATTAAAAATAGTACCAAATGCCAAAATTGGACATATTGGTTTATATAGAAATGAAGAAACTTTAGAGCCAGTACAATATTATTATAAAATGCCAAAAGATATTGCCAAAAGAGAAGCCATTATTTTAGATCCAATGCTTGCAACTGGAGGATCAGCTGCAGATACCATTCAAATGCTTAAAAAAGACGGAGTTAAGAAAATTAAATTTTTATGTATTATATCTGCACCAGAAGGAATTGAAAGATTAAAGAAAGAACACCCAGATGTAAAAATTTATACAGCATGTATTGATGAAAAATTAAATGACAAAGGATACATTGTACCAGGACTAGGTGATGCTGGAGATAGAATATTCGGAACCAAATAAGTTCAAAAATTTTAATGTAATTTATATAATAAAAAGAGGCAATTAGAACGATGTTCAAATTGTCTCTTTAACATGTTATTTGTTATTATTATTTTGTCTTTCATTATTGTTATTTTGATTATTTGAATTATTATTGTTTTTATTTTCTTTCTTTTTCTTACTCATATACAAGCACCTCCTCAAAGTATATTACTATTTTGCACGAATCATAAAAAAATATTCACATATAATTTGTTTTTTCTATATAATTGATATATAATACCGAATATAAGAAATTAACTTTGTTATATAAAGGAAAATCTAAATAAAATTAAGATAAAATTTGATTTTTCTATATAGCAAAAATGAATGAATATAAAATACATAATATTAAATTTTAGGGGGATTGACAAATGAGTTATCATAATAAAAAATTAAATGAATTTAATGATTACATAAGATATAGAAAAGTGGCCATAATAGGATTAGGTGTTAGCAATTTGCCACTTTTAGATTATTTGTATGCTAAAAAAGCAAATGTAACGATATTTGATGAAAGAGACTATGATCAAATTCCTAAAGAAAATATTGAGAAAATTACCAATTATGGATTTATGATGCATTTTGGAAAAGATTGTATGCAATATTTAAAGAATTTCAATGTCATCTTTCGTTCTCCTAGTTGTTTACCAACTAAACCAGAACTAGTAGAAGAAGCCAATAGAGGAGCATTGGTAACAACAGAGGTAGAGCTATTAATGCAAATGTGTCCAGCAAAAGTAATTGGTGTAACTGGAAGTGATGGTAAAACAACAACAACAAGTTTAATCAATCATATTTTACAAAAAGCAGGATATAAAACATTTTTAGGAGGAAATATTGGAACACCACTATTTACAAAACTACCAGAAATGACACCTGAAGATATGGTTGTGTTAGAATTAAGTAGTTTTCAATTAATGGGAATGGAAGTAAGTCCACAAATTTCTGTTATTACTAATATAACACCAAATCATTTAAATATTCATAAAGATTATCAAGAATATATTGACGCTAAGAAAAATATTTTCAAATATCAAGATGAAAATGGAATTTTGGTCTTAAATTATGATAATGAAATTACAAGAGAATGTGCAAAAGAAGCAAATGGGAAAGTTATCTTCTTTAGTAGTCAAACCAAATTAGATAATGGATATATTGTTGATGAAGATGTGATAAAAGAATGTGATGATAAAGTCAGAAAACATATTTTAAATACAGATGTTGTCATTTTAAGAGGAAATCATAACTATCAAAATATAGCAACAGCCATTGCTGCAACAGCAAGTTTAGTAGATATAGAAACAGCTGTCAAAGCAATTAAAGAGTTTAAACCTGTAGAACATAGAATTGAATTTGTAGAGGAAATTGATGGTGTTAAATGGTATAATGATTCTGCAAGTTCATCTCCTTCTAGAACTTTATCAGGACTAAATGCTTTTAAAGAAAAGATTGTTTTGATTGCAGGTGGATATGACAAAAACTTAGATTACAAACCTCTTGCCAAACCAATTATTGATAAAGTGAAAACATTGATTTTAATTGGTCAAACATCAGGAAAAATTTATGATGCTGTAAAAGAAGAATTAGAAAGAGAAAACAAAAATTTAAACATCTATATGTGTGAAACTTTAGAAGAAACCATTCCAATTGCAAAAAAGAATGCTAAAAATGGAGATGTTGTTCTATTTTCTCCTGCTAGTGCAAGTTTTGATATGTTTAAAAATTTTGCAGATAGGGGAAATCAATTTAAAAAATTGGTGAGAACTTTAAAAGAGAGATAAAACCTAATCATTATATATGATTTTGATGGAAAATTAACATCATTATTTGATAAATATATTCAAAGACAAATAGTAAAATAAAAAGATCTTGAACATTAGAATATTATAAAATTTGATTTTTGTGTATAACAAAGAAATCAGGCGACCTAAGAACTAGGTCGCCTTCTTCTGCAGGCTAATCATCACGTTGTAGAAGAAACTTTTCAGCTTCATCTACTTTCTTCTGCTCATCAAGAGTCAAATGATTGCTCTTTGCAATGAGCAGAAGCTCTTCTGCAATCCGAACCTTCCTCTCCAGAGGAAGATCCTCTGCCCATTCATTAAAAATAAGTTTGCCTTCCATGATGTTCTATTCTCCTTTCTTTTGCCGTAATTATAGCCTTTTTGTGTATCAATATAATTATACCACAAAATCACGAAAAAGTGAAATATTATGCACCTTTTAGAAGTTATCAACATATCTTGTATAAAATAAATAAGGAGGAATTAGAAATGTATGATAGCCAATATGAAGAGTACATAAGAAGTGTTTTAGGATATCCGAGTACAGCAACTATGAACCAAAACCATATAAATCAAAATCAAATGTATCAAACTGAATATCCAAATCCATCTCAAGTAAACATGAGAAACGATTTAGAAGACTTTTATCCCGAGATATATAAAATTATATATCCAATGGTTCAAAAAGCCTGTGATGGAAATATGGGAGCAAATAGCAGGGAAGAGATTGAACAAATGACTGATGAAATTTATTCAGCAATAGAAGATAATAATCAGATTAATGTGAATATTAATTTAGGAAATACAATTTCTACAACAAATATGAATAGAATGCAAAACAGAAACGAAATATCAAAAGAGGAAATTCAAAAGAAAAGTCCTGAAAAACAAGAAGTGAAAAATAGAAATACAGAAGGAGAAAGTAGAATAAGTCCTAGAAACAATAATTTAAGAGATTTAATCAAAATATTATTAATCAGAGAATTACTAAGAAGACGTCACAATCATTTTCCACCAAGACCACCACATCATCCGCGTCCACCTATGAGACCACCAATTATGCCTAGAAATTATCAACCATTATATGATATTTATGAATATTAGAAAACGGATTTTTCTATATAATTAAAAAATGAAAATTTTACCAATTTTTCAAGATTAACTTTGAATAGAAATTCAAAAAATGCAAAAAATAAAAATGAGAAATTTTGAAAGGTGGTAAAGTAAATGAAGGTTAAAGATTGTATGTGTACAGACGTTTGTTGTGTAAAACCAGAAACAACAGTACATGATGTTGCAAAACTAATGTGTCAAAATCATATTGGTTCAATACCTGTTTGCGATAATAATAATTGTTTATGTGGTATTGTTACAGATAGAGATATCATTTTAAGAAGCATTGCTTGTGATAAAGATGTAAAAACAACACCTGTAAGTGATATCATGTCAACAAATGTATCTACTTGTGAAGAAAATGAAGATATGGCAAATGCTGAAAATAAAATGGGAACAAACAAAGTAAGAAGATTACCTGTTTGTGACAGTAATAAAAAAGTGATTGGTATATTAACATTGGGAGATATTGCACAAAATAGAGCAAAATTAGATGATAGAGAAATTTGTATTACATTTGAAGATGTTTGTGATTGTGATACAAATAAAAATGCAGAATAGTCAATAAATCGTTTTATAACAGTAGAATTTTGTTAATGATATAGAACAAATTCTACTGTTTTTCTTTTTTTATTCGTATATAAAATTTTATGATACATATAATAAATAATGAAATTAAATTTGGTTTAAAATTGTGAAAATTTATAGATTAAATATAAGAGGGAGGGGAGAGATGATTGTAAACATACCATATTGGACAAGAGTATTAAAAAATATCATATATGTTGTTTTATTGATATTAGGTCTATATCTGGCATTAAAATTATCTATTTTTTATATGCCTTTTTTAATTGCATTTATTATCTCATTAATCATAGAACCTCTTATAAAATTGATTATGCGAAAAACGAACTTAACTAGAAGGACTAGCTCTATTATCATTTTCATTCTTGTATCTGCCATTATTTTAGGAATATTGGCATGGATTATTGTGACACTATTTTCAGAATCTTCTAGTTTATTACAAGGATTAAATGACTATGTGGATAAGGCTTCTAGTCAGTTACAAGGATTTATCGAACAATTCCATTTTGATAAAATAAAACTATCAGATGAAATATTAAGCATCATTCAAGAATCAAGTGGAGATTTTTTAGAAACTGTATCGAATTGGTTAAGAAATGCATTAAATGGTTTGATTAATATGGTTACCAAAATACCTGAAATTGCTATATGTGTAGGAATTACGATATTGGCATTATATTTTATTTGTGTCGACAAAATCTATATTCTGGACCAAATAGAATATCACTTACCAAAAGCATGGGTGAAAAAATTAAGTACACATTTAAAAGATTTGATACAAACATTAGGAGGGTATTTAAAAGCAGAAGCAACATTAATTCTAGTATCATTTGTGATTTCTCTTGTAGGATTATATATATTATCTTTTTTAAAATTTAATATACAATATCCTTTATTAATGGCATTATTTATTGGTTTTGTAGATGCTCTTCCCATTTTAGGTTCTGGAACAGTTATGATACCATGGGCAATTATCTCTGGACTAAATGGTGACTTAGCATCAGGAATCGCCATTGTTACTTTGTTTATTATTATGTCTGTTGTCAGACAATTTTTAGAGCCAAAATTGGTTAGTAAAAATATTGGTGTTCATCCTATATTTACATTAATTGCTATGTATACAGGATTTAAAATAACAGGGGTTATTGGATTACTATTAGGACCGATTGCCCTAATTATTATAAAAAATATATTTGCTAATTTGATTGACCAAGGTGTATTTAAAACGATTTTTGATAAAAAATAAAAGTTCACATTTTAATATTGAAATCATTTAGTAAAAATGATAAAATATTAAAAAATATTAAAAAATATTGGGGAGTAAATTACACATATGAAAAATAAAAATGAGGAATACAGTGATTTTGAAAGCTTTAAAAGAAAAGCACAGACGGAAGACAATTATTTTTTAACCATATTTTATGAAAATAATTTGATAACCATTAACCTTTCAGAATACAGAAAGACCTTTTTTACTTTTGGAAGGGATGAAGACAATGATATTGTTATTAATTCAGAGAATATTGACTTTGAACAAGGGTATTTTGAGATTACAGAATATGGCGTTTTAGCTGTTAATACTAGTAAAGAGTATGCAATGGTTAGTAATAATGATAAACCATTTAATGATATATATTTATCTGAAGGCGGATTTATAAAAATTGTCAATCCTTCTTCTTCAGATGTATCTCATAGTATCTTATTTATTATGTCCATTGGCCAAAATTTGGATGAATGGAAAAGCTATCCTTTGCAATTAGGCAGTAATACATTAGGAAGCGGGGGAGGTTGTGATCTTGTATTACCTCCTAGTGGAGTGGCAAAAAAACATGCTACAGTTACAAAAATCGGAAATAAGATATCTATCAAAGATGAAAGCAGTTTAAATGGAACATTTGTCAATGGAACACAAATCCTTTCATCTCAAGACGTTTCCTTGAATAATTTGGATGTTATCGTTATTGGAAATTCAAAACTTATTTTATATAATCAAAAATTAATTTATCAAATATATAAAAGAGGTGTACAGCTAGATGCAATTGATATTGTAAAACGCGTTCGTATTAGATTTAAGACAAAAGAAATTTCTTCTCATGTTAGTATGCATGTGAAACCTTCTGAATTTGTAGCTTTTGTTGGAGGTTCTGGTGCTGGAAAATCTACTTTCATGAAATGTATAAGTGGAGTAGATACACCTTCTTCTGGTTTAGTGCTTTTAAATGGAGAAAATCTTTATGAGAATTATGAAAGTTTAAAATACAATATTGGCTATGTACCACAAGAAGATATTGTTTATTCTAATTTAACATTGCATGATATGTTAAATTATACAGCTAAACTAAGAATGCCTGATAATTCAACTAAGAAAGAAAGAACACAGAGAATAAAAGAAGTTTTAGAAATTGTTCAATTAACAGAATTTGAGAATTCCTATATTCGACAATTAAGTGGTGGACAAAGAAAAAGGGCAAGTATTGCTACAGAATTAATTGCTGATCCAAGTTTATTCTTTTTAGATGAACCAACAAGTGGATTAGACCCTGATACAGAAAGAAGTGTCATGAAAACTTTACAAAAAATGTCTAAAATGGGAAAAACAATTATTCTTGTTACTCATAACACATTAAATTTACATTTATGTGATAAAGTTGCTTTTTTTGGAAAAGGTGGACATTTATGTTTTTATGGAAAACCACAAGAAGCATTAGATTTCTTTGGAGTAGATGATTTTGTTGATATTTATACCTTATTAAATGAAAATATGGAAGAATGGTATGAAAAATTTATAGCAATATATGGAAAAGAAACTGTTAGTCATATCGAGTTTAAAAAAAGCAATAAAGTCCCACATAAGAAAAAATCTTTTTTTAAACAATTAATAACTTTAATTAGAAGATATATAAAATTAATAGCAAATGATGTTCAGCAACTAATTTTATTATTTGCACAAGCACCGATTGTTGCTGTATTATTGACAATTGTTTCTACTGAAGATTTGTATTCGAGTTATGATGATACAAAAGCAATTCTATTTTCTTTAGGATGTGCATCCATCTGGCTGGGATTAATGAATTCAGTTCAAGAAATTTGTAAGGAAAAAGTTATTTTACAAAAGGAGCATATGTCAGATTTAAAATTATCAACTTATTTATTATCAAAATTTATTGTGCAAGGAATACTGGCATTTATACAGTCGACTTTGATGGTATATATTTTCCAAGAGATTGTAGGTAGTTCTTCTAACAGTATATTGATAGATTCCTATTGGGATATTCAAATTATATGTTTCTTATCAATATTGTCTGCTGCTGCATTAGGATTATGTATTTCTGCAATTGTAAAAAATTCAAATATAGCGATGTCTATCATTCCTCTAATACTCGTTCCGCAATTGTTATTTTCTGGAATGTTGTTTAAATTAGAAGGAGTTGGAGAATTTGTTTCTAATTTTATACTATGTAGGTGGTCAGTAGAAGGGTTAGGAACAAGTGTTAATCTAAATGATTTAACTCATATTGTGCAAACAATTAATCCAATGGCAGAAGTAGAACCAGAAGATTATTTTACATTTACATCAGAACACATGATACATGTAATTTTGATTATGATATTAATGACACTGGTTTTGATGCTTGCTAGTTATATAGCTTTAAGGAAAAATGTAAATAAGAATATGTAAAAAAAATAAAGAACCAATTTTGTGGTTCTTTATTTTGCATCTTTTAACTGATTATATCGAATAATTGAAATAATTGCACTTATTATTAGTAAAACAATAAATCCAATTATAATACTACCTGTACCTGCATAGGGAAGAGATGTTGTCACTTGTTGGATTTCTTGAGGTAAAGAAGTAGTAGTTTGTGTATTTTGATTTATATCTTCATTTGGTTGATTTTGATTTATATCCTCGTTATTATTTGGTGTATCAGTATATCCAAGTTCTGCTGCTTTTTGATCTGACCATTCTTTTATAATTTCAATTTCTTCTTGCATTTCATGTAAATTACTATTTGTCAACTTATCTACTTGAGAATTTAATTCAACCTTTAAAACTGTTAAGATTAAAGGATTTAAATCTGTGACAGTATCTAACATATCAATATCTGCTCGTAAAGTTTCCTTTAAGGAATCATCTACACTGGATACAGAATGTAAATCTGTATATGTTTTATCTACTATCAATTTAAATTCAATTAAATTTCCTAAGTCACTTTCATATTCATTTAATAAATCTATTAATTCTTGTTTTTCGCTGTCTGTTACAGCAAACACAGGAGAGAATAAGTTAAATAATAAAAACATAAATATAAAAATAATGATAAATAATTTTCTATGAATTTTATACATATTAAACAAACCCTTTCTTGTATTTGATAAGCATAAATTTTGATTTCACTACTATTAAGTATACTATAAAAAGAAGATAAATGTCAATATTTATCAAAATAAAAGACGGAATCCTGAGATAGGAAACCATCTTTTATATAATATTTTACACTTTAGAAACTAAACATGTTTTTAATTAATTTTAGAGCTTTAATCAACCCACTAATTAATGATGTTTCTCCAGCTGCTTCTTCTTGATAATCTGATACTTTATCTACTTGCTCACCATTAGCAACCTTTTCAGCTTCTGCTATAAAGTTATCTACATGTCCTTCGTATACATTTTCTTTGTTACCTAAGATAATGAAAGCATGTGATTCTCCTTCAGCTTCAAATCTTTGTACATAAGGGATATTGGCATTGTTCATAGCTGTTTCATATACTCTTGTACTATTTTCAAAAGGTACTGTGGTATCACTTGTACCATGTATAATTAGTATTGGCAATTCACATTTTTCTAAACTTGCTAATGCATTTTCATGTTCGTCAAAGTTTTCTGCTGTTAAACCAACATCTACTTGATTAATTAACATATCTTTAATTGTATCTCTACTAATAACTTGTGATAAGTCTGTCACATCAAATATACCAAGTATCTTTGCTACTAACTCATTGCTTCCTAGAGTATTTAATAAGTCTTCTACAATTCCTGTCATAGAAGTATATCCACAGTCTTCTACTAAACCAATAACATTTTGATCTTTAAGTGTTTTACCATCTACTTCCAATCCTGATAAGAAGATTGTTGTAGCACCACCTAAAGATACACCGTGAACAAAAATTTCATCACACGTGTAATGTCCATTTAGATATGTTAACCAGTCCCAAATATCAAGGCTATCTAAATATCCCATACCACCTTTTCCTTCATTACCACCACTGTTACCAAATCCTCTTAAGTCAGGTGCTAATATGTTAAATCCTTGTTCAATATACATATCTCCAATTGCATCTGCCATTGCTTGTCCATTCATCATAAATCCATGTACTAAAACAACCCATTTATTTGAAGTTGGATTTCCACTACTATCTACATTAGCATAGTAAATGTTACCACTTAAATTTACTCGATAAGCTTCTCCTGATAAATTACCTGCCGTTGTTGCAACCATATCATCTATAACAACATTTGGTTCCAAACTGTTTAGAGCAATGCTTGTATCACCTAGTGCAGATTGGATTACAGATTGAATAGAATCTAAGAAACTACTAGAATCTGTTTCATCTGATGAAATTGTTTCATTTAAAATTTTGTTTGATATATATGGAATAGCACTTGAATCGCTATAATTTTCTTGAAGTTCTGTAATCTTATCAATAATATTGATTTTCATGTCTTCAATACTCATGTTTTCGTCAATACCTTGTAAGTAATTTTTTGAATCATTTAAGAATGATTTATAATCATCAATATCGCTATACTTATTATCTACAGCAGTGTTTACATTGTCTCTGTTTCCAAATGGCCAAAAACTAAATGCTGCTTGGCTTGTTATAGGTGTAATCACCATAATTACTAAAATAAAAATTGCTAATATTTTTTTCATAGAAATAAACGAACTTTTCTTCATAATACAACCCCTCCTTTATTTTTCTTGAGTTAAAAAGAACTATAATGTTTTATTCACTCTACATAATATTATACCATATTTTATATTTATTGTCAAAAAATGTCCTCTCAAATTATTCCCATTCAATGGTTGCAGGTGGTTTTGAAGTAATATCATAAACAACTCTGTTAACATGTTTTACTTCATTCACAATTCGAGAAGAAACTTTTTCTAATATTTCATAAGGTATTTTGCTCCAAACACCTGTCATAAAATCTGTCGTTTCTACTGCACGTAAGGCAATGGTGTAATCATAAGTTCTTTCATCACCCATAACACCAACAGATTTTAAGTTTGTTAATACAGCAAAATATTGATTGATAGATTTATGAAGTCCAGCATTTGCAATTTCTTCTCTAAAAATACTATCTGCTTCTTTTAAGATGTCTAATTTGTCATCTGTAATATCTCCAATGACTCTGATAGCTAGTCCAGGTCCAGGGAATGGTTGTCTAAATACTAAGTTTTCTGGTATCCCTAATTCTAGTCCTGTTTTTCTAACTTCATCTTTAAATAGATTTCTTAAAGGTTCTACAATCTCTTTAAAATCTACATAGTCTGGAAGACCTCCAACATTGTGATGACTTTTAATAACAGAACTTTTTCCTAGACCACTTTCGATAACGTCAGGGTAGATAGTACCTTGTACTAAAAAATCTACTGTTCCAATTTTCTTTGCTTCTTCTTCAAAAACTCTAATAAATTCTTCTCCAATGATTTTTCTTTTTCTTTCTGGGTCTGTAACACCAGCAAGTTTTTCTAAAAATCTATCTTTCGCATTTACTCTAATTAAATTAATATCAAATTGATTTCTGAAAACTTCCTCAACTTCATCACCTTCGTTTTTACGAAGTAGGCCATGATCAACGAAAATACATGTTAAGTTCTTGCCAATTGCTTTATGTAATAATACAGCAGCAACAGATGAATCAACACCACCAGATAGGGCACATAAAGCTTTTTTATCTCCAATTTTCTCTTTTAAAGTTTTAATGCTATCTTCTACAAAAGAAGATATTTGCCAATCTCCAGAACAACCACAAATGTTAAATAAGAAGTTTTTAATCACTTGTGTTCCATTAACAGATAAGTTTACTTCTGGATGGAATTGAATACCATATAATTTTTTCTCTGCATTTTCCATTGCAGCATTTGGGCAATGGTCTGTTGAACCAATATTTTTAAAACCATTTGGTACTTCAGATACAAAGTCTGTATGGCTCATTAAGAAATCATTTGTTGTTTCAAATCCTTGAAATAGGGCAGAGGTGTTATCAATATTTACTTTAGTTGTTCCATATTCTCTTGTATTTGCTCTTGATACATTTCCTCCTAAAGTATAGGTCATTAATTGCATACCATAACAAATTCCTAAAACAGGAATACCTAAATCAAAAATGCCTTCAGCACATTTAGGTGAGTCTTCTCCATAAACACTGGCAGGGCCACCTGTAAAGATAATTCCTTTTGGATTTTTTTCTTTAATTTTTTCGATAGAAATGTTGTATGGTACAACTTCAGAATACACATTACATTCTCTAACCCTTCTTGCAATTAATTGATTGTATTGTCCACCAAAGTCTAAGATTAAAATTAATTCATTTTCCTTCATATTTACCTCCGAATTTAAAATATGTATATATAATATCACAATTTGTCGATAAAGTAAATAAAAAATACTCTATAAAAAGAGTATCTTTACTTTTATAACACACCACTTGTAGGAATATAGGTATCATCTGGAGGGTATACATATTCTTCACTTGGTTTATCAACTGTTTTCATGTCTGTTACTTTTACAATTGGCATATCGCCATGATAATTACCTTTTGTAATTTCACCTGTTAATTCCACCCATGTTTCATTTTCAAAACTTTGTGCATTTTCATATTCGCATAGAAAACCTACAATCACATATTGAAAATCAGAAGAAATCATCATATCTCTTGCCAATATAAATTGGGTATCTGTTAAATCTAATACTCGATATATGTATCCTGTAAATCTGATTTTTACTCCAACATAATCATCTATATTTTCATGAACGGCTTTCAAAACATTGGTATAATTTTTAGCAGAAATAACAGAAATGTCATTTTGAGGCATACAGCTAGAAATATTTCTATCATTTTTTGCACCAACAAATAATTTAATACTAACAAAAATTAAAATGCAAATAATTAATACTACAATCCCTGTAAAAAAATATTTAAAAATTTTACTGCCATTTACTTTAAAATTATATATAAACATAATACATCCTTTCTCTCATAAGTTTTGCTATTTAAATATATGTATGAAAAAATCTATTATGCTAATTTAAATGTATAATATTAAGTATTTTTTCTTATCATCTAAGCAATAACAAGCCGTTTTCTATTTTTAAATAAATACTTTTAAAGCACTTGATAAAAACAGATTTTAGTGATATAGTATCTAAGTAAAAAAATAAACTTAGGAGGACCGATTAACAATGGGATTATTTAAAACATATAGTGAAAAAGAAGTAAAAAGAGTAAAGCCATTAGTTGCTAAAATTAATGCACTTGAAGAAGAAATGCAAAAATTAAGTGATAGTGAATTAAGAGGAAAAACAGACTATTTTAAAAAACAATTAGCAGATGGTAAAACATTAGATGATATATTGCCAGAAGCTTATGCAGTTGTTAGAGAAGCTTCAAAAAGAGTTTTAGGCATGAGACATTTTGATGTGCAATTAATTGGTGGTATTGTATTACACCAAGGTAGAATTGCAGAAATGAAAACAGGTGAAGGTAAAACATTAGTTGCTACATTACCAGTATATCTAAATGCCCTTGAAGGAAAGGGTGTTCATGTTATTACTGTAAACGATTACTTAGCAAAAAGAGATAGTGAGTGGATGGGAAAATTATATAAATTCTTAGGGTTGTCTGTTGGATTGGTTATTGCAGGAATGGAACCTAAAGCAAAACAAGAAGCATATAATGCGGATGTAACATATGGTACAAACAATGAATTTGGATTTGATTACTTAAGAGATAATATGGTTATTTATAAAGATCAATTAGTACAAAGAGGATTACATTATGCCATTGTCGATGAGATTGATAGTATTTTAATTGATGAAGCTAGAACACCACTTATTATTTCAGGTAGAGCAAACCAATCATCTGATTTATATAAAAAAGCAGATAACTTTGTTAGAAGATTAACACCAAAAGTTATTGTAGAAGAAGATGTAAAAGATTATGAACAAGCAGAAGACAATGAGAAATATGATTATATCATAGATTTAAAAGCAAAATCTGCATCATTGACACAAAAAGGTATCAAAAAAGCAGAAGAAGCATTTGGATTAGAAAACTTCAATGACTTAGAAAACTCAACATTAGTACATCATGTAAATCAAGCTTTAAGAGCACATGGTGTTATGAAAAAAGATATTGACTATATCGTAAAAGATGGAGAAGTATTAATTGTTGATGAATTTACAGGTCGTATCATGTATGGAAGAAGATATAACAATGGATTACATCAAGCCATTGAAGCAAAAGAACATGTAAAAATTGCAGACGAATCAAAAACATTAGCAACCATTACATTCCAAAACTACTTTAGAATGTATGATAAATTATCTGGTATGACAGGTACAGCAATGACAGAAGAAGCAGAATTCGAAGAAATCTACAATTTAGACGTTGTCGAAATACCAACCAATAAACCAATGATTCGTAAAGATGAAAATGATGTTATTTACAAAAATGAAAATGCAAAATTCAGAGCAATTGTAAGAAGTATCAAAGAAAGTCATGAAAAAGGTCAACCAGTCCTAGTAGGTACAGTGTCTATTGAAAAATCTGAAAAATTAAGCAAATTATTAAAACAAGAAGGAATCAAACATGAAGTATTAAATGCCAAATATCATGAAAAAGAAGCTGAAATTGTTGCACAAGCTGGTAAGTTTGGAGCAGTAACCATTGCAACAAATATGGCAGGACGTGGTACTGATATTATCTTAGGTGGAAACAGCGAATTTTTAGCAAAAGAAGAAATGAGAAGAAAGAAAATGCCTCATGAATTGATTGAAGAAGCAAACACATATTATGAGACAGATGATGAAGATATTTTAAATGCTAGAAAACAATTCAAAGAATTAGTCGATAAATATGAAGAACAAATTAAAGAAGAAAAGCAAAAAGTAATAGATGCTGGTGGATTAAAAATCATAGGAACTGAAAGACATGAATCAAGAAGAATTGATAAC
The DNA here is from genome assembly GCA_949288185.1 of uncultured Eubacteriales bacterium. Taxonomy (GTDB): domain Bacteria; phylum Bacillota; class Clostridia; order TANB77; family CAG-508; genus CAG-269. The sequence goes on along the minus strand of CASEIZ010000069.1, from coordinate 9,638 downwards.
CAGTTAAGAGGACGTTCTGGACGTCAAGGAGATATTGGTGAATCTAAATTCTATATTGCCTTAGATGATGATTTAATGAAAATCTTCGGTGGAGATACGATTACAAAAGTATATAACTCATTAGGTGCAGATGAAGATATGCCAATAGAATTAAAACTTATATCTAGAGCAGTTGAAAATGCGCAAAAGAAAGTTGAAGGAAGAAACTTCACCATTCGTAAAAATGTCTTAAAATATGATGATGTTATGAATGCACAAAGAGAAATTATTTATGCACAAAGACGTGAAGTATTAAATGGAGAAAATATTCATGACAACATTATGGATATGATACATGCTGTAGCAGAAGCTACTGTTCAAATGTATGTAGAACCAGAAAACAACGAAGTAAATGTAGAAGCATTAAATCAAGATATTCTAAATACCTATGGTATTGATATGTTAGCAGATATTAAAGAACATGTTTCAGAACCTGAAAAGATATCAGAAGAACTTATTAAAAAAGCAAATGCCAAATATATAGAAAAAGAAACAGAAATTGGTTCAGAAGAGATGAGAGAACTTGAAAGAGTTGTTATGCTTAAAGTAGTAGACGAAAAATGGATGAACCATATAGATAGTATGGATGAATTGAAAAATGGTATTGGTCTTCGTGCTTATGGACAACAAGATCCTGTTGTAAAATACAGAATCGAAGGTATGGATATGTTTGATGAAATGATTTCAGACATTAAAGTAGATGTAACGAAAATCTTAATGAATATTCGTCAGCAAGGTGAAGCAAAAAGACAAGAAACCGTAAAGATTACAGGTGCAGCATTAGAAGCTATTCATAGTGTTGATGGTGGTTCAAAAATTGGAACAGATGTTGATAGAACGATTAGAAATGATGGACCAAAGATTGGAAGAAATGCCCCATGTCCATGTGGAAGCGGAAAGAAATATAAAAATTGTTGCGGAAAGAATGCATAAAATTAATATTTCAGCAATGATAATATGAAGATATGCTTATATACAAAGCATGTTCAGACGCATGTAAAAAAGAAACTTAAATTTTTTCGTAAGAAAAAAATCCAGAAGCAAACGAAAATATGCTTCTGGTTTTTTTATAAGGAAAATAATATATTGAAAGTTAAATATTCTTATGTTATTATTATGCTAGAAGTATCAAAGCTTTATTTTTAAATCATAAGAAGTTATCTTTGCAAATAACAATAGTCAAAAAGAACGGAGACTCAAAATATGAATAAAGATGTAACAATCAATTCAAAAATGAAAATTGGAATTATTTCAATTAATATGTATTCAAAATATCTAAATTTTGCATGTCCTTTACATACCTTTGCATTTCAACAATTTCTGCTAAAGAATGGATTTGATGTAACAGTAATTGATTATAAACCAATATATTTTAACAATTTTGACATGATACATCCTTTTAATTATTATAAAAAATCAATAAAGCAGTTAAAAAAAGAAAATCCTAAAAATATGAAAAAAATAGCAGATTACAAAGAAAAAGCAAAAAAATGATGGAAGAACAAAGATATCTTCACCAATGTTTAATTTTCCAAAAAATAATTTTTTTTATTGTACTCTAGAAATATTGCTAGACAAAACTTGGTTTTACTATACTTCAGATAAAAGATTTATTAGTCTAGATAGGTATCAAGGCGAAGAACTATATAAATTATATAAGGATGACTATATTCCATATTTTCCTATAAATGGAATTAAAAAGGTAATAATAGAATTCATATGAGTTTATCTCTTACTTGATTTTTTCTGATAAATACTATATTATAAGAGAAGTATAGAAGATAGGAGTGTGATGACATGTTAGAATTAGAAGAAAATACAAGACTTCTGAAAACATTAGAAGAAAAATTACAAGATTTGGGTGAGTCACTTTGACATCGCTAGATTAGAAAATGAATTAAAAAATTTAGAATCCAAAACCTTAAAAGAAGATTTCTGGCAAGATGCCAAACAATCAAATAAAATATTAGCTAAAATTAAAAATATAAAAAATAAAGTAAATGAATATAGAAAAATAGAAAGTGAAATACAAAATTTAAACGAACTAACAGAATTAACCAATATGGAACCTGATGAAGAAATCGCAAAAGACATTATTAAAAGTACAAAAACTATAGAGCAAGAAGTAGAAAAATTAGAAATTGCTACTTTATTATCTGGAAAATATGATGCCAATAATGCGATTGTAACCATTCATCCTGGAGCAGGAGGAACCGAATCACAAGATTGGGCAGAGATGTTATATCGAATGTATACCAGATGGGCAGATAAAAACGGATATAAAGTAACAGAATTAGATTACTTAGAAGGTGAAGAAGCAGGTATAAAAAGTGTCACATTCGAAATTATTGGTGAATATGCTTATGGATATATGAAAGGGGAGATGGGGGTACATAGATTGGTTAGAATTTCTCCATTTGATAGTGGGGGAAGGAGACATACCTCATTTGCCTCAGTAGAAGTTTTACCCGAAATTACAGATGATATTGAAATTGATATTAACCCAGATGATTTAAGAATCGATACATATAGAGCTTCTGGAGCAGGAGGACAACATATTAACAAAACATCTTCTGCTGTAAGAATTACACATATACCAACTAATATTGTGGTTGCTTGCCAATCTGAACGTTCTCAAATACAAAATAGAGAAACTGCTATGAGAATGCTAAAATCAAAATTATTAGATTTAAAAGAAAAAGAGCATAAGGAAAAAATAGAAGATTTAAAAGGAGAACAAAGAGAAATTGCTTGGGGAAGTCAAATTCGTTCATATGTATTTTGTCCATATACCATGGTAAAAGACCATAGAACCAATTATGAAGTAGGAAATGTAGAAGCTGTTATGGACGGAAAAATAGACGACTTTATGGAAAGTTATTTAAAATTTTCTAAATAATTTGACATATTTTAACACAATCGAATATAATGTAAAGAGTTAAATTTAAGTAAATTTAACTTTTTATTATTACGAAATAAAGAAGGTGCTCAATATGGAGGACATAATTGTTTTAAAGTTCGGAGGTAGCTCTGTTTCTAATAATGAAAATTTAAAGATCGTTGCCAACAAAATTATTGATTTCAAAAACAACAACCAAAACATTGTTGTTATTCTATCAGCACAAGGAAAGACAACAGATAAGCTAATAAACGAAGCTTATGAACTAACAGAGGAGGTTGATAAAAGAGAATTAGATGCGCTTGTTAGCTGTGGAGAACAAATGTCAGCAGCTAAATTAAGTATTTTGCTAAATAGTTTAGGCTTTCCTTCTGTATCTTTAACAGGATGGCAGGCTGGAATTTATACGAATAATACTAACCAAGATGCATTAATTGAAACCATCAATACAGAAAGAATTCGTTCAGAATTAGAAAGTGGAAATATTGTTATCATAACAGGATTTCAAGGAATTAATGAAAACCTGGATATAACCACTTTTGGCAGAGGTGGTTCTGATACAACAGCCGTTGCCGTTGCAGCAGCTTTGAGGGCCAAAAACTGTTACATTTTTTCTGATGTAGATGGAATCTATTCATCAGATCCAAACAAAGTTCAAGGAACAAAAAAATTAACAAAACTTTCTTATGATGAAATGTTAGAATTATCAAATGAAGGCGCAAAAGTATTGCATAATCGATGTATTGAAATTGGAGCAAAATACAATATACCTATTATTACAAAATCAACATTTAATGATAACTATGGGACTGTCATATCTAATCAAAAAATTGAAAAAAATGAAATCAAAAGCATTATCAAAAAAGATGTATCAAGAATCTCTATTATAGGCAATGGAATTATTAGAAATACAGATGCTATTATAAAAGCAATCAACTTTATCAAACAAAACAAATTAGAAATGTTAGAATTTGATGTCTCTGAAAGTAAAATTTCTATTACATTTAAAACGTCTGTTAGTGACAAAATGTTAGAAAAATTGCATAATGAGATATTTATATAATGTCCTTTTGGGGACGTTTCTGTTTGGGACATTTTTATGTAAAGTGTTCAAAAAGGATGAAAATGAGTGATTTTCTCTTTTCTCAAATTAAATAAAATACAAAAATATAGAATATAAAAATCAAACAATTTAGCTTATAAAAAAATTGTGTAATGACTTTATATTCTATATTTTTTAGTTGTGTAATTTAAAAGAAGGAGGATAAATCTCTCTTTACTCAAACATATGTAAAAGAACTTAACATAAAAATGTTCCAAACAGAAACGTCCCCAAATGGACACAAAATCCCTTTTCGTAGTTCTAAAAAAGACAACCTCTGAATATATATAATTTAGATTAAAAATTTGGAGGTATGCATATGACGATAGATGAGAGAAAAACAATCAATACAGCTGTAGTTCAAAATTTGATATTAGAAAATAGAGGAAAATTAAGTATATCAGGGGTTTTAGATGTTTTAAGCTTTGATGATCAGGTGATTATGGTAGAAACTGAACTAGGATTATTAACGATAAAAGGTGAGAACCTTAGAATTACAAAATTAAGTATCGATACTTCTGAAGTAATTGTAGAAGGAAATATCTCTTATTTAGCATATAGCAATAAAGAAGTAGAAAAAAATAAAGGAAGTATTATTAGCAAAATATTTAAATAAAATTTTGCAATAGGGGGAAAATAATGATTTATACACAATTACAATTGTTCTTTATATTCCTTATAAATGGTTTGTTAATTGGCTTATTATTTGATTTTTTTAGAATATTGAGAAAAGCTATCAAAACAGCTGATTTTATAACCTATATTGAAGATGCTTTATTTTGGATTTTAACAGGTTTTATCATCTTATATTCTATATTTACATATAACAATGGTGAAATACGATTATTCATGTTTTTGGCAATTATATTAGGCATCTTGATATATTTAGCTTTTATTAGCAAAATGATATTAAGCATTAGTATAGGTATTATAAATGTTATCAAAAAAATTTTAGGTACAATATTTAATATAATAAAAATTCCATTTCACTTTTTAATGAAATTGATAAAAAAATTATTTTTAAATCCTATATCGTTTATTATCATCAATATTAGAAATTATTTTACAAAATACTTAAAAAATTTTTCTAATGTATTAAAAAAAGTAAAAATATCAAATAAATTTGTAAAAAATACAAAAAATTAGAAGGATTTATATTAAATATGTAGAATAATATATATGTGAAACTTTTGATAAATGGAGAATACTTATGAAGAAAAATAAAAAAATTTTAAGAAATTTATTAATTATAGCAATTATTATTTATATTGCATTCGTTTTTATTGATCAACAAAAAACTTTAAATGAATATAGTAAAAATACAGAAGAATTAAATCAACAAATCGCTTCAGAGAAAGCAACAAATGAAGATTTAAATCAACAAAAAGATAATGTTAATTCTTTAGATTTTATTGAAGAAATGGCTAGAGAAAAGCTAGATATGTATCATCCTAATGAAAGAGTATATATGGATCAAGGAATGTAATCTTTAGATTATATTCCTTTTTTGGAAAATTTTGTTTATTTTTTTTATTTTTTATGATATAATAGGATTCGTATTAAGTTCGTTTTATTCCCATGATATTTAAAATAAATTATTATATATAAATTTAGGAGGTTTTATGTTAGATTTAGAATCAATGAATTTAGCTGATTTAAAGCTATTGGCTAAAGAACATAATATTAAAAATATTTCAAAATTAAAAAAGGAAGAAATTATAGAAGTACTAAAACAAATTCTAGACACATCTTCTACTGTTAATTCGGAAGAAGATCATACAGATAATCATGATAAAGATAATGAGAATGATGAAGAAACAAAAAAAGAACCAGTTGAAAGACAATATGATGAAAATGGAGAGCCAATTGTAGATTATAAACTAACCAATGAAGGTGATGAGATTGTTGAAGGAATATTAGATATTATGCCAGATGGTTATGGTTTCTTAAGAGGTGATAATTACTTATCTAGTGAAAAAGATGTTTATATTTCTATGGTACAAATTAGAAGATTTAGACTAGATACTGGAGATATTATAAAAGGTATATCTAGATTTAGAGAAGGCGAAAAGTTCCCTTCACTAATATTTGTTGGCGAGGTTAATGGAGAACACCCTGAAAAAGCTATAAAAAGAAAGAGATTTGACGAATTAATACCTATTTATCCAAATGAAAGATTGAAATTAGAAACTGTTCAAAATGATTATGCAACTAGAATTATTGATTTAATGTGTCCTATTGGAAAAGGTCAAAGAGGAATGATTGTAGCTCCACCAAAAGTTGGAAAAACAACTCTTCTAAAAAAAGTTGCAAATAGTATTAGTCAAAATAATCCAGAAGTAGAATTAATCGTCCTTCTAATTGATGAAAGACCAGAAGAAGTAACTGATATGAAACGTTCTATCAAAGGTCAAGTTATTCATTCAACTTTTGATGAATTACCAGAACATCATGTAAAAGTTGCAGAAATGGTTTTGGCAAGAGCAAAACGATTAATTGAACAAGGTAAAGATGTTGTTATATTATTAGACAGTATTACTAGATTAACAAGAGCTTATAACCTTGTCATTCCTTCTTCAGGAAGAACCTTATCAGGTGGTATGGATCCAGCAGCATTGCATAAACCTAAAAAATTCTTTGGTGCAGCAAGAAATATTGAAAATGGTGGAAGTTTAACAATCTTAGCTACAGCATTAATTGATACAGGTAGTAGAATGGATGATGTTATATTCGAAGAATTTAAAGGTACAGGTAATATGGAAGTTCATCTAGATAGAAAATTATCTGAAAGAAGAATATTCCCTGCAATTGATATTAATAAATCAGGTACAAGAAGAGATGATTTATTATTGACACCTACTGAAAGAGAAACTGTTTTTGCTTTAAGAAAGGCAATGAATACTATGCCTGTTGCTGAAGTTACTGAACAAGTGATTAGTGAAATGACGAAAACAAAAAATAACGAAGAATTTATAGAAAAAATGGATTCTTATTTACAAAGATTTAAATAAAATATAAAAATAAAGAAGTATAATAATTACTTCTTTATTTTTTGCTTAGAAATGGAAAGGGAAGAGAGTAATCGTAAAATTCAATAAATTTGCTTTTTTTACAAATTTTATGATTTTTTATTTGAATTTTAATTTTAGATTATCAATAAAAAATGTATATTTAAAATAAAAGTATTATAAAAGCAATTATAAATAATTTAATTTAGAAAAAGTTTTTATTATAAATAATTTTGAAAAATAAAATTAGATTAACAAAATTTCTTAAACTTCTTAAAAGTTTATTAAGATGAAAAAAATTTTTAAGATGGAAGAGAAGAAGATAAGGTAGAGGAATATAAAAAGAAAGGTATTTTTGCCTACGCATAACATTGCACAAAATCAAAGTTTTGTGCAAAAAGAGATAGGGGCATAATATAAAACAGCCATAAACCTCTACTTTTACTAATTCAAGGCTTTTGACTGTTCTATACATACTAATATTCATTTATATATCTTTATTTTCTTATTATATCTATATTATATTCATTATTATTATTATCCTTTGTATTATAGTTATATCAATATTCTTATGACTTATTAAAATCAATTTTAAGACATTTTTTTGGTTTACTTATATAATTTTATTACTATAATTATTTTACTTATTATATTTTTAAATTTATATCTATAATTTTTTCTTATTATATATTTTTTATTTTTATATATTAAATTGTATGAAAATTTTTCAAAAATCTCCAAAGTGCCTATTTCTCTATATTTGCCTTATTTTACGGACAACAAACTATATGCCTAAAAAATAAAAACGGCTTAAAATCGATTTTAGAAGGTCATTATTTTGTATAATTTTAGTTTGTAATACAGTTATTGCAATTATTATAGAACTTATTGGATTATAGTACAAAATGCAAATATTATATTAATTAGAATATATAAATCTACAAACGAAATTTATTAAAATCAAAATTTATATAATAAATGATTAATTTTACATTTCAATAATTAAAATTGCTTAAAACGATTTTGAACTTAATGAAACAATAATTTAATTAAAATATTATATAAATTCTATAAAAAATCACTAAATAACAAATGTTCGTTTTTTAGTATTACAATGTTTGCATTACAAAATTATAATTTATGATTTTTTATAATTTTCTATAAATATATTTTTGAATCTTAAAATTTATTTTTAATATTAAAAAAATTTTTTATTTATAAATTTATTTTTCTTAAATTAAAGATTGCACAAAATTTTATTTAATATATTTTTATATATTAAAAAATGTACTATCCCCCCTACTCTACCGATTTTTATATAATTCTAAAATTAAAAGATTAGTTCCATTTCAAACTAATCTATAATCTTTTATTTTTTTACTTTATATTTTAACTGAACATAAGAATTATGTAATTGTTTAAATTCAATAAGTTCCAATGCTTTTAATTTATTCAATTCTTTTGAACTGCTAATTGATTCACCATCAATTAAAGTAGATACATCTTTGCCTCCAACTAATAATGGAGCAATTACTATGTTTACATAGTCAATTAAATTGTTTCTTAAAAATAGCCCGTTAAGATTTCCTCCAGATTGAATTGTTAGTCTTTCAGCATTATATTTACTATACAAATCTTCTAATAATTTTTTTAAGTCTAATTTTTCATAATATAGAATATCTAAATTGTCATATTTACTCTTTAAAGAATATGCAATATGATTTTTATTTGTAGTAACTAATATTAAACTTTCTACCCAGTTGCATATATAATCTATTCCATTTTTATTTAAATGTGGCTTATTATCAATAATAACAAATTTTACTTCAACTTTATTATGATATTCTTTTCTATCATTAACACCAATTTTCGCCATTACTCTACCAGTATTTATTGAAAAGTAATCAGTAGTAGATTCTATTTCATAATACTGGTGTAATCCCTCTTTAACACCATCAATTTTACACCAATCTTTGTCGGCATCTAGTTCATCAGTATTACCACTACTAATTTTGCCATCAAGAGATTCTAACATAAATAAAGTTGTTATTGGTCTTTTTTTCACTTTGAATCATCTCCTCTATAAGTTACTATTTTTAATCAAATTAAATTTAATATAGAATCATTTCACAAATATTATATCAGTATCATTTCCCAAAATCAAGTTTTTTTTGTTTTTGGGAAATGATTATATATATTATTTTGAAAACTAAGATTTTTATACATAAAAAAACGAACCATTATCAAAGTTTTGTGCAAAAAGAGATAGGGGCATAATATAAAACAGCCATAAACCTCTGCTTCTACTAATTCAAGGCTTTTAGCTGTTTTATGCATACTAATATTCATTTATATATCTTTATTTTCTTATTATATTTATATTATATTCATTATTATTATAATCTTTTGTATTATAGTTATATCAATATTCTTATGACTTATTAAAATCAATTTTAAGACATTTTTTTGTTTTACTTATATAATTTCATTACTATAATTATTTTACTTATTATATTTTTAAATTTATATCTATAATTTTTTCTTATTATATATTTTTTATTTTTATATATTAAATTATATGATAATTTTT
>CASEIZ010000068.1 GCA_949288185.1 uncultured Eubacteriales bacterium | reverse complement strand
TTGCAATTCAACTAAAAATTTGCAATTCAACTAAAATGAGTTGTATTCGATACAAATGAAAATAATAATGTCTTAAATATATAAAAAACATATTTATCTATCATATATTTCTTCTCCTAATATATCTTTTAATGATATTTCTAAATTTTTTTCTTTTAAATAATCCATATGATGATTTATATTACTAACTAAAGTATTTATATTGAGTTCTCTTACATAATTGTCAAATTCGTCTGTGTTGATTCCTAGGCATTCTAGCATATAATTATGATTTATTAAAAAGTATCCATAAATTTCATGATCAGGTTGTTGATAAAATATCATGTTTTGGGCAATTTGTTTTAACATAGATTTATCTGGATTTTTTTGATATTCTAAAATAAGTTTTATATTTTCTATCGCTTGTTCATATCTAATTTTGTCCCAGTCCATAAAAACAATGGGGATTTGAACATGTGAATCCGAAAAATCGTATGCAGCCTGTAATGCTTCATTAAAATTGGTGATTTCTCCCCAACATTTTATAAGCGGAATATAATCTGGAGAAATTCTTTTACTATTTAATTCTGTTAAATTTTGATAATCAGCTAATCTTTCTGTGGACATAAAGCAGATATTGTTTGCTTTTGGAGTAAATTCCCCAAGTTGTGAATCTAAATCAAAAGGACACATATAAGTTAATCCACTTACTTGATTAAAACCAAGATTTGCAGTTTTTAAACTAGCAATTGTTAAATTTCTAGGACATATGAATGAATAACTAGCCAAATCTGATAACTGATTTCCACCCCAATATTCTCTATAATTTTCGATTTCCTTGGGTTTGTAATTTGTATAAGGTGAGACTGATGCTACTATAAGACTGAAATTAGTATCAGTTGCATCATAAATAGTTCCATTGTATTCTGTTAGATGATATTTTCCTCTATCGTTTTCTCCCATTCTAGGTAGTTGTGAAATTTCTGTAAGATTATTATTTAAGTTTTTTTCTATTTGAGTTTTTATCAATAGTTTTAATAATGTACTAAATGCTTTTTTTTCACTAACAAATGGTTGAATTTCAGATATACTTATTCGGTTTTTTAATTGAGCTTCATCAGATATATGATATAATTGCTTTAATTTTTGTAAAGTTTGTAAAATCCACAAATTTTCACCATCAATATTTTCATCGATAGTTGAATCAAACATATTTGCTAGTTCATAAGAAGGGTAGAAACCGAAATGTTGTAATCCTACAAATCTATACCTTTCGATTTTAGACATTGCATCTAATAATGGATATGCAGAAATATCTTCATCTAACATAATTTTTCTACATATGTCTTTTTTTGTTCTTTCTAAATTCATTAAATCATCTAAACTTTGAATGTTATAATAATTAGGTTTATCAAGTATATATCCTAATAATTTATAGGATTTTTCTTGTTCTTCTTTACTTGTTAGTTGTGATATCTCAAAAATTACTTGCCTATATTGTTCACTCATTAAAGAAGCAATATATTCTTCCATCTTATAGTTCCATTCTGATTGTTCAGGAGTTTTTATTATTAAATTTTCTCTTTCTAGATAAGAATGAAAAGCTATTTCAAAACATTTTAATTCATCATCATCTAAGGAAACTAAAGCATCTTGTATATATGGATATTTAATAATGGTACTAAATTGTTGTTCATTAAATAATCGCTTATATTTTGTCTGTAATATTTCAAAATTAATTTCCTTAATAGTTAAGGAGTTTGTTGCTTGCAATTTACGCACTTCTGATGTAATAATAGCTAAGTGTTCTTCTGAAATATCTGGTAATTCTAGTTTTATTACTTTTTCAAGTTCTTCTAGATATTGTTGTGTAAGAAACCTTGCAGTATGTCTTCTATTATTTCTATATTGCAAATTTATTGGAAGAGAAATGTTTTTTAAATTGAATATATCAAAATCTAGTGTTCTATTTATAATGGGATAATGTTTATAACTTAATATTCCATTATAATCTGTTTTAGAAACATCTGTACTTTCCTGGATTGCTCTTTCCCATTTTGAAGGTTGTAGATAAGTCAAAATCAATCTTTTAAAATAGTAATTGTCATGTTCTTTTAAGGTATATAATTTTTTATTATTCATAATTTCACATCCATCTTAACAGTAAAATAATTATATCTATTATATAAAAAATAATTTGTTTCGTCAATTTTATAACACACAAAACCCGTGTTTTACAATGATTTTATACTATGTCGATATTAAGTTATTTTATAGGATTAATATTAAATGTAATAATTAAATTTTAAAATACACCATAAACTTTACTTTTATAAAGCTTGTGATACCACATTTATCAACATTTTTCAAAACTACCATATTGTCATCACCATGTGTATGGGATTTGGTTGTAATAGTTGTGGGGTAACGGGTTGTAGAATTATTGATTCGCCAAGAGAAAGATTGATTGCCATATTAACAAACAATTTGGTTCCATGTAATGGAAGATTTCCATTTTTAATTACTATTGCGACGATATTTATAGCAGGGACGATAGGGGGAATAGGATCATCTATTGTATCCACAATAGCGGTCATGTTTGTGATTATTCTAGGAATTGTCATGACATTGGTAATATCTAAAATTTTATCAAAAACTATATTGAAGGGAATGCCATCTTCTTTTGTGTTAGAATTGCCACCATATAGAAAGCCACAATTTTTAAAAGTATTGGTTAGGTCTATTTTCGATAGAACCATTTTTATATTGGGAAGAGCTATTGCAGTTGCGCTACCGGCTGGTCTTGTCATATGGTTATTTGCCAATATTCGGTATACAAGGAGAAAGTTTGTTAACGATGATTGCAAACTTTTTAGAACCATTGGCAAACCTTATGGGATTAGATGGATATATTCTAACTGCTTTTATATTGGGAATACCTGCAAATGAAATTGTGCTTCCGATTATCCTTATGTGTTATATGCAAGGAACTTCATTGGTGAATATGGAAGATACGTTCGCGATAGGGGAAATCCTAAGACAAAATGGTTGGACGATATTAACAGCGATTAATGTCATGTTATTTACTGTATTTCATTTTCCTTGTGCGACAACTTTACTTACTATTAAAAAGGAAACAGGTAGCTGGAAATGGACAGCAATTGGATTTTTAATTCCAACAGTTTGTGGGATTGTTCTTTGTATGTTGACGACTTTGGTTTATCATGTTTTTGTGGTTTAACATAATTTATGGTATAATGACATTAGACCAATGTCTGCTCAACGCCAAATAAAATGACAGGAGGATTATAAAATGCTTAAATATATAAAAGAAATGTTACCATACCCATATTGCTATCTAGGGGCTGCCGGTACTATTTATAGTATAGCAGAAGATAGAGAATTACGGAAACATGTAAAATATAATGGAGAATTGGATCAATTTGAGATTCCCATTTCAGAGTTGAACAAAAAAGGAAAACTTCCATCTATAGTTCGTTTTCCTCAGAAAATAGAAGAGACATCTATCAGCTGGTATGTTGATAGAAGCGATAACTTCTGTTTTAAAATTGAATAAATATACTCCCCATGTTGGCGTTGCATGGGGAGGTTTATATATTTAGATTTGAAACTTTTTAGGAAAATTTTACTGTTCGCTTGTTTTTTGATGTAAAATATTGTAATATAATGGCAACCTTTCTCTTGAAAAGGTTAGTCTTTTCTCAAGACGGAAAGGGGGTCTATATATGTCCATCGGTGATGCAATTCTTTGTTTAGTTGATAAATTGCTAGATGAGAGGGAAAAAGTCATTAGACTTGAACTTTTACAGCAGTTTCAACAAAATGAAGATGAGCAAGCAGGCAAAGACTAATTGTAGACATACATAAGTCGATAGAGTAGATTTCGCGGTCTACTCTATTTTTAATCAAAAAAATAAGTATGTGCATTCGCGGATACACATACAATCTACAAAATGTCCATCGGTAACAGACACATTTATTCTGTAACTAAATAATAGCATATTAATTTATATTTGTCAAATGAAAACTTATAATTTCATATTGAAATTGCTAATTCTAATGCAATTTCAAAATGTGTGAAATCATGTTGTGTTCCAGTCAAATCATTTTCTTTTTTTCGACTGTCCCAAACAGGTGCATCCAGTAAATCACCACTTGTTAAGAAATAATATAATTTTAAATTCCTAAAATCGCAAACAGCTTGTAAAGCAGAACATTCCATTTCAACTGAAATACAACCATCTTGTTTTCTTTTTTCAAAATTATGAACAGTTTCTCGATAGAAAGCATCTGTTGTCCAAGTTTTTCCTTCTACAAAAGGAAGATGGTGTTCTTTCATAAAGTTTGAAACAACAGGAGCATTTTTGATTTTTATATAGTCACTTGGTGTAGCATAATGATAAGAAGTTCCCTCATCTCGATAGGCATATGTTGGAACCATGATTTTACCATGAGAGATGTTTTTATCTAAAGAACCTGCGCCACCAAAAACAACAAATTTATTAGTATCTAATATTTCAGTAGCATCTTCTAAAGCACCAACAGCGGTAGGGGCACCCATATAAGTTTTATAAAATGCAATAACCTTATTTTTATATTCTAATTCATAAACAGATAAAGGACCAGTGACAAATTTGAGTTCACCAACTTTTTTACAGTCATAATGGTTAAGTACATAATCTTCTATGATATTCGAAAATGTAATAATACAAGCATCACATGTTAATCTGTTTTCTTTTGGTTTAGGATTAATTTTTGCTTCTGAATGATTGTCAAAACTATTGGTTATCATGGAAACATCACCTCTTAATAAAATAATATTTATTTAACTATATCATATTTAATAAAATAGTGCTATATTCGTATAAACATACTTATAGCATAAAAAATAAAATAATGTGTATGTTTTTATATTTTGTTATGATATAATATAAAAAATATGAAGTAAAATAATTAAAATGGAGTAAATTATGGATACAAAAGAGATTGAAACTATCTTTACGAAATATAATATAGATGCTAAAGGAAAAGCAAGTTTTAAGAAACTTTTTGACCAAAATACTGATTTATTAGAAACTATAAATTTTGAGATTTTAAGTGATAAATTTATATCTAAACTAACGTTTGAAGAACTTTCAAGAATAGTTTGTGATAAAAAATTTCAAGATACTTTGATAAATCTGGATGATAACCAATATGCATTATTTTTCAAATTAAAAGAAACTTTTTTAACAAAAGATAATTGGATTACAGGAAGTAATATAATTGTAAAAGCTTTGAATAGTTCTGATTTCAGCGAATTATCAGCATCCATTTCATCTACTACTAGAACCGATATATTAAAAAATTATTTTAATGTTATTAATCAAGAACAAAATTATTTTGGGATTAAAAGTATTGAACAACTTGAAAATTATGATCAAATAAGGAATAATGTGTGTACTTCAATTTTAAATAATCCAGAAAATATACAAGGCTTAACAGAACATATACAGTCTTTATCTGAATTAGATAGAGTAAAATTTGCTACAATAGAAAAGAATTTTGGAATTAGTCTTACTCAAGCAAAACTATTATGCCAAAAATATGGATTTAATATAGAAAACGCACAAGAAATAGTTGGAAATGAAAAAATACATACATTTCTCAAAAATCTAACACAAATAATTTCTTCAGATAGTATAGAACAAATTGAAAAACTAGAATTAGCTGAAATGAATATAGAAAATTTTAATGCAATTGATACAGAAATTAGGAAAAGCTTTGCACAAATGTATAACGACAAATTTTACAAACCAAAAGAAGAAGATCTTATAGAAGTAATAGAAATTGATGGAAAAAAAGTACCTATATACAATGCAGGAACTAACTTTTATATGTGTAGTCATGTTGTGGGAGCGTTTTCACATAAAAACAATGGAGAACAATCTTATCAACAAGCTTGGAATATTCCAAAGAGAACAAATCATGTTTTCTGTACTAGGATGATATCAAATGAAAGTTTAGAACTTGCAAAAGAAGAGCAGATTGGCTATGGATTTACTGATTTTGAGAATTCAGCATTAGTCGCATCAGCACCTTGGGATATGGCTTCTATGGAGTTAAATAAACAATTTGATACCGTAGGCACTATGGATACAGAAAGAACTATGGCAGCATGTGAAGGATCTAGTAGTAGATTTTTAACACCGATGGAACAAGCAAATAATACAAGAATAGATGGAAATGAAACGAATTGGGATAGGTTTAATAGTAATGGAGAAAAAAAGCAGCCCTCATATATTATATGTATTGCAGATAGTATGTCAAATGATGAGTACAAAAATAGCAAAAATTATCAAGATTCTTTAATCGTTGCAGCACAATATGGAATTCCACTAGTTATGCTAGATAGAGAAAAAATTATAGAAAATGAACATCTTGAAATAGAAAACATGTTACAAGAATATGAAGAGACCCAAAATCCATATTTAATTAATAGGATAATTCAAAGATTTGAGAATAATAGAACAACAGGATATTGTCAAAAATGCGAAGAAAAATATAAAACGGAATTTCCTTTAAGAAATAATGATAGATATCGCTCTTTAGAAAGTTTAGTTGCAAAATTAGTAGATATATCAAAAGAAAATGAAAATAATACCCGGGTTATATCAACAAATAATTGATGAACTTCTGATTCAATCTGTTAGAAGTAGCAATGATGAAAAAGATTTTTGTGATATTGTATATCAAGTCGCAGATTTAGATTCTTCTTTGTCAGTAGATATCGACAAAATTTTAACAATGAATTTAGGAATAACGCAAAAGGATAGAAAGCCACAACTATGTTCTCAATATTATATGAAATCTTTTTATTATAAAAGAGAAGGTATCATTGAAAAGCCGAAATCTGAAAAAAAGGAAAAATTTGATGAAAGTACTTTAAATTCTGATTTACAAGAGCTATCTGGTGAGGCAACAATATCAGGATTTAACGAAATGAGTAAAAGTATAAGAGATGAACAAGCACAAACAATAGAAGATACTAGATGGGGAAAAGATGATGATGGATGGGGTGTTGATGATGATTGGTAATAATATTCATTATATTAAAGCATATACGGAAGTTAATTGTCTATTAGAATATTTACCACAATCTTATATAGATAGGTTGCCAAAGAAATTAATAGAATTAATTAAAAGACAATCCAATGAACAATATAAAATAAATATTGATATTAATAAAAGTCTATTAGAGCAAAATTTTTCAACAAAAACAAAAGACCTAATTGCTGTTATCAATTATAATTACTGGTCAACAGATGAAGAGAGACAACAATTAAAAAATAAGTTTTATGAGAATGAAAAGAGATACCAAACAGAATTATTAGAAAAATATAATCCTAATGATATTTTCAAGAAAAAAGAAGCTAAAACAGATGTAACAGAGAATATAGAGACGAATTTACAAATGGTAGAATATAAAGAAAATATCTTTAGAAGAATTCTTAATAAAATTAAAAGAATTTTTATTTAACTATGCCATATATAATAAAATAGTGCTATATTTGTATGAATCTTATATATGAGATATAATAAAACCAACAAGACCGCCTCAAGAAGAGGCGGTCATTGGGTGTGTTAGTCAATGTCTTTAATTGCAAATTTCGCATATCTCAAGTAATAATCGTGTAACTCCTGAAAAAGCGGTGGCAATTGATAAACATTGTCAGAAAGCTGTTTATCGAACTTTTCAATAGCTTCTTTGAAATATGGATCTCGAGTTCCAGCTCTACACTGTCTCCAACATTCAGAATCTGCTGCTAACATATCAGCAGGTTTTATCCACTTATGGAAAGTTGACTCTTTTTCCTTAAGCAGATTACGTATGTTTTCTGCAATGTACGAAGATATCTTTGAAAAAAAGTGTTTGTTTAACATTATTTCCTCAAAAATGTCAACAGCCTTTTTAAGTCCAGGTATTCCATACTTAATAGGTGATGGGTAGTCTGTTGTCCAGACTTCTCCTAAATCGTGGAAAATGCCCATGAAAAACATCATTGCTGCTACTCTTTCATCGAAATTTTGTAATCCGATAAGATATGAAAAAATGGCAGTATCAAGTAAATGTCCAAGAACAGAACAATTTAAGAGATAGGGGTAAACTGACCACCTGTTTTGGTTACGAAGTTTTGAAATCTTTTTAAACCTTCTAAAATAGGTTCTATAAAATTTATTAAATACTTTTACTCCAGGAATGTAGTAAAAATTTTTAATAGATTTCTGGATTTCAAACTTTTTTTCAAAATATTCCAAAGTAGATCGTTTACCTATTGCGGATAACTCTACCTTTGAGGTAAGTTTTGCTGCAGCTTTATAGATTTCCATTTCATATGTGTTTAAACCTTCACATATGAAATTACAAAAATCTTCATTAGTCAGTTCGGTGATATATTGTTTGGTTTTTTCATCGAACGCTTCTTTTTCGATATTACCAATTTCACATACTTGTTTGTTAATATGTTCTGGTGTATCGAAAGATACATATACCTTTTTGAATGCTCTATACAGAACAATCTTTGGAAAATTTTCCTAATGAATGATTTTACCTTTTTCTTCCGCATAAGATGCTAAAAGATAAGTGGCAATACAATTGAACCCTTGTTTTGCATGTTCATTGTAGGTATCGTCCTTGATAAAAGACGTCCACCGACGTAAACAATTTAACCGCTTCAAGATCTCGTTTAACGCTTTTAACGTAGTGAGATTTAAACACTCTTTTTTAAACATTTTATTATCCTCCTTATTAATTAATTGTCCTCTTGCATACACCTGATGTCACGCAAGGAAGGCTACTACTAAATGTTATCATTTTATATTATAGCATAAAATTATGTATACTTCAAATTATTTCCTAAATAAAAAGAAAATTACTTTTCTATAGTTAATAAGTAATACAAAATCAATTTATATAAACAATAAAAAGGGAAGGAAAAATTCCTTCCTTATCATAATTACCATTTCTTTTTCAAATTGATTAACTCTGAAATATATCCTATTAGACAATATGGTGCTAAGATAAAAGCATAAACCAAAATATACACAAGAAATGCTAAGCAACTTCTTTTTTCTAATTTACAATCAATTTCTTTTAGCATATTTTTTCTTCTGATTTCGATTAATAAGCATAATAATAGTCCAAAAGGAATGACTAATAAAGAAATCCAACTAAGAAGTAAAGGATTTCCAAACGCTAAAAAAATTAAGCTCAATGGTACAAAAATCAGAAGTGCTAAATCGATAAAAGGGAAAAAGACATTAAAGCATGCTAATAACTTAGATTTCAAAGACATCTTTTTAGATGTCAATATGGTATTCTTTTTAAAAGCTTCTATCATACCTCTAGCCCATCTTTTTCTTTGTTTACCCAATTCCTTATATTTTTCTGGAACAACTGTAAAAGCAATCGCATTTTTAGCAAAATTGGTTTCATAACCTTTACTTAGTAATTGCCAAGTGAGAACAATATCTTCTCCTACACAATGTTGCCAACCACCAATTTCTTTTAGCATTTTTGTTTTATAAGCACTAAAAGCACCTTGTGCAACTAATGTGGAATGGTAATTCTCTTGCATTAGCTTTACACCAAAGATACCTAAAGTATAATCCCATTGTTGTATTTTTGTAATAAAGTTCTTTTTGGCATTTTTAACAAATAGGCAACCAGCTGTTGCAGCTGTTTTTTTATTAGAATTTACTAACTTATGCATTATATTTCTAACTGCTAAAGGATGCAAAACGGTATCACTATCGATTGTAATCGTATAATCAGTACATACAGTTTGTAATCCTTGGTTAAGTGCATTTGCTTTTCCTTGGTGTTTTGTTTCGATTAAAGTTATATTAGAATTTAAATCCATAGATTTTAATAATTCTAATGTTCCATCAGTTGAGCCATCATCAATCATTTTTACATAAATATTTCCACAGTATTTTTGCTTTTTAATAGAATCAAGTGTTTCTTCTATCGATTTTTTTGCATTATATACTGGTATCAAAATTGTAACATCTTGTTCTTTTTTGTCATAGGATTTCTTTTTATCTTTTTTATGAAGCAATAAACTAACAAAATTAAATACATAATGAAATCCTGGGATAATGGCTATAAAAGTTACGAGATAAATTGCCAAGAAATAGCCTAAATAACATGAAATATCATAAATCCAATTGATATTGATACATATTGAACAGATAAGACATATTAGTGCGATTATCATAGATATCAAAAACATTTTTATCACCTCATAATATCTTATGAGACTGTCGAAAAATCGTGATAAGTGTCAAAAAATAATATATGACACCTCAACTCAACATAGCAAACTTTAAAATTATACTTTGGGAAAGGAATGTGGAGAAAATGAGTACGAAGAAAAAATTGATAATTGTATGTCTGGTAATTGTTGTAATGGTAGTTATTATTGGAATTGTCATCAAGGTAAAAACTAATAGTAAAAGAGCAGATATTAAAATTCCTATATTGCTATATCATAATTTCGTAACAACGGTTCCAGAAAATGATCCAGACAATTTTAACTATATAAATACACCAGAAAGTTTTGAAGAAAATATAAAAACATTTTTAGAAAATGGATATACAATCATATCTATGAAAGAATTGGCACTTGCTGATAGTGGAAAAACAGAACTTCCTGATAAACCGATGTTGATAACTTTTGATGATGGATATTACAGTAATTATGAATATATATATCCGATTTTGAAGCAGTATCAAGTGAAAGCATCTATATTTATTGTAACAGATAAAATTGGTCAAGAAATTGACGGTATAAAATATTTAGGTTGGGAAGAGTGCTTAGAAATGCAAAATAGTGGACTTGTAGAAATAGGTAGTCATAGCAAAAAACATGTTTTTTATGATAAGCGTCCTGTACGAGAACTTCGTGATGATGTAAAAGAATCTTATGAAAAAATAGAGAAACATTTAGGAAAGCAAGAATTAAAAATATTTGCATATCCATATGGTGCATATACAACTGAGACAGTAAGAACATTAAAAAATAATGGAATTGATTTTCAAATATATGATATTGGAATGAATGATTTTAAAGAGTTTGATAAACATGCGATTAAGAGAATCAATATTCCTTGTGAGATGACAGGAAAGGAAATTATAGAAGAAATAGAGGCATATAAATAAAAAGATTTTGAAAAATCAAAGGGAAACTTGTTTTAAGTTTCCCCATTGTAAATTTCATAAATTATATTAACCTAATACATTTTCATCAGGTGTACCACGACTAGAAACTTTAGTAGTAGGAATGTGTGAAGATGCATAAGTAGATTTAGGTGTGCTAGAAACTTTTTGAGCATCTCTAAACCTTTCTTCTAACAGTTCTTTAGATAATTGTGTGAAAAGTGTTGTTGCAGGTTGAATGAATTTCTTTTTTGTATGTTCTTCAGGATTATGGCTTCCACCTGTAGAAGGAATAAATACCATTGTTTTTTCTTTAGCTGGTACATATCCTGTATCTTGACCAGGGTATGAAGGCATCTCAATGGATTGTATTCCTTTTTGATTACAAATAGTGGTTAATTTTTGGTTTAGTTCTTTACTTGTAACAACAGGAGTGCCTTTTGAGACAACAGTTGAAGTGATTTTTGTTTTAGTTTTTGTTTCTACTTGTTGTCTAATATTTTCAAAATCTTCCAATACAATTTCTGGTGTGTTTTCTCCTTGAAGACGAAAATCAATTAAGCCATTTGCTTGGTTTGGTATTTGATTAAAACTACCATTGTGTCCAGGCGTATTAATCTCAACTTGACTAGCTCTACCAAAACCTTGTTTTTCATAACGTTTTCCAAGTTTTCGAACTTTCTTACCAATAAAAGCAGTGGCATCAACTGCATTTTTCCTTTTTTTCATAGGTGTTGAACCTGTATGGTTTGCTTGTCCTTCTACATTATATTTAAGCCTTACGGCTGAACCAATAGAATTAATAATACCAACTGTATCTTGCTGATTCTTTTTATAAGCCTTTTTTAAGCTATCATATTGTTCAATATGTGCTTCTAAGGAATAATCAACAGAATCGAAGATTTTGTCAACTTCTTGAATACCATTAACATGTTCTTTTAAATAGGAATTTGCAAAATCGATAGATTCTTGTAAAGTGATAGTTTTACCTTTTTTTAATGCGTCTTGATCTACAATAGAAGAAAAATCTTCAGGAGTAATTGTGCCATTTAAATATTTACTTCCTAAACAGGCATTACCAAATCGGCTAGATTCTTCACAAGCATAGATAGCAACTTTTATGATTCCTGTACATTTTTTACTTTTTATTAAATTTTCAGCAACTTGTAATCCAACAATTACACCAACTGGTCCATCAAATTGTCCTCCATTATAAACAGAATCTGTATGAGAACCAATGGCAATTGTTTTTTGTGGATGATTTCCAATAGAAATCGTACCACAAATGTTTCCTGCTTTGTCAAGGGTTATTTGCATGCCTAGTGCCTTCATTTTTTCGATAATTTTTATCTTATATTCCATATCTTCTTCTGTATAAGCTAATCGATTGATTGGTTCTTTTAAATCAAAATCAAAAAAATCTTTTAATTTAATGATACGTTCTTGCTCCATAATGATGATCCTTTCCTAAAAATTAGGAATAGTATATCATATTATGTAATCTTTTTCAACATAAAACAAAAGAATTTATGTATGACTTCGTAGAAACAATATGGAGTATATACAATTTGTATAGAATTATTAAAATCAGAAAGATTAATTTCATAAATTAGTATTACCCCCTTTTAAAAATGAAAAAAATAGTATACAATAGAAAAAAAGTTATAATTAGGAGAGGAATATGAATAAAAAATGGCAAATATATGAAGTAGATGAAGAAAAAGTAGAAGAATTATCCAATAAATATCATTTGAATAAACTATTAGCAACCATACTTGCCAATAGAAATATTGTCAATGAAGAACAAATTAGACTATTTTTAAATCCCACAAGAAATGATTTTCATGACCCATATCTCATCACAGATATGGAAAAGGCAATTAATAGAATTGTACAAGCAATAGAAAAACAAGAAAAAGTAACTATTTACGGAGATTATGATGTAGATGGAATTACCAGTATTACAGTTTTAAAAAGTTTTTTAAAAGATAGAGGATTAGAAGTATCTCAATACATCCCTAATCGATTACATGAAGGATATGGATTAAACAAAAATGCAATTGATAAAATTCATAACAATGGTTGTGAATTGATGATAACCGTAGATTGTGGAATATCAGCAAAAGAAGAAATTGACTATGCCAATAGCTTAGGAATTGAAACCATTGTAACAGACCACCATGAACCGGGAAATGAATTACCAAAAGCATTAGCAGTAATTGATAATAAACGAAAAGATAGTACATATCCATTTCGTGAATTAGCAGGTGTTGGTGTTGTGTTTAAACTGATACAAGCTTTAGGAATCAAGTTAGGATTAAAGGAAGAAGAATATTTAAAATATTTAGATATTGTTTGCATAGGAACCATATCAGATATTGTTCCATTAGTAGATGAAAATAGAGTCATTGCAAAACTAGGTTTATTATTAATTAAACAGACAAAAAATATAGGATTAAGATCTATTATTCAATCTACAGGATATACTAAAATTGATTCTAATAGTATTTCTTTTGGAATTGCACCAAGAATTAATGCTTGTGGAAGAATGGGAAAAGCAGAAGATGCTTTGCAACTATTTTTATCTAAAAATGAAAAGGAAGTTTCTCAGTTAACAAGTAAATTAAATGAATATAATAGATTAAGACAAGATACAGAAAAGACAATTTTTGAAAATGCTGTTAAACAAATAGAAGAAGAACATTTAGCAGAAAATGCAACGATTACTGTTGGAGGACACAATTGGCATCATGGCGTTATTGGAATTGTTTCTTCTAAAATTACAGAAATGTACTTTAAACCAAGTATCTTATTAAGCTTTGAAGAAGATGGAATGGGAACTGGTTCAGGGAGAAGCATACCAGGATTTGATTTACATGAAGCCTTGTCAAAATGTTCAGACACGATTGAAAAATTTGGTGGACATAGTATGGCGATTGGAATCACTATCAAAAAAGAAAAGTTTGAAGCTTTCAAAAAAGAATTTGAAGAGATTGCCAAAGAAGCAAATATTGAGAAAATTGTTCCAATCATTAATATAGATGCTAAAATTGACTTTAGTAGTATTAATAAAGAAATGGTAGAAAGTTTAAAGGAGCTAGAGCCATTTGGAGAAGGTAATAAAATGCCTGTATTTGCATTCAAAAATTTAAAGATTGATTCTATTAGGGCATTATCAGAAGGAAAACATCTAAAACTAACATTAAAAGAAGGAAATACAGTTGTAAATGCTATTGGATTTAATATGGGAGAATTGGCAGAAGAGTATCGAATTGGTGATAGAATAGATGTTGTAGGCGTATTAGAAGTGAATACCTTTAATGGGGTAGATACTTTACAAATTAATATGAAAGATATTATGAGAGCGATATAAAAGTAATATTATCTTATTTTTCATACCTTAAAAATTAAAATGAGAGAAGAAAAGGGAAGTGTATATATGCAAGAAGAAAAAAAAGAAATTACGATTAAAGATGTCATTAATAAAAGAAAAGAACATTCAAGAAGAGTGGATATTAAATTAATTATGAAAGCCTATCGATTGGCGAGTGAAAAACATAAAGGTCAAAAAAGAAGCTCAGGTGAACCATATATTATTCACCCTCTTAATGTTGCATATATTTTGGCAGATATTGGATTAGATGATAGTACTATTTGTGCTGCACTTCTTCATGATATTGTGGAAGATACAGATATAACAGATAAAGATTTAAGAAATCAATTTGGAAATGAAATTGCAGACATGGTAGCAGGAGTAACCAAATTGAGTAATATTCAGTTTGCATCAGTTGAAGAACAACAAGTAGAAGACTATCGAAAAATGTTTTTAGCAATGGGAAAAGATATTAGAGTGATTTTAATTAAACTAGCTGATAGACTACATAATATGAGAACTCTAAAATATTTAAGAAGAGACAGACAGATTGCCAATGCCAAAGAAACCAGAGACTTATATGCACCACTGGCTAATAGATTAGGTATTTATTCTTTAAAATGGGAATTAGAAGATTTAGCATTTAAATATTTAGAGCCAGAAGAATATCATGAATTGGTAGAAGGAATTAATAAAAAGAGAGAAGAAAGAACACAATTTATTGAGAAAATTATGGCAGATATTCGTGTAGCCTTAAAAAAACAAAGAATTGATGCAGAAGTAACCGGAAGGGCTAAACATTTATATAGTATTTATCGAAAAATGAAACGAGATAACAAAACATTAGATCAAATCTATGATTTATTTGCTTTAAGAATATTAGTAAA
Organism: uncultured Eubacteriales bacterium; assembly: GCA_949288185.1. Classification (GTDB taxonomy): domain Bacteria; phylum Bacillota; class Clostridia; order TANB77; family CAG-508; genus CAG-269. The sequence goes on along the minus strand of CASEIZ010000068.1, from coordinate 21,430 downwards.
CTCAGTAAAAGATTGTTATGCTGCATTAGGTGTTGTGCATGAATTATATAATCCTATGCCAGGTAGATTTAAAGATTATATAGCTGTTCCAAAGCCAAATATGTATCAATCTATTCATACCACGTTGTTAGGAGAAAAAGGAACACCATTTGAGGTACAAATTAGGACATGGGAAATGCATAAAATTGCTGAATTTGGTATTGCTGCACATTGGGCATATAAAGAAGCAAGTTATTTTGGAAAAAAACAATCTGTTAAAGTAGAAGAAGATAAATTAGCATGGCTTAGAGAAACTTTGGAATGGCAAAAAGAATTAGAAGACCCACAAGAATTTCTAAACACTTTAAAAACAGAGCTGTTTGAAGACGAAGTATATGTTTTTACACCAAAAGGATCAATCAAGGTATTACCAAGAGGTGCAACACCAATTGATTTTGCATATACCATACATGCTGAAATTGGAAATAAAATGACAGGATGTAAAATTAATAGTAAAATGATGCCAATTATCACACCATTGCAAAGTGGAGATATTGTAGAAATTATCACATCAGATAATTCAAAAGGACCAAGTAGAGATTGGTTGAAATTTGTAAAAAGCTCAGCAGCAAGAAATAAAATCAAAAGCTGGTTTAAAAAGGCACAAAAAGAAGAAAACATAGAAAAAGGAAAAGAATTAATCGAAAAAGAATTAAAAAGAATTGGATTTACACATACAGATTTATTTAAAACAGAATATATTGAGCCAATGCTTGAAAAATATAAATATAAAAATTTAGATGAAATGTATGCTGCTGTTGGATTTGGAGCAAATTCATCAGTGAAAGTTATCGCAAGAATGCTTCAAGAATATCGAAAAGAACATGAAGAAGAAGATATTGAAAAGAAATTAGAAGAACTAAAAAAAGCAAAACAAAAGAAACCAAAGCCATCAAGTTCAGGTGTTATTGTAAAAGGAATCGACAACTGTTTAGTAAAACTTTCGAAATGTTGTAATCCCCTTCCAGGAGATGAAATTGTGGGATATATAACAAGAGGAAGAGGGGTATCTGTTCATAGAAAAGATTGTTATAATGTAAAAGACTTAATATCAGAAGAAAATAGAATGATAGATGTAGAATGGTATGAAGAAGAAAAATCAGAATATCAAGCAGAAATCGAAATCTTCTCAAATGATAGAACAGGTCTATTAGTAGATATTTTAAGAGAACTAGGAACCACAAAAGTAAATATCTTAGGAGTTAACACAAAGACAACAAAAGAAAGAATTGCTATTATAGATATCACTCTTGAAGTAGAAAACTTAGATGAACTAAATAAAGCACAAAAAGTTGTTAGAAAAGTAAATAGTGTTTATGATGTAAAAAGAAAGAAATGAAACAATGGGGACGTGCCAAATCGTTCAAAAATTGAACAAAAGGGACAGACCTCAAAGAAATGAGTTTTATAATATAAAAAGAAAGAAGGTCTGTCCCTTTTGTTCAATTTTTGAACGATTTGGCACGTCCCCAAAGGAGGAAACATGATTTTAAAAGAACGAAAGATTAATACATGGATAGGTGATCCGACAAATTGCTATATTATCTTTGATGAAGAAAGCAAGGAAACCATGGTGATAGACCCAGCAGGAGATGTCGATAAAATTGTTGAAATGATACATATTTTAAAAGGAAATTTAAAATATATTTATTTAACACATTGCCATGGAGACCATATAGCAGGTGTAACAGAATTAAAAAATCAATGCGGAGGAAAAGTACTGATTCATCGATTGGATAGTGAAGGATTAAATGATTTGAGTATTAATCTTTCGGCAATAATTGATTTACCTCCGATAGAGTTAGAAGCAGATTCAAGGATTGATAATGATGATTTGATACATTTAGGAGAATTAGAATTGAAAGTCATCCATACTCCAGGACACACGAAAGGCTCAACCAGTTTATATTGTGAGAAAGAGGATTGTGTGTTTTCAGGAGATACCATGTTTCGAGGAACATGGGGAAGAACGGATTTACCAACAGGAAGCATAGAAGATATTATGGATTCGATTACCAATAAATTATTAAAACTTCCAGACAATACAATTGTGTATCCAGGGCATGGAAAAGCTACTATGATAAAAGAAGAAAAGCCAATATATCTTGAATTAAAACCCAAATTGTATTGAAAGTTAACCAATTATGTAGTATACTAAAATAGCTATATGAATATGCATTTAGCACATATTAAGAAATAGGAGAGAAGAAAATGGAAAAAGTAGAACCAAGAACATTAGCTGGATTTATGGAATTGCTACCAAATGAACAGATTTTATTTAATCAAATGAAGGAAAAAATAGAGAAAACATATAAAAAGTTTGGTTTTTTACCATTAGATACACCAGTAATAGAACTTGCAGAAGTATTACTTGCAAAAGCTGGGGGAGAAACGGAAAAACAAATTTATCGTTTCCAAAAAGGTGATACAGATTTGGCATTACGTTTTGATTTAACAGTACCACTTGCCAAATATGTAGCAAAAAATTATGGAAATTTAAGTTTCCCATTCAGAAGATATCAAATTGGAAAAGTATATAGAGGAGAAAGAGCACAAAAAGGAAGATATAGAGAATTTTATCAATGTGATATTGATATCATTGGAGATGGAGAATTAGACCTAATTAATGATGCTGAAATTCCAGCCATTATTTATACAATGTTTAGAGAATTGGGATTTGAAGATTTTACGATAAAAATAAATAACAGAAGAATACTAAATGGATTATTTGAAAGTGTAAACCAAAAGGAAAATGCAGTTGAGATATTAAGAATTATTGATAAAATCGAAAAAATAGGAAAAGAAGCTGTTATAGAAGAATTTGAAAAATTAGGATTACAAGAAAAACAAATCAGTAATATTATCAACTTTATAGAAATTGAAGGAACATCTGATGAAAAGATAGAAAAACTAGAAAACTTAGGAATTGAGAATGAAACCTATTTAAAAGGTGTAGAAGAATTAAAAACAGTTGTAAAAAATGTAAGAGTATTTGGTGTGCCAGATACAAACTTTAAAGTAGACTTAACCATTGCAAGAGGATTAGACTATTATACAGGAACTGTTTACGAAACCTTCTTAAATGATTATAGAGAAATCGGAAGTGTATGTTCTGGAGGAAGATATGAAAACCTAGCAGAATACTATACAGATAAAAGTCTACCAGGTGTTGGTGTTTCTATTGGATTAACAAGATTATTTTATAAATTAAATGAATTAAATATTATCAAAGCAGATAGAAAATCTGTTGCAGATATTTTAATTATTCCTATGGTAGAAAATCTAGAAGAACCAATAAAACTAGCAACAAAATTAAGAAATATTGGCATGAATACAGAAATTTATTTAAATAACAAAAAGTTAAAAGCAAAATTTAAATATGCAGATAAATTAGAAATTCCATATGTGATTGTATTAGGTGAAGATGAAATTAATACAAAACAAATCACATTAAAAGATATGAAAACAGGAAATGAAGAAAAATTACCAATGGATGAAAATAAAATAAAAGAAATGATAAAAAAGATTAACCTTGTCATATAAGAAAAATATTATAGTTAAGATAAAAATATATCAATACAACAAAAACACAGTTTTTATGCAAACATAGACTGTGTTTTATTGTATAAAAAACAAGGTGTTTATTTTTTTGATTCATGATTTTCTTTATCTATTTTATATTTAAAAGGACATTTTTTCTTGATAAAATCTCGAAAAGCCATAGGAGTTCCTTTTTTAAATCCAGATTTATCTATAAGAAAAGAATGTCGATTATCTAAATATAAATAAAAAAAGGTGTCTGTTTCAAATATTTTATAAAGTTTTCGATAATAAACAATGGAATATTTTTTCTCTGAATATATTTTAAAATAATGGTCATAAAAAGAAAAAGTAAAACTTTTTTCCTTTGCAATTTTATCACTATGATATTCCTTATTTACTTCTTCGACTGGGTGAAAATATCTATATAAAATAAAAGAGGTTAAACAAGCACAAAAAATAATGGCCAATTCATAATAATGATTCTGTATATATAACATAATCAAAAAAAGAATTAGCATAGATAGTATAAGTGAAAATAGATGATATTTAAACGAGAATTTTCTAGAATGAAAATTTAAAAAATCATCATATATGTGTTTGGAATATGTAGTTGTATTTTTAAATAATAACTTCAATTAAATCACCTAATATTAGTATAACATAAAAAAATGGGAATGAAAAGTACATGTCTTGCACATTGGAAACTTAAATGATATAATCCGTGATATAAGATAAGAATGTACAATGAAATTAAAGATTTCTATGCATAGAAAGGGTTAAAATTTATGTATGATGTTATTATAATAGGAGCAGGACCGGCAGGTATTTCAGCTGGCTTATATACAAAACGAGCAAACCTAAAAGTATTAATCCTATATAAAGACCAGTCAGCCTTAGAAAAAACAGAATGGATAGAAAATTATTATGGGTTTGAAAAAGGAATATTAGGCAAAGACTTGTATCTAACAGGAATACAACAAGCAAAACATTTAGGAATTGATGTAAAAAAAGAGGAAGTTACCAATATACAAATAGGTGAAAATAAGCAATATATAGTAATGACAGAAAAAGAAACCTACAAAACAAAAACAGTGATATTTGCAACAGGTAACAAGAAGAATACACCCCAAATAAAAGGCATTAAAGAATTTGAAGGAAAAGGTGTAAGCTATTGTGCAGTATGTGATGGTTTCTTTTATAGAAATAAAGATGTGTCTATTTTAGGAAATGGAAAATATGCTATCTCAGAAGCAAATGAATTGATTAACATTGTGAACAGCATTACCATATTAACAGATGGAAAAGAAGCACCTGAAGTCAGAGCAGATAATGTTAAAATTGTGACTCAAAAAATCCGTGAAGTACGAGGAGACAAAAAGGTAGAAGAAGTGGAATTTGAGGACAACAGTAAAACCAAAACAGATGGTATATTTGTAGCGCTTGGAGTAGCAGGTGGAAATGAATTTGCCAAAAAGTTAGGCGTGATAACTAAAAAAGACAGAATTGTGGTAAATGAAAATATGGAAACCAATATTCCTGGAATTTATGCATGTGGTGATTGTGTAGGAGGATTATTACAGATTTCAAAGTCAGTTTATGAAGGAACCAAAGCAGGATTACAAGCAATTCAATACATTAGAAAGGAAAACGTATAATTTTGCCATAAGGGCAACAAAATAAGGGAGATAGCTTTGTTGTATACACTAACAAAATTAAAAATAAGAAGGAGGAAAAAGATATGAGTATGTTAACATTTGAAGAAAAAAATTTTGAGGAGGAAGTATTAAAATCAGAAGGAAAGGTTTTAGTAGATTTTTATGCAGATTGGTGTGGACCATGTAGAATGATGTCACCAGTGATTGATGATATTGCAAAAGAATTAGAAGGAACAGTGAAAGTAGGAAAAGTCAATGTAGATAGTAACCAAGAATTAGCCATAAAATATGATGTGATGAGTATACCAACCATTATGGTATTTGAAAAAGGAAATCCAATTAAAACATTTGTAGGCGTAACAGATAAACAAGAAATATTAGAAGTATTGAAATAGAGGTGTTGTAGTTGAAAAAAATTACAATTTTGGCTATGTCAAATGTTAATTCTTTTCCAACTAGGGATGTGATTTAAGAAAGGAAGGATTATAAAAATGGAAGTCATTTATTTTCTAGCAACAGATGGAATCAAATTAGATGGATTATTATATACAAGTAAAAATAAAACAGAAGATATTATCTTATCCATTCATGGAATGGGGAGTAACTGCATGAAAAAAAGAGAAACCACGATGGCAAAATTGGCAAATGAAAATAACATAGACTATTTTTGCTTTAACAACCGTGGAAGTGAATTGGTAAAATATACAAGAAGATATACAGAAGGAAAAAGAGAAAAAACGTTAGGTGGAACCAGTTTCGAGGATGTATTAGAAGGATATGAAGATATTACAGGAGCTATCATAAAATTAAAAGAATTGGGATATAAAAATATCTATTTACAAGGACATAGCTTAGGATGTACGAAAATTGTTTACACATATAACGAATTAAAAGATGAACAAGATGATATGGTAAATAGCATAAAAGGAATCATATTAAATTCTTTGATTGATATTCCAAGAACATTAAAAATATATTTAAGAGATAATTTTGATAAATACTTAGAATATGCAGAAGAAAAAGAAAAAAATGGACAAGGAAATGAAATGATGCCACAAGAAGCTTTTATACATCCAATTAGTGTAAAAACCTTCTTAAGATATGCAAGAGATTATCAAGATATTAATTTTGCTAATTTTGGAGAAGACAAAGAATTAAAAAAACTAAACAATATTGATGTGCCATTATTTATGCGTTGGGGAAATGTAAATGAAATGATTGTACAAATGCCAGAAGAATTAGTAGACATTGTAAATAATACAATTACGAATCCTAATAAAGATATTTATTATATTGATGGTGCAAATCATAGTTACGAAAGAAAAGAAGAAGAGTTAGCTAAACAAGTTATTGCATTTATCAATAAGAATAAATAATAGTAAAACAGAAATAATAAAAATTAAATTAACAAAATAGATTGACAAATACAGATTACAGATGTAAACTATAATTGGTTTACAAATGTAATCTTTTTTGTTATATAAGAATAATCGACTTTTACCTTGAACTTATATAGATTTTTATATATACAACAAGGTTAGATTTCTTATATATCTAAAATAAATTTAATAAAAACTTTTAAGGAGGAAAACAATGATGAAAATGACGAATCAAATTACAGATGCAGAATTAGAAATTATGAAAGTATTATGGAAAAAGAAAAGTTTAACCCTAAATGCACTTGTTGAAGAATTAAGTAAAGAAGAACCAAAGAATAAAAGTACGATTAAAACATTATTGTATAGATTAATAGATAAAAACATAGTCAAATCAGTTGAAAAAAACAAAAAAGAAAACGAATATAAGTCATTAATTTCAGAAAAGAAATATTTAAAAAGTGCAAATGAAACTTTTTTAGAGAAGATGTATGACGGAAATGTCAACAATATGTTACTAAACTTTGTAGAAGATAAAAAAATAACGAAAGAAGAAATAGAAAAACTATTAAATATCATAGATGAGTAAGTGTTTGCAGTGTTATAAGAAAGGATGGAGATTTCTCTATAACAATAAGCATTCATTATGTTTCAATTGCTATAAAATATTGAAGGGAATAAAGTAATATGATAGAAAAATTATTTACATATGCAAATATCGTAATTGATAGAATCCAAATAAGAGAAACCTTTTATATGATACTATATATGTCTATATTTGCAGTCATTGTTGGATTTACCATATATTTAATTCAAGAAATATTTGATAAAAAGATTTCACCAAAATGGAAAGTAGTCATGTGGGGGATTTTTATACTTTCTTTAATTGTGCCATTGAATATCAATGGAATATATGAAAGTAGCAATATTTTTATGAAGAGTTTAAATCCAATACAAGAAATCTCTTTTAAACAAGAGGTGGATGAAAGACAAGCAGAATATAATGCATATATTCAAAGACAAGATACTACATTTGAAGAATATAAAGTAGTAAGAGGAAATCTTTATACAGCTTATGCAAAATACATTGTATTTGATATCGTAATTCCTTGTCTTTGGATAGGTGTTATTGGAATTCTGTTATTAAGATATTTATGGTTAAGAAGAAAGATGAATCGATTAAGTGTAAGTGATTTATTGACGAATAAAAGGATTTTAGGAATTTTTGAAGAGACTAAAAAAGAATTAAATATAAAAAAGGATATGGTATTAATTAACAAAAAAGGGATTTTATCACCTGCCATATATGGAATAGCAAATGCAAAAATATTTTTAGATGAAGATAATGTAAAAGAAAAAACAGATAAAGAAATCCAATATATATTGATGCATGAATTATCTCATTATCAAGGAAAAGATTTAATTATAAACTTTGTAATAAATTTATTAAGAACAATCTATTGGTTTAATCCATTTCTATATGTTTTGTTTAAAAGAATAAGACAAGATATGGAATTAAAAGCAGATGCCAATGTATTAAAACATTTGAAGCCAGAAGAAAACAAAGAATATGCGATGACAATTATTAATGCTTTAAAAGACAGATTATATAAAAGTTATGAGCAAGAGGTGCTGAACTTAGCAGGGGTAGAAAGTGACACAGAAAGAAGAATTTATATGATAAAATTCTTTCCAAAGTTTAAAGCAAAACCAATTCGAATTACCATGATATCACTAACACTCATTGTCATAATTGGAGGAATCTTTTTTATAGGTAATATTGCAAAAGTAGAAGAAAACTATTTTGCATATGATTATGAAGATATGATTCCATATAAAATACAATATGTAGGAGATTTTAACAGTGTTAAAAATCTTGTCCAAAAACTCAGTTTAGGAAATTATGCACAATCTATTTTTACAAGAAACGAAGAAGAAAATCCAGAACAATATTATTTAGAAATTCATTATTATACCAATTACATAGTAGAAGAAAAGAATAGAGAATATGAAATATTTAAAGAATTGCCTTTAGAAAAGAAAGAAGAATTATTTAAGAAAAATGCAGTCACATTATTAAGTTTAATTGACAATTTACATGCTGTAGAAGTGATTGCTCATCAAAGTGATTATGATTCAGATGTTGTTTATGAAAAAACATATGAAAGAGAAGAATTGGAAAAAGAATATGGAGTAGATCTAAGAACGTATACATATAATCCAGATAATTTTCCATTTGAAGAAGATTTAGTATCATAATAGCAAAAAAACTAGAGTTATTAGATGAAAAGTAGATAAAAGTTTAAAAGAAAAATAAAATATAATGAATTAGAAAGGCATATAATATTTTATTATATGAAAGAAAAAAATGAAGTTTAAAAAGAGATATATTATCATGCCATTAGTTGTCATCTTAATCATCTTAGTGGGAATTGCTATATTAATCAAATTAGATAGAGATTATCAAAGAAAAATCATAGAACAAGATGAAGCTAATTATGGAAATGAATATTTAAAATTAGAAGAACATTTAAGCTATTACAAAGAGAATCCAGATAGAATTATCTATAAACCGAAAATGAAAGACTACTTTTATGTGATTGACAAAAATGATGAAGATTATGCCCATTTATTAGAAGTAGCAGAAGATAGAATGTCATATAGTTTAATAGAGATAGGAGATGCTTTTAGCGTGGATTCTATGGATAGAATTATGTCATCAGGTAAAAACTATATCATTTTAGATTATGACAAAGAAAAATATGCCAATATAGGTGTGGATGACGGAACGATGCCTAGACCTGTTGTATATAAATTGCTAGATGATAACAGATGTGCAAGATTATTTAAATATGTCACACAATTTAAGAAACGATATACCATGGAAGAATTAGAAGAAATGTTAGGAAAAACGGGATTTTCAAGAGATGATGTTAATGTGGAAATAGCAAGTCAAGAAGAAGTTAATGATGGATATACAAGAATTTATACAATTGATGATTTTAAAAGAATTGCGAATAACCCATCTGGAAAATATAAACTAGAAAATGATTTAGACTTTACAGGAGATACTTTGCAATTTACAACAACCGTATTTACAGGAGAATTAGATGGAAATGGACATACGATTAAAAACATTACGAAAAATCTAGCAAATGAAGACATTAATAAAATTGCAATGTTTTATACCAATGAAGGAACTATTAAAAATCTAAATATTGAAAATATAAATGTAACATCAGATAAAGAAACAAATTATCCAGAAGGTATTATTGCACAGATAAATGAAGGAACAATTGAAAATTGTATAGTTAGTGGAAATGTTACGATAACCTCTGAAGGAGTTAACAATTGTGTAGGCGGAATTGTTGGAAATCTATTTGGTGGAACGATTAAGAATTGTGTCAATAGAGTGAATATTACTTGTAAGTCTGGAACAGTGGGAGGTATTAGTGTATATAGAGCAGGTGGAACCATAGAAAATTGTACAAATGCAGGAAATTTGGTAGGAGATAATGTAAATGGAATATGCATGGAATATGTTGGTACTTTATCGAATTGTATGAATACAGGAAACATTACAGCAAGTAATATAGGAAGTGGAATGGTAACATATAACCAAGGACATATTATAAATTGTCAAAATCATGGAACCATCACTTCTGAGAATGGCATGGTTGCAGGAATTGCCATATATAATCATGCAACAATAGAAAATTGTGTAAATGAAGGTCAGTTAACAGGATGTCATATTGTGGCAGGAATTGCAGGAACAAATGGAGATCCAAATGGCGCAGAAGGAATCATTCTTAATTGTACATCTACAGATATCCTTACAATTCAAACATCTACACAATATGAACAAGATATATTATATGTTGGAGGAATTGTTGGAAATCACATATTAGGAAATATAGAAGGTTGCAGTTTTAGTGGAGGGATTGTTGTCAATACGAATAAAACAACCTATCAAGGGATTTTAGCTGGTGCTAAATCTTCAAAAGCAACGATTGATACAAAAACTGGATATGGGCATAGTTATGATTTTGAAACATATTATGAAGAACACGCAATGGAAACATTAAATGATTAAACAAAGAATTACAGTTCAGTTATAATTATATTGTTAATATTTTTTACATCTTGCGTGTCACAACCAACAAAAAGAAAAAAAGAGAATAAAAATATATAAAACTAAAAAAATTACTGTAAAAAAGTGAAAGAAGTGGTATAATAATGTCAAAATGGGAAGAAGAATTGGAACAAGATGTGGCTTATTTCAATAAAAAGATATCCTAAGGGGAGGGATTAAGATGAAAAATAAAAAAGTAATTATTGGAATTATTATTGCAGTCATACTAGTTGTAGCAATTATTGTAGGAATCATCATAATGAACATGCCAAAAGAAAAACCAGAAGAGGTTTTAAATTCGTATTTTTCAGCTATCAATGACAAAAAATATGACGAGATGTATACATATTTAAGTAGTTCATCAAAAGAAAGTATTAGTCAAGAAGATTTTGTGACAAGAAATGAAAATATATATGAAGGAATTGACAGTAGTAATATTAAAATTACAGTAAAAGAAGTAACCAATGAAAATGACAAGAAAAAAGTGTCATATAGTGAAGAGATGGTAACTTCAGCAGGGAATATTCGCTTTGACAATGAAGCATATTTTGTAAAAGAAGAGAACATATATAAATTAGAATGGTCATCAAGTTTAATTTTTCCTGAGTTACAAAGAGATTATAAAGTAAGAGTAGAAACTTTAAGTGGAAAAAGAGGAAGCATATTAGATAGAAATGGAAATCCACTTGCTTATGATGGAACCATTTCTCAAGTGGGAATTGTGCCAGGAAAATTAGGAGAAGCCAAAGAAGAAAGTATTAGCAAAATAGCAGAACTAACTGGTGTATCAGTGGAAACGATTAACAATTATCTATCAGCATCCTATGTAAAAGATGATACATTTGTACCAATTAGAAAAGTAGAAAAAGATGATACAGAGCTAAAAGAACAGTTATTACAAATTCCAGGAATTATGATAAATGATGCAGAAGGAAGAGTTTATGCATTAGGAGAAGAAGCTGGACACTTAATCGGATATGTGCAAGCGATTAATGCAGAAGAACTAGAAAAATATGCAGACAAAGGATATAGTTCTACAAGCTTAATTGGAAAATCTGGATTAGAATCAGCTTATGAAGATAGATTAAGAGGAACAGATGGTGTTAGAATCTATATAGAAGATGCAGATGGAAATGAGATAAAAACCCTAGCAAAACAAGAACAAAAAGATGGAGAAGATATTACCCTTACAATCGATAGTGATATACAAACAAAGTTATATGATCAATTACAAAATGACAAAGGACTATTTGTTGTGATGCAACCAGCAACAGGAGAATTACTAGCTTTGGTTAGCACACCAACATTTGATTCAAATGACTTTACTTTAGGAATGACAACAGATCAATGGAATGCATTAAATAATGATGAAGCAAAACCTTTATACAATAGATTTATACAAAAGTATTGCCCAGGTTCAACCTTTAAAGCAATTACAGGTGCGATAGGATTAACCACTGGAAGTATTACAGCAGATGAAGATTTTGGTTATACAGGAACCAGCTGGCAAAAAGATTCTTCATGGGGAGATTACAGAGTAACGACATTAACAGGATATAATGGACCTAAGAATTTATTAAATGGATTAATGTATTCAGATAATATCTATTTTGCGCAAACAGCTTTAAGAATGGGAACAAGTAAATTTACAGAAAGCTTAGACAAAATTGGATTTAAGCAGCAATTAGAATTCCCATTATCACTTGCAACATCACAATATGCAAATGAAGATGGAATCAATTCAGAAGGAAAATTGGCAGATACTGGATTTGGTCAAGGAAACTTATTAATCAACCCAATTCACATGGCATCTATTTATTCAGGTTTCTATAACAATGGAGATATGGTAAAACCATACATTGAATACAAAGAAGATAAAACACCAGAGATTTTAATAGAAGATGCTTTCTCAGAAGAGGCAGCAAATACGATAAAAGAAGATTTAATTCAAGTAGTTGAACGTGGCTCAGCAAATGATATGAAAGTTAATGGTGTAACTATTGCAGGAAAGACAGGAACAGCAGAATTAAAAACAGATAAAGAAGATAATGAAAGTGGAACATTAGGATGGTTTGATTGTTTTACAACAGACCAAGGAGAGAATGACATATTAGTCATTAGTATGGTAGAAAATATTCAAGATAACACTGAAGGAGGAAGTCATTATTTAATCAAAATGATTAGAACTTTATTTGAATAAGGATAGTTACATAAAAACGAAATTTTATATAATTAAAATAAGCAGTATAGAGAATAAAAGCTATACTGCTTTTTGTGTGCGCAAAAATAAAATCTAAGTAAAAAATAAAGAAATAAAATATGATGCAATTTAGATATAATATATTACATTAAACTCATTATAATAAAGAATATGATTATTAGCAGAATTCCTACCCCTAAAAATATAAGTAACCATTGTGTCATGGATAATCTTCCTTTATCTGCCATTAATTGATCTTCTTTATTTCTTTCTAATAAAACTATAAGTAATCCTATTATGAAAAAGAAAAAGCCCCAACAAAATCCAGCTATTGGAGAATACCCTTTATTTTTATGTATAAAAGCACAAAGTATTCCCATTGCTACTACTATTATTATAGAAACTATTGTCATCTTATTTTCTCCTTTCAATTATACTGCATATTTTAAAATTGCCTTTTTTTGTAATGGTATTACACCTAGATATACAGCTAATAAACCAATTTCTAAAACAGCTAAATAAGTATATACTTTTGTTTTGGTTTCACTGATTATTTTTTCTTTTTCAGCTTCATATTGAGCAATTTCTTCATCATCATATAAATATTGCATATATGTTTCTGACATCATTACACCTGTATTTGAGTTTATTGTATCTTCTACTGTTTCATTAACTCGTGCAAAGTTCATCCATGCAGTTAAAAAACAGATTATAACAGTAAAAATTATAAGGTTTTTCATAACTGGTTTTACATCAGCTGTTTCTATTAATCTTTTTCTAAAAGTAGTAGCAATACTACCTCTCCATATACAAAATACGGTTATTCCTTGAAGAATAATAGCTATAATAGCTGTTAATATTAATGAATCTTCTGAAATTCTATTGGTTATTGCTGAATATATAAAACTATACAGTATGCTAAATACTATTCCATAAAGAATAAATCCACCTATTAACTCACCTGTTATTGTTCTTACTGTTGCTACTTGTTTATTTTCCAATTTATCCATCCCCCCTTTTTATATAGATAAAATACATCATTATCTATTACTATATTACTATATTATACTTTTTTAGACAATACATTTAAAATAATTTATTTGGAATATTCTACTTTATTTGATGATGTTGAAGCAGTTGAAAGAGATAAAAAAGATTAAAAAAATAATTAATTATAGTCAAGTAAAAAGACGTATAGACTTTTTCCTAAATTTATGATAATATATTTGTAAATTTTGTAAACAATAAAAGGAAAAAAGAAGTATGCAAAATGAAAATAAAATTTAAATTGTATGTATTAGAAATAAGGGAGATGAAGATTTTGAGCGAAAAATTTTACGTAACAACACCAATTTATTATCCAAGCGGAAAATTTCATATAGGAACAGCCTATACAACCGTATTAGCAGATGCTATGAAAAGATATCATCAATTAAAAGGTGAAGACACATATATGCTTACAGGAACAGATGAGCATGGACAAAAAATTCAAGGAATAGCAGAAAAAAATGGTAAAGAACCAAAAGAATATGTAGATGAAATGGCTGAACAAGCAAAAGAATTATGGGCAAAAATGGGAGTCCAATATGATGATTTCATTCAAACAACAGAAGAAAGGCATACCAAAATTGTTCAAAAAATATTTGACAGATTTATGGAACAAGGAGACATCTATAAAGGAGAATATGAAGGTTGGTATTGCGTACCATGTGAGACCTATTTTACAGAAACCCAATTAGTAGATGGAAAATGCCCAGACTGTGGTAGAGAAGTAAAATTAATGAAAGAAGAAGCATACTTCTTTAACATGAAAAAATATGTTGATAAGCTAGTGAAATATTATGATGAACATCCTGATTTTATTAAGCCAGCATTTCGAAAAAATGAAATGATAAATAACTTTATTAAACCAGGATTGGAGGATTTATGTGTTACTAGAACCAGTTTTGATTGGGGAATTAAAGTATTAAAAGACCCAAAACATGTGATTTATGTATGGGTGGATGCCTTAACCAACTATTTAACAGCATTAGGATACATGTCTGATGATGATACATTATTCAAAAAATATTGGCCAGCAGATTTACAAATTGTAGGAAAAGATATTGCTAGATTCCATTTAATTTATTGGCCAATATTCTTAATGGCATTAGACTTACCATTACCAAAAACTATTTTAGTACACAACTGGATTATGATGAAAGATGGAAAAATGTCTAAATCAAAAGGAAATGTCATTTATCCAGAAACTTTAATTGATAGATATGGATTAGACCCAACTAGATATTTCCTACTTAGAGAAATGCCAGTAGGTCAAGATGGAATCTTTTCACCAGAAGCATTTGTTGAAAGATACAATTTTGATTTGTGTAATGACTTAAGCAATTTAGTAAATAGAACTGTATCAATGGTAAATAAATATTTTGAAGGACATGTTCCTGAATATATAGGAACACCAAATGCAGTAGACAAAGAATTAGAAGAATATGCAACAGAAAAAATACAAGCATTTGAAGAAAAATTAAATGAATATGAAATTGCAAATGCTTTACAAGAAATATGGGATTTGATTGCAAGAACCAATAAATATATTGATGAAACAATGCCTTGGACTTTAGCAAAAGAAGAAAAAATAGATGAATTAAAATCTGCAATGTATCATTTAATTGAAAATTTAAGAAAAATTGCCATCTTGATTAAACCATTTATGCTAGATACAGCCAATAATATTTTAAGACAAATTGGTATAACAGATGTTGATAGTATCAGATGGAATGACATCTATGCATATGATAGCTTAAAAGATATGAAAGTAATTGAAAAAGGGGAACCTATCTTCATGAGATTAAAAGTAGATGAAGAAGTAGAATACTTAAAATCTGTGATGAAAAAATAATGTCCAATTGGGGACGTTTCTGTTTGGGACATTTTGAGGAATTGGGGACAGACTCATTTTTCCCTTTTTTAAAATTTACAGAATTATAAAAAATATAGAATATAAAACCATTACACAATTTTGTATAAGCTAAATTTTCATAGAAATTCTAAAAGAAAAAAGTGAGTCTCTTTCATTATGGCTATAAAGCTTAAGCCAAATGAACATTCCTCACTTTTTTCTTTAATAATTTCTAATTTCAAATTTAGATACGCAAAATCGTTTCATTTTTTTATATTCTATATTTTTTTTACCATCTTCCTAAATAAAAAAAGGAAAAATGAGTCTGTCCCCAATTCCTCAAAATGTCGCACAGAAAAACGATCCCAATGCGACAAATTTTTTTATATATCCTATATGAATTTTTGACAAAATAGTATATAATATAAACGAAAACTAGAAAAGATTTTAAATAAAATACAAAAAAATTATAGGAAATAAGAAATGAAGGAAGAAAAAAACATGTCTTTAGTACCTGCAAAATTTAGATTTACCACAAAAGAAAAGACATTAATGATCGTTATTATAGTGCTAATGATTGTAGGAATTGTTGTTACATGGATAAATTGTGCAAAAATCATGAAAGCAAATGCAGAATATAAGTTAGCTTATCAACAATATCAAGAAGCACTTGCAAAAGAGCAGGAAGAACTAGAGAAAAAAAGACAAGAAAAATTACCAAAACTAACAGAAGTTGGAATAGAAAATATGAATCATATATATAGCTCTGACACCAAACGTGTTTTTCTAACATTTGATGATGGACCATCTAGTAATACAAATCAAATATTAGATATATTAAATGAAAGAGGAATTAAAGCAACTTTTTTTGTATTAGGTTCAAATGTTGAGAAAAAGCCGGAAGTTGTAAAAAGAATGTATGATGAAGGACATTTTATTGCTAATCATGGATATTCACATGTATATGAAGCAATCTATCAATCACCACAAGCTGTGTTAGATGAATATAACAAATGTAACCAACTAGTTAGAGAAGCCATTGGAGAACAAGAATATAATTCACACTTGTTTCGATTTCCAGGGGGATTGGCAGGAGGAAAGTATGCAGATATAAAAAATCAAGCAAATGATTTGCTTTCACAGAATAATATCGTACATGTTGATTGGAATGCATTAAATGGAGACTCGGAAACAACGAGTCCTACCATTGAATATGAAATGCAACGAATACAAGAAACGGTAGGAGATAAACAAAGTGTGGTAATACTAATGCATGATGCACAAGCCAAAAAAGTAACAGTAGAAGCTTTGCCAGGTATAATTGATTATTTAAAAGGGCAAGGATATGAATTTAAGAATTTTTATGAAATTATAAAGTAAGGTGTTGTTGTATAGAAAAAATCTTATATAGAATCAAGATAAGGACTGATGTTTCCTATACAATAAAATAGAGATAGAAAGGAGCCATTGTTTTGCCAAAAAAAACAGGAGAAAAAATAGATGAAATCAAAGAAAAATTGGACTATTTAGGATTAAATTTAGAAGATGCCAAAAATCAATTTGAAAATTATGAACCATTAAAATTTAGAGTTCCTAAATTTTACGATGAGAAACAATATAGACAATATCGTTATGTACCAATTAAAGATATACAAATCTTATTAACACCAACCAATCGACTAGATGATATACAAGAAAAATATAAAAAAGCAAGTCCAATATCTGAATATCTAGATGCAGAAGATGAAAAAAATTTCTTAAAACATACTACATTTTTACGTATGTTAAAAGAATTAAGAGTAGATGAAGTAGAAAAAATACAGGAAGAACAAACAAAATTAAATAAAAAAATTCCATTTAAAGTAAAATTTGAAAGAAATTATTTATGGCAGATTTATTATGCAGAAGATTCAGACCAATATTTTATGTTGGTTCCAACAGAAGATACAGATTATTCAACCTTTTTCTTTTTATTAAAAAAACAATTAGAAAAAAAGAAAACAGGAAAAATATTTGTACCAATTCGAAATGCTACTTATAGTAATACGTATTATAAAAAGTCAGAATTTGAAGACTTAGAAAACTATCTATGGTTATTTACAAAAGATTGGCCATTGATTTATGAAGTATATGATAAAAGTGAAAAACTATCCATTCATATTGTAGGAGAAACAGAAGTATATGGAAAAATCAGAAGTCCATATAAAATTAAAATTAGTAGTTTAGTAGAAGCAACACAATTCTATAAACTATTAAAAGCAATGTTTATCTTACAAACAGAATTGCCACATTATTTTGAATTTACAACCAATATTACAAAAGGTGGAGAACTAGAATTTTATAATAATGACTATAAATTAGAATATGAAAATATTGCAGAATGGATAAATGATGAATATGAAGTAGGAATAGAAAAACAAGAATTAATTAGTGAACTATTAGAAGAAAATAAAAAGAAATTAGATAATTTAAAAATTATTGCTGCTTCACAAGAAATAGAATATTTAGCAAAAGAAAAGCAAATATCCACTTTCTTAGAATGTAAGAAAACATTTTTTGGTAAATTCAAATATTATTTTAAATATAGCAAGAAGAATAAAAAACAAACAATGAAAGACAATATATTAGAAGAGAAAACAGAAGACAATATAACAGAAAACAGTACATCTAAAACCAAGAAAGAAAAGCCAAAAAATACGAAAAAACCACCAACGAAAAAAGAGAACTATACCATAGAAGAACTAATAGAATTATATAAAGCATATGAATTAAATGAAACAGAATTGAAAAATATAATAATGGATGTAAATGCATTAAAATTAAAAAACAAAAATATGCAAAAGAAAATAGAAAATGCAGTTAATTTTATACAAGAAATAGATAATCATAAAAAAAGTATATTTGAATTCTGGAAATATAGTAATAAAGATGAAGTAGCCTCTCTAGCAGAAGGAGAAGAGGAAGAAGTCAATATTATCAAAAAGGTAACAAAGGTATTTGACTATCATCAAGATTTAGAAGATTTCGGAAATACCATGGATCAGATAGAAAGAAAAGCCTTAACCAAAAGTGAAACAGATAGTATATATCTAACAACAACCGATATTTTACCTTTATTAAATAAAGTAAAAAATAATGAGGTATTGCCAAAAGAAATCGAAAATAACTTGAAAGAACTAAAAAAAGAGGCACAAGAAGAAAATGTATTACATGAAATAGAAGAATTTGACATATTTGGTGGAATGTCACAAGATGCAACAAAAGTTTCAAAAATAGCTAATAAAAACCATAGAGAAATTGCAAAAGATAAATTTAATATCCTTGAAATTAATAAAAATACAAAACAGATAGGATATAAATTGGCCTTAGAAACGGTTGTAGATAACATAAAAAAAGCTTTAGATAAAGTGGTAATTATTGATGATTTACCAGTATATAAGATATTGGATAATGAAAAGTTAGAACCTAAAGATATTAATATTTTTAATATAAATCCTGAAAATGAAATTCATGAAAATATAAAGGATAAGGGAAATAAATTTAACTTATATAAAATCAATATAAAAAGGGGAATGAATGGAATAAGTTATACTAATATCATTTTTTATGATAATCAAAATAAAACATTACCAATTGGACAAAATATATCAACTAAAATATTAGTAGATTTGTCAAAAGTAGATTTAAAATTAATTAATAGAACATTATTTAAAATGACAGAAATAGAAGACGAGAAAGATGATTTTTCAAAAGTAAATGTAAAAACATTTCAAGTTTTTGAATATGATGTCATTTTAAAAGAAGAAAATAATAAAACAGAAGAAAAAGAAGTAAAGCAAGACGAAGAAGACGAAACAAAATAGAATTTTGACAGATTGAAAGCTTTTTAAAGCCTAGCCAATAGGGCATGTTACCCTAGATTAAATTAATTTTTCGGTTCAATACGGAATTTTAGAATTTCTAAAATAATTTTATGGCTCCCTTCCAAACACAAGGTTTGAACTCTTTCCATAAAATTATTAAGAAATTCTAGCATTCCTCCAATCGCATTCAAAATTAATTTAATCTAGGGTAACATGCCCTATTGGCTAGGCTTTAAAAAGCTTTCAATCTGTTATTCTAATAACAAAACTTTCTCTAAAACATAGTATAGTAGAAAAAGGAGGAAGGTATGTTAAAAAAATTTATATCAGGAATTATCATATTTGTTTTTGTCTTTTGTATACAGATAAATCATACATATGCATTAACACCTGCATCAAATTTAAGTTACCAAGGAATTGATGTTAGCAATTGGCAAGGACATATCAATTATGCGGAAGTAAGAGATGCTGGGATACAGGTTGTATACATAAAGGCAAGTCAAGGGACAAATATAAAAGATGCGTATTTTGATATTAATTATGAAAATGCAAAAGCAAATGGATTGCGTGTGGGATTTTATCATTATTTAACAGCTACAAGCACAGAACAAGCGAGAGAAGAAGCAAACTATTTTGTATCTGTCATTTCTGGAAAAACACCAGATTGTAAATTGGTATTAGACTATGAAACTTTTGGAGGTGTAGGAAGAGAAGAAATTAATAACATCGCCAGGACCTTTATGGAACGTGTAGAAGAATTGACTAACAAAGAAGTTATTTTATATAGTGACTTATCAAATGCGAGAAGTACATTTGATACAAGTCTGGCAGAAGATTATGATTTATGGATTGCTTATTATGAAAATAGGAATAATCTAATTAACATAGAAACCAGTTGGAATACATATATTGGTATTCAATACACAGATAGAGGTAGAGTAAATGGGATTAATGGTAATGTAGATAGAGATTTATATACAGAAGAAATCTTTTTAGATGAAACTTCTGAAATTGCGAATAATAGTGGAAATACAACTCCAAACAATACAGAAAGTGTAGAATATACCGTACAAAGTGGAGATACCTTAAGTGCTATTGCAAGAAGATATGGCACAACAGTACAAGAATTAGTAGATATTAATAATATACAAAATCCAGATTTAATTTATCCAGGAGAAAAACTAAGAATTCTTACAAATTCCACAATACCAGGGAATGAAGAAAGAGGAACAGGAGATATTATTTATACTGTTCAAAGAGGAAATACCTTATCACAAATAGCAAGAGAATATCATGTGAGTGTAGAACATATTGTGGAATTAAATGATATAGAAAATCCAAATCTAATTTATCCAGGTCAAAAATTAAGAATTACAGAAAGTGATGTGACAGATTTAGCTCCAGTAGATAATACGATTCAAGTATATTATGTTGTAAAAGAAGGAGATACATTAAATAGAATTGCTAGAAGATTTGGAATTACTTTAAATGAAATTTTACAATATAATGATATCCAAAATCCAAATTTAATCTATCCAGGGCAAACCATTAAAATTGTATAAATGAAACTTTTAAAAAAGTTATCAAATTTTTCTAGACTTTTTTTTAGATATGTGCTAATATATATTAGTACATATTTTTTATGCCGATGTGGCGGAATTGGTAGACGCACTGGACTCAAAATCCAGCGGGAAACCATGTGGGTTCGAGTCCCACCATCGGTACC
>CASEIZ010000067.1 GCA_949288185.1 uncultured Eubacteriales bacterium | reverse complement strand
ATCTTGTGTTTCATATTTTGCTCTTTCATCATTTTGTTTTTGTTGTTTTTCTTTAATACTTTCTTTTAATTCTTTTAATGTATCGAATTCACTAACATCTTTTGCAAATTCATCATCTAATGTTGGTAATTCTTTTTTCTTGATTTCATTTACTTTTACTTTAAATGTAGCATCTTTTCCAGCTAAATCTTTTGAGAAATATTCATCTGGGAATTTTACTTGAATATCTTTTTCTTCATCGATTTTCATTCCAATAATTTGGTCTTCAAATCCTGGGATAAATGTATTACTTCCAATTTCTAAGTCATGGTTTTCTGCTTTTCCACCTTCGAAAGCAACTCCATCTACAAATCCTTCAAAATTAATATTTGCAATATCTCCTTTTTCTACTGGTCTATCTTCTACTGATATTAATCTTGAATTATGTTCTTGCATATGTCCTAATTCATGTTCTACATCTTCATCTGTTACTTTATATTCTATTTTTTTGATTTCTACACCTTTATATTTTCCAAGTTCTGCTTCTGGTTTTGTTTGGAATACAGCTGTAAAAATTAGATCTTGTCCTTTTCCAATTTGTGTTACATCTATATCTGGTCTACTAACTACTTCTAATTTGTTTTCTTCTACTGCTTTTTCTAATTCTTCTGGAACTACTTCATTAAAAGCATCTTCATAGAATATTTCTTTTCCATAATATTTTTCAACAATATTCATTGGTGCTTTACCTTTTCTAAATCCAGGGATATTAAAATATTTTGCACTTTTAAAATATACTTTTTTAATAGCCTCATCAAATTTTTCAGCTTCTATTGTTACATTTAATTTTACTTCATTTGCGTTTTCTGTTTTTTCTACTTTACACTTCATTATCATTCAATCCTTTCTTTATTCATATAGCTTAATTATTATACCACATTTTTCCTAATTTGCAAGGATTTTTAAATATTTTTTGAAAAATACTTGTTTTTTTCATACTTTTGTGTTAAACTTGTTAATAGTCAGTTTATTTTAAAAATTAGGAGGTGCAATTAAGAATGGCTAAATGTGCAATATGTGATAAATCAGTTAATCATGGAAATAAACTTAGTATTACACGTTCTCACATTAGTAAAAGATCTTCACGTACATGGAAACCAAATTTAAGAAGTGTTAAAGTTACAGAAAATGGTGAAACAAAGAGAATTTATGTATGTGCTAAATGTTTAAGAGATGGAAAAGTAAAGAGAGCATAAGCTCTTTTTTTGATACAAAGATAGTTTTTAAGTATAAGAAAAAGGTCCACACGTTTGTTGTGGTCCTTTTTCCGTTAATGAAAGATATCTTTATCTACAACAGTTTTCAGATACCTTACCATCGTTAGCTGATTGTAACTCTGCGTGTTGATATGAAGGTAATCTTTTTTATTTTCTATCCCTTTTATTATACAAATTATCAATTTTTATCTTTAATTCCAAATATTAGTTTCACAAAACCTCTTAAAAATTTTGGAACTTTTTTAACTACAATCGTCATATATGTATCCCTCCTTTTATATTAGCATGCTAGCCACATAAATCCAACGCATACCACGACTACTCCTATCATAAATAACCAGCCTGTTACGGGAAGTAATAAAACTAATAATATGCCTAATCCTAAACCTATCAAACAAATTGCTAGTGTTTTTTTAAACAATTTTAACATGCTTATTACCTCCATTCTCTTTTGTATATTATATTCACTTATCTTTTTTATGTTACATTTATGTTTTCTGAGTAGTTACTATATAGCAATACCAAACCTAAAAGCGCTAGAAGTATTTACATAATTTGATTTTTTGCTAAAAATTTGGTATAATAGTTATAGTAAACTGTAGACTTCCTCGTGTTTTTTCTCAAGGACACGAGACATTAAAAAAAAATTTTTAGGAGGAATGTATTATGGAAAAAATGACGTTTAAAGCAGGAACTATGGAGCTGAACTGTACTGTGCTGTACAGTTCCGAGGATGGCTATTTCATGACTCTGGAAACAGAGGATGAAAGAATCATCGAGGTTGAAGGGGATACCTGGTGGTTTGCCCCGACCTCAACTCCGGCTCCGGCTTCGGCTCCGACCCCGGCTCCAGCCTCAGCCTCAAGCTCATATGAGCAGAGGATGGAGGAACTGGTCGACCGGTACACTGACCCCGAAACGGGGGATGTGGACTGGGCTGAAGTATATGAGGACTCCTACATGTTTGACATGTAGATAGACTCAGTTCCGCGGTACACAGGCAGGATTCTACATTGTAGATCCTGCCTTTTTTTCTTTTTTTAACTATATTAAACAAATTATTAAACTTATAATTTGACTTTTCCTTCTTTTTTCTTTAAAATATACAATAATAATGATACTTATCATAAGAAGGGATGATATATGAACAAAAAAGACGCAGTAAAAATGGTAGAAATTTTAAAACAAACCTATCCTGATGCTACTTGTAGCTTAGATTTTGAAACACCTTTCCAAGCAGTTGTTGCTGTTATTCTTTCTGCACAATGTACTGATGAAAGAGTGAATAAAACAACACCTGCCCTTTTTAAAAGATGTAAAACAGTAGAAGATTTTGCAAATATAGATATAAAAGAACTGGAAGATTTTATACATCCTTGTGGCTTTTTTAAGAATAAAGCAAAAAATATAAAATTATGTGCAAATCAAGTACTAGAAAAATTTGATGGGCAAGTACCAAATAACATGGAAGATTTAATGAGTTTAGCAGGTATTGGTAGAAAAACGGCTAATGTTGTATTACTAGAAGTGTTTGGAATTGCAGAAGGTATTGCTGTTGATACACATGCAAAACGAATTTCTAATTTAATTGGTTTATCAAATGAAAAAGAACCTGAAAAAATCGAACAAGATTTAATTAAGATTTTTCCAAAAGAATATTTAAGAGATATTAACCATTTATTTGTCTGGCATGGTAGAAATACTTGTATTGCTAGACATCCAAAATGTGATGTTTGTACTATCAAGGATTATTGTAAAAATTATAAAAAAAACTAGTCAGTAACGGATTTTAAAGAACATTCATATATTCTGCATATTTATTCATCTTTTTTCCATACTAGTATGTAGAGGTGATTTTTTGACAAATATTAATTGTTCACTAAATTGTATTTATCAAAAAGATGGTAAATGTTCTTATTCAAGTGTTACACCTACCATTTTTTCAACAACAAGTGAATGTGCTTACTTTGTTGATAAATCAGAAAAGAAAACTCAATGACCGACTATTGGGACCACCCAGTTGGTCATTTTTAATTATTGACAAAATCCTTTTTCCGTTATATATTTCTGTTAATATAAATTGAAAAGGAGGATATTATGTTAAAAAAGAAAATAAAAATTATTTCTTTAATTGCTTTATTACTTATTTCTTTAATAACACCTATTGTCAATGCTGAAAATGAAGTTACAGTTGAAACTACAACAACTGACCAGGTAAATCCTATAAGTGAAACACAAGAAACAGTAACAATAAAAGAAGGAGACGAATACTTATTTCAAGATACTGTAACTGTTGATACTCCAATTGATGGAAATTTATTTATCATGGCAAATACGGTTACAATTAATTCTCAAGTTGGTGGAGATGCCTTTATATTTGCTAATACCATCAATATTGAAGAAAATGGATACATTTTAAGCAACTTATTTGCATGTGCCAATACCATTAATGTAAAAGGTGTTGCTTACAATATCTATTCTGTTGGTAACACATTAACAATTGATGGATTTGTATATAGAGATATTCGAAGTATCTGTAATACACTTAATGTTAATAGTATGATTGGAAGAAATGTTTTTGTTGACTGCTCTTCTATCAATTTTAAAGAAAAACCGGATACAGAAGATACTCCTAGCATTACATCTTATGGAAGTATTCAAGGAGATTTAAATTATTTCTCTGATGAAGAAATTGCAATCCCAGATGGGCATGTTTCTGGAGAAACACATTTTTCTCAATTCCAAAATAATACATTTGATATTTCAAATTATATGTATTCTTTAGGTGCTATACTAGTATCTGCAATTGTTTTATGGTTAATTGGATTATGGATTTCTCCAAAATTGTTACATAATACAAGTCATTCTATAACATTCAGAAAAGCTTTACAAATTATAGGATTAGGAATATTAGTTCCAATTGTTATCACTTTATTGTCTGTCATCATTTTACTAATTCCTATCACTAGTCAACTTACAATATTATTACTTTGTGTATTAGCTGTCTTATTCTTTATTAGTACATCTGTTGCAATCATTGATATTAATACAATGATTTGTAATAAGTTAAAAATTACACAAAATTTATATAAATTAGGATTTTTAATTGTTACCACTATCATCTTCTGGCTATTAACCTTAATTCCTTATGTAGGTATAGTTATTTCACTAATCTCAATTATATGGGGAATTGGTACGATTTCATATAACATTTTAATAAAAGAAAACTCTAATGAAAAAAAATCAGATTCTAGCAAAAAGATTTCAAATTCTGAAGAGAAAAAAGAAAAAGTTGAATCTAAAACGGAAAAAGAAAATGCGTCTGATAAATCAACAAATGCAAAAAAAGAAGATAAATCTGATAATATAACCAATTCAAAAGAAGAAAACAAATCTAGCAAAACCGAAAAAAATGAAAATCAAAATAAAGAAACAGACAAAAATAACAATTAAATTCTAAATAAATATTTCAAAAGAAGGAATCTGCATCGTCAGATTCCTTCTTTGCCTAGCTTTTCAATTCATCTATAATCACTTTATAATCTACTGCATTTAGAATCGCTGTTCCTGCAACCAAAATATTAGCCCCTGCTTTCTTTACCTCTGGTGCTGTTCTTAAATTAATTCCACCATCTACTTCTATGTCTATTTCTAAATGATTGTCATCAATATAATTTTTTAATGTTCTCACTTTTTCTGTCATTTCACTTAAATAACTTTGCCCACCTTTTCCTGGTTCTACTGTCATCACTAAACACATATGAATATATGGTAAATATTTGTAAACTTCTTCTATCTTCGTATTTGGTTTTACTGATATTCCTACTTTACAATTATATTGTTTTATATAGTTTATCATTTCAAAAACTTCTTCTTCATTTTTGCATGCTTCTAAGTGAAATGTTATGATATTTGGTTCTACAGCAATATAATCATCTACTGCCTTTTTGATATCATTTACCATTAAATGAACATCTAATGGTGCATTCGATATTCTTCTGATATAAGAAGCATATTCTAACATGGTTTGATATGTGTTTTTTTCCACAAATTCACCATCCATGACATCTATATGAAAATAATCTGTTTTAGATGCTTCTAATGCAAAAAATGTTTTTGACTCCTCTCCTTTTTTTACTGAAAGAATTGATGTTGAAACTTCTACCATTTTCTTTCCTCCTTTTCTTTTAATTCTTGATATATTTTGCAAAATCGTTCATATCTTGCTTTATCAATTTCTCCATTCTCTACTGCTTTTTTAATTCCACAATTTTCTTCTTTTATATGTGTGCAACCTATAAATTCACAATTCTCTTCAAATTGACCAAACTCTTTGAAATAATGGTATAACTCTTTACTTTCTATTTCTGATATATCAAAGGTTGAAAAGCCTGGTGTATCTGCTATATAAGTATCCTCATCTATTTCATATAATTTAATAGCTGTTGTTGTATTTTTTCCTCTTTTATTCTTCTTACTAATTTCTCCTTCTTGTGTGATGTCTCTGTCAAATATACCATTAATTAAAGTAGATTTTCCAACTCCAGAATTTCCTGAAAATGCATTGATATTATTTTTTAATAACTCTTTTAATGTATCAATTCCTTTCCTTTGTTTTGCATCTGTCAATATAACCGTATATCCTATTTTACTATATATTTGTTTTATACTTCTAAAATCTTCTTTTTGGTCTAAATCTGTTTTATTTAATACAATAATACTGTTAACTCCCTCAAATTCTGCAAAAGCTAATTGCTTATCTAACATTAATAAATCTGGTTTCGGTTCTTTACTTGAAACCACAAATATAATTTGTGTGATATTCGCAAGTTTTGGTCTTTTTATATATACTTTTCTTTCATATATATTCTCAATAACAGCTTTTTTCTCTTTTTCATCTGTAACTGTTATATCTACTATATCTCCAACAACTGGTGTAATCTCCTCTTTCTTAAATTTTCCTCTTGCTGTTGTTTCATATATTTCGTTCTCTACTTTTACTTGATATAGATTCGATATATTCTCTACAATTAATCCTCGCATATTTCCTCCATTTTTTCTTTTATGTCCTTTTGGGGACGTTTCTGTTTGGGACATTTTTATGTAAATTTCATTTTGTTTCCAGTTAGTAACAATTATTTTTAAATTATGCATCATTTCACAGAGTACATTTTTCTAAATCCTTTTCTCCTATTATATACGAAAAAAGCCCAATTAGCAATTACTAATTGAACTTTTATTATTTTATCCTTATCTAATTTCCTTAAAATGTTATTGTGTCCTGTGATCCTAATGTAATAGTTCTACTTGAACTATAAATTTGGCTACCATTATTGTTTGGATCTGTTATAGATACATTTATCTCTAAAGATTCTCCCTCTTTTCCAGAAAGTGTTATTTGACAATTTTCAGTTGTACTGCTTACTGTCCTTGTTTCATTATTAACTTTTACATTTACGTTTCTATTAGTCGTTCCTTCTGTTTCTTCATTCTGCTCTGCAAAATAGCTCTCTACTAATTTTTTAACACTTACATTTACAACTATATCTTTAGTTTCGGCCACTTTATTTACAGTTAATGTAACTGTTGTTCCTTCATCTACTGTTGTTCCTGCTGTAACACTCTGTTTCGTGACTTTTCCGTCATCTGTTGTTGCCTCTGCATAATTGACTGTAACTTTTAATCCTTGGCCTTCCAATGTTGATTTTGCATTTTCTTCTGTTTGCCCTACAACATTTTGAACTGTCACTTGTTTGATTCCTGTTCCTGTACTTACATGAATTTTAACCGTGTCTCCTGCATATGCTTCAGAATCTGCTTCTGTCTCTTGAGAAATGACGTATCCCTCTTTCACTGTTTTACTCGTTTCTTCCACTACTTCCGCTTTTAATTTTGCATCTTCTAGCATTTTTATTGCTTCACTTCTTTCTTCTCCTTCAACATTAGGTACTGTTGTCTTTTCTTGTCCTTTGCTAACAACTACTTTGACAGTGCTTCCTTCCTTTACATGATAGTCTGCAATATAAGTAGGATCTTGAGAAATAACATATCCTTCTGGAACATCTTTATTAAATTCTTCACTGGATACTTCAAATACAAGTTTTAAATCCTCTACTGTTTTTTGTGCTTCTTCTTTAGACATTCCTACTACTTCTGGAAGTTCTACTTCTGCAGGATTCGTTATATTTAAATATGCTAATGTTCCGCCTAAACTGATAGCAAATAACAATATCAATCCAATGAATGCACTTAATACTTTATGTCTTTTAATAAATGCTACAAATTTATTATCTTTCTTAGCATTTCGTTTGTTGTTATTCTCATCTACATTTCCATATAGATCTGTATTAATTTTTTGTGTTCTTGCTGTTGCATCATAATCTCTATCTTCTACAAAATCTCCATTAGGATTTTTTAAAGCTTGCCTTAAATCAGCCAACATATCTGTTGCTGTTTGATATCTTAAAGTTGTATCTTTTTTTAATGCTTTCATAATAATTCTATTAACTGCTGATGGTAAATTTGGATTTAATTCTATTGGTTCTTCAGGTTCTTCTTGCATATGTTTTAATGCAACAGAAACTGGTGTATCTGCATCAAATGGAACTCTTCCTGTCACCATTTCATACATAACGACACCTAAAGAATATAAATCTGATTTGGCATCTGTAAATCCACCTCTTGCATGTTCTGGTGAAAAATAGTGTACAGAGCCAATGGTAGTTCCAAAAGCTGTAATAGTAGAGTTAGAAACTGCTTTTGCGATTCCAAAATCTGTAACTTTTGCAATTCCATCTTCTGTTATGATAATATTATGTGGTTTAATATCTCTATGTATAATATTGTTTTTATGTGCCATTTCTAGTGCTGAAGCAATTTGAATGGCTACATTTACTGACCATTTCCATGGAAGTGGTCCTCTTTCTTCTACAATAATTTCCTTAAGAGTCTTTCCTCTTATCAATTCCATGACGATATAATATAAATTGTCCTCTGAACCAACATCATAAATAGATACAATATTGGGATGTGTTAGTCTTGCAGCTGATTGTGCTTCTATTTCAAATCGTTTAATAAATTCTTCATCTGTAGTAAACTCATCCTTTAAAACTTTTACTGCTACATTTCTTTTTAATACTTTATCCTCTGCTCTATAAACTGTAGCCATACCTCCATTACCAACTTTTTCGATAATTTCGTACCTATTCCCTAATATTTTTCCTTCTAAAATCATATTTATCTCTCCTTAATATGTTTAATATGTAGATTGCTTTTGATTTTTATATATTTTTGATAACAATAACCGTAATATTGTCATATCCACCATAATCATTTGCTAATTTTACCAATTCCTTTGGTGCTTGTTCAATATCCTTTTTTGCCCATTTGAATATTTCTTCTTTTGAAACCAAATTCGTTAACCCATCTGAATTCATAATTAATATATCATCTTTTAAAAATCCTTTTACCATAACATCTGGTTCTACAAAAGCATTGCAACCTAAAGCCTTCATTAACATATTTTTTTGTGGATGATGTTCTGCTTGTTCTTGTGTGATGGTCCCATCCTTTACTAATTTTTGTACATAACTATGGTCTTGTGTTAATTTCCTCATAAAATCTTTTCTAATTCTATATATCCTACTATCTCCGACATGACCGATAAAGGCTCTATTATTATATATTAAACAAACTTCTAAAGTAGTACCCATTCCTTCTAATTCAGGATCTTCTTTTGATTTTTCATAAACCACCATATTGGCATATTCCATACTACTTCCCACTAGTTGGATAATACTTTCTTTATCTTTTGGAATTTCTTTAAAATTATTTTCTATATAGCTTTTTGCTGATTGAATAGCAAGACTACTTGCAATTTCTCCACCTTTATATCCTCCCATTCCATCAGCTAACATATATAACTGAACTTCATCTAAAGAATTCGATATATAGTAATAGTCTTGATTAATTTCTCTTACTTTGCCTATATCTGATTTTGCATAAGCCTTTATCATGTTTTCACCTCGTTTTCCTTTTGTTTTCATACAAAATTCGTATAAATATACTTGTATCTTTTATATCACAAGTTCATATTTTTTGCAATAAGTTTGCTAACATTTGTTTATTAGGAATGTGCCTAATCAGACATTTTTCGTCCAAATGTCCAATTGGGGACGTTTCTGTTTGGGACATTTTGTTTTATAAATTTATTTTAAAAAATAAAAAAACAAAGTAGTTACAAGATTTATATTCCCATGTAACTACTTTATTTAAATTTGTCAAAATGTCCCAAACAGAAACGTCCCCAATTGGACATTATTTTTTCAATTCTTCTAAGAACATTTCATTTAACATTTTAGGATTTGCTTTTCCTCTGGTTTCTTTCATAGCTTGTCCTACTAAGAATCCTAATGCTTTGTCTTTTCCACCTTTATAATCTGCTACTGATTGTGGATTTGCTTCTAGTACTTTTAATACGACTTCTTGGATAGCACCTTCATCAGAAATTTGTACCCATCCTTTTTCATCTATGATGTCTTCTGGATCTCTTGGGTGTTCAAACATTTCTACTAATACTTTTTTGGCAATACTTGAACTAATGGTTCCCTTATCGATTAATATAATCAATTTTCCTAATTGTTGACTGTCAAATGGAATTTCAATTGGTTCCATTTCTGTTTCATTTAAAATTCTTGATATATCAGATATAATCCAGTTATTAACAGCTTTTGGATTATGACATACTTTGATAGCACCTTCAAATAAGTCTGATAAGTATTTTGATGCTGTAATAATATTGGCATCTTTTTCTGATAATCCATATTCTTCTAAATATCTTTCTTTTCTGCTTTCTGGTAATTCCGGTAATGTATTTTTAATATTTTCAATATATTCTTCTGATAATTTGATTGCCACTAAGTCTGGATCTGGGAAATATCTGTAATCTTGTGCATCTTCTTTATCTCTCATAGGGAATGTTTTTCCTGATACATCATCCCATCTTAATGTTTCTTGCTCTACTTCTCCACCCTCTTCAATGACATCAATTTGTCTATCTACTTCATATTCAATGGCTCTTGTGATACTTCTAAAAGAGTTCATGTTTTTCATTTCTGTACGAGTTCCTAGCTTTGAATCTCCTTTTTTTCTAACAGATACATTGACATCTGCTCTAAAAGATCCTTCTTGCATTTTACAATCTGATACTTCAATATATTCTAATATAGATTTTAATCTTCTTAAATATGCTTCTACCTCTTCACTACTTCTTAAATCTGGTTCTGAAACAATTTCAATTAGAGGTACTCCTGCTCTATTT
>CASEIZ010000066.1 GCA_949288185.1 uncultured Eubacteriales bacterium | reverse complement strand
TAATGATGTATCTCTTACTTCTCTTGCTTTTTCACCAAAGATAGCTCTTAATAATCTTTCTTCAGCTGTTAATTCTGTTTCTCCTTTTGGTGTTACTTTTCCAACTAAGATATCTCCTGGTCTTACTTCTGCACCAATACGGATAATTCCGTTTTCATCTAAGTCTTTTAATGAATCATCACCAATGTTTGGAATGTCTCTTGTGATTTCTTCTGCCCCTAGTTTTGTATCTCTACATTCACAATCATATTCTTCTATATGAATAGATGTAAATACATCTTCTTTTACTAATCTTTCATTTAATAGAATAGCATCCTCATAGTTGTATCCTTCCCATGTTGAGAAAGCAACTAATACATTTTTACCTAATGCCATTTCTCCATTTTTTGTTGATGGTCCATCTGCAATGGCATCTCCTTTTTTAACCTTTTCACCTCTCTTAACAATTGGTTTTTGGTTAATACATGTACCACCATTGGTTCTTTTAAATTTACGTAATTTATGTACAACTGTTTTTCCATTATTATATTTAACTGTAATGGCATCACCTGTTACTTTTTCGATAACACCATCATCTTCTGCTAATACTAAGATTCCTGAATCTTTTGCTGCTCTGTATTCAATACCTGTTCCAACAATTGGGCTTTCTGTAATCATCAAAGGAACTGCTTGACGTTGCATGTTTGCACCCATTAATGCTCTTTTTGCATCATCATGCTCTAAGAATGGAATCATGGCTGCTGCAATAGAAACCAATTGTTTTGGTGAAACATCTACATATTGTACTTTTTCTTGGTCTACTTCTATAACTTCATTTCTAAATCTAACTCTAATTCTTGGATGCACAAAACTTCCATCTTTATTAATTGGTTCTGATGCTTGTGCAATAATATAATTGTCTTCTACATCAGCACTCATATATTCTACGATATCTGTTAATTTATGTGTTTCTGGATCTACTTTTCTATATGGTGTTTCAATAAATCCATATTCATTAATTTGTGCAAATGATGATAATGCTGAGATTAATCCAATGTTTGGTCCTTCTGGTGACTCAATTGGACATAATCTACCATAATGTGTATAGTGAATATCACGAACCTCGAATCCTGCTCTATCTCTTGTTAATCCTCCAGGTCCTAATGCAGAAATTCTTCTTTTATGTGTTAATTCTGAAAGTGGGTTTGTTTGGTCCATGAATTGTGATAATTGTGAACTTCCAAAGAATTCTCTAATTGCTGATGTAATTGGTTTTGTATTAATTAATGTTTGTGGTGTTACCACATCTAAATCTTGAATCGTCATTCTTTCACGAACAACTCTTTCTAATCTTGTTAAACCAATTCTAAATTGATTTTGTAATAATTCACCAACACAACGGATTCTACGATTTGCTAAATGGTCAATATCATCTGGTTCACCTAATCCATGTGATAAGTTTAATAAATAGTTAATAGAAGCAATCATATCTTCTGTTGTGATATGTTTTGGCACTAATTCATTTTGTCTCTCTTCTATGATTTTTACTAATTCTTTTTCATCTGTATTGTCTATAATATTTTTTAATACATCATAATTTACTAATTCTTTAAAATGTAATTTGCTTAGATCAACATTTGGTAATACTTTATGGATATTCACTGTAGTATTTCCTATAATTCTAACTGTTCTTTCTCCAACAGTAACATCTACCACATTGATTCCTGCATTTTGGATGTTTTCTGCAGCTTCTTCTGTAATCACTTCTCCTGCTTGTACAAATACTTCTCCTGTTTCATTATCTACGATATCTGTTGCAGCCACTCTTCCTTTAATTCTTCCAGCAATTGCTAATTTTTGATTAAATTTATATCTTCCTACTTTTGCTAAATCATATCTTCTATTGTCATAGAATAATCCATTAAATAGGTTTTTTGCAGCATCTGCTGTTGGAAGTTCTCCTGGTCTTAATTTTTTATAAATTTCGATTAATGCTTCATCTTGGTCTTTTATCGTATCTTTATTCAATGTTGCTTTGATTAATTCTTCGTCACCAAATAACTCTAACATTTGTGCATCTGTTGCCACACCAATTGCTCTTAATAAAGTGGTTACTGGTACTTTTCTTGTTCTATCTACACGAACCCAGAAAATATCATTTCCATCTGTTTCATATTCTAGCCATGCTCCACGAAGTGGCATAACTGTTGAAGTATATGTTTTCTTTCCTGTTTTTGTGTCAAATACTTCGTCATAATAACATCCTGGTGAACGAACTAACTGGCTAACAACAACTCTTTCTGCTCCATTGATAACAAATGTACCACTATCTGTCATTAATGGAAAATCTCCTAAATAGATTTCTTGTTCTTTGATTTCCCCTGTTTCACGGTTAATTAATCTTACCTTTACATGTAATCTTGAAGAATATGTTGCATCTCTTTCTTTTGCTTCTTCTACTGTGTATTTTGTCTTGTCCTCCATGTAGTAATCAAAAAATTCAAGTACAAGATTTCCAGAATAATCTTCGATTGGAGAAATATCTTTTAAGACTTCACCTAAGCCTTCTTCTACAAACCAATCATAAGAATCTCTTTGTACTTTGATTAGATTTGGCATTTCGATATAATCGCCAACTTTTGCGAAATCCTTACGAGAAGCTTTCTCGTATTTCACTTCTTTTAATTTCAAGAAAATCACCTCATATAAAATATTAAGCAGAAATAAGTATCAACATATTGTTGATTTGATTTATTGGTTAAAAGAAGTCCTTCTTAAATGATAAATTTCTTGTCTAAGTTTTAAAATTGTCTGCTTTTACAATCTTAAATTTCCTTAGGGAAACTTATATTTAATTCCTCTTCTTTTAAGATTTAACATTTGAATAAAAATTTTTGAATATATATTTTGATTTTGAAAAATGATGATTTAACCACTATGTACTATAAAACGGCAATAAAAGAGCTGTCAAAAAATCTTCATTTTTCAACTGGCTCTAATAAAATATTCAATTTTGTTAAAATTTACTTTTCTTTATTTTAATCACCTTTTTTTATTTCTTTTTTTAGGCTAATTAAATTCTCTTTTTCAAATCTGTATTATTATATATCAAAACGCTTACGGAAGTCAATACTTTTGGGGAATTTTTCCAAAATAATTTATCATTCTATTTACTTTTTTTCCTTTTTTGTATAAAATTATTTAGCAAGACTATGCATTGCTATACGCTACAAGAAAGGAATAAATATATATGAAAAAAACAAGTGATGATTTTTCTGATTTATTTTCCGATTTGCTTTATGAAGAAGAAGCTAAATCCATTGATTATGAACAACTTTTTAATTTAAGCAATTTATATTTACAATTCACAAAACATGATTCTATAGAAATGTTAGCAGATGGAACTTTACTTTTCAAAATAATAGATGCTGATACTGATGAGCTATCAGAAAAAATTTTTCCTGAAGTAAAATTAGGTAGAACCGGAGAAATTATTTCTATGGCTTGTCGCTTAAGAGATTTTGGCTATCCAATAGGTTCTATTAATATAACAACCGAGGGCCATCGTTTAAAATTAAATTATGGTTTAAATCTTCATCAATTAAAAAAAGCCTATAATGAATTAACCCGAAATATTCGTATACTCATGGAAAAATATGGCTCTGATTTTATTCAGCATAAAGATGAAATATCTTATGATAATATTGTTCATGACGACAATAAAAATGAAGATATTTTATATCAAAAATTACTAAATCAATTCAAACAATATTTAGATTCCTTAAGTAAAGAGGATTCTAAAGATTTACTAACTGCTCTTACAATTTATAATAGCTCTTTATTTATTGCACTTAATGATATGTTAGCCATTGAAAATTATCAAGAAAAAAATGGTCAAGAATTATGGGAAACTTGTAGTAAAGATCCAAATTTCAAAGATATTATTTATGCCAGATATGACAACGCCAGGGAAATTTTAAATTCACCCAATAATCATTCTGCTGAATCAGAATTAATATATGATTTCAATAGATTAATAGATTATTCAAGTCATGAATCTTTTATGGAATCTTTGAAAAAAGTAACTTCTATTATAAAACAGCATTATTCTCATGTTCTACTTCCTGAGGATATAGCAGTCTATAGAGGAATTGCCAGTGATGAAGTTAACATTCGAGACCTTTCAAAAAGTACATTTATATCTACTTCTTTGAATGCAGAGCAGGCTTCTCATTTTACAAACATAAATAATAAAAAATATACGTATTTATCTTATATTACCGCCAAAAAAGGAACTCCTTTTTTAATGTTTTTAACAGAACAAGCAAAAAGACAAAAAGAAGTTTTATTTTTTGATGATCTTATCCAGATAAAAAGAATCGGATCTGTTCCAAAATCAGAAAGTGATATAAAAGTAAATGGTGTTCCTACTCCTTTGATGGTATATGAAATTGAATCACGAGAAAATATGAGAGAACCACTTGATTTTCATAATGAAGATGAACCGTCTATATAACTTTAATGATTGTTAATTTTTTATTAACTTTTTCTACATATATAGACAATTTTTATATTTTATAGTACAATACAAAAAGATTTTAAAATAACGAAGGAGGAAACATGGCAGGATTACCATTAATCGTAAAATATTTATTAACCGCTTTTGTTGGAATGATACCAATTATCGAACTAAGAGGTGCAATACCAGTAGGTGTATTTACATTTCATTTAAATTACATAGAATCTTTTTTATGTAGTTTTATAGGAAATATTATACCTGTCTATTTTATTGTAAAATATATTAGACCTTTATTCGATTTCTTTGGTAGATGGAAACCTTTTAAAATTGTAATTGACTGGGCTTCTGAAAGAGCTACTAGAAAAATCGAAGAAAGTGAACGATTACAAAATTTTGCTGCTTTAGGTTTATTTATATTTGTTGCCATTCCACTACCAGGAACAGGTGCATGGGTTGGTTCATTAATCGCAAACTTTTTAGATTTGCCACCTAAGAAAGCTATTCCACCAATTGTTGCTGGTGTGTTTGCAGCAGGTTTAATTGTTCTTACTTTAACTGCTATTGCCAATGGTGGTATACAATATTTATTACAAAGAGGATAAAAGAAGACATGGTTTAACTCCATGTCTTTTATAATTCTTCTTTTACAACTTTCTCTTTTTTCTTTTTTGTTTCTCTATAATTTATAAAATCATCTAATAATATTTTGATAACTGCAATAACTGGTACTGCTAAGAACATTCCTAATATTCCAAAATAAGCACCTCCAAATGTTACTGCAAATAATACTAATAATGGACTAATTTTTAAAGATTTTCCAACAATTCTTGGATTGATAATATTGGCATCTATTTGTTGTAAAATAATAACAACAATTAGCATCCAAATAGTCTGTGATAATCCTCCTGTTATTAAGGTAATCAATGCCGCAATGACTGTTGCAATAATAGCTCCTACATATGGTATCATATTGAATATACCAATAAAGAATCCTAATAATGGTGCATATCTAACCCCCATAATGGTCATTGCAATAGATACTAATATTCCCACAACAATGGCATCTAAAAATTGACTTGCTATAAATTTAAAGAATATTTCATTTGAGTTGTTAAAATATTTATCTAGATTTTTATAGGTTCTTTCTTTAAATATAGCGCCTGCTAATTTTTTGAAAAATGTTAAGATTTTTCTTCTATCTACTAATATATATACAGATACAATAATAGCTATAAAAATATCTACTATGCTAAAGATTGCACCAATGGCATTTATAAGATATCCTAATATTGCTTCTACATCCAAATATTGTTTTATATCAATATTTTGTAAATTATGAATTTCGTCTTGAACAATTTGGCTTTTTAATATAGAGTCTTGTGGCAAGTTATTATAGGCATTCATCGCATCTGCAATATAATGTGGTATGCTACTAATAAAGTCTGTTATACTTTCAAAAACAATTGGCAAAATAACTGCACATAATATGCTAATCGCTACAATGATGATAATATATACAGTTATAACGCCTAACACTCTTGCCTTTTTAGATATAAATTTTATTTTTATCTTTCCATATAATTCTTCGAATTTTCTTGATGGCATATACAATAAATATGCTATAAATATACCAATTAAAAATGGACTAATCACACCAAAAAAAGTATTTAAGGTTCCCATCACATTTTCATAATTATCCAAAATCTTGTAAATACAAATTAATGCTACTCCCAGAACAAACCAGTATAGCCATTTTTTCCAATTGTTTTTTATTTCATTCATACAATTCCTCCCTTAATACTAATTTTATGATTTCCATCCCTTTTATTAAAATTTTCATCTATTAGAATCAAAAGTAATATTCTTAAAAGTAAAAAATAATTTTTTCTATTCAACTAAAAATCACTCTATGATCAAACCAATTGGGCAATGGTCACTTCCCATAACCTCTGGAAAAATCATGGCTTCTTTTATTTTGTCTTTTATATCTTCTGATACAATAAAATAGTCAATTCTCCAACCCACATTTTTTTCTCTTGCTTTTCCCATATATGACCACCAACTATAGCTGTCTGTTTTATCAGGATACAAAAATCTAAAAGAATCTACAAATCCTGCACTTAGTAACTCTGTCATTTTTTCTCTTTCCTCATCTGTAAAGCCTGCATTTCCTCTATTTGTTTTTGGATTTTTCAAATCAATTTCTTCATGTGCCACATTTAAGTCACCACACATAATCACTGGCTTTGTTTCATTCAATTTTAACAAATACTTTCTTATCTCATCTTCCCATATTTGTCTATATGCTAATCTTTCTAATTCTCTTTTAGAATTTGGTGTATAAATATTTACCATATAAAAGTTTTCAAATTCTAAGGTAATAACCCTTCCCTCTTTATCATGTTCTTCAATTCCAATGCCATATGTAACATTTATTGGCTCTTTTTTTGTAAAAATAGCCGTTCCAGAATATCCCTTTCTTTCTGCACTATTCCAATATGCTTTATATCCTCCATAATTCAATTCAATTTGTCCTGGTTGACATTTGGTTTCTTGTATACAAAATATATCTGCATCTATCTCTTTAAAGAATTCATCAAACCCTTTATTTACACATGCACGTATTCCATTTACATTCCAAGATATTAGTTTCATATTTCATTTTCTCCTTTTTTAGGTCTTCCCTAAATAATCTCTTTATAAAAAATTTTCTCTATTCTTTTATTTTATTACAGATATCAATAAAAAATATACTAGAGTCTTACAATCTCTAGTATATTATACTATATATTTCTCTAGTTTACAACATTTACATTTAAGTATCTTACACCCCATGCAAGAGCTTCTGCATGTGAATTAACAAATATATCGATTTTGTTTCCATTAATTGCTCCGCCTCTGTCTTCAACTGTATATACGTGTCCACCAATATTTAATTTTGTTCCAAATGAAAATTTACTAGATGCTGCAACTGTTCTTCCAGCTGTTGCTCTTGTTCCAGATGCTGTTCTTCCATTTGTTTTACCACAACATTTTGCGCATGGGCAATATGCTGTTATTTTATATACAGTTCCACCTGTTGTTGAAGTGTTTGATACTCTTGGTAATGTCGAACTTCTTGAAGTTACCTTTTTTTGTACTTGAACAATTTTATTTACTGGTTCTTGTACAACAACTTCTGATATAACTGACTTTTCAATTTCTACATCATTTTGATATTTTACTTTATATGTTACTTCTTTTAATCCATCTTTTCCTTCTTGTACAACTTTATTTGTTGTCTCTGTAGATGTTCCTGTTGTATTTTTTGTGATTGTTTCATAAGGTATAATGACTTGTTCTACAACTATTTTCTCTGTGATTGGTGCATAATTTTCTAATAATTGATCTAATGAAGTTTCAATTCCTTCTTCTGAAATTTTGGCAATTTGCACTTCATTATAGGATTTATCTGTTATTTTGATTGTATCCCCTGATGCAATTTCACTATCCAAATCTGGTATTGTTTTTTGCTCTTCATTTAAAACGATATTATTTTCACTTAATATGTCTGACACTTTATTTTTAGATGTTACGGTTGTCATTTCATATCCATTTTGTAACACAATTGTTATGTCTTTTAAGTCTGTGTTTACTGCCATAACACTAATTCCTGATATCAATATTAAGATGATGCTTACACAGATAATCTTCATTATAGAAATTGAAGCCTTTTCTTCTCTTTTCATAAGATTCAATTACCTCCTTTTGGCAACACAATATTATTATACTATTTTTTTTATTAAAAGTCAAATTTTGGTACGTTTTTTCGTCCAAACCATTGCGTCCCTAAGTTTTTCTTTGTTGTTTTTTATGCATATTTACATAATTTTTTATCTTAAAAACCTTCATATTTGTCCACTTTTTGTCCATACTATACTATATGAAAAATTTTAAAAAATATTCCTTTTTTATTAACTTTTTTAATATATGATAATTCGCTACACTGAACTGTAACGATAATTCAACATTTTTTCACAATTTCTTCACATTCATATTGTATAAAAATAATTAATATGCTATGATATTTTTGTATATAATAAGTATAAGGAGGAATTTTATAAATGGGTTGGATTATATTAGCAATTGTCGTTATTATTGTTATAGCTGTTATTGCTATGTATAATGGTTTAGTTCAAGCAAGAATAAAAGTTGACAACGCATGGAGTCAAATAGATGTACAATTACAGAGAAGATTTGACTTAATTCCTAATTTCGTTGAAACTGTTAAAGGTTATATGACACATGAATCTGAAACTTTTGAAAAAATTGCAGAACTTAGAACTTCATGGGCCAATACAGAAAGTGTTGCTGAAAAAGCTTCATTAGATAATCAATTATCTAATGCTTTAAAAACCATTATGGCAGTATCTGAAAGTTATCCAGAGTTAAAAGCAAACCAAAACTTTTCAGAATTATCAGAAGAACTTAGAAACACAGAAAATAAGATTGCTTTTTCTAGACAATTTTATAATGATACTGTAACAATGTATAATACAAAATTAGAAATTTTCCCATCTAACATTATTGCTGGAATGTTCCATTTTAAAGCTCGTGATTTATTTGAAGCTGAAAATGAAGAAGCAAGAAAAAATGTTAAAGTTGATTTTGGAAAATAATATAACGATTGATTTTGAAAGGGAATTGGGGTTTTTACCTTATTCCTCTTTTTTTAAAAGACTATTTTAAGATTGACTTTATATGTTTTGCTTTAATAAGGTTAATTCCTTTAATATAAATTTTGATGAAAGGTTTAATGATTATGTTTGAAACTAGTAAAAAAAATAAATTTGAATCAGGACTCATAGTAGGAATCTTTATTTTAATCATTACATTAATTGCCTACTATATTTGTCATGCTTTACGATTAGGAACGATGTCTATTGTCATTGCCTTAATCTTTTCTATTGGTTCTGCTTGGGCTTCTTATTATTATAGTGATAAAATTGTATTATCCCTAAATAAGGCTAGACCTGCTACTAAAGGGGAAGATCAAAAATTAGTCAATATTTTAGATGCCTTAATGGTCACCGCCGGACTTCCTAATAAACCTAGACTTTATGTAGTAGATGATAGTCAGCCAAATGCTTTTGCAACTGGTAGAAATCCACAAAATGCTGTTATTTGTGTAACAACTGGTCTTTTAGAAAAATTAGATTATTATGAATTAGAAGGCGTTATTGCTCATGAAATGAGTCATATTAAAAATTATGATATTCGTTTAAGTTGTGTCGTTTCTGTTATGGTAGGATTTATTGTTATGTTATCTGATTTATTTTCTCGTGCATTATTTTGGGGTGGAATGAAAGATAATGATAATGATAGTAAAGCAAACGGTATATTAATGATAATTGGATTGATTTTTCTCATTTTATCTCCTATCTTTGGTTCTTTAATGCAACTTGCTTTGTCTAGAAAACGAGAATTTTTAGCAGATAGTACTGCTGTAGAATTTACGCGTAACCCAGATGGTTTAATTTCTGCTTTAGAAAAATTAGAAAACGACCCAAATCAATTAGAGACTGCAAACAATGCAACTGCAAATATGTATATTATTAATCCATTTAAGAAAGATGCTAAAAATGGCAAAAAGAGAAGTACAAATATATGGTCTACACACCCTAGTACTGCTGATAGAATTGAAGCTTTACGAAATTTAAAATATTAAAATCTTTGTGATTACTTGATTTGCATTAGCATCAAGTAATCGCAAAGATTTTTTTCGCATTGTCATATGTCAACTTAGCTGTTTCTTCTAATGAAATTCCTTTTACATCTGCTATTTTTTGTGCAATATGTTTCACATTTCTTGGATCATTTCTAGTCCCTCTAACTGGTTCTGGTGCTAAATAAGGGCTATCGGTTTCAATTAACATTTTATCATTTGGTACCATCTC
Source organism: uncultured Eubacteriales bacterium (assembly GCA_949288185.1). GTDB lineage: Bacteria > Bacillota > Clostridia > TANB77 > CAG-508 > CAG-269. Next base: position 41,852 of record CASEIZ010000066.1, on the reverse strand, counting down.
AATAATTTCATTTGCATTTTTAGAATTTTTAAAAGTAACTGGACCTGCAAAAGATATATAAAATCCAAGTTTTAATGCTTCTTTCACTAGTTCTCTATTTAGTGGACAACAATGAAAAATACCTTTTTTATTCACTGTATGTTTCTTTAAAATTTCAATGGTATCCATAACCGCTTCTCTTGTATGAATCACAATTGGTAAATCCAATGCATTTGCCATCTCAATTTGTTTTATAAAGGCTTGTCTTTGTAATTCTCTTCTTTGTGGATTTTTTTCCCAATAATAATCTAAACCAATTTCTCCAATAGCAACTATTTTTTTATCTTGTATATTGTCTTCCACTAAATCTTTGATTATTTCTATATCTTTCCACAGTTCTTCTTCAGTTTGTGGAATATCATTTGGAGAAATTCCACAAGTTGTGTATACAAAATCATATGTTTTTGATAATGCAACACCTTTTATAGAACCTTCTACACTATATCCTGCTGATACAAACTTGGAAATATCTGCTTTTTTTATTTCTGCAATTAATTTTTCTCTATCTTCATCAAATCTCTCATCATCTAAATGGCAATGACTATCTAAAAACTCCATTCCCTCTTTACCTCCTTTGTTAATGTCGCATTGACAAACGATGTCGCACAGAAAAACGAACTCAATGAGACATCAATGCGACATTTTTCCAAATTACCACTACATTTGCTGTTGCATATTCTTTACAATGTGAAATACTAATATCCATTTCTTCTATTTCTTGTATTTCAATATCTAATAAACCTGCATGTGGTCTTCCATTTTCATCATTGACAACTTCTATGTTTTTCCAACCAATATCATATTTATTATTTAATCTACTTGAAATTGCCTTAAATACTGCTTCTTTTGCGGCAAATCTAGCTGCATAATGTTGATATTTCTGATTATTTTTACTTTCACAATATTCTATTTCTTTGTCTGTATAAACACGTTCTAAAAATTTTGTTCCTAAATCGTTTATACTTTCTTTTATTCGTTTAATTTCTATAATATCTGTTCCACAACTGATTTTCATAATCTTCTTCCTTTTCTTTTTTATTAGATATAAAAATAGGAACCAAATGGGTCCAAATAGATCTGATCCCAATGGTCCCAATGGTCCCAACTAATATTTTGATAGTAATATAAAATTTAATATATTAAATACTAATGAAACAATTAAAATAATTGAAATGACAATTGTTATATTTTTATTTTTTTCGATATTTAGCTCTTTATATAATACATCATACTCATTTTTCACTTCATAATATAATTGTTCTAATCCCAACATTTCTTTTACCTTATGATCAAACATCGTGCCTGTTTCATCTTCTGTCACTTCTTGAATCCATATATTTTTTGTAAAAGATATAAATTCTTTTCTTACTTCTTTCATTTTCGCTGGATGTTTAAATTCCAAACTTAGTTTTTTTAAATAAATTTTCTTATATAGTTCAAATATATATGTATATAAATATTGTTGCTCAAATTCATTTGGTAAAATGGTGTAATTATTAATATCTGTTGATGATGAGAACAAAGTTACACCATATTTTGTAATTCCCATTTTTGTATATTTCCATTTTGATAATGACAACATATCATCTTCTTTTAAACTTGATGAATTATCAGCAGGCAAAAACCTGACAAATTTTATAAAATTATTCTCAATATTTTCAAATGGATTATCTACATTCCATGCTGACTGGTCTATACATACATAGGAATATGTTAAAAATCGTTCTGTATTAATATCTAATTTGATTGCCTCTACATTAGAACCTGTAATTTCATTTATAAAATCTGTAAGTTTATCAATACTTGCAAAACTATCTGTTTGTATGTTGATTTTATCATAATTATTTAATGTTCGATTATCTTGCTTGATATCTCTAAATTTATAATTAAAATTCAAAACATCTGAAAAAGTAGGATTATCCTCTATATTTGTTTTCATACACAAAAAACAAATTCCTGTTTGAAAACAAATAATTTCCATTTTTCGAATTTTAAAGAATATACCTTTTCCATCTCCTGCCTTACCTTGAATATCATTTTTTATCGTGTATTCAAATATACTGCAAGGATATTTTGAAAGTACTGCCGCCTGTGTTTCTATTGGCATTTCTTTGAATTTTGTATATTTTGCATTTGTAAAACTAAAACTTGAAAAAAGAAAATCCCTCATTTTTGGAGTAAAATGTTTATATAACCTTAGGTCTTTTTCCTTTTCAAATCTTTTCAATTTACAATTTTCATCTTTTAATAATCGTAATATATATTTTTGATATTTCTTTTGTTTTACAACAAAAGGATGTATAAAATATGTGTATTGATAGTTTATCTTTAGTTCCATGTTTATCACCTTTTTATTAAAATTACTTCCTTTTTTATATTGCCTCATTGATTATATTATTTTTCAAATTTGACGCTCAAATAAAATGAAAACTAGATTTTTTAGCAAATACTTACTCTTGATTGTAATAATTCATGTTTAAATCTTTTCCTAGATGCCATTTTCCAATAAAGTCAATGACTAAATAATCGTCTAAATTGTATGTTGGTTCTTGTACAACCTCTCCTTTATTATTAATTGCACCCCATTTTCCGTCTTTTTTTACTGCTGCAAATCCATATTCATTTTGTTCTGTCGCATCATCATACATATATTCTACCACAACATTTCCGTCTTTGTCTACATATCCATATAGATTATCTTTCTTATCTAAATATAATGTATTACTACTTAAAATTTCTGTTTTATCTCTTTCTTCAAATCTAAAATTATAATATTTATATTCATCATCTTGTCTTAACTCGAAATAGCCTGCATCTGTATTTATTTCAATTAAAATTCCTGTTTGTTGTACATCAAAATTATTATTTAAGATATTACTATTGAAATTTTCATCTTCTGCAATATAGATATCTCCTGTTTCATTATATGTAATGGATTGATAAGTAAATGGTACTTTTTCTGCATTTTCTATATCCACAATTCCTTGTGTTTCTCCTTTTGTTGCAATAAAAATATTGGCTTTTGCTTCTACTAAATTATCATATTGTGCTTCTATCAAAATTTCTCCTGTTAAGCTCATAACACCATATTGTCCGCTTGAGATGTAAATAACACCTTGATCTTTTGTTTTTAATATGGCTGATATTTGTTCAAATCCTTGTGTTAAAACATCTTCTCCATTTGCATTTACTACTTTCTGACTTCCATCTTGTGTCACCACATATAAGTCATTTCCATATACTTTTTCAATTTCTTGGTATTGATTTTGTAAAATAACTTTTTTAGAAGAATCTACAATTCCATATGATCCTGTGTCATCTTTTACAATATAACCATCTCTATTGGTCTCTCCTAAATTTGTAATCTCTACATAATTCGTATCTAAAATAATTCTTCCTTCTCTATCTGCCACACCATATTTTCCATCTTTTTGGACTAATAAAGCATTTTCTACTCCTGGTATTGTTTCTATACTATCATATTCTGTATTTAATATGGTTTCTCCATCATAATTAATGGTTCCCCATTTTCCATCTTTTTGAACTTTTAATACATTATCCTCATACCATAAATTGTTATTTTCATCATGATTACTAATCGCTTCTATTTTTGTATAATCTGTAAAAATATCTTGGTTTTCACTATTTAAAGCTTTGCTTGAATATTCTCCTGTGTCATAATTTACATCATATGTACAAAGGAAGATGTCTGTTTTATTATTTGGAATAATCATCATCTCTTCATATGAAGGCTCTATGACTGTATCTCCATTTTCATCAATGACTCCCCATTTATTGTCTTTATATGCTGCAAAATATGTTTTGCTAACAATTTCTCCTCTACTACTTTCTTTTTGAAAAATCCCCCTTATAATAAATACAGACATAATAATCACAACAATTGCTAAAATGACTGCAAACACTTTTTTCTTATTTAACTTTCGTTCCTCATATCTTCTTCCTCTACTCAAAATACTTGCCTCCTTTTTTTAGTGAATATCATTTTATATATCTTTTTCCATAAATTTACACACAATGACACTCATATCATCTTTTGTTTTTCCGAAATTATTATCAATTGCTTCATTTAACACGATATCTGCAATTTTTTTGGTATTTTTTGTTTCAATATCTTCTAATAAATATTTAATCCATAAATCCTTGTTTTTATATTCTATATTAGAATCTAGTATTCCATCTGTACACATAAGCATGATTTGTTCATTTTGTATATCTGTATCAAATACTTGTATGTTATCTTGATTAACCATTCCTGCTGGAAGTGAATTTGATTTTATAATTTGTACCTTTTTATTTTTCTTCATATAGGTTGGACAAGCTCCACTTTTTATAAATTCAATCGTTCCTTTGTATAAATCTATAATGGCAATATCTAATGTCGCAAAAATTTCTTCATTTTTGCTAATTAAAGTAGAAGTAATTAATTCAATAGAGCTATCTTTATCAAATCCAGATTGCAATAAATTTTGTAACATAGCTAATGCTTGCATACTACTTTCATTTGCTTTTCTACCGGTTCCAATTCCATCACTTAATGCAATGACATATTTTCCATCTTTTAGTCTTGTATTGATAAAATTGTCTCCTGAAACTTCACTCTGATTTTTACTAGAATCTGCTGTTGCAAATCCAATCACATATTTGTCATCAGAAATATACATTAAATCTGTTTCCGTAGAGTTTTCATCATTTAAAATAATCTTTTCCTTTAAAATTTTTGACAATATAGTTTCTATGATACGGTTATCTGCCATTTCTTCAAGCAATATATGAACCATATATCTATCTTTTTTATGGATAGATACTTCATTTACCTTTATTTCTTTTTGTTTTAATAATTCAATCACTTCAATTTCTTGTTTGGTATAGTCCTCTTCTTTAACAGCTTCTTTTTGGATATCTTTTGCAATACTAGATATTACTTTTGAAACACCTCTTAATTGTGTTTCCATATTTTTCTTACTTTCTTCTAGTTTTCTTTTCCAAACAAAGTTATTTTTACTTACTTTATATGAAATATTTAATATTCTTAAGACTTGTAATATATTTTCTTCTAGATATCCACTAATTTCTTTATCATCAAACCCTATAATATAACTATTGCAATCTGCAAAGATTTTTAATAAATCTTCTCTTTCAATTTCTTGCTTTTCTAATAGCAAATTAAATATTTCATCTACAATTTTTCCATTCACATTGGCAATATCTTCATATAGTAAATTATCTTTATATGGTTCTAAATTATTTAATAATTCATTGATAAAGATTTGTTTATTTTCTTCTTTTCCTTCAATAGAAAATGCTTGCTTTGTATCTTTTGCATAAGCACTTGCCATTTTTTTGATGGTTTCTGACACATTATTTAATTTTTCAACAGTTTCTTTTTCTCTTGTTAAGCTTCTTTCTCTAGAAATTGGTAAGAACTTTGAACCACCTACAAATTCTTCTATATCAATATGAATATTTTTTGGTACTGCTAATAGCATAATAGATGCTAATAAAATTTCTTTGAAATAGATTAATTCTACTGTGTATCCATTTGATGCATATGCTAATATCACATTTCCTATGCAAAATCCAACAATAACACCAATTCTTCCAAATCGATTTAAAAATCCTGCTACCATACCAGAAATCGCATAAGCCGCTATAATAATTGGTTCTCCTCCTGTAATAATTCCAAGTGTGACACCAATCGTTACACCTGAAGTAGCACCTACCAATACACCATTTTTCCATCCTAAAACGAGTACAATAAATATACTAAGTATGTTTCGTATTGAAAATCCTAAAATAGATACATCTGAAAAAGCACTTACGGCTATCGCTAATAGAAGACTTGTCCCAATCACTTCTTCTATAGAAAATGCCTTTTTTTCTCCAAAATTTTCAATCACAGAAATAGAATTTGCAAATATTTTGTAAAATGCAATGGTAATGATTGTATAGGTAATGCTTAATAATATGTCATAAAATGTAAGTGTAGAAAATAATGCTTTTATGATTTGAATCACAAAAACACTTATAAAAATGTTTCTACCTACTTTAATTTTTTCATTTCTTTCTTCTTCGTTATATTTTGGCTTTATCATGAATAAACTGATAAAAAATACAAGACTGGTTAAGAAATACTCTAATCCTCCTCCTACACCAAATTTGATAACATTTCCGATTAAGGATACGATTGTTACACCTAAAAGCGGAATAGAAGATGAGAAACAAGCTCCTAATATACTAATACTAAATAATGAAAAATCCCCTCCTATGCCCACTAGTGACAACATAAATGATAAAATATACATGATAATATTATTTCGTTTCATCACTTCTGACCATTTACTAATGGTTTCTTTTTTTCTATCTTGTATTGTATATTCATTTATATTTTGAAACATATTCACATACCACCTTTACCTAATATATACGCTATATTTTACTACTTGTCTTTTGTGGTTTTTGTCTTTTTTAGTAAGTTATTTTTAATAACTTTTTTACAGAATATACGGTTTTTTTATGATATATTTTCTTATATTCTTTTTTCTTTGTTTTTATGCTTTTTATTTTATTACAGAATGTCAAAAAAAGCAATATCATAACTTTAATTCCATCCAAAAAAATCATCCCTATTTAGGAATGATTTTTTTAGATTGTATTTTTTATTCATTTATAAATTTTATAACACTTTCTTTTTGATAAAGACAATACCTACTCCTACAATAATTAGTAAACTAATTCCAAGAGCTCCATATAATATATATTGTCTATTATCACCAGTAGGTCCTGTAATCGTTACAGATGCGTAACTATCATCTGGTTCATTTGGTGTATTTGTCGTTGGGTCATAGTTTCCAGGTATTGAATTATCTGGTAGTCTTCCTTTTAATTTAATAATTTCTATATCATTTTCATATGTTAAATCATCTGATTGTGTTGATAATTGTCTTGATACAATAATGTTTGAATTTACATCTGCTGTTGATCGTACTGTACCTGGTTCCATATCTTCAAATATTGGTGTTGTTAAATGAATAACATTTTGTGATCCTTTGACAGCCTCATATACTTCTTCTGAAAGAATGGTTCCTTTATCAGAATCTGCTATCTCTATTTTCTCCCAGTTATTAGAAAGCTCATCTTGGAATACCATGTCATCTGGTAAATAGTCATACATATCTACAATACTTGCAACTTTATATACATCTTCTTTATTTGCTGGAATGGTTCCATAAATATAGTAATTTTCATCACTGTAATCTACTTCACATCTTGTATTATCTACTGATATTTCATACGTTAAGGTCATTGTTGCACCTTGTATAATCTCATTATCGATTTCGATATAAATCTCACCATTATCTAAATATCTAACACCTGATAGATTTTGACTTCTTGGGTCACCATTGATAAGGGTTGTTCCATTTGCTAATGTAATTTGTATATTCGCTACTTGTTTAGCAATTTCTAACTCTTGTTTTGGTCTTTCGATAATACCAAAGTCGAAATTATCAAATATAAATTGAAGTCTATTATTTACATCATCACTATAGGTACTTACATTTTCTTGATCAAAATCATAATCTATTTCAATCTCAAATTGAGCTGTCTCTGCAGTAATTTCTTCTAATAGTGCTGATTCTGTTGCTGTTCCGTAATTAATATCATTATCTTGTGAAGTTCTTGCTCCTATAATATCATCTATTCTTGTTCCATCTTCTTGTATTGCGAAACTATCTTTTGCATCTGAGAATCTATCTATACCTTCTCCTGTTTCTTCTTTATACCACCAATAATCACCTTCTGCTATAGCATTTCCGCCTCTGTAAATTGTAGATTTATAACTATCTGGATCTACATTTTTAACAGTATTACCACTTGGATCTACAATGATACTATCATCTCCATATGTATATCTTATGACATATTTTGATGGTATAACTCCTGAGAATTCATAATATCCTTGTCCTTTTGTATCTGTTGATGCATCTACCACATTTTCTGCCAAAGTTGCAGAATCAAATTGATATAGTTTTGCTAATTCATAATTACCTTCTGCATTTTCTGCAAACAATTCTACATGAACATTGTTAACAACATTTTCACTACCTACGGCATATTTACCGTCACCTTTTCTTTCTTTCTGTTCTCCAGATAGTTCTAATAATTCTTGTATAGCACTATCTTCCCATACATTACCTTGAATTTTTCTTCCTTCTTTTAGGTTAAGAATTAATGATGGTGCTTTATCTGTATCATCTTCAAGTGTTCCTTCATAGTTTCCAGTATCTACTGTACCAGGTGCAGAGTCTATATCAATTCCTGCATATGGTACTGAGTAATTACTATCGCTATATGAAGAGTATGCTGATACTTCTGATATAGAATCTAATGTTAATTGTTCATTTAAGATAGAATTGATAGCCTCATTATTCAATTGATATGTAATCGTCATTTCTCTTGTTTGTCCATCTGGTATTTGATAATTTGCTTGAATATTGACTTTCTTGAAACCATTTTGGTTATAACTATTGTCCACTTGCGATTCTATAATATTTCCATTTTCATCTCTTACGACAACATTTTCATATCTTGCATCATAGTAATTTGACAATGTTTTTAAAGTCGTATATACACTTGATGATTCATTTGTTATTTTTATTCGATATGTTACAAATATCTTTAGTTTTCCTTCATTTCCTGGTTGTTTGTTATATACGATGTCTGATGCATATACTTCTCTTGAGTATGAATTTTCTATATATTTGTTAGCAAATCTGACAGCTACATTAAGTGTATTATCTGCATTAACTAGCTCTCCTCCAGCATAGTTTTTAGGATCTTCAAATCTTTGTGCATATTGATATATGTGTGTATAATCATTTAAACTAATTTCTACTTTTTCCATATCTTCTAATACGAATAAGTCTGGCATTTGTCTTTCTTCTACACCTAGATTTAATCCTCCAATTTCTACTACTGCATTTTGTCTAAGTTCCTCTGGTGTTAATCCTGTACAAAGTGCATTTGTTGAACTTCGTTCTGTCATTGCTTGTATTGCATATTGCTCATATACTCCAGAGATTGGGTATGTTTGTCGTTCTGGTTCAGTATATCCATATTTTAAGTCATCACCATAATGCACTTTACTTACATGGTTTGTTGCATCATAATCATATCGAATATCATAGGTTTTAGTTCCACTTGTATTTGATGCTATTCCTTGGCTGATTGTTGCGTAATTATTATTGAAAGTTGTTCTTCTTCCTTCATATTCATCTGATGACTTATTGGTATTTCCGCTATATTTTACAAGTGTATTTCCATTTGCATCTGTTTCTTCAGATCTATCAAAGTTTGGATTTACTTGAATTGATTGATAACTCATACCATTATATTCAAATTCAATATATGCGCCAACTAAGTCATCTATCTCAATTTTGATAGCACTTGGGTCTTCATCATAGTTACCAAATACATATTCTCCATTTTCATCTGTAACTGTTGTTATTATTTCACCATTAGCAGTTATCAATCTAACAGGTACATTGGCTAACCTTTTATCTCCTGTTCCATCTTTCCATATGTAGTCTTTTGTACTATCTTTACCTTCTTCCCTATCTTCCCAAGCAAATCCTCTTATTTTGATGTATTTTCTTGTATTTTTAGTTACTATTTGATCAGCATTTTCTGTTCCTTGATCTGCTGCTTCTGGTGTTGTATCTGTAGATTTTTGTCTTACTACCTCTATTGTTGCTGATGTTGAATGATTAACTGTACTGGTTTCTCCATTACTATTTGTAATTTCCCATGAAATGTAATCTGGGTCTATATCATAACCAAAATTGTCTCCAACAGATATTTCTTCTACAACATATTCACCTATTAATATATTGTATATTTCAATGATTCCTTGTTCATCTGTTACAAAGGTTGTTGCTTCGTCTGGATTATTGGTTACTGTCATATTGGCAAAATATGTTTTTCCTGTTGCTGTTTCGATTGGTGTTGCATTACTTGCAGAATCTCCTTGCATTCCTACAACATATCCTGAACCTAAACATTCATTTGAAGTTACTCTTCTAAGTCTAAAGCTTATACCTTGTAATTTCATATCTTCTTTGTTAGCATCTTTCTTTTGAATTTTTAGATTTCCTGTTTGTTTTTCATTGATTGCTATTACTTTATCTGCAACATCTGTTCCTTGTTGTGCTGCTTCTGGTCTTGTATCTGTAGATTTTTGTCTTACTACCTCTATGGTTGCTGATGTTTCATTATTTACTGTAGAAGTTTTTCCATCACTATTACGAATCTCCCAGTTAACATAGTTTGAATTTACATAGTATCCATAATGATCACCTACAGATATCTCTTCTACAACATATTCACCTATTAATATATTGTATATTCTTATAAATCCTTCCGCATCTGTCATAAATGTCGTTGCTTCTTCTGGATTATCTGTCACTCTCATATTTGCAAAATATACTGTTCCTGTTGCTGTTTCCATTGGTGTTGCATTACTTGCAGAGTCTCCTTGCATTCCTACAACATATCCTGAACCTAAACATTCATTTGAAGTTACTCTTCTAAGTCTAAAGCTTACACCTTCTAATTTGATATCATCACTATCTGCATCTTTCTTTTGAATCGTTAAGTTTCCTGTTTGTTTTTCATTGATTGCTGTAATATTGTCTGTAGCATTTGTTCCTTGTTGTGCTGCTTCTGGTCTTGTATCTGTAGATTTTTGTCTTACTACCTCTATGGTTGCTGATGTTTCATTATTTACTGTAGTGTTTTCTCCATTACTATTACGAATCTCCCAGTTAACATAGTCTGGATTTACATAGTATCCATAATGATCACCTACAGATATCTCTTCTACAACATATTCACCTATTAATATATTGTATATTCTTATAAATCCTTCTGCATCTGTTATAAATGTCGTTGCTTCTTCTGGATTATCTGTTACCGTCATATTTGCAAAATATACTGTTCCTGTTGCTGTTTCCATTGGTGTTGCATTGCTTGCAGAATCTCCTTGCATTCCTACAACATATCCTGAACCTAAATATTCATTTGAAGTTACTCTTCTAATTTTAAAGGTTACACCTTCTAATTTGATATCATCACTATCTGCATCTTTCTTTTGAATGCTTAAGTTTCCGGTTTGTTTTTCATTTTCTATAGTAACTGTTGTACCTGAGGTTTCTAATGTTGTTGAAACATTTTCTGGTAAAATGGTATATCCATAATGTGGATTATTAATCTCAATTACTTCATAATTCCCCACATCTAGTCCATTTATAATAATTGTTCCTGTTGTTGGATGTGTTACAAATATGGTTCCATCTTCTTCGTTTTGTGTATAACCTTTTAGTTGGTCTGGAATATTGTATTCGCCCTCTGCGGTTTGTTCAGCCACAACATAATATCCTGTATCTTTATTTTTTACTTTAAATTGAACATTACCTAATTTGGTATTGTAATCATCTTTATCTACTTTTTCAATTGTTAAATTTCCTATTTTTCTATAATCTTTTAGCATGATTTTTGTTGCTGTGTTATTCGCTCCTTTAAGTGTTACTGTAATTGGACCTGCTATATTTCCATCTGTTTCTAATTCTGTTACTGCTCCAGTTCCTATCTGTGTGGTTGCACTAATAATATTTGCTGAATAATTTGTATCATCTGTATTGGATTCTTCTATATAATATTCATGTTCAACAGATATATTATCAATGGAAACTGTTCCATTACTTGAAGTAAATATGGTTGTGGCTGTATTAGCATCTGCATCATATTTTGTATCTCCACCAATCGCTACACTTGCTTTTCCACTAATTGTATCACTATCATTAATTCTTAAATATTTTTTAGTTGTTCCTTCTAAATAATATAATTTAAATCCAAAGTCTCTAACATTTTCATAATTTTCATTTCCTGCATATGCTCCCACTTTTTGTATTGTCATTTTTCCTAAATTATTTTTTGCTGTGAATGTAACCGTATCACTTGAAGGATTTCCTTTAATTAGATCTCCTCTAAATATTGTTGTTGCCTGTCCTTCATTATTACCAATAAATATAATTCTAGCTTTAATATAACCAATGGTTGATTTACCAGTTCTAGGATCAATAACAGTTCCTCCACCAGATGTACCAGATGTATTAATTGTTACTGATACATTGGTGTTTGTTAAAAGATCAGTTGTTACTACATAAAATGCATTTCCATTTCTAGGAAGATTTTTAATATTTCCTACTCCTCCACCTATACTATTGGCATATCCTGCAACACTTGGTGAACTGTTTCCATCTTTGATAGTAACACTTGCAATTGTACCAGCAGTTGTTATTTTAAATGGACCTATATAACTATATGTATTTCCATTGGTTGATTTTGATACATTAACTTCTGCACCTGTACCACTACTGCTTGTTATGTCTGCACTTGATCCTGTTGTTTCACTATCTGCATAAGTCCATGCATAGTCTAAAACTTTTCCACTATGTTCTTTTGATGTTTTTAAATAACTATCTGTTCTTTTTTTAGCAAAATCTCCAATATATTTTGTCAAATCTGTAGTATTAAAGAAATAGTATAAAGCATTTTTAGATGGGCTTGAGCCTTCATCTCCTACCATTCCTCTACTTGTATCTACAGAAGCTGCCCAAACATGATAAGCTATTCTCTTTACTGTTTTATTACGACTGCAATCTTCATTAGTCACACTTTCTGCTCCGCTAAGGACTTGTGTTGAATATGTTCCTAGCTTTGATACATTAATATCCATAATCGCATCAATTCGTGATGTACTACCTAAACCAGTAACTTTTTCATGGCTAAGACAAAGCCAGTGTGTGTTACTTGCAGCATTCATGATACCATTTTCATCAATTGTTTCTCCTTTTTTGATGTTCCAAAAAAGAGAGGTATTCTTTACTGCTGAGTCTGCCAGATTTTTTGCAGTTTCTCCAAAAACTTTATATGTAAATATCCCCATCAGAATAAACACAATAACAGAAACAATAATGCAAATACTTGATTTTATTTTTATTTTCATCTATATTTTCCCCTCCCTTCTTTAAAAATGAATATCATCTTTGCTTAATACTTTTTTATTAATAACAAACACGCTAACAGCTGTTAAAGCTAATATAATCAATATGATCGATACAAATATAATGGCTTTACCTGTTCCAACATTGATAATAATTTCTGCTCTACCATAATCATCTTCAGATGCATTATTATTATTTGGAATTGAATCCACATCACTTAATTCTAATATATTAGATGCTTCTCCAATTTCTGCTATATTAATTACTGTTCCTGTATTATTATTATTCATTGTTTTTACTAAAACCAATTCTATTGTTTGTGTTTCTCCTGGTGCTATTGGCGTATTTGATAAACTATTATTTTGTAAATTAGAATTTGCTTGATACCAATCTGTATTTAATTCTGAATTGAATGTTAAGTCAGATGGTATATAATCCACAACGTTTTGAACATATCCAGCAAGTTCTCCTACATTTGTAATTTGAATTGTATATTTTATAATCACTGTTGCATTATTTAATTCTCTTGATGGAATTTCAACTTTTACTAAAGTTTGATTATTATATCCATATTGTGTTGTACTATTTTTTGTTTGTACGATAACTTCATTTACGTATTTATCTAATTCTAAGTCAAATGTTGAAGCTTCTGTTAATCCAATATCTATATTTGTAATACTTTCTGAATTTACATGAATCATATCGGTTGCTCCCACAGTGCTATTTGTTCCATCTATGGTTATATTTCTACTAAAAGCATCTGAGTTTTGCTCTTCTGATATGCCTTCTTTTCTATATTCTGTAAGATTATATCTTTCTGTATCATAAGAAAATACTAATATATAATTTCCATTTCCAACTGTTACTTGATATTGTCCGTTTGCTGAAGTCGTTGCCTGAATATTATCTACATATGTTCCTTGATCTGCATCTACTACTCGAATACCTACTCCTGATAATACACTTTCTGTAGAATCTCTTCTTCCATCTCTATTACTATCTATCCAAGCTGTACCACTAATAGTATATTGTTTATTGTCACTTGGTTCATTCGGATTATCTGGGGTTGGTTCGTCTGGTTCTTCTGGTTCTTCTGGACTTGGATTATCTGGGTCCGGTTCTTCTGGATTTGGATTGTCTGGTTCTTCTGGTTCTTCTGGATCTGGATTATCTGGATCTGGTTCTTCTGGTTCTGGTTCGTCCGGATCTGGATCTACTGGTGTTTCTTCTGAAATTACTCTATAGACAATATCATTTGAAGTTACATCTCCCACAACTGTTGAGACAGTTAAATTATTCACCAACTCTGTATTTGTTAATTGTGCAATATCTGCATATGCTATTATTTCTAGGGTTACACTTGAATTTGCATCTATCCTATATCCTTCTACATAAATATCTCCACTTGGCAAATCTTGTCCATTTAAGCTTGCAGATTGTACTGTAATTCCCTTTGGAATATAGTCATAAATTGTTGTTACAATTTCATGATTTCTTGTATTCTTAATATCAAATGTATAAATAATTTCTTGTCCATTTTCTAATACAGCATTATTTTCTGGATTTCCTGTTTGACTAACTTCTACCCAATTTTGTTCTTGTTCTTCTGATAATAATGTCACTTGATAATCCTTACTACATGGTACTCCCTGATACCAATCAAATAGATAAACTTCACTGTCTTCAGATAATTCTCCATATACTATATCCATTGTATTCGTAATGGTTTTTTCTGTTATATATTCTGCATCAACTTCTATTGTTAGTATAATTTCTAATGTTTCTCCTGCTGATACATTTATTAATCCTGAAAGGATATTGCCAGATATTTCAAAATCTCCCGTATTGCTAAAATCAGTAACAATTGGTATATCTGTTTCTGCTCCTTGATATACATATTTTCCACTTCTAACTGTAAACCCATCTGGTACATCGTCATAAAATTGGAAATATAAGTCTTGTGCTTCATGATTTTCTACTTTTACTGTTATGTCGAAAACATCTTCATCTTGTAATTCTACATTTTCATCTATATTTGCAGTTTGTTCTACTGTCACATTTCTCTGTGTATTAATTATTTTTATAGTAGACATATTTGATACATATATATTTTGACCTGCTAATTGATACATAAATGCATATTCTTTTTCTCTTTCTTCAAATTGATCTACTTGAACATATAGCTCTAATGTTGTTATTTCTTCTGGTTCCATGCTAGAAATTTCAAATGCTAGTATATTATTTTCTTGATCATATGAACGGTTGATTAATTTATCCTCTGCAGTTACTTCTCTATTTTCTCCATTGACTACTGTTGAATTCCATATTAAGTCAGAAGCTTCTCTTAAATATATTCCTTCTGGAAGTTGTATAGTTCCTTTCACATTTTTCAAATCATTTCCAGATATATTTTCTATTTTTAAATTCATGTGTAAATTTGTTCCTATATATAACTCTTCTTCTTCGTAATAAGCACTCTTCATCATTGCTTTTAACTCTGCCTGTTGTATAGGATTTGATATAGTATTCATTGTAATTTCTGCCAATTCATCTGCTTGTATATGAATACTTCCACTAATTTGTGCTGAAGCATCTTCTGTTTCATTAGCAATACTATTATATTGCAAAATAATACTTTCACCATTTGCTAAACTGTCAATTGTATCAAATGTTTTTTCATTTGTGTCTAATTCATCATATTTATGATAAATTCCTACTGTTGATTCATAATCATTAGGGTCAAATGCTTCTTCTTCAATTAAATCATAAAGATGTCCATTTGTTTGTATTGCCTTTGCATTTACATTATGCAAATCTGCTCCTGTATGATTGGTTATTTGCATTGTATAAGTAATCATTTGTCCTTCATATACAGGTGTTCCCTCTTCTAATTCACTTCCACCAGATACAGCAGATATAGCAATTCCTAATCCATCTTGTTCTGTTTGCATCGTGCTTGCTAATGCTAAAATATTATTGGTAATCACATTTTCAGATTTAGCTCCTATTGTAGAAGTTTGTGTATTAGGATTCCCTAAATAAGTATATATCACATCCGTTTGTGCAAATATACTTTGTCCATATCCTACATTTTCTGGTATGATCACTTCATATTGCATAGCAATCGCTTGACCTGGTGCCATACTATCTAGTTTTATCATATATGAAGCTGCATTAGTAGCATCTGTACTCCATGAACCATCATCTTGTGTAGCTGTTGCATTTGCTGAATATAAGATTTCTACACCACTAAAATTTGTATGAAGATTACTAACTAATGTTGTATCTACTGTTCCATCATATACACCTTTTTTAGGTATTCTTCCTATAATAACGGTGTCTTTTACTTCTATATCATAATTGTTAATAATTGCTGTATTCACTTTTGCTGTCATTGCTCCACTTTCTACATCTAATACCCCTATTGGAATGTTATCATCGATTGTATAGATGGAATCTCCTGCTGTATTAAATCCTGATAGATTATTATAAATCATCATACCTGGTTTTGATTGTATATTAATGTCTACAGATGTTTGATAACTTCCTTCATTTCCATTTTCATTTGTATATGTCATTAAAACATTAGATGTTTGACTCGCTGTTAATACACTAAATTCTATATTAGCATTAACAACAATAGCTAATTCATTAACTTCATTTGAATAGTCACTTTGTTCTCCTGATAATGCAATTTGGATAATTTTTTCACCATTATTTCCATCTCTTAATCTAGCATATTCTATATTAAATTCATCCGCATATACTTTGTTTACAGAATTAACAGATATATTTGATATGATACTTGGTAAAGTTAATTCAATTACTGGATTTTTAAACAAATCATATTTTTCAGATGCTGTTTTTAATGTAACAGTAAATTGTACATTTTCGTTCATTTGTAATGTTGTTAAATTTGTATTACTAATTTCTAATTTTGCTTCTGTTGTTGTATCCAACAAATTTATTCCAGTTTCAATTGTATCTGTTCCTAAGTTTGTCACAATTACTTCATTCGTATTTAATCTTGTAAATGTTTTTAATTGGTTTTTTGCATATCCTGTATTTCCTTGTATAAATTTTACATTATGGATTGTAAATTGACCCTCTTCTACTGGTTTTGAAGTTTCAAAAGTAATTCCTGTTACAGGTTGTGCATATGTAATATGGATATTTCCACTTTCATCTGTTTCAGATTGATTATTGATTGTGCTGATCACATTTCCGCTAGCATCTTTTACATTGATATATCCATCGTTACCAAATAATTGTAGAAAACGATTCTTGTTAATCAAAGTTTCTTTATATAAAACAATGGCATTTGCATCATATGGATTTTCTCCACCATCTACAAAATATGAATTGTTTGTACTTGCATTAATACTATCTATAACTTCTGCATTTGATATTTCAATCACATTATTTTCTCTATATGTGGTTTCATTTGCAGAATTTGCATACAAATATCCTTTGTATAATTCTTGTGTTACAGTTTTTTCACTACTTACAACATTTCCTTTGAATTCTAATGTGATTTGTTGTTCATCTGTTTTTACATTGTTTCCTTTTGTAAATAATTTACTATTCATTTCTGTATGTAAAGTGATATTTGTCAAACTATCTCTTACAGATTGATCATACATATATATAATTTTGTATTCATCTGTACCATTATCCCATGGCGTATTTCCTTCATCGTCTATCACCATTTCTTTTGTTACATGTAATTGTCCATTTTCTGCATTATATTGAGCATTACCTTCATCTAATTTTTTTCCATTTAATAATACATCTATTAAAGTTGGTAAAGCATCACCTATCTTTGGAACAGTTATTGTAAATTGCTCTGATTCTCTTGGTAAACTACCATTGTCAACAGTTGTAGCAATTTGTTGTTGGATTAATATGCCATTTTCTCCTAAATCAATACATTTTTCTATCGTTTGAGACATATTAACTTCTGCATTATCTGTCCATTCTACTCTAGTTACAATATCACCTTGCAATGCTTCTTCGTCTTCTTCCTCTTTATATGTTCCTTCAAGTGTAATGTTGGTTTCTTTTGAGAAATAGTCTGCATTTATATTATCTACTTTATTAAATTCAATTGGGATTTCAATTTCTACATGATTATTATAAATGATAGAATTTAATTCAATTTCATTTGTATCTGTGTTAATATTTTTTACATATTCATTTGAATTACTACTATCCTTTATCTTAAAATTAGAATCATTTATTCTGATTTTCGCATTATCCACACTACCTTTGTCTAATACATTTATATTAATGTATAAATACATTTGCTCATCACTAATATTCGCTTGTCGATAATGTGTTGCTTGATTATCCACCTTAAAATATGCATCAAATTGAACATTATCAATATTTGTACGATTTCCTTGTGATTCTAATTCACTTGATAATGCAACAACAATATGATAGCCTAAAAATAACACATTAATTGATGTTAGTGCTATGATTAATGCTATTACTGTTACTAATTTTAAAACTTTCTCTTTCATAAAAACCCCTCACATATTCCAATAACTTTTTTATCTGATTCTATATTAGCTTTTACGAAATTAAAAATCAATATTAAATTTTTCCAATTACTTTTTTATTACAAAAAAAATCTTGAATCCCCTTACGGATAATGGTTTCTCACTATTCGCCTAACATTCTTTTAAGATTTGTTTACATTTTTGTGACATTTTCCTATTTTTTACAACAAAAAATTCCTCTTTCCCCTATTTGCGTAAAAAATATTCTTTTTTTATTAATAAAAAAAATATGAGACTGGAAGTTTTTCCAATCTCATATTCTTAATTTATGTCTATTATTTATTTAAGACTTTCTTCTTAATCAAGATAATTCCTGCACCGATAATAACAAATGCTACTACTCCAATAGCTATTGGTATTATATAATTTAAGTTTTCACCAGTATTTGGTGTAATAATAACAATTTCTGCCATACCGTCATCAGATTCTATTGAAGGTCCTGTACCTGGTACATAGTTACCTGGTATTGAAGGTATTTCTGATCCACCTGGTTTATCTACTTTTACAATTTCTGTTTCATTATCTAATTCAATGTCTTGTGATGCATTTAATAATTTAGACACATTTAACATGACAGTTGCACTTTCTGTTGGTTGTAGATCATATCCAGCTAATGCTTCTGTATAAAGTATTGTTCTATTACCAATCGTATCTGAATTAATAACTTCTTCTGCCAATGCTAATCTAGCATCATCCTTTTGTACAACTTCCCAATCTGGATTTACTGTTTCGTCAAATCTCCAATCTGTATCTAGATAATCTACAATTGCTGATGGTGTAATCGTTACAATGTCTCCTTCTATAATACCATATTTATAATAGTTTTCTGACATATAGTCTAATTCGCTATGATTATCTACTCTAATTTCATACTCTACTTGTAAAGTTGATCCTTCTATTAATTCATTGTCCATTTCAAGTCTTATCATTCCATTTTTAGGTGTTGAATTTTCTGATGGTGGTAAATAGGTTACACTTGAAGTTAATCCTTCTAATGTTCCATCTTCTGTTATTTTTAAGTCTACTAAAGTTGTACCATTTGCTAAAGTAACTTTCATTGCACTTACTCTTTTATTTAGAGATATCTCTTGTCTTGCTCTTTCTACAATACCAAAATCAACATTTTCAATTCTATATACATACCTGTCTCCAGATGAAGCTGTATATGTTGAGTCATATTCTACACCAATTCCCATAGTTGGTGTTGTAGAATCCATTTTATGAATCGTTATCTCTGTTGCATTGGTAATTTCACTTAATTCTTCATCAATTGCTAATCTTGTATCATAATTATCTACTGCATCTGTCCATCTTGTAGCAACATCTTCTTTATACCATTCTTTATTTGCCATATTGGCATCATATCTATCTTTGTCATATACTGTTCCTTTATAGTTTTGTACTGTATATGTCTCATCTCCCCAAGTATAGGTTAATGTATAATCTCCTGGTATGAAATCTGAGATATAGAAATCACCATTATCATCTGTGGTTGCTGTAT
Source organism: uncultured Eubacteriales bacterium (assembly GCA_949288185.1). GTDB lineage: Bacteria > Bacillota > Clostridia > TANB77 > CAG-508 > CAG-269. The sequence continues at coordinate 21,666 of CASEIZ010000066.1, read as the reverse complement.
ATACTAATCCTGTTCCTGTATTTTCTGTTAATGTTACTTCTACACCTGGTATTCCAGTTTCTCCTTCTTCATATTGTCCACTACCTTGTCTAATTTCTCCTGTTAATAATTCTCCTGATGTAGAATCTAAGAATACTTTACCTGTGATTTCTCTTGCATCTGCTACTTCTAATTTCAAAGATGGACTTGAATCTGTATCATCTTCATATGTTGAAAGATCATTTGGTACTGCATTTCCTGGGTTAGAGTCAACATCTACGCCAGCATATACACTTCCATTTGCATCAAATGTTGAATATGAATTAATTTCTACAACATTATCTAGTGTTTCTCCATCATTTAAAATTTCTAATACGGCTTCTCTATTTAATTCAAATTGTACGTAAAATTCATTTGTTTTTCCAGATTCTATTCTTGAATTTGTGTAGATAATTGCTTTTGAATATTCATCATTATATGTTTCTTGGTCATATTCCATGTTTCCGGTAATGATTCCTTCTTCATTAATTCCTGTACCTGCTGCAACAATTGTATATCTGCTATCAAAGTAATCTACTAAATTGTTTACTTGTGTAATTAAACTACTTGATTCATTCATTACTCCAATTCTATAGGTTACATATACTTTTAATTCCCTACTACTATCTTCTTCATTTACATATTCATAATCTGCTTTATAAATTGCTCTTGTATAAGAATCATCTACATATTCACTAGCAAATTTTACACCGACATTAAATGCTGTATCACTATAATCTCCATCTGCTTCTTGTTCTTCTAGATTTTCAAATCTTTGCGCATATTCGTAAATATGTTGATATCCATTAATAGCAAGTCTTACATTTTGCATATCTTTGATTAATGCTAAATCTGGTTGTTCTCTCTCATATAATCCTAAGTTGATATATGGAATTTCTTCCATACCATATTCAAATTGTTCTTCTATACTATATCCTGTTTCATCTGTATTAGCAGTTATTGGATATTGTCCAACTGGTAAACCTTCATTAATTAAAGTTGATCTATGTTGCTCTGCATCTTTATGATAACTTAATTCATGTGCTACATTTCCATTTTCATCTAGTGCAACACCTGTTGTTTCAGAGGCACCTTCGATACTGCTAAATCCTTTATTAAATGCATCTCTATCTTCTGGATTTTCTGCTGCTTTTGAACCATTATCCACATCAATATGTGGTGTTACATTTGTATATGTTAATCCATCATATTCAAATTCTATATAGTAATTATTTAAATTTTCGATTAAGACATCTTCAAATAAATAATATCTGATAATGTCATCTCCTAAGTCAATTTCTTTTGTTGTTGTAGAAGCAACTGTTTCCCCAGTCGTTCTATCAATTAATCTAACAATAACACCTTCTAATAATTCATCTGCATCATCATTTAAGTCATTTCTATATAAGCTATTTCTTTCTGATTCTTTTCCTGATTGTTTATCTAGCCATACATATCCAGAAAGTTTAACATAAATTTGTTTGTTTTCAATCACAAAATCTTGAGTTTTATCTACAATTACTGTACCTTCTACTCCCTCTGATATAAATTCATAACCATAATTTGGATTTTGTGTTTCATATGCTATATAAGTTCCTACAATCAAGTTCTCTATTAAGATTTCTCCATTTTCATCTGTTACAAATTCTGTTGCTTGGCTTTCTTCTACATATGTTATTGTTCCATTAGCATCTTCATGTACATATAATCCTGATTCTTTATTTTGGATTTTGAAACCAACACCTTGTAATTTGATTTCATGATTATCTTCATTTACTTTAATGACTTTTAAGTTTCCTAATAAATCAATGTTGTAATCAAAATCTGCTTCATAATCATATGTTCCTGTATATGGTTCTCTTGAAATCAAGTTTTGATATTTGGCTCCACTTTGTGATTCTAAAAACCACACTTTTACACCTTTTGTCTCTACACTACCACTTGCTGAAATTGTTGTAATTCTACTGATACCACTACTCATTGGTATTGAAATATAGAAATCTTTTCCTGATTTTATATCTCCAACACTAATTGTATTTGATGTTGTTCCTGAATATGTACTAAAAGTTATTCCACTAATTGCATTTCCATCTTGATCTTTGACTTCTATATTAGTTAACTTCCCTGAAAAGCTCCAATTAAATGGTCCTACTTTTATATAGTCTCCATCTGATTGTACCTTAATCGCATCCTTGTTTGTGTTATCAACTAATTCCAAATTCGTTATTTCATTTGCATAATCTGAACCTGCTGTATCTAAATAAGAACTGTTTCCATGTACATTGTTTACAAATCCCAGATATAATCCTGCATGATATTGTCCTACATTTTTCATCCAAGTATACATATAATTCCATATAGCATTTTGTACTGGACTACTACTTTTACTACTTCCATTATCTGTTGATGATAATATGTAAGCAAGTTTTGCATTATGCCAACTTTCTATACTTTTTCCTTCATGGTCTGTTGATACATTTCCTTCTATATTGACTTGAGAAATTACTTTATAGGTTACTTTATTATTTCTTAAACTTTGATGATGCTCTACACAAAATAAATTATCATCATTTATATAATCTGTATAATTTATTTTTACTGTTTGTCCTACACTATATGCTGCATTTGCTATATTCGTAAATGCTAATATAGCAAATGCCATTACAATTATCCCAATTAGTAGTTTTTTTACTTTACTCATTTCTTTACCTCCTTTCTTTCCTAATTTTCCTCTTTCGCATTTTTTCTTTTTACAATCATTCCTGTAGCAAGTCCGGCTAATACTATGATTGCAATGATTACACCAATTGTCATGTAAATGACTCCACCTGTTCTTATACTAACAATCACATCTGCTGAACCTATATCATTTTCACCGCTTGCTTTATTACCTGGTGTTGAATTACTATCTTCTAATCCTAAATTATTATATGCCTCATAAATTTCTGCATTATTTCTTGTTACTAAGTTATCTTCTCCCATAGTTTTTGTTAAAGTTAATGTTACTGTTCTTGATTCTCCTGGATTAATAATGTCATTTCCTAATGCAGTTGTATATAATGCATTATCTCTTTCATACCAATCTTTGTTCATTTCTGAGCTAAACTCTAAATCACTTGGTAGATAATCTACAATGTTTCTTGCATATCCTGCTACTTCTCCAACATTTGTTACCACAATATTGTATTCAATAATAACATTTGAGCCATTCATTTGTTTTGCATCTAATTCTACTTTCGCTGTTGTTACATTATTATATTCCCTCGTTGTTGTTCCCGCAGAATTTTGAACCAATATTCTACTAATATATTTATCTAATTTCAAATCAAAGTTTTGTAATTCTATTAAACCAATATTGATATCTGATATATTCTGTGCATTTATTTGAATAATATCTGTAGATGCAACTTCTTGTCTTTCATTTCCAATTAATAATTCATTTAATCTAGCATCAGAGTTTTCTGTTTCATTAATACCTTCTGCTTTATATGTGGTTAGTGAATATTGTCCTGCATCATATTCAAATATAGCAATGTATTGTCCAGTTGCAATATTATCAAGAACATACATTCCATTTTGGTTTGTTGTTGTTTCTAATATATCGCCTTCAGCATCTCTAACCAATTGATTTGTATTTACATTTAATAATCTTACTGTTATGTTTTGTAATGTTGGTTCTTCGTCATCTTTTCTACCATTACTATTTTCATCATACCATGCTAAACCACTTATCATTTTGTCTCCATTTGCTATATCTCCATTTGGATTATCTGGGTTATTAGGATCTTCTGGACTATTTGGATCTTCTGGGTTATTTGGATTATCTATGACATCTGCTTCTATTATGTGATTCAAATCTGATGTTGTTGCAATTTCTTCCCCATAAACACTTGCAATAGCTCTATTCGTTATGGTTTCTGCCTCTGTTCTAGCATCTGAATAATTAACAACTGTTTCTATCGCGATGTTCATTTCTCCATTTGCTGGGATTTCTTTATTGACTTCAATATAATTTGTTGTAAATGTTATTTCTTCTCCATCTACTGTCACACGATTGATTGTTAATTGAGAAGGAATTTCATCTGTTATGACTAATCCAGATGTTTCAGATGTACTTGTGTTTTTTACTTGAATGTTATAGGTAATATTGTCTCCAGATTTGACATATTCACTTTCTGTATTTGATTCCATCGTCATATCAATATCAAAGCTATTTACTTTATCTTCCCATACATTTGATCTATAATCTTTTTGTCCATCTGATGCCACCACTGAAAAATGGATAGTATCTATTGTATTATTTGGCATTTTATTAATTACCATATGATAGCTCAATACTTTTGATTCTCCAGGTTCTAATGTTCCTATATTAATTTCATCACTATATTCTATTGTCTCTGTTATAATATTTTCGTCATCTACACTTTCAGAGTCTTCTTCACTTACTTCATATACTACATCTGATGATATTTCATATAATTCATCATCTGAAACTTCATCTTCACTCATGCCTGAAATTAAGCTTAATTTTGATACCTCTAAATTTTCTGATTTATTTGTTTTTACAGTTACATTATTTAAGGTTTCAGATGTAATATTTTTAACAATTGCAAAATATGCTACTGTTCCTGATTCATATAAATCTACTTTTCTGTCTGTTACCCTTTTTGCCATTGCTCTTATAGTTCCACTTTCTGATAAAACTTTGACTTCATTTGTTTCTTGCACAACATCTGAATAATTGATTTCTACCATATTCGCAATTGAAGTTTTATCTGCCAAACTTGAGCTTACCATTACCTCATATTCTACATAAGTAACGTCTCCCACAGGTAAAGATTCAATTGTTGTTTCAAATGTGTCTGTTTCTATTCCTTTATAATATGAAGCGCCTGTATATTCATAATTGTCCACTGGTTCAACCAAGATTGTTCCTTCTGGTATCATTCCTTTTACAACAATATTACTTACATCTTCTGAACCAACATTTGATACTTGTACTCTGTATTTGATAACTTCTCCATTTTTTACTGTACTTGCATCTGTTAATGCTTCTCCTGCTACGGTTGCAGTTAAGTTGGTTTCTACTTTTGGTCCAATTCCTGTTTCCATTGAAATTTCTGTTGCTGTTACTGTATTTTCAGTTCTTGCTTGTCCTTTTGTATAATTTACTTCATATCCTTCTGTTGCTATTTGGTTATATTCTAGATTTTCTGGTACTTCTATTGTATATGACCCACTAACAGCAGTTCTTTGTGCTATATTATCCATCACAACTAAATATTTCTTTACAGCTGTTGGATTTGTTATACTTTCTGTCCAGCCATTTTCTGCATTTTCCAAATCTGCTGATGCATTTTCATTTTCTGTATAATATACTGTTCCATTCTCTACATTAATGCCATTAACAACTGCTATATCTATATTATTTTCCTCTGTTCTTGTTGGGAAAGTTCCTAACATAGATACATTATCTACATTTTCTTCATTGTTATTAATAATTTCAAAGCTAACTTCCATTTGTCTAGCATCTGTTCCTCTTTGCAAGCTAACACTTGTTGTTTCTTCTTCACCGATGGTTTCTACATCTAATGCTTCTATACTGTTAATAACTGTTACATCTTTTGGTGCTACTACTTTTATTTCTTGAGAAATTCTACCAATGCTTTCATTATTTGGATAAGCATTTGCTTTTTCGTTTGTATAAGTTACATTGATTGATTCAGGTTTTGCAATAGAAGTTCTATTAACATTAATTGTTGCATTAATAATAATATTTGCCCCTTCTACTGATTGTGATTTATATGCAGTTTGTTCTCCAACCATTTGAATTGTAATATATCTTCCATCAACTGCATAATTAGCAATTGTTAATTCTTCTTCATATAATACATTAATACTATTAATTTGTACACTTTCAACTTGTTCTGGTAATTCAATTGTAAAGGTTGGATTTCTATATAAATCTTTTGATTCTTCATCTGTCTTTAAGATTAATTTCATTTCAATATCATTTGCTACAATGGTTGATAGTGTATTTCTACTAATTTCTAATTTTGCCTCTGTTGTTGTTTCATTAAGTGCCATTCTCATTTCTGTTTCTGCTTCTATACCTGTTGTATATGTTTCTCCTTTTATTGCTAATTCTTCTTCACTATAATTGTTATATCCATATACAACTCTAGTTGCTATACTATTTGCTGCTTTTACAGTATTGATATCTGATGCACTAATTGTTTTTGCATGTGTAAAAGTTATACTTCCTTCTGTAACTGGTCTAGAAGTTCTTATTTCTATTCCTTTAGGTTCTCTACCTGTATAATCAATAACAATATTTCCATTGTCATCTATTTCTGTATCACTTGTTATCGTTGCTAGTAATTCATTATTTTCATTATAAATTTCAATTCTTCCATCTTTACCAAATATAGCATCAAAATCTTTTTTAGTAATAGCAGTTCTATTGTAATATATATTGCTATCTGCTTCTCCATCAGTAAGTACATATCTACTTGCTTCTTCTCTTATAGATATATATTCTTCTATATTGGCTAGGTTTACATCTAATACAGTTTGACTAGCATATTGTTTATCTATACCTGAATATAGTTTTCCTTTATAGATACTTTCTTCAGAATTTCTGGTTGTTACTTCTATTGTAGAATCAATTTCTTCATTAGATAATGTAACTTTTCCGGCATTTGATGTTAATACTTTATCATTTTGCAAAGTAACACTTTCTTCTGAAGTAACTTCTACATTGTCTAATTCCACATCTGCATCATAAACATATGTCAAAATAACATTTTCTTCACCTTGTTTTCTCCACAAGATATCATTATTTTGTGTTGCGTCATTTGTTAATGTTATTTCCACATATCCATTCTCATATTTATAATCAAATGCTGACATTGTGTTTAGATGAACATCTCTCATTACTTCTGGTGATGTTCCATTAATTTCTGGCACATTTATCCTTGTATAAATTTCTTTCATTGGATAATTATTGTCATTTAATCCCATATGTAATGATAATTGTATAACTCGTTTATCCTCACCAGATACTTTTATTAATTTATTGGTGATAACTTCTATTTCATTTTTTACACTATCATTTGAATTTGCTTCTACTAATTTCATGCTGACTGTTCTTGTCGCATCAATATCTATGTCTTTTTCTGTGTTATCTCTATAAATACCTGTTAATACTAATTCACTTTGACAGTCTAACATATTTATATTCATAACTTCATCATCAATTGGTTTTACTTTTACTTCTATTTCTGCACTTGTTCCTACATCTAATTGATTCAAATGAATTGTATTTTCTGAAACACTACTTACAAATTCACTTTCAGAACTTACAATATTGAAGTTCGCATTTTGTAATTCTACTTGTCCCACAAAAAATCCTTCTGTATTGACATTAATAGCCAAATACAAAGAAATTTCTTGCATATCTGCTGTTCTTTCTAATGTTGTTGTTTTTTGCCCATTACTATCTTTGAAATAGGCATCAAATTCTATATTTTTATGGTTCGTACTAATTGCATCTGCTGCATAGCTGATAAGACTTGAACCCAAAAATATAAAATTAGTCATAGTTAGTGTCATGATTAATAAAATAACTACACTAATTTTAAAAATCTTATTTTTCATATGGTTACCTCCCTGAAATTAAATTTGTTTTTAATCACACTTTCAACATTATATATTTTATAATTATACCTATTATTTATTATACCCTTTTTTTGTTGATTTTTCAACATTTTTAGTGCATTTTTTTACTTTTTTTAACTTTTTATGTAATTTTAGTAAATAGGATAAAATTATGTCCCCTTTTCAATAATCTATTCCAGAATTGTTACATTTTTTCTTTATGCGACATAGTATATTACATAGAATTTTATATTTTGAATATATATTTTATGAGGTGGTTATTTTGGATAATTTTAATATTGATAAACAAACAATAGATAAGGTCAATTCTATGCTAAATAACGGGAATTTGAATGATTTACTTTCTCAGATTCCGCCTGATGCCTTGAAAAATTTTTCTACAATGATGAATGGAAACACAATTTCTAACGAAAAAACAAATACAGATGGCATAAATGCTGAAACAACTGATAATTCTAATAATTCGAACAATTCTACCTTTGACTTTAGTAAAATTGATATGAATACAATGATGAGAATGAAATCTATCATGGAAAAAATGAATCACACTTCTGACCCGAGATCAAATTTATTACAATCATTAAAACCCTATCTACGAGATGAAAAAAAGAGTAAATTAGACCAGTATTCTAATTTACTAAACATGGCAAATTTAATTGAATTATTTAATCAAAATAATGGTAAGGAGAATTCTAGTGATTAATCATATGCCCTTTTTTAGGTCTCCTTTTTCCCCTTATTCTCGTAATTATCCAAGAAATTATTATTATACACCAAATTCTATGCCGATGGATAAGCAAGAAACACAAAATGATAATCCCTCTATGCATACGGAAATAAGAAGAATTGGAGACACTCCCCATCAAGATAAAGAAAAAATACATGAAAAAAAATCATCTAAGTATTATAATATCGGTCCTATTTTTATTAACACCAATGGTTTTTCTAATAAAGAAGAACCTGTGTTAGAAATTTCTGGACGAAAATTATACTTAGACGATTTAATTATCTTGTCTTTGTTATTTTTCCTTTATAAAGAAGATGTAAAAGATGATATGTTGTTTATATTATTAATTTTATTGTTAGTTGGTTAACATTGTTAGTATTCAGACTCAAACATATTTTATTATTTTCATCACTCTATCACAATTTCATCATTAATAATACTTACATAAGCTTGTTTATGTAATGGCTCCTCATCTCTATCAATCTCTTTTATGACATTGGCAATTCGAATTTGCACTGTATCTAAAACCCCTGCAGAAATAATGGCTTGTTTATTTCCTTTTGCTCCTGCATGTGCTAACCCCCTTAGGGCACCTAAGACAACAATATTATCAGAAGCCATCACTTCTGCTCCAGAATTGACATCTCCTAGAATAACTAAGCTTCCTTCTGACTCCATTTTTTGCCCTGAACGCAAAGAACCTCTATGAAATTTGGTTTCAGATATCGCAATTTCTTTGTTAAATGTTCTTGTAATACTTGAAAGTCCTAAGGATTTTGGCATATCGAAATCAATTTCTACATCAATATTGCGTTTTATTAATTCTTGTATTTCATCTATTTCTTTATTTTTTAAGATTTTCCCTGTAACTGTAATCGGTGTTTTTTCATTTTTATACATTTTTTTCAACTCAGGAAGTTTTTTTCTTAAATTATCTATAATATCTTTTTGTTCTGCATTGTCACTAATTTTAATGACAATTTCATTTTTTCTTAAATTAATACTCACACAATTTCTCATTTTTACATCCTTCCTTTAATTATTTTTCAATCATCTCAAAGATTGATTATAATTCACAGCACTCATATCCTCTTGTACTTCTTGTGTATTCATTCCAAAATATTCTTGCATAATTTCCACCACTGCCTCTGCTGTATAATTACCATGTCCACCATTTTCTACCATAACCACAACTGCAATTTCTGGGTCATCATATGGTGCAAAACCTGCAAACCATGCATTAACAATCTCATTTCCATTAGCATCTCGAGATTCAGCAGAACCTGTTTTTCCTCCTACTGCAATACCAAAGTCCTGGAATCTAGAATATGCTGTTCCTGTTTCATCTGTTGTAACAGAACGCATTCCTTCTAATACAGCATTCATTGTTTCTTGACTGATTGTTACCTCTTCACTTTCTTCCTCTTCTGTTAGTCCTAATTTTTGATTTACAAAATTGTTAATTTCTTCTCTTGAAGCCTCTGTTCCATCTGGTTTAATAATACTCTTTATAATTGTTACATCTATATCATTCCCACCATTTGCTAACATACTAATATATTTAGCCATTTGTAGAGGACTAAAATTATCTAATCCTTGTCCTATAGAAGCATTAATCGTTTGTCCTTTTGTCCATGTAACACCTACTGTTTCAGCATATTCTGGTGTTGCCATTGCACCTGATGCCTCACTTGGTAATTCTACACCTGTTTTTTGTCCTAACCCAAAATATCTCGCATATTTAGCAAGGGTTTCAATTCCCATTCTATCACCAGTTTCATAAAAGAAATAGTTACATGATCTTTCTATCGCTTGTGAAACATTTAAATATCCATGTCCTCTATGATAATCTGTATAATACCAACATGGCCATTCTTCTCCATATTTTCTATATTCACCTACATCATTAATCTTCTCTGTAGTTGTGATAACTCCTGATTCTAACCCAGCAATTGCTGTTACCATTTTAAAAATAGAACCTGGTTCATATGAATTTTGAACTGCTTTATTCATTAATGGCTTTGCTGAATCTGTATTATATTGATTCCACTTATCTGTACTAATACCGCCCACAAAATCTGCTGGATTATAATTTGGATAACTTGCCATTGCCAAAATCTCGCCTGTTTTGACATTCATAACTACACAACTACCTGCATTTGTATTATAGGCTCTTCCAAATCCTCCAGAATCAATTTTTTTGATATTAGCTTCTAATGCCTGCTCTGTAACCTGTTGTAAATTAGAATCTATGGTTAATACAACATCACTTCCTGCAATCGCCTCTTCTGATGTATATTCTGATGTTATCGTTCCATCAACAGCCATATCAATTTGCTTTGTTCCATCTTGTCCTTTTAAATATTCCTCAAAAACATATTCAATTCCTGTTTTTCCTATAATATCATTTTGGCCATAAGTTTCTTTTCTTGTTGCATATTCTTCTGCACTAATCGTTGATGCATATCCTAAGATATGAGATGCAAGTGTTTCAGAAGTATATTCTCTCACAGGTTCTGTTACAATATTAATTCCTGGAAATTTATCACTACTTTCTGAAAATTCTGCTACCGCTTCTCTTGGAATATCCTCTGCAATTGTCAATGCTCTTGTACTACTATATCCTGTTGTCGTTATTTCATATCGGATTGCTATAATTTTTCTAATTTCTGTTATATCCGTATGTTCAATTTCATATCGCTCTTTAAAATCATAAAAAGCCTCTTCTGCTGATATGTTCTCATCTAAATCATAGTTTTCTTTCCAATTTACTAATGTTTCGTCACTGATTGTAAATTGGAATGGATCTATCGATATTGGAAAAGAATCTACATATTCCACTTGATATTTTTCTAATAGATTCACAATATTTAAAATAGATTGATTTAATTCATTATCATCAATTTTGGTTTTATATAATTCTACACTAAATTTTGTAGAATTCGTAACCAATGCTGTTCCTGTTCTATCTAAGATTTCACCTCTTGCAGCTTCTAGTGTGGTTTCTCTGGTAAGTCTTGTGTTTGATTCTTCTCTATATTCTGCTCCATGTACAATCTGCAAATTAAATAATTGAATAATTAAAACAATTCCAATAATATATGTAAGTACAGTCAAAACATTAAATCGCAAATTTAAATTGCTTCTTGCTTTTTTCTTTGTTCTCTTAAAATTTAGTCCCTTCAAGGCTTCACCTCTTCCTATTTCTTACTTTTAACAAGGTATTTATAATAAATATTATTTAAGTTAAATTATTTTATTTTCGATACCGCGTAAGCGACCAAACGAGCAAAGCGAGTGCGATTGGAGCAACCTACAATGATTTATTTCTTAGGTTGCGACACACAAGGTATAAAAAATAAAATAATTTAACTTAGATTAGTCATTAGAAATATCTTGTTAAAATTTTATTCCCCTTATATTCATTTTCAATCGCATATCCAAACTTCTGCATTAATGGATATAAGATAATAACAAGGATTAAATTATATATAATCTCAATAGCCAAAATTCGAATAAAATTCATAATCTCTAAATTGGTAGAAAATACCACATAATTCAATATATAAACAATCATTTCATAAATCAATGTAGCACCTAATACCATAAACATAATTGTTGCTCTGCTATCTTTTGAAAAATTCTTATCAAAAGTAGCTGCCAAAAAGCCAATAATTCCTAATCCAATTGCATGAATTCCGATTTGTGTACCAATTACTAAATCTAAAATTCCACCGATTGCCACTCCATATACCACACCTGTTATTCTGTTAGAAAATAATCCTATAAATAAAACAAATATGACAAATAAGCTAGGCATAACCCCAGAGATTGTAAACCAATTAAAAAAATTTGCTTGTAAAAAATATATAATAAATGCAGTTAATATGATTAATATATTCATTATAAATTTTTTCAAAGATTTCACCTCTCTATTGATTTGTTATCACTAGCACTGTATCCAACTTGTCAAAATCTACTGCTGTTTCTACAATCGCATATCTATCTGTTGCATTTTGTGTATTGACAACTCTTTTTATACTTCCTACATGAATTCCCTTTGGATATATTCCACCTAATCCAGAAGTTTCTACACTATCACCTTGTATAATTCCATCATCATCTGGTATATACATAGCTCTTAAAGCAGATTCTTCTTCTAAGGTTCCTTTACATACAATACTTTCATCTGTTGTACTTAATAAACAACTAACAGAACTTGACGTATCAACAATTGTTCTTACTTTTGCCGTGTCACTCGTTACAGAAATAACATGTCCCACTAGTCCTTGGTCAGCAATAACCGTCATATTTTCTTTTATACCATCATCACTTCCCACATTAATCACAATCGTTTTTGAGTAATTACTAATATCTTTATTAATGATATATGCTGGTACTGTACTGTATTCACCATATTTTTCTGTTAATCCCAAATATTCTTTTAAAGTTTCATTTTCAGATCTTATACTTTCTAATTCTCTTAACGATTGTTCTAATTCACTATTTTTTTGGCTCAATTCTTCATTTTCTTCTTTTAGATTATTGATATCTGTAAAAAATGTACTGTTTCCACTAATCTTGTTTTTCAAATAGGTTAATCCATTTTGCACTGGCATGACTAATTTACTCGCCGCATTTTCAATAAATGAAGCTCCACTATCTACATTTGAAAGTACAACAATTAAAATTAAAATAATAATGGTTATAACAATTCCTGCTATTTCCGCTTTTTTATTTTTATACATTTTCTACTCCTATCATTCTATTTTCTTCTTCTCGCATTAATTAATACTGTCCTTAATCTTTCCAAATCTTCTAATGTTTTACCAGTTCCTCTAACAACACAGTCTAATGGTTCTTCTGCTATATATACTGGCATACCAGTTTCTATACTTAATAACTTGTCTAAATTTTTAATCAACGCGCCTCCACCTGCTAGCACAATACCTTTTTCCATAATATCTGATGCTAATTCTGGTGGTGTTTTCTCTAATGTGATTTTTACAATTTCTACAATTTTTTGAATTGACTCTTTCATCGCTTCTTCTATTTGTGTAGAAGTTACCGTAACATTTCTAGGTAACCCATCTGTTAAGTCTCTTCCTCTTATTTCCATTGACATTTCTGTCATAAGTGGCATTGCACATCCGATTTGCATTTTTATTCGCTCTCCTGTTGTATCACCAATAGCTAAGTTCATTTCTCTTTTTATATAGTTTACAATATCCTCATCCAATTCATCTCCAGCAATACGTAAAGAATGGCTAACAACGATTCCTCCTAATGAGATAACAGCAACTTCTGTAGTCCCACCACCAATATCAACAATAATACTTCCACTTGGTTCGCCTACATCTAATGAAGCTCCAATTGCTGCTGCCATTGGCTCCTCTATTAAATATACTTCTTTTGCTCCTGCTTGGATAACAGATTCTTCTACTGCTCTTTCTTCTACTTCCGTAATTCCAGATGGTACGCCAACAACTACTCTTGGCTTTCCAATATTATATCGTTTTCCTACTTTTCCAATTAAATTTTTAAGCATTAATTGTGTTGCAGTAAAGTCTGCAATAACGCCATCTTTTAATGGTCTTACTGCTTTAATTTGGTCAGGTGTTCTTCCAAGCATATCTTTTGCTTCTGTTCCAGTTGCCATAATATTTCCTGTTTTTCTATCAATGGCTACTACTGATGGTTCTTTTAGAACAATACCTTTTCCTTTTAATGTTACTAAGATATTTGCAGTTCCTAAATCAATCCCAATATCTTTTGATCCAAATGTAAAAAATTTCATAATCTTTACGTTCCTTTCACAAACTCAAATTTCTCCATCTTTCGTTACTATTTTTGACATAATACTTGTAAAATTACCATTTCCTATCACAATGTGGTCTAACAATTCTATATCAAATAGTTGTGCTACTTCAAAAAGCCTTTCTGTTATTTTGATATCTGCTTTACTAGGTGTGGAATCACCACTTGGATGATTATGCATTAAAATCATTTTAGGTGCTTGCATTTTGATTGGCTCGACTAAAATTTCTCTCATTGACATATTAACCGAATTAATCCCACCTTGTGCTATTTTTTTTATTTTTACAATTTCATTTTTATTATTCAAAATAATTAGTTTTACATGTTCTTGTTTTTCTAATCGCATTTCTTCCATCAGTAATCTTGCAATATCTTCTGGTTTTTTGATTTTTATTTTTTGATAATTCAATGGTGTTGACATTCTTTTCGCCAATTCACCTACTGCTTTTAATTGAATGGCTTTTACTTTCCCAATTCCTTTTATTTGCATGAATTCCTCTATTGTCATTTCTTTTAAAAAATCCAAATTATTTTTTAAATTGGAATTTATACTTAATAACTTTTGAGCAATTATCACTGAAGATTCTTCTTTTGTTCCTGTTTTTATAATAATTGCCAATAATTCTGCATTTGATAATGCTGTTTCTCCATATAGTTCCATTTTTTCATAAGGTCGTTCTGTTTCTGGTAATTGTTTTATTTTAATAGACAAAATATCCTTCCTTTCTTGATTCATATTTTGCCCCTATATTTAAATTTTATATTTTTTTATAAATCAATATCGCCAATAACATTCCTATAATACTTGCTACACTGATTCTAAACATTAATGCAAATGTGATAGTCACAACACTTAAGTCTAGAACAATCGGGTCTTGTAATCCAAATGTTTGACTATATGAAAGCCACCATAGCCAGTCCACATTAGATGCAAGTTGTCCTAATAGTCCCCCTACTACTAACCCTGATAAGATAAACACTAATAATATCCATATATTTTTATCTTTTGTCGCCATTTTTTATACCTCCAAATTAGCCTTTACTTCTTACGGCTATTTATTTTTTCACATATTGGTATTATATATTGATTTAACATTTTTTTCAAGTAAAAACCTTTACTTTTTTCATATTTATATGGTATATTGTTTAATATTTAAATTTTTATTACCAAAAATTATCTATTTAAATATAATAATAATAGTAGTATAATATACTTAATAGGTTTTAAGGGGGCTTTTATTATATATGAAAATTGAAAAATTGACTGAAAATAAGATTCGCGTCATTGTAAATTCAGAAGATTTAAAGAATAATAATTTGGACTATCAAACGATTATGGAAAAACCAATAGAATCTCAGAAATTATTTTTAGAAATGCTTTTAAAAGCAGAAAAAGAAGTTGGATTTTATACAGAAGGATATAAACTTCTTGTAGAAGCTTTTTCTTCTTCTGATGGTCTTTTTGTGTTTACGATTACAAAATATGTAGAAAAACCTACAACACCACCAAATAAACTAAAAGTAACACCAAAAAAGAAAATAAAACATGTAAATCCTAAAAGTACCACTTCTATTTATCAATTTTCTAGTTTTGAAGAATTTTGTGAGTTTTGTACGGCTATTCATAATACAGCATGTCAATCAAAACAATTAGCAAAAAACATTGCTTTGTATTTATTTAATGATACATATTACCTAATACTTTCTAACATAAACACAGAATCTGTATATATTCATATTTTTTACTCAACAATTTCTGAATTTGCAAGCTTGGCTTCTCATTCTGAAACCTTTAAAATGAAATTGTTAGAACACGGAAAAGCTATTATGAAACGAAATGCGATTGAAACTGGAATTAAGTATTTTTTATCATAAACAAATTTAAAGATTGTAATATATATTACAATCTTTTTTATTAAATTAATCCACAGTTTACGCATAAACTGTGGATTGTTTGTTTTAATATACATAATTCTGTGGGTTATATGCTACTCCGTTTACTCTAACTTCCAAATGCAAATGTGGTCCTGTTGAATTTCCTGTTGATCCTACGGCTGCAATAGTTTCTCCCTGTGAAACAGTTTGTCCAACTGAAGCATATAGTTTATTACAGTGTGCATAATATGTTTGAACCCCACTTCCATGAGATATCACTAACATATATCCATAAGAACCTTTCCATCCAGCAAACGTAACAGTTCCAGAAGCCGCTGCTTTAATTGGAGTTCCTGTTGGTGCTGATATATCTAATCCAGTATGTGCAGAGCTTCTAATACTACTTCTTGCTCCAAATCTAGAAGTAATGGTTCCGGAAATTGGTCTAATTAATGAAATCCCTAATGATGTTTTCCTACTCGAAGTTGTTGTATTGGTATTCACATATCCTGCTGATGCTCTCGAAGAAGTATTTTGTGCTACCCTTACTTCTTTTTTCTTCTCTACATATAATTTAGATACTACCTCATCTACTGAAACTAAATCTTTTATACCTGTTTCATATTTTTCTAAAATGGAAATTTTATCTATATTTTCACTATTCTTATCTTTTAATGTATTTACTACATTTTCTGCTTCTTCGAATGAAGATACATAATATTTTTCTTCTTGTTCTTCTAATATCGCATAATATCGATAATATGGAATTCCTTGTTCTGTCACTTTATTATAGATTTCTTCATCATTTGTCACAATATTTCTTTTTAATAAGCATAATTTATATTCTGGTAATTGATCTACTTGCACAAAAGCTACATTTTCATTTGTTCCATCTCCATGGTCCACATACTCGTTTATTCTATGTTGTAAATCAGATTTATTTGCTGTATACCCTACTTGTTGTCCATTTATATATACACTATATGTTGGTTTATATAAAAATGCAACTGCTCCAATAATTAAAAATATTGCAATCATAAAAAGAATTATGAGTTTTACTCCTCGTCTTGCATGAACCAATACCTTTTTAAACATTACATTATCTCCTTTGTATATGATAATGTAATCATATTGTAATATTATTTTTTTTGCAAGATATAAAAAGTCTAATTTCCGTAAGTTTTTTTCTATTTTTTTATAAATGCTTTGTTTTTTTCATTTTTTCTCTCTTTTTCAAATCGTTTTTTGGGGACGTGTCAAAATGGACATTTTTTGTCCATTTTGGCACGTCCCTATTGTCCCTATTGTAATTCTGTCTTTACTGTATTCACTTCTGTTACAGTAGCTTTTTGTGCTGGAATATAATATCCTTTAGATTGTGCAATTTTAAAAAGTTCATATTGAAAACTTTCATCATTATTTCTGATTTGTTGGAAAGTTTGTCTTAATTGCATATTTTCAGCTTCTGATATTGCTGTTTGATATGCTGTTAAATCTGATTTTACACCAGCTAAAATATCATTTACCATTGTTTTCTCGTCCATAAAATCCTCCTTAATTATTTAAAAATGTCATTAATTTTTGTTTTGTATTTAAAGCATCTTGAGCAGATTTTGTAAAAAGTTGTTTAATTTGTGGGTCTACTGCTTGTGAAGAGTATGTGTTTAATTTTTGATATGCTGTTTCATGTGCTCCAATAAGATGTCTTAAATGTTGTAATTCCATTTGATTTAAGTCTGCCATTTTTAATCATTCCTTTCTTTTTGATTTCTTTTTTCATTATTTCCATTTTTATCAATTTTATTCAAAAAAATAACTTTCACATGCTACTTCATGTAAAAGTTATTTTTATCTACAATTATCTTTTTTATATTTGACAAACACAAATTCATAAAATATAAAAATGTCCCAAACAGAAACGTCCCCAAAAGGACATTTTAGATGATTTCTAAATTTGCATATTTGGCCATTAATCGTTTATGTCCTACTTTATCAAAGCTGATATCTACTTTTAAATCTTCTCCTTCAGGTTCTACCTTATTGATTGTACCTTCTCCAAATTTTTTGTGATATACTCTAACACCTGCTTCATATTTTGATAAGTCTACTTGGTTATTAGATGCTGCTTTTTTTCCTAAATTGTTTAAGAAGCTTTCTGCTGTTCTAAATGCAAATCCTACAGAATTTGTTTGACCTGTTTTAGCAGATGCACCAACGCCAACAGACTCTTTTTCATTTATTTTATAAGTCTTGATTGTTCCATTATCTTTACTTCCATATGTCCATGTATAATTTGAATCTTTAAACATTTGGTTTTTATTATTGTCTTCTTCTCCGAATGCTTCTTTATATCCTTCTAATAAATCTTCTGGTATTTCTTTTAAAAATCTAGATACAGGGTTATAACTTGTTGAACCAAAAATTGTTCTTTGTTTACTACAAGTTAAATATAGATGTTCTTTTGCTCTTGTGATTCCTACATAACACAAACGTCTTTCTTCTTCAAGTTCTTTTGGTTCTGAAATAGATTTATACCCAGGGAAAATTCCTTCTTCCATTCCCACAAGAAATACAACTGGGAACTCTAATCCTTTTGCACTATGTAATGTCATCAATGTTACAGAATCCTCGTCTTCTTCTACATTATCAATATCAGATGATAAAGTAATTCCTTCTAAGAATTGACTCAATGAATTTTCTGCATATTCTTCTTCAAATTCTATCGCAACTGTTAAAAATTCCTCTAAGTTTTCAATTCTGTTTTCTGCTTCTATGGTATTTTCCTCTTCTAATGCTTTGGTATATCCTGTTTTCTTTAAAGTTGTTTTGATTAATTCTGATATCACGAGTTGAGCTTTTTTGTCTTTTAATTCTTCTATTACATTTATAAATTCTCTAGAATTTAAGTATACTCTATTTAATCCATATTGATCAGCATGTTTAATGACTTCATACATAGAAGTTTCGTTTTGCTCTGCCAAAGCTTCTACTTTATCTAAGCTTGTCTTTCCAATTCCTCTTTTAGGTTCATTAATAATTCTTTTTAAACTTAAGTTATCTGCACTATTTTGAATCAATCGTAAATAGGCAATAATATCTTTAATTTCTTTTCTTTCATAGAATTTTAAACCGCCAACAATTTTATATGGTACATTTTCTCTTCTCAAAATATCCTCTATTGCTCTTGATTGGGTATTCATTCTATATAAAATAGCAAAATCGGAATATTTATAATATTCTTCTCTTTTTAAATGTTCTATTTGTGTCACAATATAGGTTGCTTCATCATATTCATTATCTGCTTGATACACTTTTGGAAGATTACCTTCTTCATTTTGTGTCCATAATTCTTTTTTGTATTTGACCTCATTATTTTTGATAACACTATTAGCAGCTTTTAAGATATTTCCTGTACACCTATAATTTTGCTCTAATTTAATAATTTTGGTTCCAGGAAAATCTCTTTCGAAATTTAATATGTTAGAAATATCTGCTCCTCTAAAACTATATATTCCTTGGTCATTATCTCCTACAACCGTAATATTTCCGTTTTTAGATGCTAATAATGTAACTAATGTAAATTGTGCTTTATTTGTATCTTGGTACTCATCTACTAATACATATTTAAATTTATTTGAATAATAATCCAAAACATCTGGATTTTCCATTAATATTTTTATTGTGTAATTAATAATATCATCAAAATCAATGGCATTATTTTCTTTTAATCGTTTTTGATATAATTCATAAACAGTAGCTATTTTTTCTTTTCGGAAGTCAGAATTCGCTCTTGCCGTATATTGTTCTGGTTCTAACATTTCATTTTTTGCATTACTAATTTCAGATAGTACACTTCTATCATTAAACAATTTATCATCTATTGCTAAATCTTTCATACAATTTTTTACCAATGTTCTTTGGTCTGATGTATCAAATATGATAAATGAAGAATCAAATCCAATTCTATCGATAAATCTTCTTAAAATTCTAACACAAATAGAGTGGAATGTTCCCATCCAAATATCTTTTGCGTCATCTCCTACTAGATTTGCAATTCTTTCTTTCATTTCATTTGCAGCTTTATTGGTAAAGGTAATTGCTAATATATCCCATGGTTTTGCACCTTTTTCTCCTATTAAATACGCAATTTTATGTGTTAATACTTTTGTTTTCCCACTTCCGGCTCCTGCAATGACTAAGCATGGCCCTTCTGTGTTTACGACTGCTTCATATTGTTTATCATTTAATCCTTTTAATATTTCTTGCATGTATTTTTACTCCTCTTCTCATTGATAATCATTATTTTTTATATTATAATAATTATAGAAAATAAAAGAGCCACAAAATGTGGTTGTCGATTTTATATGTAAAAACACATCTTCCACCGGTCAAGCAGAGATGTGTTTTTATTTTATTAGCACATTCTGCTCTCTCCTATTTTCTTGTCCAATTATATAATTTTCAATATCAAAAGTCAATAGAACCTAAAATATTTTTCAAACATTTTTTCGCTTACTTTTTTTGAGAAATAACAAACTTGGTGAAATATTTTTCTGTTAAATTCTTTTCTATTCAAATAAGTTTTAATAAATTTTTCACAATACATGTACCAATCAATATAAATATGCCTATATAAATTAATACTGGCTTATATTTTAACACATATTTTGAATCATTCTTTTTTAATAATTTAGCCATTGTAGTTGTAGATATGTAAATAGTTAATACTATCACTGTATATAAAACTGTTGGATTATAATATAATGATTTTAGTATATCACCTTGAAATAGATAAGTTAATGCTCTTGTACATCCACAACCTGGACAATATATGCCAAATTTATCATAAATTAAGCAATGAAATATATCTGGTTTTCCAATGACTAAATATATAATATAAAACACTATCATTATAGAAATAGTAATGATTACTGATATATATACATAATCATTTAAAGATTGTTGTTTCTTCATCTTTGTTCATTCCTTTATATATAAAATAAATCCAACTCATATTGAGCTGGACAATTCATTTAAAAATTTTGGCGTATTTTTATTTTAGAATTCTAATTTTTCCTATTAATGGTACTTCTTTTTCTTCTTGATTAATTGCTGCTATAAATCCCATAATCCAGCAAACAAACATAAATATTGCCCAAATCCATCCTATGCATGGTATGATTGACAATAAAGAAAATAACCATATAACTAAAGCCTGGTTTACATGGAATTTTGCACCTTCTTTATCTCCTGCTAATATTGCTATTAATAATCCTATCCATGTCAAATATGCTACTATTCCTGTAGTTTTTGAATCCATTTCACATCACCCTTTCATTTGTTTTCTTCATATCTAAATCATATCATATATAACATTTTTTGACAAGTTTTTTACAATTATTTAATTATATGGTATGTGTCAAGTAAATGTAGGCAATTTTTTTATCTTTTTTTCTAATCCTTTAAATGTCATTGCTTCCAACACTTTATTTATTTTTTTGTTCTTTTAATAAACAAATTAATAACTTAATCTTAATTCGCTTACATCT
>CASEIZ010000065.1 GCA_949288185.1 uncultured Eubacteriales bacterium | reverse complement strand
TTGTTTAATTGATAGTATTTCATATTCCTTTTAAAAGCATTTTTCAAAATGCTTATTTGTCATGCAATTTTCAATGTACTAATTATTCAAAATATTTTTATTTTTTCATAAAAATTCTTGACATTCATATAGTTAGTCTTAGATATCTCTATTTTTAACACACATATATATTATACCACAAAAAGCGGTAAATTACTACCAAAATTTACCGCTTTTTATAAATCTTACTGTTTAATTTTCAATCCTAATAGCTTCGATAATTCTAAAGCTTGAAATTCGTTCACAATAGCACCATTTAAATCTGATATATTAACAGTAATCCCATTAAATTCGCATGCAGAAAAATCAATTCCTTTTAATTTTGTTCTAACCAATTCCGATTTATTGAAATCACATTCTGAAAATACAATATTTTTCCATGTAACTTCATTCATGCTACTACTTTGTAAATTTGTATTTTCCATTTTTACATCTCTAAAATTCGCTTCTGAAAAATTCACATAAGCAAAATTGGATTCTTTTACATATGTATTAAATATATCTGCTTCTATCCATTCACAGCCTGTTAATTTGCAATTCATAAATTCTACTCGATTAAATCCTGCTTTAGTAAAATTTGAATTTGAAAAATCACAATTTTGAAATATAACATCTGAAAAATAAGCATTTTCGAAATCGGAGTGTATCATTTTGCAAGATTCAAATGTACAATTTCTAAATTCATATTTTTCTACTTTTATATTTTCCTCTTCTACATCTTTAAATTGTTTTTCTCGTATTTCATATTTTTCGGAATTTTCTATAATTTCTTTTCTGAAATCTGCTATTTCTTCCATTTTGAATAATTTTGGTTTTTGTATTTCCATATTTTTCTCCTAATCTTCCCTATATTCTAAAATATCTCCAGGTGTACAATGTAATGCTTTACAAATTGCATCTAATGTTGAAAATCGAATAGCCTTTCCTTTATTCGTTTTTAATATGGAAAGATTTGCTTGTGTAATCCCTATTTTTTCTGCTAATTCTTGTGAACTCATTTTTCTTTTTGCTAACATAACATCTAAATTTACAACAATTGACATATCTTTCCCTCCTTTATATCGTTAAATCATTTTCATCTTTATATTCAATTGCTTTTCTATAAATTTCTTTTAAAACCACAATACCAATTCCGAATATTAAGAATATGATAGATATGGCCACATTTGCTAATGGATATATGATGAAAAATCTTTCTTGTATCATTCCAACACCTAAATAAACAAGTAATACATTTATGGCATATATAACTCCTATCACTATAGAAGCTATGTAGCTAATTCCAAATCTTTTTATATTCTTTTTTTCAAATGGATTTTCCTGTCTTAAAGTATTAAATATTTGCAAAAATGCAATAATCATAATCAATGCTGGTATAGCTGATAAATAAATCAAAATATAAGTTATACTTAATAAATCTTTAGTAAAAAATGCTAAGTTACTTAGAACAAATATACCTCCAGCAACAATTGCAATGATACAAAGTACTAACAATACACATAAAAATATCATAACAACTGATGATAAACTTTTCTTTCCTAAAATTTTCATAATAAATTCCCCCTACTTAATATTCATAAGTTCTTCTTTTGCTTTTATTTCAGACAAATTGGTTTCTTGCCAATTTGTTTTGGTATCTTGTAAACCTTCCTTTTCTTGAAGCAAATATTCTTTTACTCTTTTTGCTACTGTTTCATCTTTTGCATTTAATAATCGTTTAATCTGTCCAATGGCATCTGTTCCTGTATGATGAAACAAATAGTCTAAATCAATTTCATTTTCTTCCTGATTTTCAAAATATCTATCCACATTTCGTTTCGCAATTGTGGATTCTATATTTGAAAAATTTAATATGACATACATAACTGTTACAATTCCTATTGTCCATTTTAATATATCTATCTTTTTATCTAATATCCATAACCCTATTGGTAAAATCAAAATGAATTCTGTTGCTAAAATGTAGTAAACAAAAAGTCTTAAATACGTATATCCATACGCTTTTTCATACAAATTCATCCTAAAAAATGCAGATAGTAAAATAACCATCGTAAATAACAATGTTAGGATTGACATTCCTTTTGTGTAACTGCTTATATTTTCTTTATTTACCTTTGCAAGTATAATCATAACAATATTAATAAAGGATATAATCATTAACTGAAAAAATCCCTGTCTTGCATATGTTGCATAGTCAAAATCATTCGTATTTATGTTAGAGAATAAACTGGTAAATTGTATAATACTAAAAATGAAATAAAACATATTTAAACTGGTTAGTATCATATTTATTGTCATTTTCTCTATACGGATTTCCATTATCTTTTCTTCACTTTCACTATTAAACATGGTATCTTTTTTTAGAATATTTACAAAAAATCCTGAAAAGATAAAGAAAAATATGATGATAATACATACTCTTAAACAAAACATTACAAAATTCTCTGCCATAAATATATGTTGAAATTCGCCAAAGATATTTTCAAATATATTTGCAAATACACTATCTGCTGACATTAATAACATTAATACAATTAAGATTACTGGAATCGCATATATAAATGATTTTAGTCCTTGCTTTAGCTTTTCAGTTTTCTCATTTTCGATATCTTCTTTTTTCTTAAATTTATTTTTTAAGCTATCTATCACATCACTAATACTTTCAAAACTTCCTGCTAATAGCGCAATCGCCTTTACTAAAAATTCTTGTATTTTTACATGCAATCTAGTTGCATATATACACATAATAATTGTTAAAAGTACAATGGCAAGTACATTTACGGTTTGAAACAATGTATTGTGATAAATAAAATAGGTAGCACTTAATAAAATAATGGGAATAGCTAGTATAAATGCTTTTTTATTTTCTACTTTTTTATGTTTGTACATTAAATATATGAGTCCTACTAAAAAAGAAATCACAAATAGAATAACCGAAATTCCTAGTTCTTTTTCCCAGAACAATATGGATTGTAATATACTGAGAATACTCCCACAAACAAAAATTGAACTCATAAGACTCCCTCCTATGGGTTCTATTTTATCTATATTTTTATTATTTGTCAATATTTTTTTATTGTTTTTCGATAATTTTTATATTTTAAAAATTACATATATTCTCTATATGTAATTTTCTATCTATTGCATTTCTCGAATAAATTCCTCAATAGAAGCAATTTTTTTAACTTCTTTACTCTCTTTTATTTCATTTAATAAATATTTTCTATACAAATTAACAATATATACAAATTCTTGTCCTTCTAAATTATTTAATTCTTTTTTACAAATATTATTTTCTGCAAATTTATGTAATTTCTTTTTCATTGTTACTGTTTCTTCATTCAATGCATCTAGTTTTAAAACAGACAATTCTTTTATGGAATAATAGTCTCCATTATTAACACAAGATATTACTTTTTTTAAATAATCGATATATTCTTCATTGTTTATCATTTCTAATTATTTCTCCACATCTTATTTATATATGTATAACTTTTAGTTATACATTCTGTTTAAATAAATATTATCACTAGTAGTTTTATTTTTCAAGCTTTTTTAGATTTTTTAGAATATTTTTATGATTTTTTTCTTATATTATTACTGTGTTTTATGTTAGCTCTCAGCTTGTTATACTTATAGTAATACTTTTGAATTATGGAGGAATAAAATGAATTCTATCTCAAAAAGTGATATTGATAAAATTTTTGGAAAAATATTAAGAGATTTCAGAATAAAAAATGGTTATACACAAGAAGTGATGGCAGAAAGACTTGGAATTTCTATAAAATATATATCTAGAATTGAAAACGGTTACAGTGGAATCAAAACACAGACTCTGATTAATTATATGAATATTTTAGGTATTACTCCTAATACTATTTTTAAAGACCTTATGACAAATAAAGACATTATAAAACAAATTGAAATATCTGAGAAATTAAATCAGCTTTCAGAAGAAAAACTTAATTTTGTTGATAATATGATTGACTTATTGATTAATTTTAAATAGATTGATTATAAATTATCTTTCATAAATAAAAATATAAAGACTATCATTTTGAATATATTTTCAAAAATCATAGTCTTTTTTCAATTCTAATTGTAATTATTTTTCAATTTATTCATTCCAAAAAGCCTTATATGTCTTATATGCAGCATAAACATCATATTTACTTGTTACTTCATAAGGTGCATGCATTGATAATACTGGAACTCCACAATCAATAACATCTGCTCCTTTATTGGCAATAATATAGGCAATTGTACCTCCACCACCAATATCTACTCTTCCAAGTTCTGCAATTTGATAATGAATATCATGTTTTTCTAATACATTTCTTACCCATGCTACATATTCTGCATTCGCATCAGAAGCTCCTGATTTTCCTCTAGCACCTGTATATTTGTTTAAACTAATTCCTTTCCCTAGGAATCCTGCATTAGTTGTATCTGATACAGAAGCATAAATTGGGTCAAATCCTGCATCTACATCTGAAGATAACATTTTTGAAAAACAAAATACTTTATCTAAAAGATTTGGTCTGTTTATACCTAATTTATTTAATATTTCTGAAATAAAGAAATCAAACATATGTGATTCCATTCCTGTATTTCCCATACTTCCAATTTCTTCTTTATCAGATAATATACATACAGCTGTATTTTTTACATTCTCTAATTCCATCATAGCTGCAAGTGACGTATAGGCACATACTTTATCATCTTGCCCATATGCTGCTACCATACTTTCGTCAAATCCTAAACTTCTAGCTTTGAATGCTGGTACCAATTCAATTTCTGAGCTTGTTAAATCTGCTTCTGTAATTCCATATTTTTGATTTAATATATTTAGGATATTTAATTTTACTTGATCTTTTCCTTTTTCTCCATAAGGAATACTTCCAATTAAAAGATTTAAGTCTTCCCCATCAATTCCATTTTTTAGTTTTTTCTCCATTTGGTCTTGTGCTAGATGTGGTAATAAATCTGTAATAGTAAAGATTGGATCATTTTCATCTTCTCCAATACAAATATCAATTGATTCTCCATCTGCTTTTACAATTGTTCCATGGATGCTAAGTGGAATGGTTGTCCATTGATATTTTTTAATTCCACCATAATAATGGGTATTAAAATATGCCATTTCTGTATCTTCATATAAAGGATTTGGTTTTAAATCTAGTCTTGGTGAATCTACATGTGAACCAATAATATGTAATCCTTTTTCAATACTTTCTGTTCCGATAATCGCTAAATACATACTTTTATTTCTATTAACGAAATATATTTTATCTCCTGGTTTTAAAGTATCAAACTCCATAATATCTCTAAATCCATTTTCATCAGCAAGTTTTCTTGCCATTTTTACAAATTCTCTTTCTGTTTTAGCTTGATTTAAGAAATTCATATACCCTTTTGAAAAATCGAAAATGTTTTGTTTTTCTTCTTCATTTAATGAAACCCAGCCATTTTCCTTTTTATCAAAAAGCTTTTTTTGTAATTCTTCACTCATACTTTATATCATTCCTTTCTTATGTATTCTTTTATCATTTCACAGTATATCATTATATTATTCATTTTTCCACTATTTTTATAATTTATTCCAAAAATTTGGATATACTATTGTTACAGATTAGAGCTTCCCATCTAGGAGGAACGATCTGAACTGTAAGACACTATATACGAAAGGTGGAGTTTTATGAATTCATTATGGATAGATTCTGTAAAAGGGTCTTCAAAATTTGAATCATTAGATAAAAATTTAGAAGCTGATATTTGTATTATCGGAGCTGGTATTTTTGGAATAACTTGTGGATATTATCTAAGTCACTTAGGTTTTAAAGTTATTTTAATTGATAAAAATAATTTGGCAGGTACAACTAGTTTTACAACTGGTAAAATCACCAGTCAACATGGTTTATTTTATTCTTATCTGAACACTTCTTATGATATGCATTTTGCAAAAGATTATTTAGAAGCAAATGAAAAAGCTATCAAAAATATAGAAAGTATTATCAATAAAGAACAAATTGATTGTGACTTTGAAATACAAGATAGTTATGTATATACAACTAAAAAAGAAGAAGTCGATTTATTAAAAAAAGAACAAAAGGTGTTAGAAAGTTTAGATTATCATGCAGAGTTAACCAAAAATCTTTCTTTACCTTTTGAAGTAGAAGATGCTTTATGTTTTAAAAATCAAGCTAAATTTAATCCTTTAAAATATATTTTAGGGTTATCGGAAACCATTATTGAAAAAAATGGACAAATTTATACGAATACTATAGCTGTGGATATAGAAAAAGATAAGAAAAATTATGTGGTTTATACAGATAATGGCAAAATGATAAAAACAAAACATGTCATTATGGCTACACGTTATCCATTTATAAATATTCCTGGTTTTTATTTTTCTAAATTATATCAATCTACTTCTTATATTATTGCTTTAGATACCAAAAAAGAATCGTTAAATGATATGTATATTAATATTTCTTCTCCGGTTTATTCTTTTAGAACTGCAAAATTTAATGGAAAAGATATTTTATTATTAGCAAGTGGTAATAGTAAAACTGGTCATAACTATTCTCAAGAAAATCCTTATGATACCTTAAAAAATTTTGCTAAGCAGTATTACCCAGATTGTGATGTTTTATATGAGTGGAGTAGTGAAGATTGTATTTCTTTAGATAAGCTTCCTTACATCGGTAAATATTCTAGCTTATTGCCAAATGTATATGTAGGAACTGGTTTTAAAAAATGGGGCATGACACTTTCTAATGTTGCTGCTAATTTAATTGTTGATGAAATTTGTGAAAGAAAAAATGCATATGCCTATTTATTTGATTCTACAAGATTTGGTTTATTTAAAAATTTTGATGAAGTAAAAAATATGGTTGTGGATTCTACAAATTCTTTATTACTAAACAAATTAAAATCTTCAGATACTTCTTTAGAGAAAATTAAACCAAATTCTGGAGATATTATTGAACTAGATGGAAAAAAAATCGGAATTTATAGAGATAAAGAAAATCAGATTCATGCGATTAATCCAATTTGCACACATTTAGGATGTTTACTTACTTGGAATGATATTGATAAAACTTGGGATTGTCCTTGCCATGGTTCCCGCTATGATGCTATGGGTAAAAATCTATATGGTCCTGCCTTTAAAGATCTAGAAATTTATCAATAAATTTATGCTGTCAAATAACTTTTTGTAATAAAATTCTTTATAAATTTTTTATAAATATCTTTTGTAATATTTTATAGAATTTTGTTGTTTTTTGTGTTTTTTTATTGACTTGTTTTCTTTTATTTGCTACAATACCAGTAATAAATCATATATTTATATATCGGTTTATTAATTATTTTTTGTTTATGAACTAGATTTCTCCTATAACAGTAATCTAGTTCTTTTTTTGTCGCATAGAGTTCGTTTGTCAGTGCGACATTTTTTGTCAAGTTGGATTCGTTTTTATTTGCGAAATGTCGCATAAGGATCTGATCCCTATGCGACATTTTTTTCTGATTTCTTTTCTTCTAGTTTATATATAATAAAAGATAAAATAACACCTAATGTAGCTGTTATCAATTGTGTTGTACTCATAGCTGTTTGTAAATTTGAAACTAATTTCTCTGGAAAAACACCAAAGACATTTAAAATTCCAAAGAATGCAAATATAATGGCTACTTTTACAATAACACCTACTACTCCAGCTAAGAAGTAATGTTTATTTTTTCCTAACATGATAAATTTGTAGGCATATACTAATGCAAAATTTCCTACCCATATTGCTGGTATCATGTATACCATATATGTAGAAGCTGTTCCAAATACATATCCACTTAATATTGTAGAAATACTTGGCATTGTTACAACTCCAAGAATTTTAGCCCAACCTTTTAAATTAATAGCTGTTGTGACTAAGGCCATATTCACAATTGTTCCTACAATTAATTGCGAATTCGTTGCTATGACACTTGTTGCTCCAAATAAACTTGTGATTAACTGTCCTAGGAATGTTGGAACTAATAGGGCAATTAAAAATATAATGATTGTTTGTGCTATATCAGCACCTTTTGAAAAATCGGTTATTCTTTTATTAATAACACTTTCATTCTCCATTTTAAACTCCTCCTTTTATAGAAATAGAGCTTTAAAATAAGAATATATCTTTACTATACATTGGAATAAATCACTTTACTTGTAATTCCAGAAAGTTTGCCTATTTTCCCTGATAAAGTGTTTATTTCATCTTGTGGCGCATCTACGATAATATTAATAATATTGATAGATTTTTTAGGATATGGCATACCCATTCTTCCAATAATCCATTTTGAATACTCATGTAGAATAGAATTTAGTTTATCTACTTCGTCCTTTTTTTCTAATATTATTCCTATTATGGCAACCCTTGTATCCATGATTTCCTCCTAAAATTATTTTCATACTTCTACTTCAATAATATTTTAGTATTAGAAATTTTTAAATACTTTGCTATAAAGATATTCTTACTAGCTCAGTCTTTGTTATTATATCATATTCATAAATTTTTTCAATATTTTTATTTAATGGATTTTTTTGACTCTTATAGTATAATCTTAATATAAAATTACTGCGAGAAGTTAATAACTTTTTACCAAAAAATGATTCAATTAGTGCATTAAATAAGAAAAGAGGAAAGTATATGAAACAATTTAAAATACCAGAAGTAATATCAATTATTTGTAGTATAGAATGCATCATTCCAAGTATAATCTCTGATTATAAATACGAAATAAAATATGGAGGATCAAATTTAGATTTTGATTTAATTTTAATTGTTGCATTAACAATAATTACAGTTCCATCTATTTTAAATATGGCTAAATTAATTAAGTTAAAGAATAAGTAAATGTAATAATTCAAATGAATTTGTATATAAATTTTTCTATACTAACATCACTATATGATAATCGAAATATTGATAATGTTCTCCTTTCCAAATAGAAAACATTTTATTTATATAAAAATAAAACTTACGAACTTTACTCAGTCCGTAAGTTGTTTTCAAATGGAGCAGGTAGTGGGAATCGAACCCACGTCATCAGCTTGGAAGGCTGAGGTTCTACCATTGAACTACACCTGCATTACTCTTGACATTTATAAATTATACTGGGTTTTGTTTATTTTGTCAATACTTTTTCGAAAATTTTCATTGTAATTGCAAAAAAGTATAAATAATGATAAAATATTATTAAAAGTTAAGAATTTAATATTTTATAATTTTCGACTTTTAATAAATATAAAGGAATTTAAAAAAATGTTTTTAGATTTACAAGGATTGATACAAGAAATTGAAAACGAAAAATCCACAGAAAATATTGTTGCAGAAAGATTAGAGTATTTAAATTCTGAAGAATATCAAAAGAATATGCAACGTAATTCCGACAGTAGTAAAAAGAATTTTATTCAAGGATTTATAAGCGATGATGAAAAAATAGGTTTTGGACTAATAGATACCACCTGTTATTGGATGGATGAAAAAGAAATTTTCAAAATTCTTATTGATTCATATATACGCAATCATGTATCAGAAATAAAACAAATCAATGCATTACAGATGCGGTAATTTAATTAATGGTATTAGACATTATTTCTCATCAGCACAACCAAATAAAGATAGTTTGATTGTATTTCAACAAATGCTTAAAGAAGGAAAAAGCCATACTTATATAAGAGAAGATTTTGGCGAAAGATTAAAACAATATTATCTAGAACAAAAAAATATTACTGAAAGACAGGATTTAGTTAATCAAATTTATGAAAATGAAAATTTGGGTGGGATAATTCCTATTCCGATAAGTGCAATTAAAGGATTAAATATTGGGGAATGTACTGAATATGCTCTCATGTCTCAAAATGTATTATCTTTCTTAGGTTATAATACTTTTATGATTCAAGGAAAAACATTTAATAGTAAAGGACAAAAAGAAGATCATCATTTCAATTGTATTGAGAAAAATGGAAGATACATGATTTTTGATTCGGCCTTTTTTGTTTGCGCATTAGCACCTAAAATAAAAACACCTGAAGAACTTCTTATTTTTGACGAAATGCATTTACACAATACTTTACGCTATGGGCAAGAAAATGTTACCTATTTTTCTGACATACGAGGTAATAAATACAATACATCTGAATCTCAAATAAGATTATTAGCATCCAAAGGTGAGAATTTTAGAGTTTCTGCTATGAGTGACCTAAAAGAAATTCAACTTTCTAAAAGAATTATAGAAAAATCTAAAGAAGGTGAAGAAATACATGGATAAAAAAAATTATGGAAAAGCTTTTAAAGAAGTTTACATGATATTAAAATCTATTGATGATGATGTTCGAAAAAAAATTCCTATTGAATTCTTAACTTTCATAGAAGAAAATATGGATATAAATTATTTTTTTCTTTTAGACCAAACAATTCCCATAGAAGAACAAACCTTTATGGATGAAACTCTAGGTATCATTTCACTTATATGGAGAGATTATTTATGTTCAGATGAAGAAAAAAAACAAATGCAAATGCGAGATGCACAAACTTTAAAGGACATGCAATTTCAAATCGAAGAAGATCTTAGAAAAAAATATAATATAGATAATTTATTTAGGAATAAAAAATAAAGTATATGCCTTATTTTTTATTCCATTTTTGTAGTCTTTCTCATATAATGCAGAATGACATTAAAGTCTACAAATCCCCCTTCAAATTATATTTATTTATCATTTCTTTTGTTGCGAATCCATTATGCATATTTACTTTTTCTAAGAATACAATTCCATCTAAATGGTCACATTCATGTTGAATATCTCTTGCTGTAAATCCATGAACTTGCTTTGTTATTTTTTCTCCTTGTTCATTATAATAGATAATTTCTATGTCATGATATCTTTCCACTTTTCCCCTAACAGATGGTACACTTAGACAACCTTCATATTCCACATAAGTTTTCTCTGATAATTTTCTCCAAACAGGATTTATCATAACTGTTGTTGGGATATCCTCACAATCTTGATAGGTACACTTATCTTTTTCCACTTGTATAATGATAATTCTTTTATTGACACCTATTTGTGGAGCTGCTATTCCAAATCCACCTGTAAAATTCAGAGTTTCTTTCATATCTTCTATGATTTCTATAATAGATTCATCTATATGGTGTATTTCTACTTCTTCACATTTTGTTATTAAGATAGGGTCTCCTACTTCTCTTACCTTTAATACTTTTCCCATAGCATTCACCTCATATCATAAATTTAAAGTTAATTTAACCTCTGTATGCTTTCTTTTTTAATTAGTTTTCACTTAAATACTTTATAATTCTATATATTCACTATCATTTTTAACATAAATTTTCCCTTGATGCAACTCTACAATTTGTTTTGTTATGGCAATTTGTATTGAGGAATATTGAATCCTCTTTTTCTTAATGATATAATTCTAATAAATATATGTTAAATTGTAGGGGGATTTATTATTATGAAGAAATGGAAAATTATTAGAAACATTACTTTAGCTATATTAGTATGTTTCATTATATTTGCAGGATATATTATAATAAATGGGTTTTTAGTTGGTAATTATTATGATGATATTTTTGGTGTTACCATATTTTACTGGTTTCAACATGTTTGGGTAAGTCTATGCCTTTACCTATATGTTTTTGGAATTCCTCTACTAATAGATATTATCATTCTTATTATTTCTATAATAAGAATAAAAAAATTGTCTAAAAGTGTCATGTAAAAATAATATCGTAAAATTAACATTGCAAATTATCTTTTCAATAGATGATTTTCAATTCTACTATAAGTAAACTAATAGTCGAGAAAACTAAACTGATTATCGGTTTACTTTTTTTATAAGACATAGTAACATTGAATTATACGAAACCACGAATATTGTTAGGTGGAAAAATCATTATGTTTTTGAGATTTTTTCAACTTAACTTATCCGTTAAGAAAGGAAAGTGATTTATTATGAAAAGTATAGGAGAAACCATTTCTTCTTTAAGGAAGAAAAAAGGTATGACACAAAATGAATTAGCTGAAAAAATGAATGTTACAGATAAAGCGGTTTCAAAATGGGAACGAGATTTATCTTGTCCAGATATTAATACAATTTCAAAATTAGCAGATATATTAGATGTATCTGTGGAAGAATTATTGAAAGCGAAAAAGAAAGATAATTCTAATACAAAATTTAAAGATTTACTAAATTTAATTTTTAGAGCAGTTGCTTTAGCAATGGGCATAGCTGTTGTGGTATTAAATATATTAAATCAAATAGATGTAAAATCATCTATCATTATGTTAGGAATTGGAATTGTTAGTATTGCTATTTATTTATTAGATAATAAGGAAAACATCAACTGATATGATTAAATTAGTATATTATTTAATCCCAGAAATTACTATATTGTAACCTCTGGGATTATCT
The DNA here is from genome assembly GCA_949288185.1 of uncultured Eubacteriales bacterium. Classification (GTDB taxonomy): domain Bacteria; phylum Bacillota; class Clostridia; order TANB77; family CAG-508; genus CAG-269. The sequence continues at coordinate 58,723 of CASEIZ010000065.1, read as the reverse complement.
TTTATGCCCCAATCATTTTCTAGAAAATAGTTGCTTTCTTTTTTAGTTGTTTTTAAATCAAAATCTATTTGCACATATTGATTTTCTTCGTCTAAAACCTCCACATTTTTGATTTCTATATTTTTTATTTTTTCATTCTTGGTACATATTTTTGCATATATTGTCCCACATATTGATTTATCCAGTCAGTTGCAATTTTAGATAAAACTTGTTCCTCTGTTTCTATATAAAATGTTGTTTCTGATTTTATAACAATTTTACTTTGTTGATAGAAATAATACCCTATATAGCTACATACAATTATGGCTATTAATATCAATATGCAAAGAATAATTAATATTGCTTTTTTATGTTGTTTGATAAATTCCATTTTCTTTCCTCCGCTTTTGTTTTTTCTTATTATATCATACCTTTTATTATTTAGGTAAATTTATTTTTTATTCTGTTTGAAATCATATGTGCTTTTTTGTCTATCTTATTATTGACAAATATAATTATAGGAAATAAAATAAATGTAAGAATAATGCTAATTTTATTAATGAAATTACAATAATAAAGTAAAAATAAAAAATTAGGATATATAAGAATATTATAAAAGGAATTAATTATGAATAATAGTTTAATAAAAAAAGATAATAGATTTATAAATAAAATTAAAGAATGGCTTAAAAACAAATTAAAAAATCTAATAGTGACAAAAAAAACTGAAACACCCAGCAAAAATAGCGAACAACAATTAGATACTACATTTCAACCACTAGAAGATACACAATTGGAAATTGATAGTAGCACTTGTTTTATTCCAAGTACACCGTCAATTATCGCTATTGAATACGACAAAAAATCAGCAGAAAAACAAAGAAAAAAACAAGAAAAATTTTTGCAAAAAAATTTAGCAAAATATGGTATTACGAAAGATGAATGGGAAGAAATAGATAAATATAAAGGTTCTGCATATTTTTTGCCAACAACAATGTTGCATAAAGTTGATTTATATCAATATAATATGCCTAGATATGGTGGAGTATATAACAATCCAGATTTTCTTGAACCAGAAACAATAATAGATTCTTATTGCAAAGTTTATTCTGTAATGTGTAAATTTGGTAAACGAAACAATAAAGATTTTCATATATATAGGATTGATTCTGACTTATTTTCTGACGAGATGAAAGAATCTGGTCAAACAGAAAGTTTATTATCATTTTCAAAAGAATCCTATAAATTTGATTTTTCGAAAGGAAAAAATAGTTTGATTTTTCTAAATGGAATTTTAGAAAAAGGTATACCATGTATAGATTTTACTGAATTTACAGGAGATTCAGAATCAGAGATTCTACTACCACCATTCTTAAATATCGATTATTATGATACTGAAGAATTACTAGACGGTGCATATCCAATATACAATGTATATATTTCTAAAAATAATCCAAACTTGCTGACAGATGAAGAAAGGGAAAATATGGCATTTTTAAAACAATCTATCCTAAATTCTAGAATACCATATGAATATTATACTCATTGGTATTACACAATCACTCATAATCCATCAGCTCAGGGAGATGATGAAAAATCTGTAATGTTACGACAAGAATTTTTTAAATGGCAAGAAAATCTAAAAAAATATTTACAATTAAGATTTAGAGAAATTGAAAATGAAATAGATTATCCTAAATTAAAACCTACAGATTTTTTAACGTGGGGAATTGAAAGAGGAAAACAAGGAGTTGAAGATTTTAAAACTAAAATGCAACAAGTGAATAATTTATTTAAGGAAGTAAATAATTCTAAAGAAGATGAAAAGGATAGGTGATAGTAAATGATAAATAATATATCTGATAGACTTACAGAAGTATATTCTATTTTGAAATGCCTAGACAAAAAAGATAGAGAAAAAATCCCACTAAAGGTCTGGAAAGCAATAGAAGCAAGAAAGAGTAACTCTTATAAATACCAATATATTCCCGGAGATGAACAATATTTAGATAGTTATACAATAGCCATACTAAATCAAATTTACTTTAATTATTTAAAAATAAATTAACTGAATGCAATATTGAATGCAGTAACACAAATATAGAGAAATTTTGAAAAAGTTAGAGAAAAGAAAAAAGGCTGATATGCTAACTTTTATAGATAAAATAGTATATAAGCATAATCATAATATTCTACTTACTAGAGCTGAAAAATACTTTTTTAGTGTAAAAGATATTTTAGGAATTATAAGGCAACTTAAAAATAAAAGATTATAATAAAAAGCCATTCGTGTGAATGGCTTTTTGCGACGCTCTGCGTCTACACGGGTTTGGTTCTTGTGAGACCAATACAAATAATATTATTTATAATATATATTATTCATTTATCTATTAAAATTATACACTAAATTTTGAAAAAAGTACATAGTTTTTTTAAAAAATTGCAAAAATTATGTAAATATGATATAATTTTTTTGTAGGCAAAACACTTTGCAGATATTAGGAGGTAATACTATGATTAAAATGACTCAACTTCCAGAAGAATTTATTACTGGAACTAGAGAAGCACGGCAACCGTTCAGAAATTATTTTGGACCTAAGGTAGAAAAACGTACACTGGAAGGTATTGATGAAATACAACATCTGTACGTAGCACCTTGGACCAGTATCAAAATGCACGGACATGACAATCAATGGGAAGTGTGGGTAAGAATCTTCAACAAAACTGCTCACGTATGCCTTATGGATGAATAGCATGAGTTAGTAAACAATAGCGGTGCCAGTATGACTCTCATGGCGATTAAAGGTCATATTAATTATTCATATGATGATCTTGCAGAACTTTTTTACGATTGGGGATTTTCCGTACATCACGGCTCACTGATAGTCAATGATTAACCTATCCTAATAGCGGAAAAACCGAGATTTCGGATTAAAGGTGGCACAGTATTTTAACGATACTGTGCCACCTAACTTTATATTCAATATTCTAATTCATTTTCTTGTCTTTCTCTTTCAGAATTTTTTATATCCAGTTGCCTTTCAGTATCAAAATCCATATATGTCTCTTTTTCAAAATCTCTTATTAAATCTTCCTCAGATGGAGCAGAAAACTTATGGCAAACCCAACTAATAAACTTTTGAACTGTAATTTTAAATCTATCAATAACTTTCTTTAAATAGTTATTTTCTTTTTCCAATTTGTTTATAATTTTCTGATATTGATAATCTATTTTATAACTTTCATCTTCATATTTATTTTTTATTTCTTTTTCCTTTTGCTTAAAATCTAATTCAAGTTTTCTACATTTTGCTTTTAATTCAATATTGTCTGCTATCAATGATTTTCTTTCTGTTTCAAATTTCTCTGCTTTATCAATAATATTAGCTTGTTTTGATAATTCTTTATGTAATGAAACATTTTCTTGATGGAGTTTTTGTATTAATTCATCTTTGGGCTTAATAATTTCATTTTCTATTTTTTCATCTCTGTTTAGCATAATCTTTTTAATATCTTTTATATCAGGTGTTTCTGGCAGTTTTAATTTAATATCTTTTAATACTTGTTTAGTATTTTCATAATTTGTAATTTGTTTATACTCTTGTATTGAAAAATGTTCTCTATTTGTTATTTCTACTAATTCTCCTCTTTCTAATTTAAAACCCTTTTCAGAAATATGCTTAAAATAAGCATTTTGTAAATCTCTATAACTATTTTTACCTTTCCAAAAATCTCGAGAACAAATTTTATCAATTTTATTTCCTTGCTTATCTTTTGTATGAACTACTGGAATAAATAACAAGTGCATATGTGGTGTATCTTCATCTATATGAACAACTGCTGATATAATATTTTCTTCTCCTAAATTTTTGTAATTGCATATAAAATTATAACTTTCTTGAAAATATCTCTTACTTTCATTATAACCTATTTTATCAAAAAACTTTTGGTCAGAAGTAAATACCATTTCACACATTATAATGCTATTACTTCTTATTTGACCTTTTAAATTGTTTCTTTCTTTTATTCTATCAAATTCTTTTATATAACTTAATTCATTTTTCTTTATATAATAATTTAATTCTGTTTTACTACTATCTATATTTTTATTTGAGTGATTTTTTGCTTTTCTTTCATTATGCCTATATGCTCCCATAGCTTTTGCCCTAGTTAATTTTTCATTTCTAATTATGGCATAACTCATATTTTCTTCCTTGCTCTTTCTTAAACTCACGAGATAAGATTTTCTTGTCTAACACACTAGACAAACAAGTTTGTCTGTGTGCCCTACGGGGTTTTCCTAAAAACTGCTAAAGCATTTTTTAGGCTATATTTTATAATGGCAATAGCCCTTATAAAATATAGTGAAGTTGCATTTTAGAGTATTTCTTGCAACTTCATATCAGAGCAAAATTCTACGAAGGTGCTACTGCATTTTCGCCAGCAAAGTTAGCATATAGGCTATCGAAAAATCCATCTGGATATTTTCTTTCATAGTCACGATTATATATAGTAGTTTTATTACTTGCTATATTATTTGTTGCTATATTTATATTAGGATTACCTAAATTATTATATAAGCAAATCACTAAATAATTTGTTATATTTTTAATACTATTATTGTTTCTTGCAATATCTAATAATTGAATTAAGTTATTTTTATCAATTAATGAAATTTTTGATAATATTTTTGAATTAGTTATTATTACATTTCCTACTTTTAAGCTATCTGCATAATATAATCTATCTATAACATCTTCTAATATTGACTTTTCTTCTGTTTTAAATTCATTTAATTTACATTTTTCCTTTATTTCATTTAATGAAATACTTCCGTCACTACTCTGAGGATTGATAGATTCAATATTGATTATATTAGTTTTGATATTATTAGGATTGATTGTAGGTAAATTTTCCGTATCAAGAATTGTATTTTCTACTTCTTCAGAACCGTAATTTTTACTGTTCAAGACTTGTAGATTTTCCGTATCTACAAAATTCTTTATATTTTCGTGCTGGATTTTACCAACATAAATTAAATTAGGTTTTCCTAGCCCTTGTCTTTTTTCTGCAATTAAATTTACTTCTGCTAATTGTTTAAATGCTTTTGTGACAGTCTTTTCAGATAAGCAAAGTTTATTTTGTACTTCTTCTCTTGTGAATATTAAATAAACTCTACCTTCTTTATCAAACCAATGATTTTTTTGTGATAAAGATAATCTATCAAGTAGAAAAGCATATAATATTTTACTATCTGAATTTAATTTTTCTTTATACAATCTATTAACAAATAATTCTTGTGGTATTTGATAATATTTATTATTCAATGTTTCATTTATTTTATAAAAATCTATTTCGTTCATCTTTCATCCTTTCTAAGACTTTTATTGTCTTTAATTTTGATGAAAGAGCATATTTAAGTCCTATACAGTTTTTTAAAACTTTTTAAAACATTTTTTATATACCTAAAATTTTTTTAAAACATAAATTTTAGAACTATTTTAGAACTTTTTATAGAATTTTTGAGAACTGCATAGAAAAAGAGTATTAACCAAAATCCATTGATTAATACCCTTTCAGACTTTTGCAATTTCCTTGAGTTCCCTCAAAATTGCTATCGTATGGTCGAGGTGAGGAGAATTTGCTTTTGAGAATCACCTATTTTCTAGCACTTCGACATTTTTTGAATGCAAATTGAATGCAGTAATCTTTCATATATCTTCTTTAGATATCAAACCTAGTTTATATAAAAATCTTTTTGTCATTGGATTTTGGTTATATTTTAGTAATTCATCTTTTTTTAGCCAAAATACTTCTTTAGCATCCGATCCAGGTTTTGCATAAAAATTATTAACTTCTGATGTATATCTTAGTGAAATTAATTGAGTTTCTTCTCCTTTATACATTGTTATTTCACTATCAAAATCAAAAGGAATTACTTTATCTAATTTTATATCCACTTCCTCTAATACTTCTCTTTTTATTGCTTCTTCTGGAGTTTCATTTTCTTCTATCTTTCCACCAACTGTAAGTAGACAACCTGAAAAAGCACCCCCTACTTTATCTTGTTTTATGAATAAATATTTATCTTTACATTTTATCATTACTGCAACTACTAATAAATTTCTCATTTTATCTTATCTCCTTTCTAATTAATTTATAAACTATTTAAAAATTTCTCTATTTTTTCTATCAAATCTTTTGAATTATCATATTCAATAAAATTATTTGTTATAAATTTCAAAGATGAACTAATTTTTGACCCTTTTTCATGTATACATAATATTTGCGTGCTTGAGTCATCTGCCCAACCTAATTCTATACCTAGTCCTGTAGCCGGTAAAGATACTTCTGCAATAACTAAATCATAATTTTTTATTATCTCTTTTGTTTTTACTAACTTATTTACTTCATCATGAGGAAAAAAGAAATTATGTATTGATAAAGATTTAGCATTTTTAATCGGTTCATATAATTTTTTTATATAATCAAATTTATTTGAATGTGCAACATATATGTTCAAAATTATCACTCCTTCTTTTTTGTATTATACTTGTTTATATCCAAACTTCTCCATTCTTTCTTCTTCTCTAGTAGATAAATATTTTAGCCATTCAGCTAAGCCATTACTATCATTATTTCTTAAAAATTCAAAATACTTTACCCTATCTTCTTTAGCTATAACAACAGGTGGTAAATCATTTTTTAGCAATTCATAATTTATAAGCAATCTACCTGTTCTTCCATTTCCATCTTCAAAAGGATGTATTTTTTCAAAATCAATATGATATTTAGCAATTTTAGTAAAAATATCTTGTTCATCATGATTATAATTATACATATAATACATCATTAAATTTGGAACTTTTTCAGGCTCAGGTGGAATATGTTCACTACCTTGAATAAATACTTGCACAATTCGATAACCTTCTGTATCTTTAATATCTCTATTTATCGTCTCATTTAATTCCTTTATAAATCTTTCATTAAATTCTTCATTACTTTGTAAATTCTTAAAAACTAATTCTAATGCTTTTTTATGATTTATAGCTTCATATATTTCCCTTGGCTCTTTTCCTTCGATTTTAAAGCTATTATCATTGTATAGAATAGCATAAGTTTCCGCATAGGTAAGTGTGCTACCCTCAATAGCATTTGAATGATATGTACTTCTTGTAATGAAATCTTCTAAATATTCTTTTTTACTTAAAATAAATTCTAAAATCCTCATTGTTTTGTTTCTCCTTGTATATAATTACAAGAAATAAAAAAAGAACTTGACTATCATCAGCCCAGTTCTTTCTTCTGGTCGAGGTGACAGGGATCGAACCTGCGACCTCATGGTCCCAAACCACGCGCGCTACCAACTGCGCTACACCTCGATTTATTTCATGCTTATATATAATAGCATATTTTTTTCTAGTTTGCAAGTGTTTTTTATATTTTTTTAATGTTTTCATGTAAAATACTTTATAAATACTATTTTTTGCAATAATAATTATAAAATAATAAAAAACTCTTGTAAAATTAACGATAAACAGTTATAATATTATGTATGCACCAGTAGCTTAGTTGGATAGAGTGTTCGGCTACGAACCGGAAGGTCGGGGGTTCGAATCCCTCCTGGTGCACCATTAGAAGTTCTTAAATTGTCTTTGCAAGTAATTTAAGAACTTTTTTATAAAACTTGCACCCAAATACCTTTTTTAAGTTATCTTATATATAGGAGAAAATATATAAATAATTTGAAATACTAAATATTTATAGGGGATTTTTAAATGTTAAAATTAATCAAAAATGAATTAGTAAAAATATTTAAGCGAAAAAATATATACATATTATTCATTATTCGGCATTCTCATTATTGTCGGCTACAATTTATTTCAAAGATTTACCACTTCAAATGTAGATATTAGTACTCAATATAAAAGAGCATATAATACTGATACATTCTTTTTAGAAAATTATAATGAACTAAATCTTGATGAAGGATATGAAAATATTGTTGAAAGAATAGAATTAGAAAAATATGCTATTGAAAATAATATTGAATATAATATCTTATTAAATTCTCAAAATAGTAATGCTCCCATCCCATTAGATGCTAGAATTTTATTAATGAAAATATTTGATAATTTTGATATTATTATTATTTTCATTATCATTTATTTGTCATGTACTATTATCTCTGAGGAATTTCATAATGGTACAATTAAAAATCTATTAACTAAACCTCATTCGAGAATAAAAATATTATTATCTAAAATACTAACAAATATATTGATTATCATACTAACAATAACATTCTTGTTAATTTTTCAATATATACTTGGAGGCTTATTGTTTGGATTTGAAAGTTATTCATTAAAGGCTATAAGATATAATCATTTTTCACAATCTATAGAAACTATGAATTTATTACAATATATGTTAACAGTGACTTTGGCAAAATTGCCTATGTACTTATTACTAAGTTGCATAAGTTTATTATTTGGCATTATTACTAACAACATAGCCTTAAATATATTAATTTCTTTAGGATTATACATTATATCCACCATAAAATTTCTAATTAATAATATTACTCAATATCTATTTATTTATCATTGGGATATAAGTAAATATCTTTTTACTACTGATATATTAATAAAACAATCTATCGTCATTTCTTCTATAAGTTTATTATTAATATTTTCATTACTGATGATTATATTCAAAAACAAAGATATTAAAAATATTTAAAAAAGGGGATTTCTAATGGAAATATTAAAATGTAATAATTTAAAAAAACAAATAAAAAACAAAATAATTGTTGAAAATATTTCTTTTTCAATAAACAAGGGTGATATTGTAGGATTTATTGGGCCCAATGGCGCTGGAAAAACAACCATTATAAAACTGATTTTGGGATTAATGAAATTGTCTGAAGGTAAAGTCTTTATTAACGGATTTGATATTGAAAAAAATTTTATTAAGGCAATAGAAAAAGTCGGCTCTATTGTTGAAAATCCAGACTTATATATGTACTTATCTGGATATGATAATCTAAAAATAATAGCAAATAATTATAAAAATATCTCTAAAGACCGAATACATGAGGTTATTAAAATAGTAGGATTGGAAAACAGAATAAAAGACAAAGTTTCAAACTATTCACTAGGAATGAGACAAAGATTAGGAATCGCTGAAGCAATCATTAATGAGCCAGAATTATTAATTTTAGATGAACCAACAAATGGATTAGATGTTGAAGGTATCATAGAAATACGAAATTTGATTAAAAAATTATCACAACAAGGAATGGCTATTTTTATATCTAGTCATAATTTAACTGAAATCGACAATTTATGTAATAGAATCATTGCTATAAAAAATGGAAAAATTATTGCAGATGATACAATTGAAAACTTTACGACTATATCTAATATAAGTTCTTATATATTAGAATTAAATTACATTGGTAATCTAGCAAAAATAATTTCTGATTATAAGTTTGAGATTATAAAAGATAATAAAATAAGAGTATATATTTCAAAGGACAAACTTACAGAACTAATGCAAAAACTTATAGAAAATAAATATCAAATTTATTCACTGCAAGAAGAAAAATTAACATCTGAGGAAGCCTTTATCAAAAAGGTAGGTGAGAATAAAATTGATTAAATTAATTAAAAGTGAATTAATAAAAATATTTAAAAGGAAAAGTATCTATTTTTTATTATTTCTCTCAATAATAGCAATTATCGTTTACAACTATATTAATCCTAATCAAAATGAAATATCTTCTTTTGGTAGTGATACAAAAGATGTTTCTATTACAGGTATGGAAACAGCCTTAGAAAAAATGACGGACAATATAGAAGAATACATTAATCAAAGAGTATCAATTGATTTTTATAAATTATACAATACATTTGAAGAAAATTCATGGCAAAGATATGCACTAAAAGAAGAAACCACTAGTCATATCGTAAATAATGTTTTCACAGATTACAATTTAGATATACAAACTTATTTATATAATATTAATGATTATGAGTATAACCCCCATACACAAATAACATTAGATCTGTATGAAAATTCCAAACTTAAATATAATGAGTATGTAAAAGCTTTAAATTCAAACAACTGGAAAAATTTTGTTAATTTAAAAATTAAAAATTTAGAAGAAAGAAAAAATACCGATACACTTTTAGATAAAGAAATTCAAGAAATAAATTTTGAGATAGAACTTTATCTTTTAAGGTTAGATAATCATATAAACTTCGACTATAATATGCAAAACCAATATTTAGAGCAATATAAAAGTAATTATTACAGCATACAATTATTTCAATCAAATTCATATGGCGAATCACAAACTTTTGTTGATAAAAATATAAATGAATATACAGCTAGAATGCAACTATGTAAATATGCCATAGAAAATAATATTGAATATGATATATCAAATGAAAACAATCTAATTTACGATAATAATATTGATGCAAGAATTTCCTTTATAAGAACGTTTGAACACTTTGACTTGATTATCATTATTATTGCTATTTACATTTCTTCTACTATCATAACAGAAGAAATTAGTAAAAAAACAATAAAAAATCTATTATCTAAACCACATAAAAGAAGCTCAATTCTGATATCTAAAATATTCGCTTGTATCTTTACTGTAATTATTTCTATGATTTTTATTGTCATGATTCAGTATTTTGTTGGTGGATTTATTTTTGGATTTGATAGTTATGCCTTAGATTATATTGGTTATGATTATATTCATGAACAAGTATTTACTATGAATTTATTTACTTACATCATATTAGTAGGAATCACAAAAATTCCTATGTATATAATTGTCATACTATTTTGTATATTCATTGGGACTTTTAATAAAAATATTGCTATGTCCATGATTTTAACTTTAATTGCATTTTTATTCACAAATACAATACTTGTTGAATGGTCAAAAGTAGAAAGTTTATCAATTGTAACAAGATTTTTTATAACAAATAATTGGGATTTTAGTATCTATTTATTTGGAAACACTTCAAGTATTAGTGGAATAAATTTATGGCATTCTATGATGATATATCTAATATATTTCATTTTACTTTTTAAATTAGCTTTAATGAAATTTAATAAAATAGAAGTCTGACTTCTATTTTTATAATCCCTTTAAATTTTATAAAATAGCTAATTTATGAACCCATTTTTCTAATTTAGAATATCTAATATATGAAGGAGGTTAGTTCATATTGGAAACTTTAATTGAAAATTCTAAAAATAATGATATTCAGAGCTTTACGAAATTAATCCAAACAATTGAAAATGATTTATACAGAATAGCTTCCATTCGCTTAAAAAATATAGATGATATAAATGACGCAACGCAAAATACGATTATCAATATTTACAAAAATATCCATAAAATTAGAAATTATCAATATTTTAAAACATGGGCTATTAGAATTCTTATAAATGAATGTAATAAAATATATAAGCAAAAGTCTAAAAATAGCAATTATCAGAATGAAATTGATGTGTTACTTAGCTCTTCCTATTGTATAAATGATATCGACAATAAAATTGATTTTGAATTGGCCTTAAAAAATTTAAACTATGAAGAAAACTTAGTTATTACTTTAAAATATGGAAGTCAGTTATCCTGTAGCGAAATATCTAAAATTCTAAAGATAAATGTTAATACTGTAAAAAGTAGATTAAAAAGAGGAAAAGAAAAAATCAAAAAATATTATGAAGGAAGGAGGTTTTCTGATGAAATTCAGAGCAAATAGTTCCGAGAATGATAACATCGATAATTTATGTTATTCCTACTTTAATTCTAATAGGGATATTCCTATAGGTTTTAAAAATAATATTCAATTAACCTGCCAAAGTTTAAAGAATTCTTACAAGCCTAAAACAAAATTCAGACAAGCTATCATATATGGAATGTGCATCATACTTTTAACAAGTGGAGTTGTATATGCAAAAGATATAAAAAACTTTGTTACTAAATTCTTCTTTGGTGATAGTAAAAGTATTCAAAATGCTATAGATAATGATTATATCTTAAATTCTAATATGAACTACATAGAATCTGATAATATTAAATTGAAAGTATCAGAAGTTGTGATGGATGATTATATTTTGGGAATAAACTTTTCTCTTCAATTAGATGAAAGTTTGAATAAAACATCTGCTGATATCAGTTTCAAAAATATTTTAATTAGTGACGAAAATAAAAATATCTTATACTGTAATGAACAATCTATGTTTGATGAATACTGTTCAAATAATCACTTAGATGATACTTTTGGCAATTTTAATTCTCATTATATAAATAGTGGATTAAATTATTACTCTACAATAAGCGAAAATTATTCAGAAGCAAATTGTATATATAATTTCTATTCAAATGGTTATCCGAAAAGTCAAAAATTATATATTAATATTAGGAATCTTATGATAAATGATGAAGAATTAAACTGCCATTGGAAAATAGAATTAAACATACCCGAAAAATTTTATAATAGAGAAGTTTCATTATATACACCTAAAGAAAGTAATCATACAGATGTAATAATAAACAATGTTTCTGTTTACAACACAACATCTACTGTTCAAATAGAAGCCAAATTGAACTCAGACTATGAAGATTCTTATTATAAAAAACTGGCAAATAACCTTAGAGAAGAAGGAAAAAGTAGTCAAGAAATTACAGATATCATTAATGCAGAAAGGAAAAAGAATAATTATGATGAAAGCCTATCTTCTCCAGATTTATTTGAAGATGTCTATATAAAAAATTCTAATGATGAAATATTTTATCAAGATTTCAGTTTAATTGAAGGAAATACAATGGTAATTAACAAAGAAAATTTATCAGTTAAAGCCACTTTTTCATTTGAATTAACGAAATATAATATGACAGATGAACTATATTTACATTTCATATATAATGGCCAAGAGTTTTTTATAGAATTGGTAAAAAAATAATTATTTATACTTAACTATTTTATAATTATTTTGAGAAAGAGGTGATTTTATGAATAAGAAAAAAATACTCATTATTGTTTCTATTTCTATTATATTCATTATTGCTTTCATAATCATTGGTTTATTTTCTGGTGGATATATGGCTACAATTTTACCTCAAATTAATGATGAGATGATAGAAGAAGCTAACCAGGAAGCAAGAGAAAAAGCATTAGCAGAAAAAGAACAATTTTTTAAAGACCATGTAAATCAAGTTGGTTCTTCAATAGAAGGATATGATGCTAACATGAATTCTAAAGATACTCAATTCAAAGAAGAAGCTATTGCTCAGGAAAATTTTAACAATAAAGTTAGAAGTATTATGAATAGATATTATGAAGATTTTGATTCTGTAACCAAACAAATAGAAGAAGAAAATTCTGGTTTCCAAGAAATAGATATAAATGAAGAACTATCAGAATCTAGTATACGTTTCTATGATATGATATTAACTGTTTTAGAAACAGAAAATCTATCACAAGATGATAGAGATACACTAATAGAATTAGTGTATGGACTACACTATTATATAGAAAAAGACGATTCTTTGAAGGCAAGAGCTGAAAACATTTTGCAATAATATATATTGGACTAGTAACATGTAAATTACCAGTAAAAGGAAGATATGCTATCTTCCTTTTACTTAACTCATCTTTATCTATTCTATATATGATTTCAATATTATTCATATTAATAGATTTAATAAATAATTCCATCTGTTTCTTTATACTTTTTAAATACTTCTAAACATTCATCTCTATCCATTTTTTTCAAATCAATCAAATTAGATTTATTGCCTTTTAAATAATCATAAATCATATCATCTCGAAAACCAATTTCTCCAGCATCTTCTTTTGTGCAACCATAGTACACTTCTTTTATATTTGCCCAAATAATTGCTGATAAACACATTGGACAAGGTTCACAAGACGTATATAATATGTAATCTGATAAATCATATGTATTTAATTTTTTACATGCTTCTCTAATCGCAACAATTTCTGCATGTGCTGTTGGATCATTATTTTTTATGACTTGGTTGTTTCCATTTGAAATAATATGTCCTTCTTTATCTATAATAACTGCACCAAATGGTCCTCCTTCTCCCCTATTTATTCCATCTTCTGCATTTTGTTTTGCTAATTCCATATATCTATTCAATATTTTCACTCCTTATTAAAATTTTATTCCTATACTATTTATCATTACATTGTATGGCTATCTCTTACAATTCATAAACGAAACCCTTTACACTTATTTTAATATAATTTTTCGATTTCGTAAATATATTTATAGAACATTTGATAACATTCTTTTTAATTTCTTTGCACGAGTGTCGTCATGATTTTCATTTTATTCTCATATATTTTTAAGAGGTGTTTTGATTGATTATGAAATCGATACATATAAAAAAGAATTGTATCATATGTATATCTCTACTAATATTAGTTATCTTTCTATCTTCCACTCTCATTTTTTATTTCAGCCAAAAACATTTACAATCCATTGAAGTAAATGCTGATAGTGAAGAAGATTATATAAAATGGGTAGATTTTACTGTTCCTTGTAATGTTTTAAAACTAACTTCTGAATTAGACATCAATTCTCATAATAACAATGAAGAAATCACATATAATTGGATTGAATTATTAGCCTATCTAGCTTGTATTTATGGTGGAAACTTTAAAAATTTTCAATCAAGTGATTTAAATAAAATCGTAGAAAATTTAGAAAATGGTAAAACAATGGAAGAGCTTACATCTACTTTAACCTTTTATGATTATTATTTAGAAGCTTATTCCGCTATTTTAAGTGGATTTATTGGTAATTATGCTATCGAAACAATGAATGAAAATAATGAGAAAGTTTTTGAAAAAAAGTATGGTTTAAAAGCTTTTTCACCAATTGCCAAAAATTATTATTTTACACATTATAAAGATTTTGGAAATTCTAGATCTTACGGATTTAAAAGAACCCATTTAGGAAATGATTTAATGGGAAGTATCGGAACACCCATTATAGCAGTCGAATCTGGTATTGTTGAACAACTTGGTTGGAATCAATATGGTGGTTGGCGTGTCGGTATTAGAAGCTTTGATGGAAAGCGATATTACTATTATGCTCATCTACGAAAAGACCATCCTTATGTAGAAGGTCTAGAAAAAGGAGATACTGTTAAAGCTGGTGATGTTATCGGATATTTAGGAATGACTGGATATAGCATAAAAGAAAATGTAAATAATATAAATGTTGCCCATCTCCATTTTGGCATACAACTTATCTTTGATGAATCACAAGTAGATAGTCCTAATGAAATCTGGATAGATGTTTATGAAATTATCGAATTTTTAAAAACAAATACATCAGAAGTTTATCTTTCAAATGAAGAAACAAAAGATTATTCTAGAAAGTATGACTTGATGGAAGAATTTTTAACAGAGTGAAAAGGGATTTTGGGGACGGACTCATTTTTCCCTTTTCATTTACTAGAACAAAAAAATATAGAATATAAAAAAATGAAACGATTTTGCGTATCTAAATTTGAATATAGAAATTGTTAAAGAAAAAAATGAGGGATGTTCATTTGGCTTTGTATCACAAAGCCATAATGAAAGAGGCTCCATTTTTTTCTTTTAAAATTTCTATGAAAATTTAGCTTATACAAAATTGTGTAATGACTTTATATTCTATATTTTTGAATTATCAATTTTAAAAAAGGGAAAAATGAGTCCGTCCCCAAATTCCCTTTTTACTTCCCTAATTTTACAACAATTTCTCTTTTTATTTTTCCTCTATTAATTTTTAATGTAACTTCATCATTTGGTTTCTTAGTATAAATGTATTCTCTTAGGTCATTCATCGTTTCTAGTTCTACATCATCTATTTGTGTAATGATATCCCCTTCTTTTATTCCTGCGGTATCTGACGGTCCATTTTTCGTTACTTCTGTTACATAAATTCCTTCTTGAAAACTAGTACTAGTTCCTGTTTCTAAATATGGTATCACTTCTGTATCATAGGCATATATCCCAATTTTAGCTTCTTGAAAATCTCCTGTGTTTTGATAACTTTCAATAATTGGTTTTACAATATTAATCGGAATCGCAAAACCAATTCCTTCTGCGGAAGATATTTTAACTGTATTAATTCCAATCACTTGTCCATTTGGATAAATTAGTGGTCCTCCACTGTTCCCTGGATTTATTGTTGCATCTGTTTGTATCAAATCTGTCATATAAGATACATTTTCCTCTTCTTCTATTTTGATTGTTCTATTTTTTGCACTGATAATTCCTGAAGTAACGGTTCTTCTAAATTCAAAACCAATTGGATTTCCAATGGCATACACAGTTTCTCCTATTTTGATATTATCTGAATCTGCAAATGTAACATATTTTAAATTATTTGCTTCTATTTTTACAATAGATAAATCAATATTTGAATCACTCCATACAACTGTTCCATTATAGTTGTTTCCATTTTCTAATGTCACATAACATTTACTATATTTACTTCCTGTTACATGTTCATTACTTAAAATATATCCATTTTCTGTGACAATCACGCCTGTTCCTAATCCTAATTGACTTTCTGTACTATTCGAGAAAATAGATGTCCCTGCATTTTTTAATTTTGAAATTCCTACAACACTTTCGACTGTTTCCTCAATAACATCTGCCACATTTTTGCTTTCTTCTTCTACTTTTTCCACAGTTTGTTCCTCTATTGTGGATTGTGTCTTTTCTGCGGTATAATTTGCGTCATAAATTTCTATATTATTATATGTAACATATATATAAAATCCTAATAACCATATGATTAATAAAACAATAGTGGTAATAATAATTTTTTTACCAGTACTTTTTTTCTTGGCTCTTCTCAATAAAATCACCTCAAAAATAGTATTTACAATATTTTCGATTTTAGTCAAAATAAAAAGGGAAAAATGAGTCCGTCCCCAAAATCCCTTTTTTAACTATTAAACTCTTTTTAATTCCTCATAACGTTTTACTTTCTGTGTTGTTGTTTTTATTAAAGGCTCTGTTGTTATCGTGATTTGTTTTATATGTTTAAATACTGGCAATTGTTTATTAATCTCTTTTATTTCTTTCCAAATGCTATCTTTATATTCTTTTTCTGTTTTTTCTCCTAATTTTTCCTTTATGATGTCTTTATCATATACGATTTTAGCACATAACATCGTATCTGTTTTATCTTTTTCTCTTTGATAAACTAAAGATTCTGTTACATAAGGAAGTTTGTTTATTAAAATTTCAATTTCTTGTGGATATACATTTTTTCCATTTCTTAAAACAATTATATCTTTTTTTCTACCTGTTACATAGATAAATCCATCTTCTGTTATATATCCATAATCTCCTGTTCTAAACCAACCATCAACAAATACTTTTTTGTTTTCTTCTTCATTATGATAATATCCCATCATGACACTTGGTCCTTTTACTAAAATTTCTCCTTCACCATTTTCATCTGGATTTTCTATTTTTACATTTAGACTAGGTAAAGCTAGGCCTACAGAGCCTGGTCTTTTCTCTTTATCTGACTCTGCTGCAATAACTGGTGATGTTTCTGTCAATCCATATCCTTGTACTAGAGCAATTCCAAAATTGTTAAAGCCTACAATTGTTTCTTTGTCCATAGGAGCTGATCCATATAGCACTAAACGAATATTTCCACCTAAATTATCTAATATTTGTTTAAAAATGACTTTTCTTAAATCTATTTTACATTTCAAAAGTGCATTGGATAATTTTATCATCATATTGATTAATTTATCTTTTCCTTGGTCATGAATCGCCTTTTGAATCTTTTTATACATAGTTTCTAATACTAACGGAACAGCAACAAATACGGAAACTTTATATTCTGCCAGATTTTTTTGAATATATTTTAATCCATCGCAAAAAGCTACTGTACAACCACTATAGAATCCATAAAGAAATGTTACAGTACATTCAAATGTATGGTGAATTGGTAAAAAAGAAAGTAATGTGTCTGTTGGATATAGCTTTACCCATGAAGCAAAATCTGACAAATTAGCACATATATTTTTTTGAGATAACATAACCGCTTTTGGGAGATTGGTTGTTCCTGATGTAAATAACATTATAGACATTTTTTCTGGATTGATTTCTACTTTTTCATAACGGTCATCTCCATTTTTTACTAATTCCTCACCTTTTTGCAATAACTGTGAAAAATTTTCTATATCCTTGTCTTTTATGTCATCCATACAAATCAACATTTTTAAATTTACATTTGTATCGTTCTTTAGTTTTTTCATAACCTCTACATATTTTTTATCAAATATAGCTACTTCTGCCTCACTTCTTGTTACCAAATTTTCTATTTCATTGTCTGGAAGCGCTTTGTCTAATGGGACAATAATCATATTTCCACTTGTAACTGCCAAATAACTAATACACCATTCATATCGATTATTTCCGATAACTACAATTTTTTTATGTTCTAAACCTTTATTTAATAATTCTGTCGCAAATGCTTTTATGTCTTTTCCTACTTGTTCATATGTCTTTTCTACATATTCTACATGTTTTAAATCTCCGTTTTTCTTATACTTATAGGCTACTTTATCTGCATAATTTTTAACAGAATATTCTATCATCTCCCTATAATTTTTTATAACTCTTGGCTCATACACCTTTCTATTTTCATTATCTCCCATACGCTCCCTCCTTTTTTCTTCATTGTATCGTTATTCTTTTTATTTTTCAAGACATGACAATATTTAAATTTTGAAATTTTTACAAGCAAGGTGGTATGTATTATTTTTTGAATTCATTGACGAATGTGCCGTGGAATAATTGTATAAATTCTTAGTTTTAAATAAATAAGGAAGCGCGAGCAGCGAGAGGCTCGTTTATTTAAAACTTAGAAGTTATAAATTATGTAGCAAGCCGAGGAAATAATTCAAAAAATAATACATACCACCTTGCTTGTAAAAATTTCAAAACTAAAAAAGGTAACATCATTTTCTATCTCATCGTTTTACTTTGTAACAAATTATCTAATATGACGACAATATTTTACAATATTTAGTTGATTTTTTTTTAATGGAATTATATAATTGAGCATGATGAATGTATTTAAAATCGCGGAGGACAAAATGTTAGAAAATAATATTTATGAATTAACAAGCTCACAAAAGAATATCTGGGATACAGAACTATTTTTCAGTAATTCAAATCTTAACAATATTGGTGGTTATGTATTCATCAAAGATAAAGTTAATTTTTCTCTTTTAGAAAAAGCTTTAAATTTATATGCACAAAAAAACGATTCTTTACATTTAAAATTGAAATTGATAAATGGTACACCTTATCAATATGTAGAAGATTTTTCTAATTTATCTATTGATTTGGTTTCTTTAAAAAACTCAGATGAAGTAACTGAATTTAATAAAAAAATTGTAGAAAAACCATTTGTTCTTTTTCATTCTTTTCTATTTTCTTTTACCATGTTCCAATTACCAGATGGCACAGGTGGATTTAATGCCACTTTACATCACCTAATTGCTGATGCATGGAATATGAGTCTATTAATCAATGAAGTTATGGACTTTTATTCTTCACTTCTAAAAAATGAGAAAATAGATGATTCTAAATTCCCTTCTTACATTGATTATATTCATTCACAAGAAAACTATATATCTTCATCTCGTTATCAAAAAGATGAAGCATTTTGGCATACACTTTTTGATAATGAATTTGATGTTTGTTATATTTCTAATAAAAATAAACATGAATTAGATACAAGAGCAAAAAGAAAAATTTTCAAATTATCTAATGATATATATACAAAAATTTTAGATTTATGTAAAGCTTCAAATTGCTCTGTTTATACATTTTTTATGGCAATTTATTCTCTATATTTATCTAAAATAAATCATGCCACTTCTCCTATTATTGGTACTCCTGTTTTAAATAGAAGTGGTGTAAAAGAAAAACGTACATCTGGTATGTTTATTAGTACCATTCCATTTAAAGTAGACATTGATAAGACACAACCTTTTTCTGAATTTCTAAAAACAGTAGCTGGTATGCAAATGTCTATCTTTAAACACCAAAAATATCCTTATGATAAATTATTAAAGTATATTAAGCAAAAACATAATCTTACAGAAAGTCCTTATGATTTGGTACTTTCTTATCAAAATGCAAGAGATGAAAGAAAATCTTCTGATGTGCATTATTACTCAAAATGGATAGAAAGTGGTCATACTTTAGATTCCTTAGAAGTTCATTTCTATGATATGGATAATACAGGAACTTTAGATATTTTCTATGATTACCAAATCAATAAATTTAATGAAGAAGATATTTCTCATATGCATTCTCGCATTTTATCTATGGTAGATTTCGTCTTACAAAATCCTGAAATTCCTTTATCAAATGTAGAAATCACAGATAAAGAAGAAAAACAGTTGATTTTAAAAGATTTTAACCATACAAATTTAGATTATGATAGAAATGAGAGCATTTTACAGGTATTCAAAAAACAAGTAGAAAAAAATGCATCTTCTTTAGCATTGATTTTTGAAGATGAAACCTATACTTACAAAGCTTTAGATGTATTGTCTAACAAATTAGCCAATTATCTATTATCTTTAAACTTACCTAAAAATAGTGTGATTGGTATTATGCTAAATCGTTCTGCCAACACGATTATTTCTATGTTAGCTATATTAAAAGCCAACATGACATATATGCTAATTGAAAAGGATTTACCAAGTGATAGAATTCAATATATGCTTACAAATGCAAAATCTCCTTTATTATTGACAGCTTATGATGTAAATTATTTAGATTTTGCAAACACCGTATATTTAGATACATTAAATTGGGAAGAACTATCTAACCAAGAAATCCCAATTCAAGATAAACCTACAGATTCTTTATCTGTTGTATATACTTCTGGTTCAACTGGATTGCCAAAAGGTGTTTTAATTAAAAGATTTAGTATGATTAATCTCGTAAATGGCTACAAATATTCTATGCACACAGACTCACTTTCTAATTTTTTAAGTATCTGTTCTGTCGCATTTGATATGTTTGCAGCTGAAGTTTGGATTGCTTTATTATCTGGTAAAAAATTGATATTGGCCAATGAAGAACAATCAAAAAATCCAATTCCTATGAGTAAATTAATTAACAAAGAGAATTGTGAATTTATGCTAATTACCTCTTCTAAAATGGATTTATTACTTTCAAACAATACCACATCTGGTTGTTTGAAACATTTAAAAGCGATTCAATTAGGAGGAGAAGTACTAGACCCTAAATTTTTTGATAAAGTTTCACAATTTACAAATGCAAAAATATATAATGGATATGGTCCAAGTGAAACTACTTCTTGTTGTACTTGCAAATATATTACCGATTCTCAAGATATTAATTTAGGAAAACCACTTCCTAATGTGCAGATTTATATTTGTGACGAAGACCTAAATTTATGCCCTATGGGTATTGTTGGTGAATTATGTATTGCAGGTGATGGTGTTTCTTTAGGATATATCAATAATCCAGAATTAACCAATAAGAAATTTGTAAAAAATCCTTTTGGAAAAGGACTTTTATATAAAACAGGAGATTTAGCAAAATGGACTGCCAATGGTGATATCGTATATATTGGTAGAAATGATTTTCAAATAAAAATTAGAGGTTTACGAATTGAATTAGAAGAAATTAATAATGCGATAAAAACATTACCTGATGTTCATAATAGTGTAACAATTGTAAGAAAAATTCATAACATTGATACCATTTGTAGCTTTATTGTTTCTTCACAAGAAGATGCTACAGAGATTAAAAATTCACTTGCTAAACGCTTACCACATTATATGATACCTACTCATATTGTATTTATGGAAGCATTACCATTAACTGTTAATGGTAAAATCGATACAAAAAAATTACCAGAAATTGTCGTAGATGATATCTATATAGCTCCAAAAACAGAATTAGAAAAAACATTGGCTTCTGTTTTCGAAGAATTTTTAAGTGTTGAGAATATCAGTATTGATAGTAACTTTTTTGAATTAGGTGGAGATTCTCTAATTGCCATCAAAATCATTACAAAATTAAGTTCTGATTTTGATATCAATCTAGGAATAAAGGATATTTTCTCTTACCCAACCATTGCTTCTCTTAGCCATTATATAGAAGCTCGTTCTTCAGAAAATATGGTAATTCCTGTATATAAAGCCAAATTTTCTGACGCTTATCCTTTGACATCTGCTCAAAAAAGAATCTTTTATACAGTTCAAAAAGCCCCCTCTTCTCTTATGTATAATACACCTGGTGGCATTCTTTTTGATGCTGTCCCAAATATAAAGAAATTAGAATCATCTATTAATCAATTAATTGCATCTCATGATGCTTTAAGAACTTATTTTGTTATTGAAGATGATGATGTTAAACAAAAAATATTACCAAATTATAAAATGAAACTTGAAGTTTTAGATGATGAATATAGTCATTTAGATACTTTATTTAATGAGTTTTTAAAACCTTTTGATTTACGCACAGCACCATTATTTAGAGTTCAATTAGTGAGATTTAATAATGGTAAATCTATCTTATTTACAGATTTTCACCATATTATTTGTGATGGAATTTCTATTGCCACTTTTACAGATGAACTTTGCAAATTATATAATGGTAAAGAACTTTCTACAGAGGACTTTGATTATAAAGACTATACCGTATATGAAGAAAACTATTTTAATAGCAAACTTTATCAATCTGATAAAGACTATTGGAAATCTAAATTTTCTTCTGATATACCTGTGCTTAACATGCCAACAACTTATCCAAGACCTTCTACCTATTCTAATACAGGTAATCGTGTGCAAAGTTATATTTCAGATATTGGTAAAATATCTACTTTATGCAGTCAACTAAATACGACTCCATATATATTTATGTTATGTGTATATTATATTCTTTTATATAAATATACCAACCAAAATGAAATTATTGTAGGAACACCTGTAGCCAATAGAACAGTTAAGGAATTTAGTCATACGCTTGGTATGTTTGTTAATACTTTGGCATTATTCAATACAATAGATTCTACGAAGACATTCAAGGAATTTGTTAATGAAATAACCAAACACTGTTTAGAAGATTTTGAACATCAAGCATATCCATTTGATAAATTGGTGGAAGAATTAGATATCCCTAGGGATTTATCAAGGAATCTATTATTTGATACGATGTTTGTTTTTCAAAATGAAGAAAAAATAGAACTTGATTTTGGAAAATTACATACAGATATCTATACACCAAACACCAACACATCAAAATTTGACTTTATGTTAGAAATCACACCTGAAAAAAACTTTTATAGATTAAATTTGGAATATTCAACAAAATTATATAGTGAGAAATTTATGCAAGATTTCTTAAAATATTATATCCAAATATTGGATTGTATTACTGATAATATAGATATGAAAATTTCTGATGTATCTATGTTATCTGATGAAGAAAAAGATACTATATTAAAAACTTGCTACAATCAATCACTAGAATATCCAAAAGATATGAGTATTATAGAATTATTTGAAGAGCAAGAAAGAAAACACCCAAATGCTATTGCTCTTAATGATAATGGAAATACTTTAACCTATAAACAATTAAAAGATAAAGTATATCAATTTAGTAACTTTTTAATAAAAAAAGGTATTCAAAAAGGAGATTATGTTGCCACTTTATTAAATCGTTCTACAAACTTAATTGTTGCCATGTTATCTATCATGAAATGTGGTGCTGTTTACTTACCAATTTCTAAGAATTTTCCAGAGGATAGGATTGGCTATATCCTAGAAGATTCTAAGGCAGCATTATTAATTACAGATGCATATACTTTAGATTTACCAGTACAAACCGTACATATGAATCACATTGATTTAAATACATATAGTGCTACTGATATTTCTGTTCACACACTACCTGATGATCCTATTTATAGTATTTATACTTCTGGAACTACAGGAAATCCTAAGGGTGTTATTGTGATGAATAAAAACTTGAATAATTTTATCCATAGTTTTAACAAATTATATAGTGATTCTGTTAGTACAAATGATATTTGTTTAGCAAGTACAAGTATTGCTTTTGATGTTAGTATATGGGAATTCTTCTTTACATTGTTAAATGGTGCTACTCTTTATTTATATAAATATGAAACCATTGAAGATATATTTGATTTTTGTAACACATTAATAGATGAAAAAATTACGATGGCATATCTTCCTCCAAATATTTTAAATGAAGTATATGTTATCTTATCTCAAAATAATAAGAAAACACATTTAGAAAAAATATTAATCGGTGTTGAACCAATCAAAACATCTATTATACAAAAATATTTTGAGTTAAATCCTTCTATGAAAATCGTTAATGGATATGGTCCAACAGAAACCACCATCTGTTCAACTGCTTTTCAAGTTACACCATCAAATTGTAAAAAATATAACATTATTCCTATCGGAAAACCTTTATATAATTTACATGGATATATATTAGATAAAGACTTAAATTTAGTACCAAATGGTATTCCTGGAACTTTATATATTGCTGGTGACAATGTTTCAAAAGGGTATTTAAATAAAAAGACATTAACAAAAGAAAAATATATACCATCTCCATTCCATGAAGATGAAATCATGTATACAACTGGTGATGTTGTAAAACGATTACCTGATGGCAATATTTCTTTTATTGGAAGAGATGATAATCAAATTAAACTAAATGGACACAGAATTGAATTAAGTGAAATATCAAATTGTATTTTAAACTATCCTTCTATTACAAAATGTATTGTTTTAGTAAAGGAAAGCAAAAACACAAAATCTTTAGTTGCCTATTTCACAGCTGAAAATAAGATTATTATCAATGACTTACGTAATTTCTTATCTATGAAATTACCTTTATATAGTATTCCAAATCATTTTATACAATTGGAGAAATTTGTTCTAACAGCCAATGGAAAAATTGATAAAAAATATTTGGCATCTGTAAAAATTAAAGAAAATACAAATTATGAAGCACCTAGAAATGATTTTGAGAAAAAACTAGTTGACTTATGGAAAGATTTACTAAATATTGATAAAATAGGAATTAATGATGATTTCTTTGAATTAGGTGGAGATTCTTTAATTGCGATTAAACTACAAATTCAAGCTTTTAAACAAGGACTAGATATCTCTTATTCTGATATTTTCTCACATTCTACAATAAAGAAATTATCAGAAAAAATCGGTGTTCGTGATGATGACAAAGCAAAATTAGCTATCAAATCATATGATTATTCTAAAATAGATGAAGTTTTAAAAATAAATACATTACCTATTTTGAAAACTTTTAGAGAAACCAATGTCAAAAATGTACTTTTAACTGGTGTTACAGGTTTTGTTGGTATTCATATTTTAGAAAAACTACTAAATATGACAGATGCAACCATTTATTGCCTAGTCCGTAATAAAAATAATGTTTCTTATATAGATAGATTATATAAAATTATGCAATTCTATTTTGGAAACAAATATCATAATTTAATTGGTTCTCGTATTAAAATGGTACGTGGAGATATTACTCTTAAAAACTTAGGAATTGCTGATGAGGATTTTCAAAAATTAACCAAAAATCTTTCTTGTGTGATTAATAGTGCAGCCATTGTAAAACATTATGGAAAATCAACTGAATTTGATAAAATTAATATCAATGGTGTCAATAATATTATTGATTTTTGTAGTAATTTACAGATTCCTCTATATCACTTATCAACATTAAGTGTTTCTGGTAATGTCTTTTCAGAAGGTAGTTTTTCTGATTCTTCTGTAGAAGAAAAAACCACATTTAAAGAATCTAATTTATATATTAAACAGGATATCTCAAATATATATGTATATACAAAATTCATGGCTGAAAAATGTATTCTAGAAGCGATTCAAAAGAAAAAACTGCAAGGTACAATCATTCGATTAGGTAATATCACCAATCGTTATTCTGATGGTAAATTTCAAATTAATATTTCAGAAAATGCCTTTGTAAATAGAATTATTACCTTTATTAAATTAGGTGCTATACCAGATTATCTATTAGATGGTTATTGTGAATTTACACCTGTTGACTATGTGGCAGATGCTATTGTTAGAATTGTAAAATATAGTCATCCATATACCGTATTACATGTATATAATAGTAATCACATTCCTATGGAAAAAATGATTTCTATTTTTCAACAATATAGAATTAATATTGATATTTTACCTGAAAATCAATTTATCGAAAAAGTAAATCAAACATTGGTAAACAATGAAAATGATTTATCTGGAATTATTAATGATTTTGATACAAATAAAAAATTAATATATGATTCAAATGTCATATTAAATAATGATTTTACAAATGAATTTTTGACCAAGTTGTCTTTTAAATGGTGCACAATTGATAAAACCTATTTGTTTAAATATTTAGATTATTTAAAAGCACTTGGGCTTATAGGAGGTTAATATTATGGTATTAGTTGGTAATGCCGCTTTAGTTGCTTTATTAATATCTACTTTATTGTTATTTACATTATTATTTATCAATGTAAAAGTAAAAAAGAAAAAACAAATTCATTGGTGCTTTATCGCAATTATTATTTGTTTACTAATTTGTTGTATTGGACAAATGTTATCCATTATTATTCCTAGGTTTTATGATATTGAACCTATTTACTTTGATTATTTTGTATATATAGGAACTTGTTTTTTGCCGATTGCTTTCCTAGCATTTGGATTAACATTTGCCAAAACAAAGATTACCTTTACTAAAAAATATTTACTATTATTTATTATACCAATTTTGACCTTGTTAATTCTTTGGACAAATGATTTTCATCATTTGTTCTATATAAAATATGCTGTCCTAAATTCTGAAACGGTTTTTGGACCATATTTCCCTATACATTCTTTGTACACTTATGCCTTAATCTTTGTTGGTGTATTTTACTTGATTAGATACTCTATTAAAAATACAGGATTCTTCTCAAAACAATCTGTACTTTTAATTTTAGGTGTTATCTTTCCTTTAGCAATTAATATTGTTGGATTATTTGGTATAGAAATGAGTATTTATGTAACACCAATCTCTTTTACAACAACTGTTCTATTCTTTTCAATAGCTATTTTAAAATTTAACTTTTTAAATGTTACACCAATTGCTTTACAAACAGTTGTTGATAGAATGTCTGATGGATATATTGTATTAGATGAAAACAATACAATTATCGATTTTAACAAAACTTTTCTAAATATGGTTAGACTAAGTGATACGAAATTAAGAGGTAAAGAATTTTTCTCTATGTTTGGAAAAAATACCAATTTTAAAATAGATAATAATCTTTTTAAAGAATATATAAAGAAATCTAAAACAACTAATAAAACATTTTCCATACAATTAGAAGTAATAAATGTAGATAAATATTTTAATATAGAAATATCTGGAATTGAATCTCATGGTTCTATTCTTGGTACACTCATTTTATTTAAAGATATTTCTCAACATATTCACGATTTAAAAATTATTAATGATAACCAAGAAACTTTAATGGAAAGAGAACGTTTAGCTTCACTTGGACAATTAATTGGTGGAATTGCTCACAACTTAAAAACACCTATTATGTCTATTTCTGGTGCAGCAGAAGGATTACACGATTTAGTATCAGAATATGATGCTTCTATCGAAGATCCAAGAGTAACTTATCAAGACCATCATGATATTGCAAAAGATATGTTTTCTTGGATTGATAAGATAAAAACACATACAGAATATATGTCAGATATCATCACCGCCGTAAAAGGACAAGCTGTCACTTTGTCTGAAACGGCTTCTGTCCATTTTACACTTGATGAATTAGTAAAACGTGTTGATATTTTAATGAAACATGAACTAAAAAATGCCATTATTTATTTAAATATTGCTATGAAAACCAATGAGCAAACCGTTATTAATGGAGATATTAATAGTTTGGTTCAAGTTATTAATAATATGATTTCTAATGCAATTCAAGCATATAATGGAGAAAAAAATAAAAATATTGAATTGATATTAGAATCAAAAGATAATCATGTTCTAATACATGTAAAAGATTATGCAAGTGGAATGCCTAAAAAAGTTCAAGATAAATTATTTAAGGAAATGATTACGACAAAAGGGAAAAATGGTACTGGGTTAGGTTTATATATGTCATATTCTACCATTAAAGCTCACTTCAATGGTGATATTACTTTTGAGTCAGAAGAAGGAAAAGGAACTACTTTTACAATCATATTGCCAGTATGATATCTTTTGTAAAATCACACTATGAATAGTTTCTGTTTTTTCTGTAAAAAACAAAATAATTATTTTACATTTACACATAATTGCCTATTATTTTTATTGTATTTTTAATTAGATTTTTTGTATATTTTACAAAAATTATAAAAAATAACTAGTCATAAAAATCGAGTTTTTTACACATAAAATCGTGTAAAAAGCTTGATTTTTATTTTTTTTATGAATATAATAATTCAAAGTTTAGTTTAAAAGGAGGATATTATGAGAACACATTTACATGGCGTAGAAAATACAGAAAACATAGAAAATAATTCATATCGAATTATTGCTGTGGATGATGAAGAAGGCATTGTAGATTCTCTATCTATATTTTTAAAACGTTCTGGATATGATTTTACTGGTGTTACAGACCCGCAACAAGCTATTCAGCTTGTAAAAGAAGAACATTTTGATTTAATGATTTTAGACTTTATCATGACACCTTTTCATGGAGACCAAGTTGTTGAAGAAATCAGAAAATTTAATAAAGATTTATATATTTTATTACTAACAGGACATAAAGATTTAGCTCCACCTTTAGAAACTATTAGAAGGTTAGATATCCAAGGATATTGTGAAAAAAGTGATAAATTCGACCAATTACTTTTATTAATTGAGTCAGGTATCAAATCTATTAAACAAATGAATGAAATTAAAGAGATAAATGCCAAATTGTCTGATACATACGAAAAATTAGAACAAGCATATTTAGATTCTATCAAAACTTTAAGATACACAATTGAAGCAAAAGATGTATATACAAGAGGACATTCCGATAGAGTTGCCGCTTATTCTGTGTTAATTGGCAAAAAACTAGGATTATCAGATGAAGATTTACATACTTTAGAAATTGGTGGATTATTCCATGATATTGGAAAAATTGGTGTTCCAGATAGTATTTTGCTAAAAGACTCTAAATTAACAGATGAAGAATATTCTCAAATTAAACAACATCCGAATATCGGTGTTCATATTTTATCAAATGCTTCTATATTTAATGATATCTTACCAATTGTTGAACATCATCATGAAAAATATGATGGAACAGGATATCCAGGGAAACTTGCAGGAAATGATATTCCATATTTAGCAAGAATTGCAACGATTGCAGATAGCTTTGATGCTATGGCATCTAAAAGAGCTTACCGTAATTCTCTAGATTTAGATACCATTATTTCAGAATTTGAAAGATGTAGAGGAACACAATTTGATCCTGAATTAGATGATTTATTCTTGGAAATCTTAAGAAATCATTATGATGAAATACAAGAAATACAAGAAAAATATAAACCAGAACAATAGAGACGTGCCAAATCGGCACGTCTTTAAACTTTCATGGAAAGTCCTACTTTTTGTCTTTCTTGATCTATCTTGATAACTTTTACTTTTACAATATCCCCTACGGATACTACATCTGATGGATTTTTGATAAATTTATCACTCATTTCTGAAATATGAACAAGTCCATCATGTTTTACACCAATATCTACAAATGCACCAAAATCTATGACATTTCTAACAGTTCCTGTTAATACCATTCCTTCTCTTAAGTCTTCTAGTTTTAATACATCATTTCTTAAAATTGGTTTTGGCATGTCTTCACGTGGGTCTCTTCCTGGTTTTGATAATTCTTCAATAATATCTGTTAATGTCATTTCTCCTATATTTAATTCTTTTGCCATCTCTACAACATTAACACTTTTTAATTTTGTTCTTAATTCTTCTAATTTTTCTTTATCTTTTAAATCATTTTTGTCAAATCCTAATTGATTTAATAATTTCTCTGTCGGTTCATAACTTTCTGGGTGAACGGCTGTCACTTCTAATGGATTATCCCCATCAAATATTCTTAAAAATCCTGCGCATTGTTCAAATGCCACTTTTCCAAGCTTTGGAACTTTTAATAACTCTTTTCTATTTTTTAATTTTCCATTTTCATCTCTATATTTTACAATGTTTTTCGCAATTGTGTTATTAATTCCTGATACATAAGAAAGTAATGATGGTGTCGCTGTGTTGACATCAACACCTACTTTGTTAACACTATCTTCTACAACTCCTGTTAAACTTTCTTGTAATTTCTTTTGATTAACATCATGTTGATATTGCCCAACACCAATGGCTTTAGGGTCTATTTTAACCAATTCTGCTAATGGATCTTGCAAACGTCTTGCAATGGAAATGGCACCTCTGATAGATACATTGATATCTGGATATTCTTCTGTTGCCAACTTTGATGCAGAATATACAGATGCTCCTGCTTCACTGACAATGACATAATGA
This sequence comes from uncultured Eubacteriales bacterium, assembly GCA_949288185.1. Lineage (GTDB taxonomy): Bacteria > Bacillota > Clostridia > TANB77 > CAG-508 > CAG-269. The sequence goes on along the minus strand of CASEIZ010000065.1, from coordinate 28,016 downwards.
ACATCTCTTGACGCTTCTTTTATCATGTCTGCTACAAACATTTCTGACTCTCTTGATGCAGTTCCATTTCCAATGGCTATCATATCTACCTTATCTTTTTCAATTAATTTTAATAATTCTTTTTTTGCACCTTCTACATCATTTTGTGGTTCTGTTGGATATACAGTTGTGTAATCTAATAATTTTCCTGTTTCGTCTATAACAGCAATTTTACATCCTGTTCTATATGCTGGGTCAAATCCCATAACTGTTTTTCCTTTAATTGGTGCTCCTAACAATAATTGTTTTGAATTTTTACCAAATACTTTAATGGCTTTATCTTCTGCCTTTTCTGTTAAGTCTGAACGAATTTCTCTATCGATTGATGGTTCAATTAATCTTTTGAAACTGTCTAGAACTGTATCTTTTAACATTTGAGTAAATTGTGTTTCACCTTTTATCATGTCTCTTTCTATATATTCTAAGATTTTTTCTTCTGGTTTTTCAATTTTTACTTTTAGAAAATCCTCTTTTTCTCCACGATTAATTGCCAATGTTCTATGACTTGGTATATATTTTATCGCTTCTTGATATTCATAATACATCTCATAGTTTGATTTTTCTTCTGGGTTTGCAGCTTTCGTTTGAATGGTTGCTTCTCTATAACAAATTCTTTTGATTTGTTTTCTATATTTACTATTATCAGAAATATCTTCTGCAATAATATCTAAAGCTCCTTGCACAGCATCTTCTGGAGTTGCAACTACTTTATCTTTATTCTTTTTATCCTCTTCTGATAAAGTTTCTATATTGACATATTCTTTTGCCATTTCTAAAATTGGCGTTGTTTCTTTTTGCTCTATAATGATATTTGCCAATGGCTCCAATCCTTTTGCTTTTGCAACTGTCGCTCTTGTTTTTTTCTTTTGCTTATATGGTCTATAAATATCTTCTACTTCTGCTAATGTTTTACAAATTGCAATTGCTTGTAAGATTTCATCTGTTAATTTTCCTTGCTCATCAATTGATTTTACAACTTCTTCTTTTCTTTGTTCTAAATTTCTTAAATAATTTAATCTTTCTCCTAAATCCCTAAGGATTTCGTCACTTAGTCCTCCTGTTACTTCTTTTCTATAACGTGCAATAAAGGGAATCGTATTCCCTTCATCAATTAATTTTATTGTGGCTTCTACTTGTTTTGGTTTTATATTTAATTCTTCTGCAATTGTATTAATAATTTTATCCATTCTTGTTTCCTTTCTATTCTTTTTCTTTAAAAATTGTATCATCATTTTGTATCCAATTATCTACATTTTCTATTCGATATTCTTCTTTGGTATCTCTCATATATACTTTTTCAATTCCAGCATTAATAATCATTCTTTTGCAAAAAGAACATGGCTCATTATCTTTTACATATTCTCCATTTCGTTTATTGATTCCTACTAAATATAATGTAGAACCTATCATGTCTTTCCTTGCTGCACTAATAATGGCATTTTGTTCACTATGCACAGATCTACATCTTTCATATCCTTTTCCACTTGGCATTTCACATTTTTGTCTTGTACAATATCCTAAATCAATACAATTTTTTCTTCCTCTTGGGGCTCCTGTATATCCTGTTGAAATAATTTCATCATTTTTTACAATAATACTGCCATAATTATTTCTAAGACATGTTCCTCTTTCTGCCACACTTTCCGCAATGTCTAAATAGTAATTTACTTTATCTACTCTTTCCATAAAATCAGTTTTCCTCCTATATCCAACAGATTTTACAATCGGGATTTTTGAGTCCGTCCCCAAAAGCCCTTTTTATTCTACCCCTAAATATTCATTATAGGTAACTTCTCTATCAACAATTTTTCCATTTTCTTTTATATCAATAATTCTATTAGCAACAGTTTGTGTTAATTCATGGTCATGTGATGTAAATAAAATATTTCCTGTAAATCGTTTCATTCCCTCATTTAATGATGTAATACTTTCCATATCCAAATGGTTTGTTGGTTCATCAAATATCAAGAAATTCGCTCCTGATAACATCATTTTTGATAACACACATCTTACTTTTTCTCCTCCAGATAATACATTTACTTGTTTTAATGCCTCATCTCCTGAGAATAACATTCTTCCCAAAAAGCTTCTAACATATGTTTCGTCTGGGTCTTTAGAATACTTCCTAAGCCATTCTGTTATATTTTCATCTGTCTCAAATAAATAGTTGTTATCCTTAGGGAAATATGATTTTGTGATAGTTGTTCCCCATACTAATTCACCTTCATCTGGTTCTATTTCTCCTTCTATAATTTGAAATAAAACCGTTTTCGCTAATTCATTATCTGCTAAGAATGCGATTTTGTTTCCTTCTTTTACATCAAACGATACCTTATCTAGTAATTTTATACCATCAATTGTTTTTGATATATTTTTTACTTGTAAAATTTCTCTTCCTGGCTCTCTATCTGGTTTAAAATCTACATATGGATATTTTCTATTAGATGGTTTAATTTCTTCTAATTCTATTTTTTCTAATGTTTTCTTTCTTGAAGTTGCTTGTTTTGATTTTGACGCATTGGCACTAAATCTAGCAATAAATTCTTGTAATTCTTTTATTTTTTCCTCTTTTTTCTTGTTTTGCTCTCTTGCTTGTTTTAATGCTAATTGACTTGACTCATACCAGAAATCATAATTTCCTGGATATACTTTTATTTTTCCAAAATCAACATCGGCAATATGGGTACATACTTTATTTAAGAAATATCTATCATGTGATACAACAATAACTGTATTTTCAAAATCCATTAAGAAATCTTGTAACCAGTTAATACTTTTCATATCTAAGTCATTGGTTGGCTCGTCTAATAGCAAGACATCTGGATTTCCAAATAAACTTTGTGCTAATAAAACTTTTACCTTCTCTTTTGCTTCAATTTCTTTCATATATTTATAATGATTATCTGGTATAATTCCTAAATCATTTAATAGAATAGCAGCATCTGATTCTGCATTCCAACCATCTAATTCTGCAAATCTTTCTTCTAATTTTGCAGCTTTCATACCATCTTCTTCTGAAAAATCTGGTTTTGCATAAATGGCTTCTTTTTCTTTCATAATATCATATAGTTCTTTATTTCCCATAATAACTGTATCCATAACAGTATATTCTTCAAAAGCAAAGTGGTCTTGTTTTAAGACTGATAATCTTTCTCCTTTATCTAAACTGACATCACCTTTACTTGGTTCTATTTCTCCTGATAACACTTTTAAAAAGGTAGATTTTCCTGCACCATTTGCTCCTATTATTCCATAACAATTTCCTTTTCCAAATCTTATATTTACATCTTCGAAAAGGACTCTTTTTCCAAATCTAACGGTTACTCCATTTGCACTTAGCATGTATTTCATTCCTTTCTTTTAAGCTTTTAATTTTTATTGTGTAGAAAAAATCTGATTTGAGCTTGAGCTTGAGCTTATTTAAGATTTTCTGTCTACAATAAAACTAAACTTTTTATCGTTGGTATTATATACTATTTTTACATATTTTTCAAGGATTTTATATACGGAAAAAAGGGAAAAAAGGGAATCCAAGATTCCCTTTCAAAATTTATTTTTCATATATAAAAAACATCTAACCTTAATCATCAAATAATAACTTGATACCCCATAGACCAGATAATCCCACTAGTCCATATACAATCCTTGACCAGATTGTCATTTCTCCAAATACTAAAGCTACTAAATCTAATTCGAATAATGCAATTAATCCCCAATTGATAGCACCAATGATAATTAAAACTAATGCGATTTTATCTATTACTTTCATCTCTTTTCCTCCTTTTACTGTATTTTTATATTATTTTAACCTTTTTCTTTTTTATTTATACAATATTTGAAAATTTTTCTTTTTTACAATAATTCTCAATTAAAAAGGGATTTTGGGGACGGACTCATTTTTCCCTTTTCGTCCGTCTCCAAAATCCCTTTTAATTTAACATATCTTTTCTCTTTAGCCACCATGTTACTACTAGTGTTAATACAACTGCAATGAGTACCATGATAATAAATCCCATTGGACTATTTTCAAATGGTAATTTCACATTCATTCCCCAAAAACTTGATATCATTGTAGGAATAGCTAATACAATGGTAATAGAAGTTAAAAATTTCATCACTCCATTTAGATTATTTGAAATAATAGAAGCATAAGCATCCATTGTTCCATTTAAGATATTTGTATAGATTTGAGCCATCTCTATCGCTTGTCTATTTTCGATAATAGCATCTTCTAATATATCTTCATCATCATCATATAACTTTACAATTTTTCCTCTCATCGTTTTTTCCATGACGATTTCATTTGATTTTAATGATGTTGCAAAATATACTAAACCTTTCTCTAAACTTAATAATTTTAACAATTCTTTATTTTTCATAGAATTTTTTAAAATATATTCCGCAATTTCTGTTTCTTTATTGATTTGTTTTAAGTAATTTAAGAAATATGATGCATTTAAGTAAAAGATTTGAAAAATAAATCTAGTCTTTTTATATGTCTGAAAATTTTTGATTTTTCTTTTTTCAAAATCTTCTATAACTTTATTTTTTCTCAAAGATACTGTTATGAAAAAGTCATCTCTTACTACAATCATTCCTAATGGCATTGTAGAATAGATATCATTGTCTTCACTTTTTTCAATTACTGGAACATCAATTACAAAAAGAATTGTATTATCATCATCTTCTTCATCAATTCTAGCTTTTTCTTCATAGTCTAATGCATCTCTTATAAAGTCCTCTTGAATATTAATACTTTCACATACTCTTTTGATTTCATTTTCGGAGGGATTTACTAAATTAATCCAGCTTCCTTTTCTAAATTCTTTAATTTCTTCTAATTTGTTTGTTTCCATATTTGTGTTATAAATTTTTAGCAAATCTCTCACCCCTTTTTAAAATTTACATAATTTGTATTTTAAAACAAAAAAATAAATCTAATGTTTTTATATTTATTTAGATTTACTTTTTTGTATTGTAGTGGTGCGCCATAGAGGGATCGAACCTCCGACCATCAGATTAAGAGTCTGCTGCTCTACCAACTGAGCTAATGGCGCATTTTTTCATTTAGACATATATTATTATACTACTTTTTTTTCTTTTGTCAAGAACAATAGCAGGCTTTCTTAGACATTTTCTATTTATGCTATTTTAAAGTCTGCTTCGTTCCTATATATAACTTATTTGTAGCTTGCTTTGCTTCACACAACTAAGAAATGTTCACGCGCCAATTTTGTAAAATTGGCGCGTAATAATTAATTTTCATCTATTCAGTTGTTTCTGTTTGTGTTCCTTGTTCTGGTTCTTGTGACTCTTGTGGCTCTTCTGGTTTTTGTGGTTCTTCAGGTTTTTGTGGTTCTTCTGGTTTTTGCGTTGGCGGTGTCTCTACTGGACTTTGTTCTGTTGATTCATTATTATTTGTTTCTGAACCTGTTGTAGGTGTAGATGGACTTTGATTAGAAGTTGTTGTTGATGTTCCTCTCTTAACAATTCTTTGCATTGCACTATAGGTATCTGTTGAAAGTAATTTTGTTGAAACCACTTTTCCATTTAACATTTTTGTCATATATGTTTTACAAACTAATCCATTTGTTCCTTTTTGTGTTACCACTTCCTTACCAGCTGCTACACTTGAATCTTCAACATATTTAGTTGTATATGGTATTGTTGATATAACATCTGTTCTAAATGAATATGTATATTCTCTATCTGCTTCTTTTATTCCATATACAGAAACGGTTGCAACTCCTCCTGTAGCAGATGCTACAAGTCTTACTGGATACGTTCTTGTATTCTTAAATCTAAAATCTGTTAAGCCATATACAACTGTGGCATCTCTTCCTTTATCTACATATGATGTAACAAATTGGTGATTTCTTCTTTCGACAATTTCCATATCTGACATTAAAGCTGCATTATATAATGTTGAAGAAATTTGGCAGATGCCGCCTCCTAATCCGTCTACTACTTGACCATTTTCATATATTTTTCCATTTCTATAACCTGCTGCATATGTTCTTGGTCCTAATGCTTTATTATATGAGAAGGTTTCTCCTGGCATAATTACTGTTCCATTTAATTTTCGGCAAGCGATTACTAAATTTGTTGTTCTATCTTTATCACTAGCATCATATCTAGTAGAAAATGTAGATAATCGATCTGGAAATGCTTCTGTTCCAATATCTTCTAGCGTTACTTTTGGTTTTGTTATAATTAATTCTATCACATATTCATCTTTTACTTCAGCTGAAATTATTTCTTTTGCTTTTTCTACATCAAAATCAATTCCTTCCACTTCTGGATAAACTGTAAAAGGTTCTTTTGTATAATAAGCATCTTGTGGTTCTTGATATACTTCACTATGGATTTTATCAATGTCAATTTCTTGTGGTGTCTTTGTTTCTACTGGAATTTGTATGACATTTTCTGTTTCATGAATATCATTTAACATATCTTTTACTTGTGATAAAAGTGTATCTGTATTAATAACAACTCCCTCTTTACCTCTGGTTATAATTAATTCATCCTCTTCTACACTATAACTAGATTCTATCAAGATTCCTGGTAAATTCGTACCAATATCATTAATGGTTTGTTTTGTCGTTTCTTCATTCATTGTCATATCTACATCAATATCTCTTTTACCAATTAGTGTTCCTACTATGTTAAAATTGTTGATAAATATATTTCCATCTCTTCCTAAAGAATATGCTTCATTCACTGCTTTTTCTATATCATACTTTACTTCCATTAATGTTGGATTTAATTCTGATTCAAAATCCTCATATTGTAACATGATATTATTTTCCATTTTTTGAGCATATGTAGTTTCCAACTTTGCAATTGCTTCTTCCTTTGTTAATCCTGAAACCTCTATTCCTTTAATTGTAACACCACTAATAATTTTTTCATTATTAATGTTTGTTAAAGCAAATACTGTTGAAAATACCAATGCTATAATAGCAACAATAACAATAGAAATAATAATTTTTTTCACTTTTTTCGTTTGTTTTTTTTCAGTTTGATTTTCTTTGTCTTTTTTCTTTTTATCTTTTTTTACATTTTCTTTAGAATCTTTTTGGCTTTCTATATCCTTTTTTGGCTTTTCCGTTTTTTTCTTCTCTTTTTTTTCTTGTTGTTCATTTGTTTCAGTTTTATTTAATTCATCTGTTTTTGCTACTTCTTTTTCATCTACTTTTTCAGTTACTCCTTTTTTATCTTGTACGATTTCTTCTTTATTTTGCTCTTCTTTTATTGGTTTTACCTCATGATTTTCTTCCTGTATCTTTTCTTTTAACTCTTCTTTAGGCTCCATTTCTTTTGCCTCCATTAAATCTTCTTTCATACTATCTTCCCCTTTTCATTCTCTTTAAATATTATCATATTCTTACTTTTTTGACAATATCTTTATATAGTTTAGGATAGATTTTCTTTATCATATATCTTATTCATCTTAACACTTCCTCATTCATATATTTATTACAAAACAATTACAAAATGATTACATTTTCAATATTTTGTTTATTTTTAGAAAAAACACTTGAAGAATGTAAAATTTAATATTATAATGTTTTTAGCAAAAGATAAATAAGGAGATTAAAAAAATGGAGTTATCAAAGAATATATTTTTTAATACTGATAAATTAGTTGAAAACACAAGAGTTAAAATTTCATACACAGGAAAATTATTTCAAGATGCATCTCAAGAGGTGTCTATTCATTATGGATTTGGTGATAATTGGGATAATGTTAATGATGTTGTAATGGAAAAAACAGATTTAGGATTCCAAGCTGAAATTACATTAGGAGAAGGAAATACTTTCAATTTCTGTTTTAGAGATGAAAATAATAATTGGGATAATAACAATGGTCAAAATTATATATTTAATTTAGAAAAACTTCCAACAGAATTATTAGTTTTAGATGATGAACCAACTTCATTAGGTTCTCCTAGAAAATTAAGAAGAGCTTATTTATGGAGTAAGAAGATACGTTTGGCTGTATACAAAATCATTACATATCTTCCAAAAATCATTTCTGGAAACTATAAGAAAAAAGCAACAAATAATAATGAAGAATAAAAATAAGAGGCTTTGCGCGAAAGCCTCGTTTTTTGTTGTTATGAGACAATTATCAAATTACCCATCCTCCATTTATGGAAATGACTTGTCCTGTTGTAAAATTATCTTCTATAAGCCATTCTATGCATTTAGCTATATCTTCTGGTTTTCCTATTTTTTCTAGTGGTGTTTCTTCCTTTATTTGTTCTCTCTCTTCTTTTGAATATTTTTTATTCATATCTGTATCTATATATCCCGGAGCTATTGAATTTACTCTTATATTTGAAGGTCCTAATTCTTTTGCTAAAGCTTTTGTCATTCCATCTATTCCTGCTTTTGTCGCAGAATATGCTACTGCACAAGATCCTCCATTAATTCCATAGATAGAAGAAATATTAATAATGCACCCATTCTTTTGATTTATCATATATGGTATCACTTCTTGCGTTGTACAAAAAACGGAATACAAATTTACTTTCATGACATTGTTCCAATCTTCATCTGTAATATCTTGAAACATTTTTTCTTGATCAATTCCAGCATTATTAATCAGTATATCAATTTTCCCATATTTTTTTATGGTATAATCAATCATCTTTTTTACTTCTTCTCTTTTAGACACATCTGCTTTAAAAATATCTATCTCTATATTTTCTTTTTCTAATTCTTCTTTTAATTTTTTTGCCTTTTCTTCAGATTGATTATAGTTTGCTATTACCTTTACATTTTTTCTTGCCAAAGCTTCTACAATGGCTTTCCCAATTCCTCTTGAACCACCTGTTACAACTGCTACTTTTTCCATATTTTTACCTCTTCTTTTCTTATTTCTTCCTTTCCATTTTATCATTTTCTGCTATAAATAGCAATCTACTTTCTTTACTATTTTAATTTGTAAAAGAAAAAGGGGACTTTTACTCCCCTTTTATTTTTTTCTTATAAATTTCATATATCATGATACTGATTAATGTCATTCCAGAAATTATTTTTGATACAAACATTAAATTTGTTCCTACATATTCTACAACAACTTCTGAACTTGACATTTCCGGTAAAGAAATTGCTAAAAATCCATTCTCACTTTCAAAACTTTCTACTTCATTACCATTTACGGTTATTTTATATCCTGGATAATATATATATGGAAATTCCAAGATTGTTCCATTTTCTAAAATTTTTATCTTGCAACTTAAATTTTGACCGTTCTTATTCATTTCTTCAATCTCTCCGCATACCTTTTAACACATAAACCGTATCTTCCCTTGTTTTTATATATTCTCTATTGTTATTACTCTTTACAGTTAAATATTCTCCTTTTCCCATTCCAACAATGGTATCTCTTTTATTTTCTGTAACTTCTCCTATGGTATATTGATCAATATCCTGAATTTCCGAATTTATTTGTAGTAACGGTATAAGCAATCCAGCATATAAAATACAAATGGTAGAAACGACAATCATGTCTTTATAATTAAATTTCTTTATCACCGCATTCATATTCATTGCACAAATAATAGCTAAGAAGAAATTCGAAAATAATAGCATTCTCCATTTAAATTGTATAATTTGAAAAATATCTTCAAATATTCCCCATGGGAATTGCTTTATAGTTATTACCGTAGATACTATTCCTAAAATTAAAAATAAAATATATTCTTTTTTGTATTTTTTGTCGATTCCTTTTTTTATCGCAAATACAGATAAACAAAGCATGATTAGAATTGGTATCCCCACTTCGAATACATGTGTTGTATCTCCTTTTGTATCTGTATATAATAATGTTTTTATATCTAATCCACTTTCATGTAAAGATTCTGTAGTTGCCATACTATCTTCTTGATATACTGCATAATCAGCCGAAAAATAGGTTTCTGCCATAGGTATCCAGAAAAATGCACTAATTCCAAGAATACATAATATAGAAATCCCTAATGGTTTTAAGATTTCCTTATATTTTAATTTTACAATATTGACACACACATATATACCAGCCATAATAGCTGTTAACAAAGTCATTAAAATATGTGTCAAAATCAAACCGAACAGTACCTACACATAATATCCAACTGCCTTTTTCTTTCTGGAATATTTTATACAATCCTAAAAATACCAATGGAATAAAGATATAACTTAAAAATTCTCCTAAAGCATTTCTAATATACATATCATTTAGATGATATGGCATTAACATGTATAAAATTGCTGCAAGACTTCCTATTTCTTTACTTTTGGTTAATCGACTTACAAACCAATACATGGTTATTCCGCGAAAGGAAAAGTCCTATAAACAAAGTAAATTTATATCCCCCTATGAAGGTTGTTGTTATGCATTTACCTATTAAAATGACTATCGTTGAAAAATTCCCATAAAACAAATCCCAACTATATCCAAATCCGTTTGCTAGACTAGATAAAACTTCTGTATGTTCACCATTTATAATCGATAAATACGTTGCATATGCTCTAGCTATATGTTGAATTCCATCGTCATAATACACATCTAAATCTTTTCTGAAAAGTGGAATTGATGCAATAATCGATACTACCAAAATAATCAAAATATATTTATATTTTTTTAATTTTTCTTTCATTTTATTTTGCCGTATAATGAAAATATGGATTATACGATTTTCTCCTTCCCTGGATTCTCAATATATTTTTTATATTGAATCGAATCAATTAACTTACCTACTATATTTTTATAATATCAGATATATTTTTTTTCAAAACTCTCTTATTTATAAAAAAAGTATTTATGCTTTCTACTAAAATTATAAAGAAAAAAACAATTATTACAATATTATAATTTATTTTCTGCGGGATTCTTTTAATCAAAAAGAGCTGTTCTTTAATATTGTTTAAAGTTAAGCTTATTGTATCTTTTTGTATTAAATAGTCTATTATGAAATTACCAATTATTTGTAATATTTTAAATAAAATAAAAGCAATTATAAAAGCAATTATGCAAATAAATATATTTTCAAATATTGTGATTACTTGTATATGTTTATTCTTATAGCCTTCTATTTTTAATATTCCTAATTCTGTAGCTGATATGTATGTCTTATTTATATTTGTTGTTATTAATAAAACTATTAAAATTAAAAATGAGGAAACTAATAGAAAATATGTGGTATTTTTAATTAATTGCAACGTTTCTATATTGATATTGGTTGTAGATATAAAATTTGAATATTCGATACTTATTTCTTTATCATCAGAAGCATCTATTTGTATCTTACTCTTATTTAAAATACCTTCTTCTATTAGTTGATTTTTTACTTCGTTTAGATTTTCTACTTTATCAACTACCACTTCCATATAAAATTCTGAAAAAGTTACTTCTAACTCTTTGTTTAATTCTCTAATTATAGTTTGGGGCATATATATAGTTTGAGTATCTTCATATTTACTGCTATCATATATTCCTATAACCTCAAAATACTTATAAAGCTCCTTATTTTCTCCTTGTATCCTCATTCTAACATTTTTTCCTAATAATTCTTCACCATTTATATATTCATCTTCTAAAACAGGATTTTCAAATGTTCTAATTGTGTTACCATCTGCATAAATTTTATCTGGAATTATAATAACATATTTGTCATCATTATTTATTTTTCTTCCCTTAATTACATCAGGAGAAGTTTTATCATTTGATGGTGCTTCATACACTTTTCCATCTGTTTTTTCATTCTGAAATTGCTCACATGTTACTGTAGCGACTATTCTTGAATCATATTGACCTACTATCATATCTATGTGTTCCATAGAAGATAATTTTTCAACAATTTTTTGATATTGTTCAGGTGTATAATTTATCCCTGAAATTCTCCTCATATCAATATTGAACCCTATATTATTAGCATATAATTGCATTGAATATTGTATTATTATTGAAAATAATAGTAATATAATCATAATAATTAAAGGAATAAGAACGATTGTATTTCTTTTCCTATTTTTTATAACTCTTTGAATAGATAATTTCAATATTGTACTAAAATTCATTTACTTTAATTTTCCTTCTTCTAAATTTAATACGACATCAGCATATTTTTTTACAACGTTACTATGTGAAACGATTATTACACATTTTCCTTCTTTACTTAAGTGACTTAATATTTCGAAGATTTTCTCTTCATTCTTCTTATCTAAATTTCCTGTTGGCTCGTCAGCTAATATTATATCTGGCTTATTTGCTAAAGCTCTTGCAATTGCAACTCTTTGTTGTTCTCCACCTGATAGTTCCTTTGGATAGTGTTTTGTTCTTTGATTTAACCCCATAATTTTAATTAATTCATTTACGCGTTGTCTTCTTGTAACCTTATTATATTCTTTATTTATATACATTGGTTGCATTATATTTTCTTGAACATTCATATATTCATTCAAATAAAACTCTTGAAATATAAAACCAATTTTTTTCATTCTTATAGTTGCTTTTTCATTATCCTCTAGCTTTAATATATCATTATTTTCAATTAAGAGTTTTCCACTAGTTAGTACATCTAAAGTTCCTAATATTTTTAATAATGTAGTTTTACCACTACCAGAATTTCCCATTATTGCATAAGTTTTTCCTTTTTCAAATTTTACATTAATATTATTTAAAACAACGATTTTTTCTTTATTCTTTATATATTCTTTATATCCATTTACAATTTCAATTTTAGACATTTTTCTCTCCTAAATTTTTAAAATATCTTGCAATCTATATTTCTTTTAATATAATACAATAAAAATTATTTGATTACAAGATATTTTCTATTCGCTATATTTAATATTTTTATATAATAAATTTTCAAATATTTACTTAATATGTTATGACGACATTCATAGGATTATAATATGTTCCATACATGGTAAAATATACATATATTTTCGTTTCTTTTGTCAAGTTATTTGATGACCAACTTAATGTACTTATTGTGTTTGGTTGTATTGTTTTTGTTGGTCCGACTACTTCTAATGTACTTCCTTGTTTAAAAATACATACATCAACCGTATGACTCCCGTTATTCCATGCAGTAATTGTTATTCCTGTATTAGTATTAGTACGTGTCAAATAAATTGATTGATTTCTCCAATTAACTGGAAAATTATATTCCGTTTGACTAGCCCTAGTCCTTGGTTGTAATATTGGTACATTCTCTATACCAAATGACTGTAGATCATTGATAATCTTTTCATCATTAGATGCTGATACAGCCATAGATATTGTTGGAATATAAAGCATAATAGAAATAAGTAAGATTACAATTAAAACTTTTAAAACTTTCATAAAAATCCCCCTTTTAAAATTTATATATAAGAATAAAATATAGACTATCCATAAATTTTTTTATTTACTGTTTTGCTTGTAATTATAAAAATCGGTATAATTATTATAATTAAATTCATAATTATATCTGTAATTATATTTTTATCAATACTTATTTTTAATATATTATTACTAAAATATAATATTAGTTGTGAGATAATTATTCCTGACACAAATCCTATACATACTACTGAAAATAGTTTCATAAAAATTGTTGCTTTAATCTTTCTTCTACTATATCCAAAAAACACCAAATTTTTTATGTTTTTGATTTCATTTTTTATAATATTATTGCATATTACACCTAACATTAATATCACTACAATAATTGAAAAATACTTTATTATATTTGAGAATATTTTTACATTTTTATAATTTTCATAAAAAGTTTCTTCTGCTTGATAATATGTTCCTATTCCTTTACTATCTAAATATTGCTTTATATCAATACAATCTTTCCAATCATTTAGTTCTATATAAACAAAATCTGCAGAAATAGTACCATAATTAAATTTTTCTATTCTTACATTTTTGAATTGTTTTTTATCTTTTAATATTTCTTTCAAATCTTCAACTGATGTGATAGTACTATTAGACAATTGAAGTGTCCTAAATGAATTCTCTAATTCATCATAATTAGTACCATACATTTCTACAATTTCCTGTATATATTTTTCAACTTGATAATCATAATAGGAATCGATAAAAGAATTCAAATTTAATGAAATATTTAATATTATAAATAAAATAATAACAGTTATTATATAGATTAAATTAGATTTATTCCTTAATGTAGAACTAATTTCTTTTAACATATTTTCACCACTTACATTTTTCTATATTTTTTCCGATTTTAAAAACTTTTTATACTTCTTAAGACAATAATATTATATAAAATAATAAATATTAATATAAGAAAAAGTAAAAAAAGTAAAAAATTAAATTCATTCTTTATAGTTTAATACATCTTCTTATAATGTATTTTAGACATAAAAAAAGCCAATCATCAAGAGCTTCCCTCAAAACGAATGACCTTTATAATGGAGCCACTTCCCAGATTCGAACTGGGGACCCTCGCATTACAAGTCAACATTCTTTTATTGACTTTATTACTCTTAAGCACTTGATATTACTATAATAGCAGACTTTTGCAAGTTTTTCAAGTAAAGTAAAAAAGTTTAAAATAGTTTAAAGAGATTTAATTAAATTTATATAAAACCATTTTAGTTTGTGTTTTTGGGGATTTTGTGGGGACTTTCCTTACAAAATAAACTTAATTGGAACGATAATATACCAACAAAGATAAAACAAAAAATATTAAGAAAGATGAAGAATTTAAGAAATTACATTTGATAATTTTTAATAGTATGGTATAATCTTGGCAAATAGTAGTTTGTGAGGAGAAATAATTGTGAAATTATGTAATATAAAAGCAATATTTTTTGATGCTGATGATACAATAGTAGACCATAAACAGTGTGAAAAAGAAGCATTAGAATATTTATTTGATAATATACAAAAAGAATATAAAGCACAATATCAAGATATTTTTAGACCACTAGATAGAAATTTATGGGATAGTGTTGAAAATAATTCCAACCTTGTTCCAAAAGAGTATATTCCAGAATATAGATTTAAAGAATTTTTTAAAGAGATAAATTTAGAATATACTAACTACAAAAGAGCAAATAAACTTTTCCAAAAAGGTCTTGCCAATACAATAGCATTAACAAAAAATGCTTATGATATAATAAAATATTTATATGAAAAAAAATATAAAATATGTGTAGTCACAAACGGTCTAGTTAAATTACAAATTCCACGAATTAAAAATAGTCAAATATCAAAATATATTTCTGAAATTATTGTTTCAGAAGAAGTGGGCGTAAATAAACCCAATCCACAAATATTTAATGTACTATTAAACAAGCTAAATTTACAGCCAAGTCAAGTAATTATGATTGGGGATAGTCTAGAAAAAGACATAAAAGGTGCAGAAAACGCTAATATCAAAACGATTTGGTATAACCCCAATAAAAAAGTTAATCACACTCAGATTATTCCAAATTATCAGATTACAAACTTATTAGAACTAAAAGAACTTTTATAATTATAGACTATAAAAAAATTTAAACGAAGTAACAACCTGCAATTAGTCTAAAAAAAATTTTTTCAGCATTTACCTAGATATTTAATGAAAATAATTTAAAATTCCTTTTATGTTCGCTTGTTTTTTACTGTAACTTATTGTAATATAATAGCAACCTTTCGCTTGAAAAGGCCAGTCTGTTTCTCAAAGGCGGAAAGGGGGCTATAATTTGAATACTAGCGATTTAGTTTTGCATTTTGTTAATAAGTACATAGAAGAAAAAGAAAAAAACTTTTTCTTGCAACAACAGTTGGAACAACAAAAACAACAAATGCAAAATGACAACAAAGTTAAGACTAATTAGCTTGTATTTAGTCGTAGAGCGGATTCGTGGTCTGCTCTATTTTTTTTAATAAAAAAGTATGTGCATTCGTGGTACACATACTGCTACTCTTTGAATACTAGCGACATTCAAAGTTCATTTATTTTGTAATTAAATAATAACATATTATCATTACTTTGTCAAATTCAATTTAAAGTTTCTTCGTAAGCAAAAGAAATCGAAATTAGAAAAGGTACAAAAACAAGACCTTAACACATATTTAAGTAAAGATAATAGCGAATTAGTACATCTTCAAAATAAGGTTTCAAATCTACAAGAATTACAACAAGATGATATTATAAATTACGTACAATTAGATAATAATACTCTATCAACTTTAACAACAATACTTACAAAAATTATTCAAAAACAACGAGTAGTTGCTTAAAAAATATTTTATTTGCTTTTTATTTAAAAGCATTCTTTTTTGGGGACTCTGTGGGGACTTTTTGGGGACTACGTGGGGACTAACTAAAAAAAGGAACAAAAATTAGTCTTAAAAAATGATTATTTTTTGATTTTGGACATAAAAAAAAAGCCAATCATCAAGAGCTTCCCTCAAAACGAATGACCTTTATAATGGAGCCACTTCCCAGATTCGAACTGGGGACCCTCGCATTACAAGTGCGATGCTCTGGCCAGCTGAGCTAAAGTGGCAAAATTGGTGACCCCGACGGGAATCGAACCCATGTCTCCGCCGTGAAAGGGCGGTGTCTTAACCGCTTGACCACGGGGCCTTATATAAGAAACTAAATAATAAAATAACTATTTAGTTTCATCTGGTGAGCCATCCGCGACTCGAACGCGGGACAACTTGATTAAAAGTCAAGTGCTCTACCACCTGAGCTAATGGCCCATAAGTGCGTTATCTAGAACGCTTTTATAGTTTACAATATTTTTTGGTAGTTGTCAATAGATTTATGAAAAATTTGTGAATTTTTTTTGTTTTTTTGATAAACATCCTTATTTTTTAGGAATTTTCACAAATTTTTCATCTTTATAATCTATTTTACATGCATCATTTAATCTCATAATCACATGTTATTCTTATGATTTTCTTATTGTTCTGCATTTAATTTTTCTAAAACATCTTCTACATCGATTCCATGAACATCGCAAGCTTCTTCAATTGTTTCCATTTGAGATGCAGGACAACCTATACAATGCATTCCAACATTTAATAATATTTCTGCTTTTTCTGGAGCTACTTCTAATAATTCTCCAATTCTTGTATCTTTATTAAATTTCATCGTTTTTCCTCCCTTTTTGTTTACTATTATTCAAAATAAATAATTTAGATAATTCATTTAGCTACATCTTACATATATCCCCTGAATAATAACCATCTTTATAAATTTTATCACAAATTTTACAAAAAGTATAGACAAATGATAAAAAATATTGTATTATGGAAAAAATTGTAAGGTGGTGATTATATTTTTACACTCTTAGATTTATTTTTTATCTCTTTTATTATTCATCTTTTTATTACTTTATATTCAATTTATACATTTTTTGATATCAAAATTTTTCATAATCAACAAGGTTCCAAATTAAAATTAAAACAAAAATTTATAGAAAAAGGAGGTTCATAGTTTATTAAACGATTTTTACTTTTACGATTTTTAAAAATATTTCTTATTCTATTTTTAAGTATATTTTTTATTTTCTTACACTATCAGTTTTTTTATTCCATTTATACGGCAGAAGAATTAATTATTCCGTATGGGCTTAAACCATTTGATATTTGTTCAAAAAATCCAATCTTATGGAAATATATAAAAATAATTCATATTTTCAGTTTCGCTTTTTCCATATTAATCATAACAAATTTTTTCTTTTCTAAATTATTCAAAAAATTATTTAAATCAGAAAAAAATAAATCAAAAAAGTTAAATACAAATTCTATATTATCCACTAAACAAAAAAATATATCTAATACCTGTAATCATTTACAATTATTAATTGGATTTAACGAGAACTCAAAATCAAATGTATATATTCCTGAAAGTGGACTTTATCAAAATTTTTTAATTACTGGTACCATTGGTTCTGGCAAGACTTCTTCTGCTATGTATCCTTTTACAGAACAAATTCTTAAGTTTAATAGCCAACATCCTAACCCAAAGATAGCAATGCTTATTTTAGATGTAAAAGGAAATTACTATTCACAAGTAAAAGCATTTTGTAAAACTTATGACTTACTTTCTGACCTAATTGTCATAGAATTACATTCGCATATTCATTATAATCCATTACACAAACCACATTTAAAACCTCAAGTATTAGCAAATCGTTTAAAAACTATTCTTTTATTATTCTCAGAAAATAATTCAGAATCTTATTGGTTAGACAAAGCAGAACAGATTTTAACGGAATGTATCAAATTATGTCGTTTTTATAATCAAGGATATGTTACATTTTTAGAGCTTCATAAATTAATAACCATTCCAACATATTATAAGGAAAAAATCCCTATTTTAAAGGAACTTTTTATTAATGGAAAACTAAAAAAACAGGAAATTTATGAATTAAATGCTTGTTTAGACTTTTTTCAAAAAGAATTTGAAACTTTAGATCAACGAACAAAGGCAATCCTTACTTCTGAAATCACTCGAATTACTAACACTTTTGTTTCTGATTATGATGTTATGTCTTGCTTTTGTTCCCCTAAAGAAAAACTTACCTTTACGGGCTTTGAAGAAGTTATAAAAAAAGGAAAAATTGTAGTATTAAATATGAATATTTCTGAATATGCTAGTCTTTCTAAAATCATTGCTACCTATTTAAAACTTGATTTTCAGACAGAAATACTAACCAACTTATCTAATAATAACATTCATCATACAGCTTTTATCTGTGATGAATATGATAAATATGCTAGTAAAACAGATGCAGAATTTTTTTCCTTAAGTCGAGAAGCAAAATGTATCAATATTGTGAGTACACAAAGTTATTCTTCTTTGAAAAACACATTAAAAGACGATTCTTTTGTAAAAGTCATTGTTCAAAATTTGATTAATAAAATTTGGTTTCGTACAGATGATATTTTTACAATTGAAGAAGCTCAAAAACAATTAGGGAAAGAAGAAAAAACAAGAATATCAAAAAGTGTTTCTGAAAATGCAAAAGAAACCAATTTTAGTTATATTTCTAATACATTAAATTCTGAAAATTCTAATATCTCTGAATCTATCAGTACATATATCCAAAATGATTATATCTATGAATCTAATTATTTTACACAAGAATTAGAAACTTTTCATGCCTTATGTTTTTTATCAGATGGTAATAAAATATATCCCCCTTGCAAATTACAAATGATTCCCTATTTTAAAAATCGAAAGGAGTTTTTTTATGAAAAGAAAAAAAGTAAATATAAAAAATAATAATAAAATCCAACCCATTTATTTGTATAGTTTATATATTTTGATGGTCTTTTTAATTCTAATATTTTTCTATTCTTCTGCTACTTTTGCTTTAGGAGATCCGAAATTGATTAGTACGATTAATTCTGCTTTTAAAGATATTGAAAGTTGGATTCTAAAAATTGCAACACCTGCTGCTGCCGTAGCTGTTGGTACTGGTGTATTTATGAAAAAATTTAGTTTTGGTGATGAAGAAAAAATACGAACAGGAAAAAAATTAATAAAAGGTTCTTTATTTTCATATGCTTTTATACTTGCCATTGATTTAATTTTATCAGCTATACAATCTTTAGTAGGATAGGAGGTTAGATGGAACAGTCTGAAAATATTACACAAGTCATTATGGATACCATTAATACCATTTTTGAAAATCTATTTAGTTCTATTGATAACAATTTATATAGCATATTAGATGAACTTACTTTTATTAATTCAGATATTTTAAAAGATAAATATTTTCAAGATATTTTAGGTACTTCAACTTCTAGTGGTATTTTATTAATTGCTAATGCCTTATTATTTGCTTTTATTTTATATTACAGTATTAAATATTTATTATCCCATTTAACCTATGATAGAATTGACAAGCCTTCTAGCTTTTTTATCAAGATGGTCATTTATGCAATTTGTATGAATTCTTCTTTTTTTATTATAGAATTATTTATAGATTTTGTATCAAATATTTCTCTATTTATCCGCAGTATTGGAGAAGATTTGTTTCAAGAAAGTATTTGTTTTTCATCTTTAATTACGAATATGAATACCAATATTTCTGTTGATACAGCTTCCTTAAATATTTTTACTATTGACGGATTGATAAAAGGTATTTTATCTATTTCTCTATTAAACTTGGTATTTACATATTCTTTAAGATACATTTTTGTAAAAGTTTTCGTTCTCATAACCCCTTTTGCCTTTCTGTCATTAATTCTTTCAAATACTAGTTGGTTTTTCAAAGCTTGGCTTAAAAATTTATTTTCTCTCCTGTTTATTCAAATTATTGTGTCAATTATTTTACTATTGATGTTTTCTGTTGATTTTTCAAACACTGATTTATTTAGCAAATTTATTTATGTTGGGGGTATGTATGGTTTAATTAGAGCAAATTCTCTTGTGCGTGATTTTATCGGTGGTGTTTCCACAACTGTTGCACAATCTGTGAAAAGTTTTACAAATTTAAAATAAATATTAAAATTGGAGGCGATTGCTTTGAAATTTATTTTTCCTCAAAATTATACTTTTAAAAATAAAATTTTCGGATTTATTGATTATTCTGTAGCCATTATTAATATTATTTGGATTATAATTGTTGGTGGATTACTACATATATGTATTCAAGATTTAAATATAAAGGTTATTATTTTTATTCTTTTTTGTTTTCCTGTATTTTTACTTAGTATTTCTGGCATCCATGGAGAAAACATTATCTATATATTTATTTATATGTTTAAATTTTTTATAAGACAAAAATTATTTTTTTACGGGAAAACAAACATGTATAGGTAATTGGAGATTTTAGATTTAAAAATCAAAAATTTTTCCTTGAATTTTTTGTCTAAAAAAGATATAATTTGTATTACCAAATCATGAGATTTTGTAAAACCTTGTTACATATTCTCAATTTGCTTTTAGAAAGGATTGATAACGAAAATGAAATTAGAACAAAATGATAAAACACTTTTATTTTCAGAAACCACTATACCAGACATATTTTTTTCAGATTATTTGTCTCAAATACCAGGAGATTATTTAAAAATTTATTTATATACACTATTTCTTTCGAAATATAATAAAGATATTAAGTTAAATGATTTATCTAAAAAATTAAACATACCTTTAAAATCCATTAGTGAAGGATTTAAATTTTTAGAAGAAAATAAATTACTTACCAAAAAATCAACTGGATATGTCATTGTGGATTTACAAGAGGCAACACTTCATGAATTATATACACCAAACTTAACTGTTTCAAAAGAAAAAGTTGCACAAACTGCTAAAAATCAATCTAGAGCAAAAGCAATTGAACATATTAACAATATGTATTTCCAAGGAATTATGAGTCCTTCATGGTATAATGATATTGATATTTGGTTTAAAAAATATAATTTTGATGAACAAGTTATGATTGCTCTTTTTGATTATTGCTATAATAGAAGTGCTATGCATAGAAATTATGTACAAACCGTTGCGGAGGCTTGGGCTGCAAATAAAATAAAAACTTGGAATGATTTAGATGTCTACTATGCTAAACAAGAAAAATTAAATACTTTGAAAAAAACAATTTCTAAAAAGCTAGGCAAGCATGGAAACTTAACACAATATGAAGAAGCTTATATTGAGAATTGGGTATTAAATTTCGGATATGATATGGATATTATTGAAATTGCTTTAAAACGTACAACCCTAAAGCAATCTCCTACATTTGAATATATTAATACCATTATTACAGATTGGCATGATAGAAATTTAAAAACACCTTCTGAAGTAAATGCATTTATTGAACAAAGGAAAAAACTAAATAAAGACACAAAAAATTTAAAAAATCAAGTAGAAAAAGTAAATTATGAACAAAGAAAATATGAAAATCTAGACTTTTTATATGCAAATCAAATGAATAAGGAGGATAAAATTGGCTAATGAAATTTTAAATGCTTTATTAAAAGAATATGAACAAAAAAAAGTAAGAGCAGAAATTGCAGCAGATGAAAGAAAAGAAGCTTTATATAAGAAAATTCCTAGATTACAAATACTTGAAAATGAAATCAATAATAGTGCACTTTCTACTGCAAAAGATATTTTAAATAAAAAATATACTGCTTTATCTTCACTTTCAGATAAAATCGATTCTTTAAAAAAAGAAAAAGAAGATATTTTGAAAAAAAATCATATTCATTCTGATTATCTAAAACCTTATTATGAATGTCCTCTATGTAAAGATACTGGATATATTCAAAAAAATAATTATCAGACAGAAATGTGTTCATGTTTAAAACAAAAACTTTTAGATATTTCTTTTAATAAATCTAATATGTCTAATTTAGATAAAGAAAATTTTTCTACTTTTAATGAATTGCTTTTTTCTGATGAAGCCAATCCTAGTAAATATAGATTTGCAATTTCTCCTAGAGAAAATATGTTAAAAATTAAAGAAAAATCTTTAGAATTTGTCCAAAATTTTGATAATCCTGATTATAAAAATTTATTATTTTCGGGAAATACAGGTCTTCGGTAAAACATTTCTTTCTAATTGTATTGCTAATGAAGTATTAAAATTAGGAAAAACTGTACTATATCAAACTGCACCTATTTTATTAGAAAATATTATTGATTATAAATTAAATAAACAAAAAGCAAATTTAGAAGATATTAATAAATCTGTATTAGAAACAGATTTATTGATTATTGATGATTTAGGAACCGAAAGTTTAAATAGTATGAAATTAAGTGAATTATTTACAATTATCAATACGAGAATTCTAAATTTAAATCATAAGATTACAAAAACGATTATTTCAACAAATTTAAATATTAATGAAATTTTCAACAAATATGAAGAAAGAATTGGCTCTAGAATTGCTGGATACTATGATATTTATTGTTTCTTTGGAAATGACATCCGTTTTAAAAAAAGATAAGAAAAAATCCTTTTAAGAAATCTTAAAAGGATTTTTTTTATGTATTATTTTTCTACATCATTAATTTCTGGTGCTAATATCTCCATGCTAACAACTTTTCCACCATCACTTGTTCTCATTAATGTAACACCTTGTGTTGATCTTCCTAAAACACTAATATCTTTTACATTAATTCTAATAATTGTTCCAGTATCTGTAATTAACATGACATCATCTTCTTCAGAGGCGATTCTAACACCAACTAGCTTTCCTGTTTTAGGTGTAATCTTATAGGTAATAACACCTTTTCCACCTCTATTTTGTACTCTATATTCATCTAATTCTGTTCTCTTACCAAATCCATTTTCCGTAATAGCTAATAATGTTGCTTTTCCTCCTGAAATAACGGATTCCATACCAATTACTTCATCATCTTCATCTAGTCTAATGCCGATAACGCCTTGAGAAACTCTTCCAATTGGTCTTACATCTTTTTCATCAAATGTAATACACATACCATTTCTCGTAACTAAAACAACATTATCTTGTCCGTCTGTTAATCTTACACCAATTAGTTCATCATCTTCTTTTAATGTAATTCCTTGTAATCCAGTCTTTCTTGTAGAATCGTATTCTTTTAATGCTGTCTTTTTAATTAATCCATTCTTTGTTGCCATTAATAAATACTTTCCTTCAGCAAAATTTTGAATTGGTATAACAGCAGATACTTTTTCTCCTGCATCTAGACTTAATAAATTTACAATTGCCGTACCTTTTGCAGTTCTTCCTGCTTCTGGAATTTCATAGCCTCTTAAATGATATAATTTTCCTTTATTTGTAAAGAATAAAATCGTATCATGTGTTGAAGCAGTAAAGATTTGTTTCACAAAATCTTCTTCTCTAGTTGCAATTCCTGTTATTCCTTTTCCTCCACGTCTTTGACTCTTATATGTATCAATTGGCATTCTTTTGATATATCCAAAATGTGTTAGAGCAACAACAGTTTGTTCTTCTTTAATTAAATCTTCTACATCAATTTCTCCTTCTGCTGCCACAATTTTTGTTTTTCTTTCATCACCAAATTTATCTTTAATTTCTAATAATTCTTCTTTGATAATGTCAAAAACTAATCTTTCACTATTTAAAATATCTCTTAAATGTGCAATTAATTCCATTAATTGATTATATTCTTCTTCGATTTTCTCTCTTTGCAAACCTGATAATGTTCTTAATCTCATATCCAAAATTGCTTGTGCTTGGATATCAGTAAGACCAAATCTTTCCATTAATCTTTCTTTTGCATCATCATAAGAATTTCTAATAATATTAATAACCTCATCAATATTATCTAATGCAATTTTTAATCCCTCTAAAATATGGGCTCTAGCCAATGCTTTATCTAATTCAAATTGTGTTCTTCTTAAAATAACATCTTTTCTATGATCTATATAACAATCTAAACATTGTCTTAATGTTAAAATTTTAGGAACTCCATTTACCAATGCAAGCATGATAATACCAAATGTTGTTTGCATTTGTGTGTGTTTAAATAATTGATTTAATACAACTTGTGGATTGGCATCTCTCTTTAATTCAATAACCACTCTGACTCTATCTTTTCTATCAGACTCATCTCTACACTCTGAAATACCTTCTACTTTTCTTTCTTTTGATAAATCAGATATCGTTTTGATTAAGTTTGCTTTATTTACTTGATATGGTAATGAAGAAACAATAATTCTTTGTCTATTCCCACTCATTTCTTCAATTTCTGTTTCTGCTCTTAAGGTAATTTTTCCTTTACCTGTTGTATATGCTTGTTTGATTCCTTCAAGTCCTAAAATAATTCCCTCTGTTGGAAAATCTGGACCTTTAATAACACTCATTAATTCTTCATCTGTAACATTATCTTCATCAATAATTTTAATAATTCCATCAATTAATTCTGTTAAATTATGTGGTGGTATATTGGTTGCCATACCTACGGCAATACCTGAAGAACCATTTGCAAGTAATGCTGGTATTCTTGCTGGCAAAACAGTTGGCTCTTGTAATCTATCATCATAGTTTGGCATAAAATCAACTGTATTTTTCTCAATATCTGTTAACATATATTCTGCAATTTTAGACATTCTTGCTTCTGTATACCTCATAGCTGCTGCTCCATCACCATCTACTGAACCAAAGTTACCATGTCCATCAATTAACATATATCTCATTGAAAAATCTTGTGCTAATCTAACCATAGCATCATATACAGAACTATCTCCATGTGGGTGATATCTACCTAAAACAGAACCTACTGTATTAGCACACTTCCTATATGGTTTATCTGATGTAATACCATCTTCATGCATTGAGTATAAAATCCTTCTATGTACTGGTTTTAAACCATCTCTTACATCTGGAAGTGCACGAGAAACAATAACACTCATGGCATAGTCAATATATGCTTCTCTCATCTCTTTTTCGATGTCTTTTTCGATTATTTTTCCGTCTCTTCTTTCTTGTCTTTCTTCCATTGTTTTCCCTCTCTTCCTTTATATTTCTACTTTTGTATTATACTAAAACAAACTTTATTTTGCAAGTAAAATCCTTAAAAAAACTAGGGAAATAAATATTTTAGCGTTTTCTTTAAAATACTGTATTTCCCTATTCATACTGATTTTTTAATCTATTAAACAATTTAATATCAAATTTACCCCATCCATGAATCCTTGTTTATACATCTCTTTATTATATTCTGTTATCTTCATATTATAATTATCCTCTATTTTATTAAATGTTTCTCTTAATTCTTTGATGCAATTAGAATTTTTCTCAATTTTTTCAAAGTTAATTTTTTTTAATCTATCTTTTAATCTTTCATCTGTTTTCTTTAATATTTCATCAATTCTTTCATCTTGCACTCGATAAATTATATTTTTTTGAGGTGACAGTATGCAAGAAGATTATAAAGTTGGAGAAAGAATTAGAGAAATACGTGAAAGCTTAAATATGAATAGAGAAAAGTTTTCAGAAATAATTGATATATCAAGTGTTTTCTTAGGTCAAATCGAACGTGGAGAAAGATCTTTAAGTATAAAAACATTAACTAAAATTGTAAAATTCACAGGCGCTTCTACTGACTATATTTTGTTTGGAAATAATAATGCCAATACAACAATAGACAAAATTAATAGAATTTTGAATAACTGCTCAATAGAAGGTTTGAATTTTATTTATGAATTTACTTGTTCTATTAATACATTTCTAAAAAAAGAAAATAAAAAATTATAATTTTAAGGAGAAATTTATATTTCTTCTTTTCTTTATTTAATTAAATAAAAAAGCTGAAATACATAAACTAAGATTATTAAAAAAAAGAATGATTTTCTATGAATATAAAAAAATTTTATAAGTAGTTTTTTTCTTAATTAATAATCTAAAAAATTTGACTTTTGCATATTAAATTAATTTTTGGGCCAAAGCTAATTGTTCTTGATTTAAATTAAAATCTTGTCCATTATTTTTTATTAAATTATGTAAATTTTCAATTATTCTTGCTTGATTAATTGTTTTTTCTAATGGGACTAAATTATTTAATTCTTTTTCTATTTTACTATAATCCTTTTCCATAGCTTCAAAATCTTTATTATTAAAATCTTTTTTCCAATTATTAATGTATTTCTCTATATTCTCTAATCCTGTATATTGTTCATTAAATTTATCTTCAATATTATTTTCTATACTATCTAATATGATATTCTTTCCTTGCTTAATAGTATTTGCAATATTATAATTTATAATTCCTTTCTGATTCACTTTGTCTACAACAGTATCTAATAAGGAAGATATCCCATCAATTAGACCTCCTTGCTCAATGGCACTTTGCATTTGTGAAACAGATTCAAAATTTCCTGTAAATATTCCTATTGTACTTTTTCCAATATCTATTGCTTCATCGATTGTTTTTGTAATTCCATCTTTTAATCCATAATTTAATAAATTATCTTTTATATTTATAACTTGTTCATCTATGAAATCTGGTAATAATGCTCTTATTCCTATATCTATAGCAGTATTTATAGTTTTTCCTAATGTAGTTTCCAAAAAACTTTTTTGTTCTTCACTTCTATCATTTTTATTTTCTAAATTTATTTCATTTTCTATTTTATTTATATCCATATAACACCTCTTTTTTTATTATTTTTATATTAATTTTAATAATTATTATTTTTTACTATTTTTTATAATAAATTTTTATTATATTAATTTTTATAAATTTATTTATATTTAATTATTTTTATTATTTAATATTTATTTTATTTTTTATTATGAAATAATTTTTTATATTAATTATTTTTATTTATTATTTTTTTATTATTTATTTTATATATTTTTTATTATTTAATATTATTTTTTTTATTATTCTATAATTATTTTTTTATTAATTATTTTTTCACGATTAATTATTTTATTTTTCTATCATTAATTTATTATTTTTTTATTATAATTTTTCATTTTTAACTTTTATTTTTATTTTGTAATTTTATCATTTTATATATGTTCATTTTTTTATGAATTTCTTTTTTTATTTCTTTATTTCTTCTATATTTTTATTGTTTCCCTACTTCCACTTCTTTGATTTATGTTAATTATTTTAAATCCTAAATTTTGTTTCTCTGTCGGCCTTCTTTCCTTTATTATATAGCTTTTGAATAACATTTTCTTCTATATATTATTTATTTTATTTATAGAAGAATGTAAACTTTTAAATTTACTTATGAAAGCTTTGATTTTCTTTTTTTATTTTTTTCTTTTTATTTGTTAAACTAGTTTATTTTTTATATAAAATTTATAGTTTATTTATTATTAATAAAATTTTTTATATTTATATGAAATTATATTCAATATATTTTTGGATTTTTTATTTTTTTCATATTTTCCTTTATTAATTTTTTTGCTTTATTAAATTATTTTTTTATTTAATTATTTTTTTAGTTTTTATATTATTAATTTTTTTATTTATTTTGTATATTTTATATATTTTTTATTATTTAATGTTATTTTTTCTGTTTTAATTATTTTATAATTATTTTTTT
>CASEIZ010000064.1 GCA_949288185.1 uncultured Eubacteriales bacterium | reverse complement strand
GAAATATCATTAAAAGATATATTAGGAGAAGAAATATATGATAGATAAATATGTTTTTTATATATTTAAGACATTATTATTTTCATTTGTATCGAATACAACTCATTTTAGTTGAATTGCAAATTTTTAGTTGAATTGCAAAATTTTTAATTGACAAAATAGTAATAATGTGTTATTATTTAAATACAATAAAAATGTATCCTAGTTCAGGTTGAGGATAACATTTACTCGTATGTGTACCGTAACTACACATACTTTTTTTATACAAAAAAACAGAGCAAGACCGTAACTTCCTACTCTGTTTCGACTATGTAATGACATATTTAGTCTTTATCCTTTTTGTTTTCTTCTACTTTTAATTGATTGTTTTTATCTCTTTCAGCTAAAAGCATTTCAACTAATCGTAGAATAAGCTCAGGTTGAGTCATCACATTTACCCCCTTTCCGTTCTATGTAAGAACTACATTCATGACAAGAAAGGTTGCTATTATATTACAATATTTTACAATAAAAAACAAGCGAACAGTAAATATTTATTTAAGATTTTTTTTAATAACTATCGAATATATTATTTTGTTTTATAGAGTACTATTTATAAAATTATAGTTTCGTAAAATGGAGCAAATTGAAGTTTTTTTAAATAAATTTTTGCTCCATTTTATTTTTTATCTAATACACTTGTTTCAATATATTTCCGTCTTTCCATCCCTATTTACCTGTGTGGTGTTATAGGAGCGACATCGCTAGATGTCGCGTTAAGGAGACTTTTAGAACACTTCTTAGTATGATTAAAGTTGGTTATTTTATAAATTAATATAAATAAAGGGAGAATTTTAAAAAGAAAATCACTGTATATATAATAAGAGGCGAATTTAAATAATTTTCTAATTTGGGTGGATTTTTTAAGAGATAATGTATGTATATATAATAGAGGAACATTTAGTAATAGTACAAGTTTTTTTCAAATAACTATTTAAAGAGGTTATGCTATGAATGAAAAATATCTTAAGTTAAAAATAGAATCTGTTGTAAATAAAATATTATATGAAAAAAATATAATTGATAAAAATGTTTTTGAAAAAACTTCTACAAAGCTTGATAAATTAATGTTTGAGGGAAATAAAAAATAAATTTTTTTGACATTTACTTTATATCTTATATTTTAGTACAATAAAATAAGTATTAATTGCAAAAAGGAAAGGGGATTTATATGACATTATATGAAATGAAACAAGAACTATTATCTGGAAAAACGATTTTTGACTTACCTTTAAGAGTTGTATACTATGCGAGGGTATCAACAGAAAAAGAAGAGCAAATTAATTCCTTAGAGAATCAAGTATCATTTTTTGAAAATTATATTAGAAAAAATGTTAATTGGACTTTTATTCGTGGATATGTAGATGAAGGAATAAGTCGGCACCACTTCCCTAAAACGTGAAAATTTTATGCAAATGATAGAAGATAGTAAAAAAGGAATATTTGACCTAATAGTAGCCAAAGAGGTTTCAAGGTTTTCTCGTGATACGATTGATAGTTTATTTTACACTAGAAAATTATTAGAATATGATGTATGCGTTTATTTTTTATCAGACAATATAATAACTGCATCAAATGATGGAGAATTAAGACTGACAATCATGTCTAGCATGGCACAAGATGAAGTTCGTAAAATATCTGAAAGAACAAAATTTGGTTTTAAAAGAGCAGTTGAAAAAGGAACAGTTTTAGGAACAAATAATATTTGGGGCTATAAAAAAGAAAAAGGAAAACTTATAATAGATGAAATGGAAGCTCCACTAATTAGAACAATTTTTAATACATATGCAAATAATCAAAAGATAGGTTTAAAGAAGTTATCTATTGAACTAGCCAAACAAGGATATTATAACCGAAATGGGAATGCCCTTCATCAAAATACATTAAAAAAAATCATTCAAAATCCTAAATATAAAGGATATTATACAGGAGGTTTATCAACTGTTGTAGATTACAGAACTAAGAAAAGGAATTTCTATGATAAACAAGAATGGAAAGTATTTAAAGATTATGAAAAAGTACCTCCAATTGTGTCAGAAGAATTATGGGATAAGGCAAATCAAAAATTATTAAGTAGGAGCAAATTAGCTAAAATGTACCAGAAACATCAAACCATCTATCCCCTTTCTGGTAAATTATATTGTAAAAAGCATAAATGTGGTTTTGTAAGAAAAATACGACATTACAAAGATAAAGAAGATGTGGTATATTGGTATTGTGGAGACTTTCACAAAAAAGGAAAAAAGAACTGTGTACCTGCTTGTTTTAAGGAGGAAGATTTATATAGCATTTTGCTTATCGTTTTTAAAAAATACGAAATATATAAAGAAGAAATTGCAGAAGAATTAATGTCATTTTATTTAGAACTTTCAAAAGAAGGAGAAAATATAGAAAAAGAAAAGAAGATAATAAATGAGATAAAATTTCTTAAAAATAAGAAAGACAAACTATTAGATTTAGCTTTAGATGGCTTTTTGAGCAAAGAAGAATTACAGATAAAGAAAGTATCTATTGAAAAAGAAATTTCTAGTTTAAATGTAAAATTAAAAGAAATAGAAGATAAGAAAAATCAAGTAAGTAATAGCAAACAATCTTTTAAGCAATATAGCAAAAAACTAAAAGAAAATATACTAAAAGAACTAGTGATAACCAAAGATAATTTAGAAACTTATATTGAAGAACTCTTAGATAAGATAATCATAGAAGAATTAGAAACAGTAAAAGAAAATACAAAAAGTGCAGAAACTTTAGAAAATAAAAAATATACTGTTGATAATAAGGTTAAATCTGAAGTAAG
Organism: uncultured Eubacteriales bacterium; assembly: GCA_949288185.1. Classification (GTDB taxonomy): domain Bacteria; phylum Bacillota; class Clostridia; order TANB77; family CAG-508; genus CAG-269. The sequence goes on along the minus strand of CASEIZ010000064.1, from coordinate 6,165 downwards.
TTTAAAAATTATTCTTGCAGGAAACAATATAATAAAATATGGTATTCCTGTAAAACTCAGGCAAATCAGTCAAATAAAGAAAAGCAAAGTGGCTGATTTAAAAAATCTCCCACTTTGTCACTCCCATGCACATGGTAATCATTTGTTTTCCACTGCAACAAGCCTTTTTAAAAAAGCCATCCATATTAAATGCAATTCTCGGCAAATATCCCAAATCTTCTAATATCGTAAACAAAGGAAAAAAGATAGCCATAGGTGGTAACATAACCGATATGACCCATGTTAAAGTTTGGTATACACCTAAAATTAACATATTGGATAGCCATTCTGGGCAATGTATATATGTAGCAAATTCTATCAATTTTTCTTGTATGTTTCCAAATACACTAAATAAAAATTGAGATGGATAATTGGCTCCTACAATTGTAATCCAAAATATGAGTAGCAAAAATACAATCATAATGGGAATTCCATATTTTTTAGAAGTCAATATTTTATCTATTTTCCTATCTCTATTTGCATAATCTTTATTTCCAAATTGACATACCTTTTTCCCTATTTTTTCTGCATCTTTCACAATCGTTGATACAATTCTTTCTTTAAATTCTTCTTGATAAATTCCTTTCTCTCCTAATGTCTCTAGAGCTTCTCTTCTGGCATTATCTATCTTACTATGATTTATTAATTGTATATTTAATTGTTTTTCTATTTCTTTTAAGATACGTTTTTCTCCATCTAATACTTTTATGCTTATCCATCTTGCTAGTTTTTCTTCGATTTTATACTGTTCCATAATGCTTTCTTGTATTTGCTCAATCGCTTTTTCTATCTTTTCATCATAATGTATTTGATATATTGGGTTTATTCCTTCTTTTCCTTCACAAACACTTCTCATAACTTTCAATAAATTATTTAAAGTCTTTTTCTTTCTAGCAGTAACACCTACAACTGGTACTTTTAGTATGTTAGATAGTTCTTCTAAATGAACTTCTATTTTCTTTTTTTTCGCTTCATCTAATAGATTCACACAAACAATTATATTATCTGTGATTTCTGTTATTTGCAATACTAAATTTAAGTTTCTTTCTAATGAAGTCGCATCTACTACAACAATTGTTGCATCTGGATTTCCAAAACAAATATAATTTCTAGCAATCTCTTCCTCTTCAGAATGAGACATAATAGAATATGTACCAGGAATGTCAACAAGCTTATATGTTTCTCCTCTATATTCGAAATATCCTGTTGCATTTGCAACTGTTTTACCTGTCCAGTTACCAGTATGCTGATTCATTCCTGTTAGATTATTAAATATCGTTGATTTTCCAACATTAGGATTTCCGGCTAATGCAATTGTATAATTGCTTTTTCGTTTGGTTTCTTTTTTCTCTATAGATAACTTTTCTTTTTTACTCATAAACTCCTCCTTTTATTTTCTTTTGTAATTTTGTACATATAAATGTCGAAATCTTTGATTTTGACAATGTGCACTTTTCTTATCTATTGTATTTTATATAGATTTTTATCATTTTGTTACTACTTTGGGTACAAAAAATTATGCTTAAAATTTCATATGATTAGCTATAACGCCAAAACTTTTATTCCTTTCTTACTTCACCTTTATATTTTCTGCATCTTCTTTTCGGATGGCAATTAAACTCCCACGAAATTCAAAAGCTCTCGGATCTCCTGATGGACTGGTTAAGACTGGTTTTATATTGGTCCCTTCTATCAATCCTAAATCTAGTAATCTTCTTTTAATAGTTTCTTCCCCTATAATCTTATTAACAACTCCTAATTCTCCCAAATTTAATTCATTTACTGTTTTTTCTTTCATTTACATATAGCACCTCCATATTATGTTTAGTATATTGTATTCATTTACAAATTTAATTGTTCAGTAAATTTCTTTTTATATACATATATACTCCTATACAGTAATGTGCAATTTATTGCATTTATTTTATTCTTGTGATACACTTCTTTTGTAAAAAATGTCGCATCAACAAACGAACTCAATGCGACAAAAAAATGTCGCATCAACAAACGAACTCAATGCGACATGTCTCAAAAAGAAACGATCTCAATGGGACATTTTTATGATAAATAGTACATATACTTTTATAGGAGGATTTTGTATGAAAAATAGATTTAAAGTAGCAATCGTTGGTGCCAGTGGAGTTGTTGGAAGAACTGCCTTAAAGGTGTTAGAGGAAAAAAGCTTTCCAAATGTTGAATTTACTTTATTCTCTTCTAAAAAATCTGCTGGAAAGAAAATTGAGTTTTTAGGAAATAACTATATTCTTCAAGAATTAACAGAAAATTCTTTTAACAAACCTTTTGATTATGCCATCTTTTGTGCAGGAGGAACTGTTTCTAAGAAATTTATACCAATAGCAGTAGAACATCATTGTATCTGCATTGATAACAGTAGTGTCTACAGAATGGATAAAGATGTTCCTTTGGTTGTTCCAGAAGTTAATATGAAAGATGCTTTTAAAAATAAAGGAATTATTGCTAATCCAAATTGTTCAACTATACAGGCTGTGGTTCCTTTAAAACCTTTAGATGATACATACCATATCAAACGAATTGTATATTCTACTTATCAAGCTGTTTCAGGTGCTGGAAGAGATGGAATTGAAGATTTAGAAAATGGTGCAAATGGCTTTGGACCAAAAAAATTTCCTTATCCTATCTTTAATAACTGCTTACCACAAATTGATATGTTTATGGATGACGGCTATACAAAAGAAGAACATAAAATGATAAATGAAACGAGAAAAATTTTAAATAGGCCTGATTTACCAATCACAGCCACCACTGTTCGTGTGCCTGTTTTAAACTGTCACAGTGAATCCATCAATATTGAATTTGAAAAAGATTTTGATTTGTATGATGTAAGACAATTATTGCAAAACTATCCTGGTGTTATTGTTGTTGATGACATAGAAAAAAATTATTATCCAATTGCCACCAAAGCAGATGGCTATGATGAAGTCTTTGTCGGAAGAATTCGTAGAGATAACAGTGTGAAATATGGACTTAATTTATGGGTTGTTGCAGATAATTTAAGAAAGGGTGCTGCAAGCAATGCTATTGAAATCTTAGAGAATATGATGATGGCATAAAATTGTTTTTTATGCCCAAAAGAAGCTACTACACTCTAGCTGGTACATGTTTCAAATAATAAAAACATGTACCAGCTAGAGTGTAGTAGCTTCTTTGAGATTATATGTTCTAAATCATTTTCTCTATTTCAATTTTTTCTCAATTAAATCTGCAATTTCCTTTGCTCTTTTTGTAATATATTCTTGGTCTTCTCCTTCAATCATAACTCTAACTAAAGGTTCTGTCCCTGATGGTCTAATAACCACTCTTCCATTTCCAGCAAATTCTTTTTCTACATTTTCAATTGCTTTTTTGATATCTTCATCTTTTTCATAATCATATTTTTTATCTGCATTTACTTTTGCATTAATTAAAACTTGCGGATATAGTTTAATTATACTTGCTAATTCTGATGCTGTTTTATTTTCTTCTAATATGGTTTGAATTAACATTAAAGAAGTTAATATACCATCTCCAGTAGGATTATAATCTAATAAAATGACATGACCTGATTGCTCTCCTCCTAAATTATATCCTTCTTTTAGCATTTCTTCTAATACATATCGATCTCCTACTTTTGTTTGTACCAATTGTAATCCATTATTTTCAGCATATTTATTTAATCCTAAGTTGCTCATGATAGTTGCTACAATTGTATCTTTGTTTAATTTACCTTTCTTCCTTAAACTAGAAGAAATAATTGCCAATAATTTATCACCATCAATTTCGTTTCCTTTTTCGTCTATTGCTAAGCATCTATCTCCATCACCATCATAGGCAATTCCTAAACTTAATTTATTTTCTACTACAAATTTCTTTAAATTGCCTAAATGTGTAGAACCACAATTTTCATTAATATTAATTCCATCTGGTGTATTATTGATAATCTTATAATTAATACCTAAATCTTTAAACACTTTTTCTGCAACTACTGAAGTTGCTCCATTTGCTGTATCAATTCCTACAACAAAATCATCTCTTAAATGTTTTTCAATTGTATCATCAAAATGTTTTCTAAAGAAATATATGTATTCATTCATTAAATCAAAACAATACTCACTAACTCCAATTTTTTCATCTTTGGCTGTCAATTCTTCTAATTTTCCTGATTCCATAACCTCTTCTATTTCTTCTTCTAATGTGTCTGGTATTTTCATTCCTTTATTACTAAAGAATTTGATGCCATTAAATTCAAAACTATTATGTGATGCAGAGATAACGACACTTGCATCTGCTTTTAATTTTCTTGTTAAATAAGCTACTGCTGGTGTTGGAATGACTCCTAATAGTTTTACTTTTGCTCCATAACTTAAAAATCCTGCTGTCATAGCACTTTCAATTAATGTTCCAGAGATACGTGTATCTCTACCAATTAAAATTGTTGGAGTGTGATCTGTATGTTTAGATAATACATATGCTCCTGCTTTTGCAACTTTATATACCAATTCTGGTGTTAATTCTGTGTTGGCTATTCTTCTAATGCCATCTGTTCCAAAATACTTTCTCATGTTTTAACTTCCTTTCTCATAAAATTAAATACATTTTAATTTTATTTTTTCTATTTAATCATTTCATGAATATTTTGTAATATCTTTCGTAATTTATTTCATCTGATATCCCTTCATTCTCCATTATATTATGCAAACCTTCAAATGTTGCCATGAAAAGATTTTTTAGTTATGAATGATAAAGAATATGTAAAACATTTTTATATATCCATTACTTTTTCAAGTTCATAATAATTTTTTCTTTTAACGTCAATTTGAAATCAAATGGTTCATCTATTTCAATTTTTTTATTTTGTAATACCAATTTCGGATTTTTCGTTGACAATTTCTCTAATTTTTCTTCTCCAATAATATCTGCAATTTCATCTAAAATTTGTGGTATTTTAGGATAAATTGTATTTTGCCTATGCACATCTGACCCTAAGAAATGTATCATGTTATTTTCAAAAAATTTTCTGACAATCATTTGTGCTTTTTCTCCATACTGTCCTATTATACTTCCATAATTTGCTTGCATTAACACGCCTTTTTCAATTAAGTCATATATTAGGTCAGGCTCTTTTTGTACAAAACTGTATCTTTCTGGATGTGCTAATATAGGAACCAATTTGTATTGTAACATATCATAAACAACATCATATAAATTCATTGGTTCTGCATTTAATGGTAACTCAAACAATACATAACTTGTATCATTAATGGTTGATGCTTTTCTTTTTTCTAATAGTTCTATAATATTATCAGTAAAATAGATTTCATTTCCTAAATATAAATTGGTATTAATATTTTTTGTTTTTAAATTTTCTAATATGGCTTTTACCCATACTTCTCTTTCTGGTACATCTGTTTCGTAATAGTTTTCCATATAATGTGATGTAGATATTACTGTTTCAAATCCTGCTTTTTCTGCTTCTTTTATTAAGTTGAATGTTTCTTCTATACTTCTTGAACCATCATCTATATTGGGTAATATATGTGAATGAAAGTCTATCATTTTTCTTTTGCTCCTTTTTTGTTTACTTATTTTATTGCACTTTATTAGTATACATTTATCTTTTAAATTTTGCAATATATATTTAAAATTTTGTTACATTTTGCTGTTTTTTGTCACAGTTCTTTATATTCATTAAAAATACATTGCATTAATTATGTGGCAAATCTCGCTTCTCTAGAACTTTCTCTATTTTTCTAATTTAATAAAAAAATCTCCTCTAGTTGTTTTCTAGAGGAGTACAAAATATTTTCTATGCTTTATTACTTAAATTCTTTTTCTCTTCATCTAAATATGCATTAATTTGATTTAATATATCTGTTGTTTTTTCTAAAGATACATCTCCGGAATTTTCTATTTTTATTTTGTTTTCCAATGATTTTGATTGTTCTTCATGATTTACTCTTTGATTTCTTTCTTGTTGAAGTCTATTTAACTGTGGATTTTCTGGTCTTACTCTTCTTTTCATGTCTTCTCTTTTATTTTGTACACTCATTGGTCTGTTTGTTGGTCTCCCACTTGGTGCAGGTCTTGTGTTTCTTGGTCTTGGAGCTG
>CASEIZ010000063.1 GCA_949288185.1 uncultured Eubacteriales bacterium | reverse complement strand
CTGCTAATCTTTCTTTTTTGTATGTTCCTGCAACTGGATGTTGGAATCTTGTTGGGTTTGTTGAGTTACCTGTAATTGATACATCAACATCTTCCATCCACATGATAGCTACACCTTCTCTAACATCATTTGCTCCATAACATCTAACTTTACTTCTTTCTCCATCTGAGTATTTAATTTCTTCTACTACTTTTACTTTTCCTGTGAAGAAATCAAAGTCTGTTTTTACATATGTAAATCCATTAATTCTTGAGATAACTTGTGCAGCATCTTTTCCAAGTCCATTTAAGATAACTCTTAATGGTTCTTTTCTTACTTTGTTTGCTGATTTTGCAATTCCGATTGCTCCTTCAGCTGCTGCAAAGCTTTCATGTCCTGCTAAGAATGCAAAACATTTTGTATCTTCTGATAATAACATTGATGCTAAGTTTCCATGTCCTAATCCAACTTTTCTATCATCTGCAACTGAACCTGGGATACAGAAAGCTTGTAATCCCTCTCCGATTGCTTTAGCTGCATCTGCTGCTTTTGTGCAACCTTTTTTAACAGCGATTGCTGCACCTAATGTATATGCCCAAGCTGCATTTTCAAAACAAATTGGTTGTACTCCTTTTACGATTTCATATGGATTAAATCCTTTATCTGTACATATTTTTAATGCATCTTCAAAATCCTTTATTCCGTATTTTTCCATTACTGGTTTTATTTGATCGATTCTTCTTTCATAACTTTCAAATGTTACTGCCATTTTATTTCCTCCCTATTCTTAAAAATATTTTATAAAATTCTCTAATCATAAAATACTATGTCTCTTTTTATCTTCCATTATCACTTTTTTCTTTATTTATTTCATTTATTTTATTTCTTGCAATATCTATTGACTCAGAAGAAATTGCTTGAAAATTGATTTCTTTACTTGGAACGATTTGGTCTAGGATTTCACTTGACACAGAACTAGAAATTGAAAAATTACTTATATCACAATGATCACTAATTTTTTTCATTTGCATATTGATGGTTTTTGATAATATATCTTTTTGTTCTGGATCTTGTTCTTGTTTTAATCGATGTACTGCTGGTGCTATCCTATCTAAAAATAATCTTACTATACTATCCTTTCTTATTCCATCTTTAGCTTTACTAGCCAAATCAAGTGCATCTTCTAATCCTGAAAAAGAGAATTCATCTGAATTTATAAAATCAATAATTCTATCAATTATTACATTAAATTCTTCATTGTTATTTGTAATGGTATCTACTCTTTTTCCTACTGTTATCCAAATACTACCAATATCTTTTCTATCCATATTTTTCATATTGCATTTTCTCCTATTAAAAATAGTTAACCTTCAATGTTAAATCAAAGCAAAAGAGTCTCGCTTTTCATTCGTTTTTATTCGAAAATTAATTAAAATTAGTGAGATGTGCATTTTTCATAAATATAGACAAACTGAAGGTGTACTTTTGTACATCGAAGTTTGGATATTTTATGAAAAATGTGCAGATTGCTGATTTTAATTAATTTTGTCTTGGGTCTATTTTTTTAACAGCCTCATCAAATCTTCCATAAGTACCAGAAGCCTTTTCAATAGCCTCCATTGGATCCATACCTTTTTTGATGTTATCCATCATTTTACCCATATGAACATATTTGTATCCAATAATTTGGTCATCTTTATCTAAACCTAATTCAACAATGTAACCTTCTGTTAATTGTAAATATCTAGGTCCTTTTAATGTACTTGAATAAATTGTTCCAACTTGTGATGTATGACCTTTTCCTAAATCTTCAAGTCCTGCTCCTACTGGAAGTCCTCCTTCTGAGAAAGCTGTTTGTGTTCTTCCATATACGATTTGTAAGAATAATTCTCTCATAGCAGTATTGATAGCATCACAAACTAAGTCTGTATTTAATGCTTCTAATAAAGTTTTTCCTGTTAAAATTTCTCCTGCCATAGCAGCTGAATGTGTCATTCCTGAACATCCAATTGTTTCAATTAATGCTTCTTGAATGATACCATCTTTTACATTTAAAGTTAATTTACATGCGCCTTGTTGTGGTGCACACCATCCAATACCATGTGTTAAACCTGATATATCTTTTATTTCTTTTGCTTTTACCCATTTTCCTTCTTCTGGAATTGGTGCTGGTCCATGGTCTACTCCTTTTTTTACAACACACATTTCTTCTAATTCTTTTGAATAAATCATTTTCATTGCTCCTTTCAATACTTGATTTGTATATATCTTTTTAGGCAAATTGCCTAAATTTAAAAACATTTCTACTCTTCGTCTATTTCATCTTCTGAAAATAATATTTGATTTCTAATTGGTCTATTCATTTCTTCATTTGTTACGTTTTCTTTACTTTTTCTTTTTTTGTTTTTACTTATTGGCTCTGTAACCTTTTGTGCCTTTGATTTATTTATTGTTTTTTGTATGTCATTTGCCTTTCTTGCTTGAAGTTCTTCCTGTAGTCTTCTCATTTTTTCAATTGTATCTTCTTGTTGTAATTTATTTACAGTTTTGTATTGTTTATTATTTGATATAATATCTTTTTTATTTTCTTGTTTCTCTATTTGTGTATTATTTTGATGTTCTTTATTACCTTTAACAGGTCTACTACTTTTTATAATACTTTGCTCTGTTGATATCTGATTATGACTCCACATGGTGTCTTGTTTTTTTCGAACATTGGCATCCCAATTATTTTCTATTTTATGACTTTGAATTTGGTTATATTTCTTTCCTAGTCCTATATCTTGCGTTTCATCTTCCCTTATATAACCATCATTTTCTATTTCATCTTCTTGAGTATTATATTCGAAAATATTTTTTGTATCTTGTTCTATATAGATACCTGCATTATATTCTTCTACTTCTGCTAAATTTCTTGCACCATTAAAATATCGATATAATATGTCTTTATCTTTTTTAGAAACTTGTTCTGGTCCAATCCCTAAATATTTATACCTCCATATTACATGACGCTCATAACTATTAAAAGCATTATTTACTAAATCTTCATAACTATATTCTGCTCGAAACTTCATATTGGTTATAGATATTGTAAGATTACTCCACATTTCTCCTGGAGTTGTTCTTTTAAATTCCTCTCTTAATCGTTTTATATCATCATATAATTTTTGGACTAATTCTACATATTGGTTTTCATCAATATTAAATTTACTTGGAACTTCATAGACATTCACAGGATTTTTTCTAAATATTCCTTTCGGAATATAATAGAAAAATAATTCTCCTGTTGGTTCTTTTTTACCATCTTCTATGACAGAACTATATAAATATATCGATTCCCATTTTTCTGGTATCAAATATAGTAATTTTCTTTGTATTTCTTCATACATTTCTTTTATCTGTTTCGTGTGATTTAACATATCCTTTTATTCCTTATCTAATAAACTTTCTCCTGTCATTTCCTCTGGTTTGTCTAGATGCATTAGATCAAGCATAGTTGGTGCT
>CASEIZ010000062.1 GCA_949288185.1 uncultured Eubacteriales bacterium | reverse complement strand
TTTTCTTTTACTTAATTTTCTCTTATTTCCATTATCATTTTTCATGATTGGTGCAATATGTGCATATTTAGGAGCTTTAAATCCTAATTCATGGAATAATTGTAAATGTAATGGAACAGATGATAACCATTCATCTCCTCTGATAACATGTGTTGTTCTCATTAAATGATCATCTATCGCATGTGCAAAATGATATGTTGGCAATCCATCTGCTTTTATAATAACAATATCTTGGTCATTTTCTGGAAAATCCACATTTCCTTTTATCACATCATGATGTTTTATTTTTCTATCTTCACGTCCAGGAGATTTAAAACGAACAATGTATTTTTCTCCATTATTTATCTTTTCAATCGCTTCTTCCACTGTTATATTCCTGCATCTTGCCCAAACACCATAATATCCTGGTCTGATTTTTGCATTTTCTTGTTTTTCTCTCATTTCTTCTAGATCTTCTGGTGTACAGAAACATGGATATGCTTTACCTTGTTCGATTAGGTATTTCGCATAACTTTGATATATTTCTTTTCTCATAGATTGTCTATATGGTCCATAATTTCCTTTTCCTTCAGTCTCTGAAATCATTCCCTCATCAGGCTCTATTCCGAATCTATCTAAAGATTGCACAATATCAGTTATTCCATTTTCTACTTCTCTTTTTTGGTCTGTATCCTCTATTCTTAATAAAAATACACCTTCTGTTTGATTAGCTAATTTTCTAGCAATCAAAGATTGATATAGTCCTCCTATATGTACAAATCCTGTTGGACTTGGTGCGAATCTTGTTACAATAGCGCCTTCTTTTAAATTTCTTTCTGGATATTTTTCCTCATAATATGTGATATCCTTTGCTTCTGGAAATATTACATTTGCTAAATCTTTATAATCCATTTTTATCTTTCCTCTCCTTCTATATTTCTTGCACGATTAGTTCTTCTAAAACTAACCTTTTGCATTTTTTCTTCTTTTTCCTTTTCTCTTTCTTGATTGATTTCTGATATTAATTCCATTAAATCATTAAAAGTGAATTTTTCTCTTTCTCCTTCTGGTAATTTATTTTTTATCATTCTTTTCAATTCATTCAATGTTTTATCTTGATTCTCTCTAATGATTCTTTTCATTTCTTCTCTTGTCTTATCATCTTTTATCATATTATCATTACCTTCCTTATCGGTTCTTTATGTCAAACATTATACTACATCTTCAAGGATTTCACAAGTCTTTTTCTTGAGTTTTAAAGGAAATAGGTTTACTGACAACGGAAATTGGGAACCAACAAATCGAGAAATCGGGGACGGACTCATTTTTCCCTTTTTTTGAATTGATATACTTAAAAAATATAGAATATAAAGTCATTACACGATTTTGTATAAACTAAATTTTCATAGAAATTCTAAAAGAAAACAGTGAGCCTCTTTCATTATTGCTTATTATTCTAATAAGCAAAATGAACATCCCTCACTGCTTTCTTTAATAATTTCTAAATTCAAATTTAGATACGCAAAATCGTTTCATTTTTTTATATTCTATATTTTTTTGTAACTAATTTTCTAAAAAGGGAAAAATGAGTCCGTCCCCAATTTTCCGATTTCTCCTCTTAATCTTTTTGAGTCTTTGACTGTGAACGCATTTTATTTAGCAGTTTAACCGCTTTAAACATTTTAGAACTCCTAAAGTTTTTAATGGCATCTGGTATACGGGATATATATACACCTAAAATAATGCATAACACACATAAAATTGTTTCTAATAATGTCATTCCTTGTGGTAAAAGGACAAATATAGAACCAATGGTAAATCCAATAATACTGTAAAAAGTTTGTGCATAATATTTTTCTAACAATTTCTTTGTTAATTTCATTACAATGATACTGCCTAAGACCAATCCAATTCCCATAGGAATTAATACTGGTAAATATAAGTTGGCAACTGATTGTAAATACACAGAATATGTTCCTAACAACATTAAAATAATGGTACTACTCACACCTGGCACAACAATTCCTATAGACATAATCGCTCCA
>CASEIZ010000061.1 GCA_949288185.1 uncultured Eubacteriales bacterium | reverse complement strand
CATCATATGCTTCCATTTGGCTTTTTAATAACTGTATTGCTTTTGTTCCATATCCTTTATTTTGATATTTCTCTAAAATAGCAAAATAATCTAGTTGCACATATTGGTTATTTTTGATTGTATTGATGATAAAGAATCCAATAAATTGATTATGTTCACATATCTTGATAAGTTTTGTTATCTTTTTATCATAATTTTGTTCTATGGTTTTTAATTCTTTTCTTTCTTCTTTTGGAAATATTTTTATATATTCAGGATATATAATTTCTTTAAATTGTTTTATATCCACATTTACTAATTGCATTATTTTTGCTCCTTAAATAAATTATATTATTTTATTTTCATATTCACTTTCACTATTTAAGATTCCGTATGCCATGGCAATATCTTTTGTTTTTATTGTATTTCTTTCATCACTTAATTTGAATGTTTTTAGATACATTATAACAATTCCCTTCAGTTTTAATCTTTGAATCGATACTTTTTTAATACTTCAATAGCTTCTTCTCTCTTATATTCTTTAACAATCTCAATATTAGATTTTGCACATTTGGCTAGTTCATTTGTATCACATATCACTTCTTTGCAAATATATTGGTCAGAATCTTTTATGGTACTTGCATATACAATTCTACTAATTTCTTCATATAAAATAGCTCCCATACACATCATACAGGGTTCACAAGATACATACATGGTAGTTCCTTTTAGTTCTCCATATAGGTTGGGATGATTTTTACAAGCACTTTCTATTGCCATTAATTCTGCATGTGTGTACATGGTTTTGCTCATTAGTGTATTATCATCACTTCTTCCTATAATTTCGTTATCTTTTACAATAATTGCCCCATAAGGATATTTTGAATGTTTACTAATTTCAATAGCAATATTCATAAATTTCTCGTCCATAGCTTTCACTCCTCTTTCAATGATATATTGGTTAGTTTTACTTGTTATCAAATTAATTATTTTCATACTCTAAAAAAGCTAACAATGTTTTTATCGTTTTTTCACAAGAACTAATATACATCCTTTCATTTACAGTATGAAAATCTTCTATAATACTTCCAATAGAAATCATGTCTAATCCTGTTATTCTTTGGGCCATACAACTACATTCTAATCCTCCATGTGTAATTTCAAAACCAGGATACTCTCCATTTACTTGATAATATATGTTTTTATAATCTTCTTTTAATTTTGAATTTTTATTAGGTACCCATGCTAAATCTTTGTAAACTTCTTCAGTTTTAAAACCATTATTTTTAGATATATGTTTATTTTCATTATTTTGCTCTTGCAGTTCACTTTCTTCTATACTTCTTAAAATTCCTGTTATCACTATTTTATTGTTTATGGTTTCTATCTTTCCTATATTTCCTGATGTAATGATATTGTTTCTATTTGTAATCAATCCTTGTTTTAAATTGATTATTTCTTCTATTATTTTTTTGCTATCTTCTGAAGAAAATGACATTTCACTATCTACTTCATCTATTTGTATACCTATATGCTTTTCTTCTATATAACTCTTTATCTTATTTTCTATATCTTTAATGTCTGTTTTTATAATACATTTACATGAAGTTGCTATATCATTTTCTGAGTTACCTCCTGAAATTTGACAAATATATACCTCTTTTTCAGCTTGTAACTTTTGTATTATCTTTGCCATTATGATAATTGCATTTTGGCTACTTCTCTCAATTTCTACTCCTGAATTTCCACCTTCTACATCACTGATTGTTATTCTATAAGATGGCATATTGGTAGTAATATGCTTTCCTTCAAATATATATTGATTACAGATATCTGCATCACAACCTATTACAATAGAATCGTCTTTACAATGATCTAAATTAATTAATCTCTTTCCTTTCAATTTTGAATAATCAAAATTTTCTGCACCGTGAAAAGTCGTTTCTTCTTCGGTTGTAAATAAACATTCTAAATCTGGATGTTTTATTTTGCTACTTTCCAATATGAGTAACATGATAGCTAGTCCAATTCCTTGGTCAGCTCCTAATGATGTATCTTTTGCTGATATCATATCACCATTTCTAACTATTTCAATTGGATCTGTATCAAAATCATGGTTGCTATTTTCTCTTTTTACACATACCATATCCATATGTGCTTGTAATATGATTGGCTCATTATTTTTCTTATTACCAGATTTTTTTATCAAAACATTGTTACTTTTATCTCTATAACATTCTAGATTATTTTCTTTCGCAAATGCCTCTAAAAAGTCAGCAAATCTTTTTTCTTTTCCTGACTCTCTTGGTATTTGTGACAATTTATAAAATAGTTCTAGAAATCTATTGGTTATTGGTCTATTACTCATAAAATTTCTCCTTAACTGATTATTTTTTTGCAATATATAATGTTGCTGGTCCTGGTATTTCATCCACTCTTTCTATTTCTTTAAATTGACTCTTTTTCATTAAGTCTTGAATCTCATTATGTGTATATGCTTTCCCCTTTTCTGTATTAATTAACATTTCAATAGCAAATTGCACAGAATATTCTGGACTGATTTTATCTTCGTTTAAGAAGAAGCTGGTTAAGAAAAGCCTTCCATTTGGTTTTAAAACATGATAAATATTGTCTAACAACTTTCTTACCTGTTCATCTGGTTCTTGATGGACTACGGCAAATAGGAATACATCATCATAATTGCCTGTTGGAAAATTAATATTATAATCATAAATTTCAGATGTTAACCTATCTTCTAATCCTTCTTGATAGATTCTTTTATTTTGTATTTTCACCATTTCTGGCAAATCAATCATTTTTGCTGTAACATTTTCATATTTTTTAGCTACTGTTATGGAATATGTTCCTGCACCAGCAGCAACATCTAATATTGTATGATTATCAAAATCATAATTTTCTGCAATAAACTTAGATGGGTTGATTGCATTTGCATTCATTCCTTGCATAAAACTCTCTGCTTCTTTTTCTGTTAATTCTTTAAAGCTATTGGTTGCTGCTTCTTTATTTTTGATAGCTTTTTCTAAGTTCTCATATCTTTTTATGATGGTTTCAGCAAATTGTATATACCCTAGCTGATTATATTCTGAGTTCTTATTTAATACCTCGTTATATTCTTCTAAATAATAGCTATCCTTGTTTTTACTGATTATTTTATGAAATGTTAACCCATTTAGTATAGGTTCAATTCTATCCTCTTCTAAATGTAATTCCATAGCTATCTGTGTCAATGTTTTTCCTTTATCATCCAATATATTCAATAGCCCAATATTATTTGCTGACATGATTAGATATGTTAATTTATATCCATTAATCATTTCTTTCAGTTTTTTGGTTTGCTCTTTTATTTCCATACTTTTTCCACCTTTCTGGATTTTTACTATTTCAAATCACTATATTTTTCACTTACAATTTTATAAAGTTCTTTGGCACCATTACTTAATTCTTTTTCATCTACTTCACCAATTTTATATCTTTCATATCCTAAACACTTATCAGGTTCTGCTATTGTTAATTCACCACTTTTTAAAGTTCCTTTATATACCAAGTATATCCAAGACTGTTCTTTATCATATCTATTGTCAAATGTAGTAGCATATGTTGATGTAATAAATTCTCTTATCTGCACTTGCATTCTATCATATAAAGACAAAAAAAGGAAGTGTTCTTTATAAACACTCCTTCACAAATTTGCTAAATTATATATCTACTTATTATCGTATGTATCAAAATGTACAATATCTTTGTAACTTCTTAATTCTTTATCTGGAATTTCTTCTGCATCGTCTTTATATCCTAAAGATAATAATGCTACTAATTCTATATTATCTGGTAGCTTTAATATTTCTCTAGAAATTCTTTTATCGTCTACATGTTTTTCATGATATAAAAAACAACTTAAAACACAAGCACCAATCCCAAAACTTTCACTTGCTAATATCATATTTTCAATAGATAAAGCAGAGCTTAATATATATTCTTTATATTTAGGGTCATTGTCCTTATTTGCTAATACTGCAATAATAATAGGAGCATCTTTTATAAATTTCCTATCTTCGTATTGTAATGCCAATTGTTCTTTAATTTTTTGATCCTCTATAACAATATATTCTGTTACTTGACAATCCGGTTTTGGTTACCTCCAAATGGTGCATGTCTTCCACAATTTATGATTGTTTCTATTATATCTTTTGGTATCTTCTTATTTATATATTTTCTGTGACTTCTTCTATTTGTAATTAGATTAATTATTTCACTATTAGCTTTTTCCATAAAATTTTCATCTCCTTTTTCAAAATTATTCATAGTTTCCTCCTATTGATTACCTCCATCTATATTTTTAATATTGTTTTTTTCTTTACTTATAAATTAGAAGTTCCTCGTATTTCTATACGAGGAACGTGTATTCTTTCGTGCCGGTCCACAATATAAACTATATTGCACAGCAAATGTATTCTAAATACATTATAATATATATTATGTACTTAAGTCAAGAAAAATATTTAGACTTTTATATTTTGTATGTGTCAAGTAAATGTAGGCAATTTTTTTATCTTTTTTTCTAATCCTTTAAATGTCATTGCTTCCAACACTTTATTTATTTTTTTGTTCTTTTAATAAACAAATTAATAACTTAATCTTAATTCGCTTACATCTCT
>CASEIZ010000060.1 GCA_949288185.1 uncultured Eubacteriales bacterium | reverse complement strand
ATTACATTAGCAAAATTACCATCAAGAGAAACATTATTATCAATGCTTGCTGGAGCTTTACTTGGAAATATTTCAAAAGTTGCAGTTGCACTTGATCAAGTAAGAATCAAAAAAGAAGCAGGAGCTGAAAGTGCAGAAGCACCAGCTGAAGCTTAATGAATTATAAAACATATTAAAATAAGAGTGGTGAACTTAGATCACTAAAAAAATATTTAGGAGGATTTTAAAATGGAAAAAATAGAAAAATTAATTGAAGAAATCGACAGCTTAACAGTTGTTGAATTAGCTGATTTAGTAAAAGCTATAGAAGAAAAATATGGAGTATCTGCAGTAGCAGCAGCTGCACCAGCAGCTGGAGCAGTAGCTGGAGGAGATGCAGCAGCTGAAAAATCATCATATGATGTTGTTTTAGCAGAAGCTGGAGATCAAAAAATCAAAGTTATCAAAGTTGTTAGAGATGCTACAGGATTAGGATTAAAAGAAGCTAAAGAATTAGTTGATGGAGCTCCAAAAACAGTTAAAGAAGGAGTTTCTAAAGAAGAAGCAGAAGATTTAAAAGCTAAATTTGCAGAAGTTGGAGCAGTTGTTGAATTAAAATAATTTGTTTCCAT
Source organism: uncultured Eubacteriales bacterium (assembly GCA_949288185.1). Lineage (GTDB taxonomy): Bacteria > Bacillota > Clostridia > TANB77 > CAG-508 > CAG-269. The sequence continues at coordinate 29,099 of CASEIZ010000060.1, read as the reverse complement.
ATATGAAGCGTGTTATTATTAATATAATAACATGCTTTTTTCTATTTAAGAAAAAATATTAAAAAAAGTTGTTATTGTTCTTTTAGGGGTAGAAAAAAAGATAAAAGTATAATATAATGTCAGTATAAAGAACGTAAACTTGTTATATACAAAGATTGTATGTAACAAGAATAAAGGATTTATGTATTGAAGAAAGGAGGAATATCCATGAAGTATATTGGTATTGTCGTTGCTATGGATGAAGAAAGGGAAGAAATACTAAATTTAATGACAGAAACAGAAGTAAAACAAATTTACAATTTACGATTTATCATAGGAAAAATACAAAAGAGAAATTGTGTGTTAATTAAAAGTGGAATAGGAAAAGTAAATGCAGCAAGAACTACTCAAATTTTAGTAGACAATTTTGATTTGGATTTTGTTATTAATGCGGGAGCAGCAGGAGCTGTAAATTATTTACTAAATATAGGTGATGTTGTTATTGCAAAACATGTTGTTCAACATGATTTTGATATAACAGCATTTGGGCATAGTAAGGGATATATTATAGGTGTAGGTGATAAAATCATATGTGATAGAGGATTGGTATCTGCATTTGAAAATATGATAAAAAATATGGAAGAGAGAATGTATCACATAAAAATGGGAATTGTAGCATCTGGTGATATATTTTGTACCCAAATAGAAATGAAGAATAAGATTAATGCGAAATTTAATGCAGATGTTGTGGATATGGAATGTGCTTCTGTAGGACAAGTATGCTATTTAGATGATATTCCTTTTATTAGTATTCGATGCATATCTGATATTCCTGATGGCAGAAATGAAGCAACATTTGATGAAAACTTAAAATTGGCTTCAAAAAGATGTGCCAATATCATCAACGAATTCTGTTCTTAAACATAAAAAATGAAATTTTCGCACTGATGATTTTTACGATTTCTCAAAAATTCAAATAAGTGAAAATTCTTTCAAATGGATATTTGCCATCATAAATATCAAATAACTTGTATAATTATTTAATGAATCGTAAATAATTTATATAGAGAGAAAGGAGTGATTTTTTTGAATAGAAAAATCAGAGTATTACAATATGGTACAGGAAAAATGAGTGTATATACAATGAGATATGTATATGAAAAAGGTGCAGAAATTGTAGGTGCCATTGATGTAAATCCAGATGTGATAGGAAAAGACATTGGAGAGATTATGGGATGTGAAAATAAAGGTGTAAAAGTGGTTAACTTAGAAGATGCTGAAAATATGATAAAAGAGGTAAAACCAGATATTGCTATTGTAACAACTATGAGTTTAATTGCAGATGTAGAAGAAGCACTTATGTTATGTGCAAAACATGGAATAAATGCAATAACAACTTGTGAAGAAGCATTTTATCCTGAAAATTCAAATCCAGGTGTAACTCAAAAATTAGATGAAATGGCAAAAAGTACAAATTGTACGATAACTGGAAGTGGATATCAAGATATTTATTGGGGACAATTAATTTCAAGTATTGCAGGTTCTACTCATAAAATCACAAAAATAAAAGGAAGTTCAAGCTACAATGTAGAAGACTATGGAATTGCATTAGCAAAAGCACATGGAGCAGGTTTAACACTAGAAGAGTTTGACAAACAGGTCGCATCTTTAGATAGAATTTCAGATGCAGAAAGACAAGAAGTAATCAATAAAGGAGAATATTTACCTTCATATATGTGGAATGTAAATGGTTGGTTATGTGCAAAATTAGGATTAACTGTAAAATTACAAACACAAAAAACAGTACCACAAACCTATACAGAAGATATTGAATCTTCAACTTTAGGGATGACTGTAAAGGCAGGAACAGCAACAGGAATGAGTGCCGTTGTAACGACTGAAACAGAAGAAGGAATTACACTAGAAACACAATGTATAGGAAAGGTGTATTCTAAGGAAGATTTTGACAAAAATGAATGGACAATAGAAGGCGAACCAAACACAACATTAATCATTAATAGACCATCTACTGTGGAATTGACATGTGCTTCTGTTGTAAATAGAATACCTGATGTCATAAATGCAAAAGCAGGATATGTACCAACAGAAGAAATGGGAGAGCTAAATTATAGAGTAAAACCATTAAATGAATATGTGAAATAATTGTCCAATTGGGGACGTTTCTATTTGGGACATTAATTTATTTAAATCAAAGCAAATGTATTAAATTTTATTTATTACTCGGCAAGCATTGCAGAATAAATGAAATTTAATACATTTGCTTTTTTAAATAATTTTGTATAAAAATGTCCCAAACAGAAACGTCCCCAATTGGACAAAATGACAAAAAACTATGTACTTTTTTTTTATTTTATGTTATAATATATGTAGTGGTAATTTTAGTATTTTACGGAGGTAAAAGATATGTTTGAAAGTAAATATAGTAAAGTATTAACAGTAATATTGGTAGTTGTCATTATTGCAATATTAGGTTTACTTGGATTTCTAGGGTATGATTGGTATCAAAAATATTTCTTAGAAAATGATGCAATAGCATTTGTTGAGAATTATACAAACGAAGTAGATGATACAAGTGATGAAAATACAGTTTCAGATGATAATACAACAGCAACAAACCCAATAGATAGTATTGAAAGAACAAATACTGTATCAGGTAGCTCCGGAAATGAGATGCCAAAATATAAAGGATTTAACGTAGTAGGAACAATTGAAATCCCAGCAATTGATTTAAATTATCCAATATTAGAAAAAGTAAATAAAAGTTCACTTGAGACTTCAGTAGCATTTTTATATGGAGCTGGAATTAATCAAGTGGGAAATTCAGTTATTGCAGGACATAACTATAGAAATGGATTATTCTTCTCTAATAATAAAAAGTTAAACATAGGAGATACGATTTATATAACAGATAACTCAAAAAATAGATTAACTTATAAAATTTATGATAAATTTGAAACTACTCCAGAAGATGCAAGTTTCTATTCTAGAGATACTGGAGGAGTACCAGAAATTACTTTATCAACTTGTAACGACGATAGTAGTAGAAGATTAATCATATTAGCTAGAGCTGAATAATGAAAAAATGTAAAAAGAAGAAAACAAAATTTTATAGAAAAGAACATTAGACGAAAATCTAATGTTCTTTTTTGTCAATTACTACATTGATTGATTTCCAGGAAGGAAATAATCAACAACACCATAAATTAAAGCGCCTATTATAGCAGCAATCCATGAAATTGAATAACCAGCTACAAAAAATTGTGTAACATATAAGGTAATTGCAGCTAGGGCAAAACCTACAAATCCTTTACCAAAAGGACTGGCATGTAAGCCTGTAAATTTAACAATTAAATAGTCTATAATACTCAAAACTACTGCAGCTATAATAAGTGTCGCAAAATTATTGATACTAAAACCTGGTGTAAAAAAGGCTGTGACAGCTAATACGATAGCAGCTGTTATCAATCTACCAACTATCTGCCAAACTGTTGATGTACCTGTTTTAGCATTGGTTCCTCTAGCTTCTGACATAATAGATAACCTCCTTAGACTTTTTAGAATATCTAATATATTCTAAAACAATATTTCATAATGCATTTTTTCAGGTTCTAAAAATAGTATTTACAAAAAAATAATAATTATTCAAAATGAAGTATAAAAGTATTGAAAAATGTAAAAAATAAACATATGAATGAAAAAATGAAGGTGTTTGTATGTTAATAACTTTTTTTAGATCGATTGTTTTATACATAGTTGTATTAATAGTGATGAGACTAATGGGAAAAAGAGAAATCAGTCAAATGCAACCATTTGAGTTAGCTATTTCCATTATGATTGCAGATTTAGCATCTATTCCCATGACAGAAATTGGAATCCCATTATTTAATGGAATTGTACCAATCTTAGGATTATTGTTAATGCATCTAGTCATTTCTGTAATTAATATAAAAAGTCTTAGTTTAAGAAAATTTATTTGTGGAAAACCAAGTATCTTAATTTATAGAGGAAAAATTGACGAAAAGGTTTTAAAAAAAGAAAGATTTACCATTAATGAATTACAAGAAAGATTAAGGCGAAATAATATTTTCAATTTGGGAGATGTAGAATATGCCATATTAGAAACAAGTGGAGAAGTAACAGTCATTCAAAAGCCAGAAAAAAGAGGAACAACACCAGAAGATTTTCAAATTGTACCAGAATATGAAGGAATACCATATGATTTAGTAATTGATGGAAAAGTATTATATGAAAATTTAGAAAAGTTAGGTAAAAATAAGACATGGCTAGAAAAGCAATTAGTTCCTTTTAAAATGAAACCAGAAGAAGCATTGGTTGTAACAATTGATGGAAAAAATCGAATCTTTTGTCAAAAAAAGGAAGGAAAAAAAGGGTAAGATGGTGAAAGAATTTTTTATTTGTACAATGATACTTATTTTAATAGTTATAGGAAATGGCATTACACAGGGATATAGTAGAAGTTCAATAGAAAATATTAATGAAAAATTAGATAATCTGATGGAAGAAATGAATAAAGAAGAAATCAATGAGGAAGAGGTAGTGAAGAAAGAAGAAGAGATAGATAAACAATGGCAAGAGATGTTTTCAAAATTAGCTTATTATATAGAACATGAAGAATTAGAGAAAGTTTCAAGAAATCTAGAAAATACAAAAACATATATAAAATTGAAAGAATATGATAATGCAACAAAAGAAATCAATGAAGTAATTTATATATTAAATCATATTGAAGATAAATATTCTTTTAATTTACAAAATATATTTTAATATTCAACTTGAGGGATTTTGGGGACGGACTCATTTTTCCCTTTTTTAAATTGATAATTCAAAAAATATAGAATATAAAGTCATTACACAATTTTGTATAAGCTAAATTTTCATAGAAATTCTACAAGAAAAACATGAGCCTCTCTCATTGTTGCTATATATATATTAAGCAAAATGAGCATTCCTCATGTTTTTCTTTAGAATTTCTAAATTCAAATTTAGATACGCAAAATCGTTTCATTCTTTTATATTCTATATTTTTTCATATTTAACCTTCTAAAAGGGAAAAATGAGTCCGTCCCCAAAATCCCTCAAAATGTCCCAAACAGAAACGTCCCCAATGGGACATTTTTATTTTTCATTAGATGAATCAATTTTAGCATAGGATTTCAATTTTTTATAAACCAAATCATTAATGGTACCAGCAGGGAATTTTCCATTTTTATCTTTCTTTCCAGCAGGAACGCCTGTTAAAATTTCAATTCCTTCTTCAATAGTAGAAATAGCATAAATATGAAATTGTTTATTTTTCACTGCTTCAATAATTTCGTCAGATAATTGTAAGTTATCTACATTTTGAATTGGAATCATAACACCATGCTCACCAGTTAATCCACGCATTTTGCATATTTGGAAAAATCCTTCTATTTTTTCATTAACACCACCAATTGGTTGGATTTGTCCTTTTTGGTTTACAGAACCTGTAACAGCAATAGATTGATTGATTGGAATGCCAGAAAGGCTAGATAGTAATCCATATAATTCTGTGCTAGAAGCACTGTCTCCATCTACGCCATTATATAATTGTTCAAAACAAATACTAGCTGTTAAACATAAAGGAATATCTTGTGCAAACATTTCACCTAAATATCCTGTAAGAATCAAAACACCTTTAGAATGAGAAGGACCAGAGATTTCAACTTCTCTTTCTATATTCACAACACCGGTTTTTCCTGTATAGGTATTAACGGTTATTTTAGCAGGTTTCCCAAAGCTATAATCTCCCATATTCATAATGGTTAATCCATTTAAAGTTCCGATTTCAAACCCAGAGGTATTAATTAGTAAAGAATTTTCTTTTATCATTTCCATATATTTGGTATCATATTTTTTTACTCTATTAATTCTTTCATCTAAGGCTTTTTGTACAAATTTTTCTGTGACAACTTTTGATTTAGATAATTTAGCCCATGTTGCAGATTCACCAATAACTTGCATTAAATCATCAAAACGAGTAGAAACTTTGTGATGACTACCAGCAAGCTTAGAAGCATATTCAATAAGCTTAGCCATTGCATTTTTATCTAAATGAGGTAATTCTTCATGCTCACAAAAGCCATGAACAATTCTTGCTAATTTATTGACATTATCTACTGTAATAGGAGCATCATCTTCAAATTCTACTTTTATTTTAAATAGTTTTCTAAAATCTGAATCCATCGCTAATAAAGTCTGATAAATATTTGCGTTTCCTATTAAAATAACTTTTAAATTTAACGGAATAGGTTCAGGCTTTAAAGAAACTAACACCATAGAAGAACGTTGATCAGCTGTATTTTCTATACCTATATTTTTTACTCTTAAAGCTTTTTTTAAAGCTTCATAACACATACTATTTGATAATAAATCTTTTGCTTGAAAGATAATATATCCACCATTTGCTTTTTGCATTAAACCAGCTTTTAACATGGTATGGTCTGTTTTTAAAGAACCATAATAGTTTTCATATTCCAAAGAACCAAAGATATTATGGTAAGAATAATTGGTATCCATGATAACAGGTGCGCCTTCACGGGTGGAATTATCAACAAACAAATTTACTCTGTAATTTAAAGTAGGATCTGGCTTTTTCATAACTGGATTTTGTTGATTAGCAGGATGATTCTGTTGTGTATCTTCTTCTAAAAAGGTTGAAATATTTTTCAAAACATCTTGCTTAACATCTGTTAAAAATTTATTGATTTTTTTATTTCTTTTATATTTTGATTTTAAATAATTGATATGCACATTAACAGTTAAAAGAGCAACATTAGATTGCCATTCAGATATTTTTTTATCAGATTGTCTTTCAATCTCTTTTATTTGTCCAATTACATTCATAATTTGTTCTTGTACAATTAAAGAGTTTTGTTCATATTCTTGTCTAATAGCTTCATCTAATTTATCAAATTCTTCTTCTTCGATTGGTTTACCATCTACGATAGGGGTCATATAGATACCATTTTGTGCAGATCTTACGGCAAAATTATATTTCCCAGCATCTGTATTTAATTTTTCTAGTAAAGCCGCTCTTTTTGTTTCATATTCATGTTTGATTAATGCTTTTTCTTTTTCAAAATCATCTGCATTAAATGTTTTTTGGATATCTTTTTTGATTTCCTTAATAAACCCATCCATGGCTTCTTTGAATTCTCTTCCTTGACCTGCTGGTAATTCAACAGCAATTGGTTCATTTGGATTTTCAAAATTGTATATATAACACCAATCAGAAGGTACTTTCTTTTTAGCTGCAATTTTTTCTAAATAGTTTTTGGTATACATGGTTTTTCCTACACCACTAGGTCCTTCTAGATATAGGTTATATCCTTTTACATCAACTTGTATTCCAAATTCTAAAGCTTTTATGCCTCTGTCTTGTCCAATGCCTTCTTGGATAGGCTCTAACTCTTCTGTTGTCTCAAATTTAAAGACATCTGGATTACAAGAAAATTTTAAATCTTTATAATCTAACTCATTGACATTCTTCATTTGTTACCTCCAAAATTTTTTCTTAGTGTTACCATTTTTTACTTTTTTTATGATATAAAAAGTGATTTTTTCACAAACTTATTGTATATTAGTTGCAGGAATTTGTAAATAAAAAACAGATAAAATTTACAAAATTTTTTAAAAACTATTGACAAGAAAAATAAAAAACAGTATAATTTATAAATGTTAAGGGTCATGCAGGTGTAGTTCAATGGTAGAACCTCAGCCTTCCAAGCTGATGACGTGGGTTCGATTCCCACTACCTGCTCCAAAAAAGAAAAAACTTACGAATTTTGATTCGTAAGTTTTTTCTTTATAAGCACGTTTATAATTTTCTTAATTTAGCCACAAAAAAACCTTCATACAAATTAGATGGGCAAATACATAAAGTGCCTTCAATAGAAGTCGGTAATAAGATAGCATCTGTGAAAACAGATACATCAATTGGTAAGATTTCAATTTGTTTTAAATCTATAAATTTTCGTAAAACATTTTCATTTTCCTTAGCCAAAATAGAGCAAGTAGAATATACCATTTCATGTCCAGTTTTTAATAAAGTAATGGCTTTTCTTAATAAATCAGCTTGAACTTTTGAAGAACGATTTACTAAATCTTCTGTAAAAGTAGTTTCTAATTTTTTATCAAAAATAGAGATCGTCCCACTACCACTACATGGAGCATCTAGAAGAATTTTATCAAAAGAAAAGAAATCATCTAATTGTCTAGCATCTTTTATCATAACGTTTACTCTATTGGCACCTTGCTTGTTAAGGTTATATTGTAATCTTTCGGCTCGAATCTTATTTTTTTCACAAGCAGTAATAAAGGCTTTATTTTCGGAAAGAGCTAATATCTGCGTGGTTTTACCACCAGGAGCTGCAGCCATATCTAAAATGTTTTCACTTTCGTTAGGAGATAAGACAAGTGGTGGTATCATAGATGATAAGCTTTGTAAATAGATTTCTCCATTTTGGTAAATTTCTAAATTTTTAATTTGTTCTTCTGATATATTTTCTAAAATCAGGGCATCTTTATACCAAGAGACTTCTTGATATGAAATATGTAAATTTTCAAAAACAGTTTTTACATCATCAATGTCTGATTTTAAAGTATTAGCTCTCAAAGTGACAGGTCTTTTTTGAGAATAACTTTCCAAAATAGTATTTGTTAAAGTTTCTCCATATTGTTCTATTAAAAGATGATATAAAAATTCTGGTATCGTATTTATCATAGTTTCCTCCAAAAATGATTTCAATATTCATAAAAAAAGATATATACATATCATACTATACAATAAAGAAAAAAGCAAAATAATAAAAGATAATATAAAATAAGTAAGCAAAAATAGCAATATTTGTAAAACAAATATTGGAATAATTACCAAAAACAGTTGATATTTTTTCCAATTTAATATAAAATCTATAAAGACTAACGATAAGGAGGGTGTGAATGATTACATTAGAAGATGTTAGAAAAAACGAAGAGGTAGAAGCCTTAATACAAGGTGCACAAAAACAATTAGATGGACTTCGGATACACAGAACATAGTCATAGACATATTTCTATCGTTTCAAAAAGGGCAGGAGATATTTTAGAAAAATTAGGATATCCAGAAAGAACAGTAGAACTTGCAAAAATTGCAGGATATTTACATGATATCGGAAATTGTGTCAATCGAGTGGACCATGCGCATAGTGGAGCGATTATGGCATTTAACATACTGAAAGATATGGGAATGCCAGTAGAGGAAAGAACAGAAATTATGATGGCAATTGGAAACCATGATGAAAAGACAGGAACAGCAGTCAGTGATATATCAGCAGCTTTAATACTAGCAGATAAATCAGATGTACACAGAGATAGGGTTACCAATCAAAATCTATCAACTTTTGATATTCATGATAGAGTAAATTATGCTGTAACCAATGCCAATTTAGAATTAAATAGTGAAGAAAGAAAAGTAAAATTAAATTTAACAATAGATACAAAATTATGTCCAGTTTTAGATTATTTTGAAATCTTTATGGATAGAACCATGATGAGTAAATATGCCGCAAAATATTTAAAAATCTGGTTTGAATTGGTTATTAACAATACAAAATTGTTATAAATTAATGAAGAATACAAATAAGGAAGGGAAGAGAACAATGAAAAAAGTAAAAATAATCACAATGATTGTATTAATTATCTTAATCACAATGGTTTCATTTTTTGGAGTGTATACACAAGTACAAAATAGAATGGAAAACCAAGTAAGGAACTATGCATTAGACATGGATTTAGATGGTGCTAGATATGTAAGATTATCTGTAAATAAAGAAAGTACAGAGGTTATAAAAGATGCTAATGGAAATGAAGTAGAAACAGATGAAGAAATGACAGATGAGCAATTAGCAGAAAATGGATATACAAAAGAGAGTGTACCCAATAATAGTGAAGATGTCTTAACAGTAGAAAATTATGAAAAATCAAAAAAAATTATAAGTGAAAGATTAGAATCACAAGGTGTAGGAGAATATGAAATATCTCTAGATAATGAAACAGGTGATATTTTAGTTCAAATACCAGAGAATAATACGACAGATACTTTTGTAAGTAACATGAATACAGTCGGAAAATTTGAAATCATCGATGCAGATACCAAAGAAGTACTAATGGATAATAGTGATATCAAATTAGTAAATGTTATGTATGGTTCTGGTTCTTCAACAACAAGTGGAACAACAGTGTATCTAAATATAGAATTCAATAAAGAAGGTACAAAAAAATTAGAAGAAATTAGTAACACATATGTAGAATCAACAGATACTACAAATACAACATCAGAAAATACAACAAATACAGAAACTGAAAATACATCAACAGATAATACAACAACTGAAGGAAATACAACAGAAAATACAACTTCAGGTGAGACAGATGCAACAGAAGATTCTACAGAAACAACAAAAGAGATAAAACTAAACATTGATGACCAAGAAATCATGACAACTAGTTTTGATGAACCAATCGAAAATGGTAAGTTACAATTATCAATGGGAAGTGCAACAACAGATGTAGATACTTTACAAGACAATATATCACAAGCTTCATCAATAGCAAGTGTATTAGATTCAGGAAATTTACCAATACAATATGATATTGAGTCAAATGAATATATATTATCAGATATAACCAATACACATATTGCATATTTAGCTTTAGCTGTTGGAATTGTTCTTTTAATAGGATTGATTATATTTATCATTAGATATAGAGTAAATGGATTGTTGTCAGTAATTGCTTTTATCGGATTAGTTAGTTTTTATTTATTAGTGATTCGATATACAAATGTTAGTGTATCTATTCAAGGAATAGTAGGAATTATTGTAACGATTATATTAAATTATATATTTATTAATAAAATATTATCAACAATCAAGAAAAGTGAAGATAGTAAAAAACTAGAAACTGTAAAAGAGGGAATAAAAGAAAGTTATAGAGAATTCTTTATAAAACTAATACCAATTTGTCTATCTGTAATTGTATTTTGTTTTATAAATTGGACAACAATTAGTAGTTTTGGAATGGTAATGTTCTGGGGAATTACTTTAATTGCTTTATATAATTATTTAATTACAGCAACAATGTTAAAAGTAAAAGCAGAAAAATAGGAGGTATTTACAGATGAAACAATTCATAAAAAGTAAGCAACTAAAAATTATATTAATGCTATTAGTAATCATAGCAGGAATTGTCATGATTGCTGTAAAAGGATTTAACTTTGATTTAAAATATCAAGATACACAAAGAGTAGAATTATATTTAAAAACAGAATTTAATATATCTGATATTAGACAAATTACAGATGAAGTATTTGGAAATCAAAAAGTTATGATACAAAAGGTAGAAGTTTTTGAAGATTCTGTATCTATTACAACGACTTCTATATCAGATGAACAAAAAAGTAATTTAATAACCAAAATCAATGAAAAATATGGAACAGAATTAACAGCAGAAGATACAACAGTAGAAGATATTGGTCATACAAGAGGAAGAGATATTATAAAACCATATATCATTCCATTCGTAGTTGCTGTTATTATCGTATTAATTTATTTAGGAATTCGTTATCACAAATTGAGTATAGCAAAAGTAATTGCAAAAAGTATTGGAATAATGGCATTAGCACAAATATTACTATTTAGTGTTATGGCAATTACAAGAATACCAATCGGAAGATTGACAATTCCAATGGTAATATTAGTATATTTATTAACTTTATTTGGAATAACAAATAAATTTGAAAAAGATTTATCTAAAAAGAAATTAGATGAAAATAAAGATAAAAGTAAAAAGAAATAAAGTCTAATTATCTTTTGTAAAGATAATGGTTTGAATTTATTTATTAAACAAGCGAATATTATAAATAATTTTTGAAATTCTCGGCTACCCTGCATTACGTTTAACAAATTCTAAAAAGAAAACCATAACAATACCCGGAAACAGAACCCTTTATGGTTTTCTTTTAAGAATTTATAAAACTATTTCGGTCGCATTCGAATTGTCCAAAATTATTTATAATATTCGCTTGTTTATTGAATAGAAAAGTCAACTTTTATATTATCTTAATGTAACAACCGTTACACCCATTTCACCTTCACCAAAGGTACCTAAGCGGAAAGATTTTACATGAGAATTGTTTTTTAAAAATTGGTGAATACCATTTTTTAATTTTCCAGTACCTTTTCCGTGAATAATTCTAACAGTCTCTAATTTTGCTAAAGTACAATCATCTAGAAATTTATCAATGACAAAATTAGCTTCTTCTACATTCATACCAATCACATTGATTTCTGGTTTAATATTTCTACTTTTAGAAATGTGAGAAGATGCATGCATATTTTTTGAAGAGTTAGAATTATGAGTTTTAGAATTTTGCAAAACTTCCAATTTTACATTTATCTTCATACTGCCAATTTGTACTTGAACTTCATTATTTTTAGAAACATGGGAAAGAATCATTCCATTTTGATTGAATGAAGTAACAAATACTTCTTTTCCAGGTTGAACTTCTTCTTTAGAAAGAGAATTGGTGTTAGAAGTATTATTAGAAATAGTTGGTTCTAACTGAATATCCTTAATTTTTTTATTGAAAGAGTTTCTTAAAGTATTTATCTCCTTAGAATCTTTTATATTTGATAATTCTTTAATCATTTCATTGGCATCTTCTTTGGCTTCTAGTAAAATATTTCTAGCTTTTACTTTCGCATTATTTATGATTTCCTTTTCTTGTTTTTCTTTTTCAAGATTTTCTCTTTGTAATTTTTCTTTTAAGTTATTGATTTGTTCAGAGTCTGCTAAGATTTTCTCTTTCTCTTTTTCAATTAATTGTTTATCATCATAGATATTTTTTAAAAGTTCTTCAAAAGTGATATCATTCGAAGACATAAGGTCTTTGGCTTTTTGAATAATAGAAATATCTAAACCTAATTTTTGGCTAATTTCAAAAGCATTACTTTTTCCAGGAACACCAATCAACAGCTTATATGTTGGAGATAAAGTTTCAACATCAAATTCGACAGATGCATTTTCAAATCCAGAAGAGGTCATAGCATATTTTTTCAATTCTTGATAATGTGTAGTGGCAATTGTAAGGGCACCGATTGTTTTAAAATAGTCTAATATAGAAATGGCTAAATTGGCACCTTCTACTGGGTCAGTTCCAGAACCTAATTCATCTACTAGAATTAAGGAATTTTCATTAGCATGTTTGGTAATATTCACAATATTGGTCATGTGAGAAGAAAAGGTACTTAAAGAATCAGCAATACTTTGATCATCACCAATATCTGCAAAGATATGTTCAAATACAAATATACTAGACTTTTCATCAGCTGGAATATTTAATCCACTACAAGCCATACAAGTAAGAAGTCCAACAGTTTTCAAAGTAACGGTTTTTCCACCTGTATTTGGACCAGTAATTAATAAAGTAGAGAAATCTTTTCCTAATTCTATGGAAATAGGAACAACTTTATTTTGATCGATTAGAGGATGTCTAGCATTGATGAAATGAATTTCTTTTTTGGTATTAATCATTGGTGTAATTCCTGAAATGGCTTTAGAATATTTTGCTTTTGCAAATATAAAATCTAAAGTACCAATGACTTCCACATCTGTTTTTAATTCTTCTATATATGGGTAGAAAAGGGAAGTTAACTGTTGTAATATTTTTTCAATTTCTACTTCTTCCTCTAATCGTAATTGGTTAATTTCATTGTTCAATTCAAATATAGAGAGAGGTTCTATAAATAAAGTAGAACCAGCATTAGAAACATCATGAACAAAGCCTTTTACTTGAGTTCTATATTCTTCTTTGATAGGAATTACAAATCTATCATTTCGAATGGTTACTACATTTTCCTGTACATATTTAGAAAAGGAAGATGAATGAATCATAGAATTTAATTTAGAACGAATATCTTGTTCTAAGTTTCTAATTTTCTTTCTGATTTTTTGCAATTCTGGAGAAGCTTTATCATCTATGGTATTTTCATCAATAATAGAAGAGGAAATCTTAGAGATAACGCCTTCATTGGTATATAAACTAGAGAACAGCCCTTCTAGAATTGGGAAGTCTTCTTTATTAATATAGTCTTTTGAAAAGTAAGTTTTTAAATCTCTAGCACAAATAAAAATGGTATTCAAGTCTAATAAACCTTTTATTGTTAAACTTTGTGAGCTTTCTAGATTGATTACATAGATATGAATATCTTGAATATCAGAAAAAGAAGGAAATGAATTTTTATAAATTAGATTTACAGCTTCTTCCGTTTCAGCTAATTTTTGCTTTACGATATTCACATCATGATATATTTGTAAATTTAGAGCAAGTTCTTTTCCTAAAGAGGTAGAACAGTACGTACTTAATTTTTCTAATACTTTATGAAATTCTAGTTTTGAAATATAGTGAGTGTTCATATAGATAAGTTCCTTTCATTATATATAACTATTAAAATAAACATAATATATATTATTATACAAGGATTTTGGGAAATAGTCAAAAAATTGATGTTTATGCTTGAAAGGAGATTGGAAATAGTATATAATTTTTAAAATTAATAAAATAAAATGATCTATAGAAAAGAGGAAAATATGGAGAAGATAAAGAAAAAATTAATCATATTAGATGCAGATGGAACAATATGGGATAGTGAAAAAGATGTATTTTTAGCATTTAATCATACATTACAAAACAATGGAAACAAAGAAATAACTAAAGAAGAATTTCAAAAGTTAGCAGGATTGGATTTAGAGGAAATGTTTAAACGTGTTTTACCAAAAGATAAAGAAACATTGGCTAATGAATATGTGAAGAAATATAGAGAATATTATATTGATGAAGGACATTATGCTGATGAAACAACCCTTTTTGAAAATGTAAAAGAAACTTTAGAAAAATTAAAAGAACAGGGATTTTGTATGGTAATTGCTTCTGGTAAACCAAAAAGAATTTTAGATAAAATGGTAAATTGTTTCAAGTTAAATGAATTTGAATTTGTTTTAGGAACAGGAGAGAGTCGTTTTAAACCTAAACCAGATCCAGAAATCTTAAATTATATTATGAATGAGCTAAATATTTCAAAAGAAGAAGCAGTAATGGTAGGAGATACAAAAGCAGATATCATGGCTGGTAAGAATGCTGGAATAGATACG
This sequence comes from uncultured Eubacteriales bacterium, assembly GCA_949288185.1. Taxonomy (GTDB): domain Bacteria; phylum Bacillota; class Clostridia; order TANB77; family CAG-508; genus CAG-269. The sequence continues at coordinate 13,868 of CASEIZ010000060.1, read as the reverse complement.
ATTGCGGTAACATATGGTTATGAAAAGATAGATATATTAAAAAATGCGAACCCTACGTATAGGATAGAGGAGTTTAAAACTTTAGAAGAAATTGTAGAATATAAAAAAGATTAAAAGAAACTATTATAAAAATCTAAGATATAAAATGAATTTGAGAGAAAAAAATGATTATGTTAAAATACAAGTCAAGCTTGGCATTTAATATAATCATTTTTTATATGGAGTTTTGAATTATTTTTTGTCTTCCTCTTTTTTTTCTTTAGGAATAACAATATTTTTAGGTTTTTTATCATCTGTATTTCTTGGTTTTATTGGACTGATATGGTCATGTACAGGAGATATATCTAAATCATTTTCATCACCTGATACAATTTCTATTTTTTTATCTTCACTCATAGGAATTACCTCCTTAGTATTTTTTATTATATTAGCATATAAAATGAAAAAGTGCAAGAAATTTTACAATTATTTCAAGTAAAAAATCGTTCCTCTTAATGGGAAAGGTCTGAAGTATAACTAAAAAATCAGTAAAGTTACATAAAATCCTTCAAAAACCTTGACACAGCAAGCTTTTTTTGACATAATATATAGTAAATTTAAGAAAAAAGTAGGAGCGTATATGGAAATAGAAAAATCAAAAGCAATTATTGAAGCCATATTATTTGCAGCAGGAAGAATTGTAAAATCTAGTGAATTGATATTGGTTCTAGAAAAGAATGAAGAAGAAATCCATACAATTATCAAAAGCATGCAAGAAGACTATAAAGCAAATAATCGCGGAATTGAAATCATTCAAGTAGAAGATGGTTATCAATTAGCAACCAAAAAAGAACTATATGAATATATATATCCAATTCTAGATAAGAGAACAAAGCCAAACTTATCTACGGCAGCATTAGAAACTTTATCAATTATTGCATATAATCCTAGAATTACAAGAGCAGAAATTGAAGCAATAAGAGGAGTATCAGCAGATGCTTGTGTATATAAATTATTGGAATATGGACTAATAGAAGAGGCAGGAAAAGCAGATTTACCTGGAAAACCAATGACATATAAGACAACAGATGAGTTTTTAAAGATGTTTGGATACAGTTCATTAAAAGATTTGCCAGAATTACCAAGATATAAATTAGATAGTAATCAACAAATTGTGATTGATGATTTAGTAGAAAATGAAGAAAATACAAATAACGTAAGTGAAAATCTTGATAATACGAGTGCTAGTACTGAAACTAGTGATATGGAGACTACGGACAAAGTGAGCACAAAAGATATCAATGAACCTCATAGTAAACAAGAGGCTCCAATGCCCGAAAGGGAAGAGGATAATAATTTAGAAAAATAAAATTTTAATATGAGGAGAGATTTAAATTATGAAAAATGATAAACAATTTGTTAAAGACATCACCAATATCGATGAAAATTTCCCACAATGGTATACAGATATTGTGTTGAAAGCAGAGTTAGCAGATTATACAGATGTAAAAGGATTTGTTGCTATTAGACCATATGGATATGCTATATGGGAAAATATCCAAAAATATGCAGATGAAAAATTTAAAGAGCATGGAGTAAAAAATATTTCTATGCCAGTATTAATTCCAGAAAGTTTATTAAATAAAGAAAAAGATCATGTAGAAGGATTTGCACCAGAGGTTGCTTGGGTAACCATGGGTGGAGGAGAAGAATTAGAAGAAAGATTATGTGTAAGACCTACTTCTGAAACAATTTTTTCTACCATGTATTCAAAATGGTTAAGTTCATGGAGAGATTTACCATTTTTATATAATCAATGGTGTAGTGTGTTAAGATGGGAAAAAGAAACAAGACCATTTTTACGTTCAAGAGAATTTTTATGGCAAGAAGGACATACTATTCATGAAACTGCTGAAGAAGCAAAACAATTCACAATGGATATGTTAGAGGTATATGCAGATATTATAGAAAATTTATTAGCTATACCAGTATTAAAAGGACAAAAAACAAAAAAAGAACAATTTGCAGGAGCAGAAGCAACCTATACAGTAGAAACATTGATGCATGATGGTAGAGCTTTACAAGGTGGAACATCACACTATTTTGGACAAAACTTTACAAAACCATTTGATGTAAAATTTCAAAATAAAAATGGAGAACAAGAATATGCATATCAAACATCATGGGGAATTAGTACAAGACTAATCGGAGCAGTTATTATGGCTCATGGAGATAATAGAGGATTAAAATTACCACCACTTGTTGCACCAATTCAAGCAGTCATTGTACCAATTGCACAACAAAAAGAAGGTGTGTTAGAAGAAGCGAATAAATTAAAAGAAAAACTAAGTAAAAAATTTAGAATGGAATTAGACGATAGAGATAATTATTCAGTAGGATATAAATTTAATGATTGGGAAATGAGAGGGGTACCAGTTAGAATTGAAATGGGACCTAGAGATATAGAAAATGGAGAAGCTGTTTTTGTTAGAAGAGATACTTCAGAGAAGATTTCTGTGAAATTAGAAGAGATAGAAGAAAAATTAGATCAATTATTGAAAGATATTCAAACATCTATGTATGATGTATGTAAAAAAAGAATGGAAGAGAAAACAACGATTGCACACAATATGGAAGAATTAAAGAAAAATTTAGAAGAAAATCAAGGTTTTGTAAAAACGATGTGGTGTGGAAGTCAAGAGTGTGAAGATAAAGTAAAAGAAGAAACAGGAGCTCCATCAAGATGTATGCCTTTTGAACAAGAACATTTGGGAGATACTTGTGTATGTTGTGGTAAACCAGCAACGAAGATGGTAGTTTGGGGAAGACAATATTAAAATGGAATATATAATAGAAAAGCGGCGACCGTTTGGCCACCGTTTTTTTGCAATCTAATTATGATAGGAGCCGTTATAATAATAACGGATTTTCTTTTCGTTCAGTTCTTTCATGCAAAGAGCACGAATACATGCGGGGACATCACTTTCAAAATTAAGATGATAGTTCTTTTTTAAAATGTATCCGATGCATCGTTTGTTTCCCATCTGAAAATATATAATGGAAGTTCTGTCATATCTTGGAATGAAAGAAAAACTGAACATTCCTTTATCAACTTTTCCGGTGTTTAACACAGAGAAAGCGTCTAATGCTCGCCGAGAAAGATCAGCGAGTTTATCTGTTGTTAGAGTTTTCACAATATTAGGACTTACCTTCAATTCACCTTTTTTGGTAACAGTTACAGTACCTAATTGTTGCCGGTTTTTCTTTGCTATGGAAAAGTTTAGATTGTAAATAAGCATAGTATTCTCCTTTCTTTTTACCTATAACATTGTTATGGATTGCAACAAAGATTATATCATAAAAAAAGTAGAAAGTAAACATAAAATAGAAAAGGGGTATAAAATAGATAAAAGCCGGTAAACTAATAGATACCGACTTTTTGACAATATTGTCTTTCTAATTGAAATATTAATCAATTAAATAAGTTTTTCTCGTTTCTTTTCGATTAATTTTTTATCATCTTCGTCTAAATTTTTAAGAGAAAAATCTAGTAGTTCAATAACTGTCTTATTAAAGGAAATATTTTTTAAATCTGCTAAAATCTGAATATCATTAATCAAATTTTCTGGCAACCTTAAAGTTTTAGTGATACCACTATGATTTCTAGGAATTTTTAATTTTTGCAAATTTATCACCACCAATCAAAATAAATATCGTCATTACAAATATTTTACAATTAAAAAGTAATGAAATATGCACTTAAAAATACTTGCAAAAATGTTGCACTAAAGATATAATAAAAATACAAATTTAAAATTAAAAAAATAAAATCTTCAACAAAGGAGAAATATATATAAATGAAAAAAAGATATAAAAAAAGAAAAGTAAAAAAGAAAGAAATGAGACTTAATTTTATCATTACAATCATGATTGTGTTTTTAGTTTTTGTAGAAATTATCATTACTAAAATAATAAACAAAAGAAAAAAATCTACAAGTAGTATAACTATAAATATGAATATCAAAAAACAAATTATAAAAAAATATTGACTTAGAAATAAAAAATTATGGATATTATAAATACATTAAAAATAATAAAATTAGAAAGTATACATACAAAAGTAGTATATATGATATGTATACTTTCAGATAACAAATTAAAACTCACAATTTTTAGGTGTTCTAGGGAATGGAATGACATCACGAATATTTTGCATACCAGTTAAATACATAATGGCTCTTTCAAAACCTAGACCAAAACCAGCATGGTCACAACTACCATATTTTCTTAAATCCAAATACCAGTTGTAACTATCTATATCCATGTTTAGTTCTTTCATTCTAGCTACCAATTTATCATAATCTTCTTCTCTTTGGCTACCACCAATGATTTCTCCAATTCCAGGAGCTAGCAAGTCAGCTGCTGCAACCGTTTTTCCATCTGGATTTTGTTTCATATAAAAAGCTTTAATATCCATTGGATAATCTGTTACAAAAACAGGCTTTTTAAAAACTTGTTCACAAAGATATCTTTCATGTTCTGTTTGTAAATCAACACCCCAAGATACTTTAAATTCAAATTTGTCATTTGCTTTTTCTAATTCTTTAATTGCATCTGTATAAGAAATTCTAGCAAAGTCAGAATGAATGACATTATTTAATCTTTCTAGTAATCCTTTATCTACGAAATTATTAAAGAATTCCATTTCTTCTTTACAATTTTCTAATACATAAGAAAATGTATATTTAAGCATTTCTTCTGCTAAATCCATATCATCATGTAAATCTGCAAAACAAATTTCTGGTTCAATCATCCAGAATTCTGCAGCATGTTTTACTGTATTAGAATTTTCTGCTCTGAATGTTGGACCAAAGGTATACACATTTCTAAAAGCAGTCGCATATGTTTCTACATTTAATTGTCCACTTACTGTAAGATGTGCAGGTTTTCCGAAAAAATCTTTTGTATAATCTACTTGCTCATCCTCTGTTTTTGGAACATTGGCAAGGTCAAAAGAAGTAACGGTAAACATTTCTCCTGCACCTTCTGCATCACTTGAAGTCAAAATAGGCGTATGTACATAGACAAATCCTCTTTCTTGGAAGAATTTATGAATAGCATATGCAAATACACTTCTTACTCTAAATACAGCATTAAATGTATTGGTTCTAGGGCGAAGATGTGAAATGGTTCTTAAATATTCGAAAGAATGTCTCTTTTTTTGAAGAGGATATTCTAAATCACATAAATTTAAAATTTCTATTTTATTTGCTTGTATTTCAAAAGGTTGTTTTGCATTTTCAGTAATGACAAAAGTACCAGTAACTTTTATAGAAGAACTAATAGATAATTTAGCAATTTCAGCAAAGTTATCTAATTTGTCACTAAATACAATTTGTACATTTTTGAAAAAAGACCCATCATTTAATTCAATAAATCCAAATGTTTTAGAATCACGAATTGTTCTTACCCAACCTTCTAATGTGATTTCTGTATCTTTATATTCATTTGTGTTTTTATATAAATCTTTAATGACTAATTTTTTCATAAAAACCTCCCAATAAAAAAATTATTTTATAGTGCAAATGTAATTATATCCTAAAATACTTATAAATACAACAGTTTTGTAAAAAAATGTCCCATTGGGAATGTTTCTGCTTGGAACATTTAATGTCGCATAGACAAACGAACTCAATGAGACAAAAAAATGTCGCATAGACAAACGAACTCAATGAGACATTGAACGAACTCAATGAGACATTGGAAATTTCTTCTTTTTCAAAAATTAATAAAAATATCAAAAAGAGACATACTAATATTACAAAATGAAAAAGGAGGAAATAAAAAAATGAAAAAAATATTTAATATATTACTTATTTTATCAATTCTATTTACTTTTATACTACTATTTAATCCAAATCCAGTGCAAGCAGCTGCACTAGATGATATAGAAATATCTACTAATAAGGATACGGTAAATCCAGGAGATACAGTAACACTTACCATTACCTTTGGAAAACCATTAGGAGCATATACCTTTGATATTGCATATGATAACAATTTGTTAGAATATGTGGAAACAGATGGTGGAACACCAAATGATAATGGGACAAGAGTCAGAGTTGTTTTTTATGATTCAACAGGAGGATCAAATCCAAAAGAAAGTATGAGCATCACTTTTAGAGCAAAAGAAGGAATCATGACATCTAATCCAACAGATTTAGCAGTAACAGCAGAAGGATTAGCAAATCCCGATGCTAGTGAAAATTATGATGATATAACCACTGCTTTAGAGAAAAATATTGTGGTAGAGCCAAGATATGAAGATTACAAATTTGATTTATCTTACACAGGTGGACCAATTATAAATGAAGAAAAAGAAATGGTACTTTCTTTAACTTCAAGTATGGGTAAAAATTACGACCATGCTAGAATTATAGCAGATGCAACAACACCTGATGGAGGAAGTGTGCAATTAAAAGGAACCGATGAAACACAAACAGAATATGACCTAATAGATAGCGGTTGGGGTGACCCATCTGGATATGCAATTGGTGGTCAAAATGTCAATAAGGTATTAAATCTTAGAGGTATCTTTGATAAAGCAGGAGAATATACACTTACCTTTAAATTAATTGATAGAGATAGTTCAGATGCAGTTATTGCAGAAGATACTTTTACAGTGACTGTTACAGATACGCAAACTACGCCACCAGAAGAGGAAACACCAGAAAATGAAATAGGAGGAACAACAGAAGGAGAAAATACGACAAATACAACAAAAGAAAATTTACCAACACAATTACCAAAAACAGGTATCAATTTATATATTCCAATAGTTGTTATTGTGATAGCTATTATGAGTACTTCTTTATATATTAGCATGAAGAAAAAGAATAGATAGAAGGAATTTAAGTTGCAAACGAAAGATAGAAAAAACAAGTTGATTTTCATAATGTTTGCTACCATCTTATGCATTATCATTTTTATAGTTACGAAACAATGGATAGCAGAGAAAGAAACAAAAAATGGAAATGAGCAACCACAAATAAGTTTTGTAAGTACAGAAAATGTAAATACAAGAAATAGGATGCAAGAAGAAAATACAATTTTGGATAATGAAAATACTACACAAGATACAAGTTTTAACCAGAGTGAAGATAGTATTTTGACAACATATAAAGGATATCCTGTGATTGCTAAATTAGAAATACCCAAAATAGACTTAGAAACCTATGTGATTTCTGAATATAGCAATCAAGCATTAGGTGTATCTGTGACAAAATTTTATGGAGGAAATCCTAATGAAGTAGGGAATTTCTGCATTGCTGGACACAATTATATAACAAATAATATGTTTCATGATTTAAAAAAATTATCCGTTGGAGATACCTTTACATTGATAGATAATAATGCGCATGAAGGAATTTACAAAATATATTTAGTGGAAACTGTAGAACCAGATGAAACACAATGTTTATCACAAAAAACAAATGGAAGAATAGAAGTTACTTTAATTACCTGTACGACAGATTCTTCTAAAAGAATTATTGTAAAGGCAGTAAAAATATAAAAGTCTTTATTATACGAAATATTTATCAATTCTTTTCTGGAGTCCAGAGTAAGTCCTTATTTCTTTATTTTGAATAAATTCCTCGGCTCAATACGTCCCTTACCCTTTCTATATACAAAATAAACGAGCCTCTCGCTACAAGCATTCGCGCTTCCTCATTTATTTTGTATTAAGAAAGGGTACAGGTACTCCAATCACATTCGTCATTTATTCAAAATAAAGAGACAAGGACTTATGCTAGATTGTAGTAAAGAGTTTATGTATGCGTACATAAAAGGAGTGAAAAATGATAAAGAAGATTTTTGGATATGGTATTTGTATGATTCTTGCTATTTTCTTAATCGTATTTACATTTAGCCGAAAAAATGTACAAGCTATGAATATAATAGATGGAATTGAAAACTTTCCGAAAAGTTATCAGCCGTATTTAGAAGAGTTGAAAAAGAATCATCCGAATTGGACATTTACAGCTTTATATACAAACTTAGATTGGGAGTATGTAATTCAAAATGAAAATATATTTGGAAAAAATTTAGTACCTAAATCCTATAACGATAGATGGAAAAATACCAATCCAGGAGAATACAATGTAGAGGTAGATGCTGGTTGGGTAGATTGTTCAAAACAATCTTTATTATACACAATGGATCCACGAAATTTTTTAAATGAGTCGAGAATTTTTCAATTTGAAGAACTATCTTTTAATAGTAGTAGCAATTCAGTAGATGGAATTGAAAAAATATTATATGGTACAGAATTTTATAATCAAACAGTAAGTTATCTAACTTCGAATGGAAGTACCGTAACGATGAATAAAAAATATTCAGATTTAATATATAGTGCAGGTATTCAATCAAAAGTAAGTTCTTATCATTTGGCTTCTAGAATCAAGCAGGAAGTGGGACCATTTTTATCTCATAGTTCCATTAGTGGAAAAGTAGTAGGATATGAAGGATTATATAATTTCTACAACATAGGAGCTACCAGTTCTTCAGAACCGATGGGAGCGATTATCAATGGACTAAAATATGCAAGAGATGGAAAGGGAGCAAGTGAAGCCACTAAAACAAAATATTTAATTCCTTGGAATACCAAAGAAAGAGCCATTACGGGTGGGGGAATCTTTATTGGCTCAAGTTATATTAATATTGGGCAAAACACAATTTACTTACAAAAATTTCATGTCCATGATATGAATAATGGGGAATTATTTTGGCATCAATATATGACAAATGTATTAGCACCATATAGTGAATCTAATATCATCTATAAAGGATATGTCAATAGTAATTTACTGGATTTGAATATCAATTTTATCATCCCTGTATATGATAATATGCCTGAAATACAAGAAGAAACTCCAGCCATTAATCCTTCAGATTATGTGGAAGATAACACCAAGGTATATGCCAATGTAGAAACAACTTTAAATGTTAGAAGTGGTCCGAGTACAAGTTATGAAAAAATAACGAGTGTTTCTAAAAATGAAACGATGACAAGAATTGCAAAAGGAAAGCAAAGTGGAGAATTATGGGATAGAGTCATTTTAGAAAATGGAATGGTAGGGTATGTATTTCAAAATTATGTGGAAGAATTACCAGAAATTGAAGTAGAAGAAATAAAAGTATCAGTAGATAATCCTGTCATTCAAAAAAATGAAATCAGTAAATTAAAGATAGAAATTTATCCAAAAGAAGCAGAAGACCAAAGAGTAGAATATAGTTCTAGTAATGAAAAAATTGTAAAGGTAGATAGTAATGGAAATTTATATGGTGTATCTTCTGGAAAAGCAACTATTACTGTACGAGCTATTTCAAATGATGTACAGGCAAGCATGGATATAGAAGTATATAGTAAAGTCACAGGAATAGAAGTCAATGTGGAAGCCATTACTTTACAAGAAGGAGAACAATATCAAATTCTTGCCAATATTGAACCAGAAGATGCCAATAATAAGACAGTGCAATATGTGTCTGAAAATACGAATGTTGCAACTGTCAATGATGTAGGAATCATTACAGCAGTTCGAACAGGAAATACGAATATACAGGTTTTTTCAGAGGAAGATGAAGATATTTGCCAGTCAATACAAGTAAATGTCATAGAAAAAATAGCAGAAGAGGATTTGAGTTTTAGTGAAAATATACAGGTTAATGGAAATGAAATCAGTGGTATTGAAGAAGAAAATAGAACAGTAGAAAAATTGTTAGAAAATATTTTTGTGAGTGAAAAATATCAAGTGCAAATTGTAGATAAATCAGGAAATATATTACAAAGTCAAGATCTGGTAGGAACGGGGGCAAAAGTTCAAATTTTTACGAATACAGATGTACAAACATTGGTAGCAGAATATGAAATCATTATTTATGGAGATGTCGATGGAAATGGAAAAATCAATAGTGTGGACTTATTAAAATTACAAAGACATATACTAGAAATAGAAGAATTAGATTTCTTATCTCAAAAAGCAGGCAATATCAATAAAAATGGAAAAAAACCAACATCTGTGGATTTATTATTGATTCAAAGACATATACTTGGATTAAAGCAGATTGTACAATGATTGTTTAAATTTTACAACTAAAAAAAGAAATTATGGGGAGGATACATTTTGAAAAAAAAAAGTTTTTTGTTTGATATTTTTACTAATCCTTTTAGGAAATTGTATAAAAAGTTTTGCTATGCAAAATGAAAATCAAGATAGCATATATTTGAATGTATCAAATACAGAAATAAAAAACGGAGAAGAATTTAGTTTTACAATCAATTTAGCCAATATTGATGTAGCAGCATTTGATATTCAAATATATTTTAATAATGAGTTATTAGAATATGTTTCAGGACCAGAAAATACGAATGTAGTTGAAAATAAAATGATAACGGTTTGGTATGATGAAACAGGAGGAGAAAATCCGAAACAAAATTGTGAATTGGTAAAATATACATTTAAAGCAAAAGAAATTGAAAGTGAATATATTGCCATTCAAGGAGAATTCTATAATTCCGAAGGTGTTCAAGTACAGAGCTTTACAAATGGAATTGAAATCATAGCAAATGAAGAAACACAAACAGAAAAGATTGAAATTTCAGAAGAGAGTGAAGTTACAAGTAATAATTCTAAATTAAAAAATTTACGATTAAATCATGAGGGAATGACACCTGTATTTTCACCAGATATAACAGAATATTACTTTCTAACAGAAGATTTATCCTCTTTAGAAGTGACAGCTATTCCAGAAAATCCAAATGCTGCTGTTATGATTAGTGGAAATACTAATTTTAAAGAAGGATTAAATACCATTGTTATAGAAGTTACTTCACTAGATAAAACAAGTAAAATACAATATACAATTTCTGTTACGAAAACAAAAGATTTCGAAAAAGCAAATGCCAAGTTAGAGACTTTAGCAATTGAAAATGTAACATTAGAACCGGAGTTTGTAAATGATATATATCAATATGATGCTATTGTTTCCAATACAACTGAAAATTTAAATATTTTGGCAATACCAGAAAAACAAAATGCAAAAGTAGAAGTAGCAGGAGGAGAAAATTTACAATATGGAAATAATGTCGTTAATATTCAAGTGATAACTGAAAATGGATATACGATAAAACAATATAAAATAAATGTTTATAGAAGAAATGAAGAAGAACAAAAAATAGCAGATGAAGAACAACAACTTAATATTCAAAAATTGAATGCTATATTAGAGGAACAAAATGAAGAAGAGGAACAAGAGAATCATGAGAATGAGTTAATTGAAATAATAAAGGAAAATAAATGGGGAATGATTATTACAAGTATTTTGATAATTATTATCCTGTGTATTGTGATATATAGAATAAAAATTAGAAAAAAGGATAAGGATAATAAATAAATTCAAAAAAAGTATTTACGAATTGCTATTTAGTTGGTATAATGCTGGTGTAAATATGGAGGTGATAATAATGAAATATAGATGTATGGCATGTGGATATATTTATGATGATGAAGCAGAAGGTGTAAAATTTGAAGATTTACCAGAGGATTGGGTTTGTCCTTTATGTGGAGTTGGAAAAGATATGTTTGAAAAAGTAGAAGAATAAAATAAAACTTGTATACAAAGTGTATACAAGTTTTATTGTCTTAAACAATAAGGTTCTTATTTTATATTTTGAGATCTGTTTCGAGTTTTCCCCGAATTATTATTTCTAGACTTTATATCTAATGGAGGTGGATTATATTTAATCGATTGTCTAAATTGCTTTCCACGTTTGTTACCTGAATAGAAATGAGTAGCTCTCATATTTTGTTGAAAAAGTTTGGCAAAATGATACATATATTTATTAGCTCTATCTTCATTCTTAGGAATAATGATAATTCTGCCGTTTCTTTTTAGAAGCTACATAAGCCTTCATTTCATCTTTTACAGCTTGTGGGGAATCTTCCATAATTCCAATCATCATGTTGTCATCAATAGCTTGCTTAAACATGGGAATATCGTTTTCTCCATTACCAATACACATATATCCAAAAGTAGGTTGTAAAATAGAAACCATTAATTTTACAGCATTACCTTTATTAATGTTTTTATCAGCGACATCTAATCGATAATGTTCATAACTAGCATTTGGAAACTTAGTAGCACCCATATCACTCCAAAAGTTTAAAACTTTGACATAATTTGCCATATTTTCCATTTGTGCTTTACTACCAGCCAATGTGATTTTTGTTATCTCTGGCATCATTCTTAATACAGTTTCAATATCTTCACCATATTTTACAGTAGGATTTTTTCTATAATAGTCTTGAACATCTGGATGATTAACTGCATAAATGAATTCACCATCTGTTAATCGAACCATTTGAGGATTTCCACCTGCTTCAACAAAATTAGTGATAACTTGACTTACTTTTTTAGGGTCTAAACTTTTTTTCATTAAAAACTGCTTTTTCTTTGTAGAATAGATATTAGCACCATTATCACCAATTAATATTTCCGGTAGTCTTAAGTTATTTTCTTTTAAATTTTCATGAATATCGCCAACAGTTCTTCCGGTTATTGGAATGATCATACCATTCATGATAGAAATTAATGTAAATATTGGGTTTAATTTTTTGTCTTCTAAATTTAGCGTTCCATCTTTATCTGGAAAAATAATAAAAGAGGGGGATTTTATTTGGAGAGTTTCATTCATAATTATCCTTCTTTCTTGCAATTCATATTTTTAGCTAATAAAAATGGGCTAATTAATTAAGCCCATATAAATTTCCATCAACTAAAAGTTTGGCTCTCTTAGCTGTTTTTTCATCAGCATGCAATGCATTTTCTAAGAAATCAGGATGATTAATTAAAAATTGTTTCATGGTTTCATCAGGATTTTTAAAGAATTTTTCTAGCATTTCTAATTGATTTTCATTAATAATCTTATTTTTATAAGCAGTTTCAAATAATGTATTGTCTACATTAACTAGTGAAAAAGCTTTTACACCTTCAGCTTCAATTTTTTCTTTTCCACCTTGCATACGGTCAACAACAACACAAGACCAGCACATTTGTCCACCGATATTCTTAATAGCAGGTATCCAAGCTCTAATGTAGCTAGAAGCAACAGTTACTAAATCAGCAATATGTAATACTTTTTTATTTTCGATATTTGTTACAGTTTCCGTTTTTTCAAATTTACTATCACTAATAACACTTGTTAAATCTTTATAAATAGAAATATGTGGTTTGTCCAAAAGATAAGCAATCATATTTGAGAAAAACCAATCTCTTCTTTCACCACCAGAAATATAATCTACTTCTGAAACATTTATATTTTTCATGATATAATCTTTCATTGTATCAATAACATTATGGTAAATTTCATTTTCATTATATTGTTTTAATACTTTTTGAAATACTTTTTCTGGTAAGCTTGATTTATCTTGTAAACATTCATCAATAAAAGCTAATAGTTCACTTGCATCTTTTTCACTTCCATAAACGAAATGTGTGTTAATGAAATATGGACCTATTTTACCAGATGTATACCAAAAAGGTTTGTTTTCTTCACAAAATCTTACAGCTTTTGTTTCAAATAAATATGACATAATATCAGACATAAAAAATTCCTCCTTAAATTTATTAGAAATATCATAATATAAAAAGGAGAATAAGTCAAGAGTGTCCATTTGGGGACGTTTCTATTGTATGTGTCAAGTAAATGTAGGCAATTTTTTTATCTTTTTTTCTAATCCTTTAAATGTCATTGCTTCCAACACTTTATTTATTTTTTTGTTCTTTTAATAAACAAATTAATAACTTAATCTTAATTCGCTTACATCTCT
>CASEIZ010000059.1 GCA_949288185.1 uncultured Eubacteriales bacterium | reverse complement strand
TTTTGATGATACAGAATATTTAGGAAAATAAAAAGTAAAGGAGCATACGATGATTTATAAGTATAAAAAGGCACTTAAAAGAAATGTAGGAGACAATATGATAATAACAGATGTATTTACAGAAAAAGAAAAAGCTATGGATTTTGTAATAGGAGAATTAGATGGATTTCATGGTACATTTATAAACGAGAAAAATACAAAATATTATTATATATTAAGTGGAAAAGCAACGGTTATTATAAATGGCGAAAAAGATGAAGTAGAAGAAGGGGATTTTGTAGAAATTCCTATAAATGCAAAACATAGTATTGAAGGAAAAGTAAAGTTCACTATTATGTGTACACCACCATTTGATATTCATAGTGAAAAAATTATTTAAAAGGAGGAGTCTCTATGAATCAAGAATTAATAAGACCATATTCGACAGATGGAATACAATTACCAGGATTACTATATACACCAGACATACCAACCAATAAAATTGTTATTCATATTCATGGAATGAGTGGAAACTTTTATGAAGATGAATTTAATGACAATTTAGTAAGAGTGTATACTAATAATGGCTATGCTTTTTTACCATTTAATAATAGAGGGATGAACTATATCACAGAAATGCATAAAGAAAATGAATTTGTGATTAAAGGTAGTAGTTATGAACTTTTTGAGGATTCTGTATTAGACATAGAAGGAATTGTGAACTGGGTAAAAGAAAGAGGATATAATCATATTGTATTAGAAGGCCATAGTTATGGTTGTAACAAAGCAATTTATTATTATACACAAAAACAAGATGAAAGTATCAAAATGATTGTATTATTAGCACCTTGTGACATTCCAAAAGAAGTAGAAAATTATACAGGAAAAGATTATCAAACCTATATTAGCAAAGCAAAAGAATTGATTGAAAATGGAAAAGAAGAGGAATTAATTGATTTTTGCGTGTTTATCAATGGCAAAATTAGTGCAAAAACCTTTTATACAGATTTATTATATAATTGTACATGTGACTTTTTTAGATATAGAGAAAGAGAAGGAAAAAGTCCGATTTTAAATCAAATAGAAATTCCTGTCTTTATTCCATTTGGAGATAAAGATGAATGTGTTTTAACACAACCAATTGAGGATGTTATATATTATTTGCAAAACAATTTGAAAAATTGTGAAATTAAAGTGATTAAAGATGCAGACCATGCTTATACTGGAAAATATGATGAGTTAGAAAAAGCAATAGATACCTATTTAAAGGAGAATGTATGATAAAAATAGGAAGTGATATAGATGAAAACAATGATTATTAGTTCAAGCCCAAATAAAATAGGATTAACAAATTCATGTGTAGATATATGTATTGCATGTGCCGGTGGCAGTGGAGATGGAACTGAAAATACATTACATTCTATGAAAAATTTAGCAAAGTTTTTACATACAGAAGTGGTAGATTATATTGGAATAACAAAAAAGAATTTTGAAAATGAAAAAGAAAGAATTGCAGAAAGTGCGAAGAATTTGCTGAAAAGTAAAATATAAAAATTAAAAGATGAAAATAATGGGAAGGCTAGAGAAATCAAAGACTGAAGTGATGAATTTCGCTTCAGTCTTTACATTTTATAAAAAATATAAAAAAAGTGTTGACTTAGAGTAAACTTGAAGTGATATACTCATTAACAATAAAAGTACCATTTGCCTAAAAAAGCATTTGGTACGAAATAACATCCCCTTTTATTTTTAGAACTACTAGAAATAGTAGTTCTTTTTTTCTTGATTTAAATAAACAAAAAAATAACGAAAAAACAAAAAGAATATGGTAATTTAAGGAAAAATGTGATAAAATGTAGTTGCATTTTTAGAAAAAATGTTGTAATATTCATAAAATATATTTTAAAGTAAGAATCCATATACGAATAATAATTGGGGTGCTAAAATTAGCAGAAAATATTGCAAAAGGAGGGATAAGGCATGAAAAAAAAGAAGAAAAAGAGAAGTAGTAAGAATCATAATAAACAAAATTTAAATAGAAAAAGAATGCATAAAAAAGCAAAACATAGCACTTCAAGGAAAATAGATCAGAAGGCTGAAAGTAACAATTTTAAAGAAAGTTTAGAAAAAGATAAAATATATGTATCTAATAATGAAATAAAGAAAAAAACAGAAAATTTAGAGAATACTGAGAAGATAAAAGAAGAGGATCATAGAGTAGAACAAGAAAAAAATGAAACAAAACCGGAGATAACCGTTTTATTAAAAGAAAGGCAAGAAAAGAAAGAACAAACATTAGAAAAAAAGAAAGCTAATAGAATAGAGAACAAAGAAAAAAGAATAAAAAAGAAAAAAGAAAAAAAGAAAATTGAAAAAATAAAGAAAACAAAAAATCAAGATAAAGAGGAACAATCTAAAGAAGATATTAAACAAAAAAATGATGAGTGGAAAAAAGTAGAAGCAAATAAAAAACATAAAATAGATAAAAAGCAGAAGAAGGAAGCTAAACTTCAAGCTAAAAAAGAGAAGAAAGCAAAAAAAGAAGAAAAACGTAAAAAACATAGAATCTTAAAATTCTTTATAAAATTTTTCTTAATAATAATTATTATTTTATTATTAGCATTAATCGCAGGAATGTGGGGATTTGCAGGTCTATTATTAGGATGGTATGGGAATGAAGACATACAAATGAGTAAAGAAGATTTAGAAATAAAAGTATCTAATTCTGTTATCGTAGATCAAAATGGTACAGTGCTTGCAGATTTAAGTGGTGATGAAAAAAGAAAAATTATTACATTAGAAGATATGGCTGATGATTTACCAAATGCATATATTGCCATAGAGGATGAAAGATTTTATGAACATAGTGGTGTTGATTTTAAAAGAACAGCAGGAGCAATTGCGAATACATTATTAAATGGTAATAGTAGTTATGGTGGAAGTACGATTACACAACAATTGGTGAAAAATATAACAAATGATAATGAAAGCACAGGAATTGAAGGAATTAAGAGAAAGATAAGAGAATGGCAGAGAGCTTATCAAGTAGAAAGAATGATATCCAAAGAGCAAATATTAGAATTATATCTAAACATATTATTTGTTGGGGCGAATAATCTACATGGAGTGGAGCTTGGAGCTGAATATTATTTTAATAAAAGTGCAAAAGATTTATCTTTAGCAGAATGTGCTTTTATGGCAGGAATCAATCATTCACCAAATTCATATAACCCATATAATACAGCTGTAGACAATTCAGAAAAGATAAAAAATAGAACCATAACGGTTTTAGATAAAATGAAAGAATTAGGATATATATCTGAAGAAGAATATCAAAATGCAGTCACAGAAGTGCAAAACGGATTGCAATTTGGTACAGGAGAAATTATGGGTGGAAGTGTATTTTCATATCATACAGATGCAGTTATTTCACAAGTTGTAGAACAAGTCATGGAAGAAAAGAATATGACAGAGCAAATGGCGAAAAACTATGTATATAGTAGTGGACTTACGATTCATTCTACAGTAGATATGAATATTCAAAATCGATTAGAAGAAGAATATGCAAAAGAAAAATATGTTATTAGAGGAAGAGAAAGAAATAGTGATGGGACATTATTAAATGAACATAGTCAGTCAGGAATGGCGATTGTTGACTATAAAACTGGAAATGTAGTAGCAGTTGCAGGAGGCTTTGGAGAAAAAACAAGTGCTGGTTGGAACCGAGCAACACAAATGGAAAAACAAACTGGTTCTAGTATTAAACCATTAGCAGATGTGGCACCAGCATTACAAGAAAAGATTATAACAGCCGCAACAGTTTATGATGATAGTAGTACAAGATTTGGTAAAAATTATGAACCAAAAAACTATAATGGATTTAAAGGTTTAATAAATATTAGAAGTTTTATCAGAACTTCACAAAATATACCAGCAGTTAAGATTATGGTAGAATTAACACCAAAAAAATCACTAGAATATTTGCAAAATATGGGGATCAGCTCATTAGATCCTGTTACAGATAATGTATTAAGTTTAGCATTAGGTGGAATGACAAGTGGTGTTAGTCCATTAGAAATGGCATCAGCCTATGGAACAATTGCAAATGATGGTGTATATATCAGCCCAACATTTTATACAAGTGTTACAGATGCAGATGGAAACATAGTTTTAACACCAAAACAAGAAACAAGACAAGTTATATCAAAGCAAAATGCATATATTATGAAGACAATTATACAAGAACCTGTAAAATCAGGAGGAACGGCAACATATTGTGCAATACCAGGAATGGATGTGGCAGCAAAAACAGGAACAACAGATAATGATTATGATAGATGGCTTTGTGGATTTACACCATATTATTCAGCAGCAACTTGGTATGGATATGACAATAGCGAAACCGTATATTTTAGTGGAAATCCAGCAGGACAAATTTGGGATGCCGTTATGACAGACATACATAAGGATTTACCAAGTGCTACTTTTGTAAGACCAGAAGGTATTGTAGAAAGAACAGTATGTAGAACAACTGGTTGTTTGGTATCCAGAAATTGTACAAATACATATACAGAAATTTTCACGGAAGATAATCTTCCAGAACAATGTACAAATCATAGAAAAGTGCCAAAAGAAACATTAGGTTTATGGACACCATTAAATAGAAATAGAAGTAGAAATACTAATACAAATACAAATACAAGTACGAATACAAATACTAATCGATAAAAAGGGATTTTGGGGACGGACTCAAATTCCCCTTTTTTTATGTCCAATTGGAGACGTTCAAAAATGATAACTTTAAACAATTGTATGGTATATTCAATTTACATTTGTGATATTTATAAATAAATATATAAGATTTACATAAAAATGTCCCAAACAGAAACGTCCCCAATTGGACATAAAAAAATAAAAAAATAAGTAAAAGGTATTGACTTAAAGTAAACTCTAAGTGATATATAATAAGAGGAAGTAGAATTACAATAAAAGCAAAAATACATAAATACCAATAAAACAATAGGAAGGAGGCGATATCATGCAAATATCAGAAGTGGCTAAAGCATTTGGATTAACAACAGATACACTAAGATATTATGAAAGAGAGGGATTAATTGGACCAATTTCTAAAGGGAAAAATGGTATAAGAAATTATACGGAAGAGGATATAAAAAGAATACAATTCGTAAAATGTATGAGAGCAGCAGGATTAGAAATTAGCTTTTTAAAGAGATATTTACAACTATTTGAAGGCGGAGATAAAACTGTAAAGGAAAGAAGAGAAATTTTAGTAGAACAAAGAAAAATATTAAAAGAAAAATTAGATGCTATGCAAGAAGCATATGACAAGTTGAATTATAAAATTGAACTATATGACAAAAACATATTAGACAAAAAATTGATGTAAGAAATGTGTGTATTAATGAAATTAAGGGTTTCGACGCACACATGTGAAGAATGCTTTGCAGTGCTTCACGAATATAAGAAGCTTAAATTAGAAATAATAAAAATGAAGGAGGAGAAAATTATGAGTAATGAAAACAAAACAGAACATGGAGGAATGTTTGGATTAGGAGAACCAAACACAGGATTTGTAAAATATTTTATAGGGAATTCTTATTTAAACCCATTAACTAAACCAGGAGAATCAGCAATATCTATTGCAAATGTAACATTTGAACCAGCTTGTAGAAATAATTGGCATATTCACCATGCAAGTACAGGTGGAGGACAAATTCTTATTTGTGTAGATGGAGAAGGTTGGTATCAAGAAGAAGGAAAAGAAGCAAGAAGTTTAAAACCAGGAGATGTAGTAGTTATTCCAGCAAATGTAAAACATTGGCATGGAGCAAAAAAAGATTGTTGGTTTAGCCATTTAGCATTTGAAGTACCAGGAGAAAACACATCAAATGAATGGTGTGAGCCTGTAACTGATGAAGAATATAATAAGCTAGGGTAGTAATAAAAAACATAGATAAAAAGTAAGATAAAAATATACACATAAAATCGAAATAATTAAGGAGGAATGAAAATGCCATATTTAGGAGAAGAAATTAAAAAATTAGGATTTGGATTAATGAGATTACCTATGAAGGATGACAAAATTGATGTTGAACAGACCAAAGTAATGGTAGACCACTTTTTAGAAGCAGGATTTACATATTTTGATACAGCATGGGCATATGCTGGAAGTGAAGATGCGATTAGACAAGCATTGGTAGAACGTTATCCAAGAGAAAAGTTTCAATTAGCAACCAAAAATGCAGCATGGATAAATTGTAAAACAAGAGAAGATGCCATTCAACAATTTGAAACATCATTAAAACAAACAGGAGCAGGATATTTTGACTTTTACTTATTACATAATTTAGGAGAATCTAGAACAAAAGCATTTGATGATTTTGATATGTGGTCATGGATCCAAGAAAAGAAGCAAGAAGGAAAAATTAAACATATTGGATTCTCATTCCATTCAACACCAGAAGAGTTGGAAGAAATCTTACAAAAACACCCAGAGATGGAATTTGTCCAATTACAAATTAATTATGCTGATTGGGAAAATCCAGCCATTAAGTCTAGAGAATGTTATGAAGTAGCAAGAAAATATGGAAAACCAGTCATTATCATGGAACCAGTAAAAGGTGGCATGCTTGCAAATCCACCAGAACAAGTACAAGAAGTATTTAAAAAAGTAAATCCAAATGCATCACTTGCTTCTTGGGCAATTAAATTTGCAGCAAGTTTAGAAGGTGTTATTACAGTATTGTCTGGAATGAGCAATATAGAGCAAATGGATGATAATATTTCCTATATGAAAGATTTTACAAAATTATCAGATAAGGAAGAAGAAACCATTAAAGAAGCTCAAAAGGTACTAAGTATGATACCTTTAATTCCTTGCACAAGTTGTAACTATTGTGCAAAAGTATGCCCTATGCATATTGGTATATCTGGATCTTTTACAGCAATGAATTATTTAACACTATATAAAGATATGGCAGCTGCAAAACATCAAGAAGAATGGTTAGTTGGTGGACATGGATTAAAGAAAGCTAGTGAATGTATTAAATGTGGTCAATGTGAAAAAGCTTGTCCTCAACATATAGCGATTAGAGATGAACTTGAAAAAGTAGCACAAACATTCGAAAATTAAACTGGTTGTATACAGAAAAATCAATATTAAGATAAAGATTGATTTTTTCGATACAATAGATTTTTGAATACAAATGATATATAGAAGAAAGGAAGGATTTTTATGGAAAAATCAAAAGTATATTTTACTAAGGAGATTACGCCAGAAAGTTTAATTAAAATGTATGAAACATTAGGAGTCGAATTAAAAGGAAAAGTAGCTGTAAAGCTATCAACAGGAGAGCCAGGAGGACATCATTTTTTAAATCCAAATTTAATTAAAGACTTAGTACATAAAGTGAATGGAACAATTGTAGAGTGTAATACGGCATATGGAGGAAAGAGAGATAAAGCAGAAGATCACTGGAAAGCAATAAAAGACCATGGATTTATGGATATTGCAACAGTAGATATTATGGATGAAGAAGGTGATATGCCAATTCCAGTAGAAAATGGATTCCATTTAAAAGAAGATTATGTAGGTGCACATTTAAAAAATTATGATTCTATGTTAGTATTATCTCACTTCAAAGGTCATTTAATGGGAGGCTTTGGAGGAGCTCTTAAAAATATTTCTATAGGAATTGGTTCTTCAAAAGGAAAATTATGGATTCATTCAGCTGGAAAATCAACAAATCAAGCAGAAGTATGGGATAATTTGCCAGAGCAAGATAATTTCTTAGAATCAATGGCAGATGCTTCAAAAGCAGTTATTAACTATATGGGAAAAGAAAATATGGTGTATATTAGTGTTGCCAATAATTTATCAGTTGATTGTGATTGTGATTTTAATCCACATGCACCAGAGATGGCTGATTTAGGAATTTTTGCTTCAACAGACCCAGTGGCTTTAGACCAAGCATGTTATGATGCTGTTGTGAATGCAGAAGATCCAGGAAAAGCAGCATTAATCGAAAGAATGAATTTAAGACATGGTATTCACACAGTAGAAGCTGCAAACAAACTAGGACTTGGAAATAGAGAATATGAAATTGTGAATATTGACTAAAATAGGTTTTTCATTTATAAATAAAGATATATAAATTAAAAACATAAAAAGAAAGAGGAAAGATATGAAAACATTATACTTTGACTGTTCAAGTGGAATTAGTGGTAATATGACATTGGCAGCATTAACCGAAATTATTGGAGATGAGAACTATTTAGTAGAAGAATTAAAAAAACTACATATAGATGGATATACAATAGATATATCTAAAAAAGTAAAAAATGGGATTACAGGTACTCATGTTGATGTGATTTTAGAGCATCAACATGAGCATTCTCACGTTCATGAAGAGCACGACAATCATCATAATCATACACATGAAGATTATATACATCATCATGAACATGAAGAACATAACCATGAAGAGGATAATGAAAATCATCATACACACGAAGGCAATCATCACCACCATGAACATAGAAACTTACATGATGTATGTGAAATTATTGATAATAGTGATATTGATGAAGAAAGTAAAGATTTAGCTAAAAGAATATTTATGAGGGTAGCCAAAGCGGAAAGTAAGGTTCATAACAAATCATTAGATGAAGTGCATTTCCATGAAGTAGGTGCGATTGATTCTATTGTAGATATTGTAGGTACAGCTATTTTAATCAATAAAATTCATCCAGATAAGATTATATCAAGTGTTGTAAATGATGGACATGGCTTTATTGAATGTGCTCATGGAACAATGGCAGTACCTGTTCCAGCAACAAGTGAGATATTTGCAAATTCAGATGTGGAATTTAGACAAATTGATATTGATACAGAATTAGTAACACCAACAGGAGCTGCTATTATTGCAGAACTAAGTTCTGAATTTACAACTTTACCTGCTATGAAGATTCAAAAAATTGGTTGGGGAGCAGGAACAAAAGATTTAAAGATACCAAATGTATTAAAAGTATATTATGGTGAAATAGAAGAGCAAAATCAAAAAATTGTGGTCATGGAAACCAATATTGATGATTGTTCTGGAGAAATCTTAGGATATACAGAAGAAATGTTATTCGAAAATGGAGCATTAGATGTATTTTATACACCAATCTTTATGAAGAAAAATAGACCAGCATATCGTTTAACAGTTGTATGCAAAGAACCAGATATGCAAACATTGCAAAACATTATATTTAGAGAAACAACAACCATAGGTATTCGTTATCGTTTCGAATATAGAACAGAACTTGAAAGAGAGCAAATTTTGATAGATACAAAATATGGAACATTAAAAGCAAAAAAAGTTGTTAATAATGGAGAAACATATATTTATCCAGAATATGAAAGTGTAAAAGAATTGGCAGAAAAAAATCATATTCCATTAAAAGAAATATATAAACTAAAGGAGTTAAATCATGGAGATTAAAGAAATATTAGAAAAAATACAAAGTCATGAAATGAGTATTGAAGAAGCAGAAAAAGAAATCAAACATAATCAATATGAGGATTTAGGATATGCCAAAATTGATCATAATCGAAAGGAAAGAATTGGTACAGGAGAAGTGATATATTGCCAAAGTAAGCCAGACGAATATTTGTCTAAGATTTATAAGACGATTTATAAAGAAAATGGAGAAGTATTAGGAACAAGGGCAAGTAAAGACCAGTTCGAATTGGTTAAAAAGGAGATTCCAGAAGTACAATACAACCCACTTTCAAGGATTTTGAAAATTGAAAGACAAAAAGAAAAAATAGGAAATATTGTTGTTTGCACAGGTGGAACATCAGATATTCCAGTAGCAGAAGAAGCAGCAGAAACAGCAGAATTTTTCGGAAGCCATGTAGAGAGAATTTATGATGTTGGTGTAGCAGGCATTCATAGATTATTATCACAAAGAGAAAAAATAGAAAAAGCAAATTGTATTATTGCTATTGCAGGAATGGAAGGTGCATTGGCTTCTGTAGTAGCAGGATTAGCGAAAGTACCAGTCATTGCTGTTCCAACATCTGTGGGATATGGTGCAAATTTAGGAGGCATAACAGCGCTTCTAGGAATGATTAATTCTTGTAGTAATGGTATTGCAACTGTCAATATTGATAATGGATATGGTGCAGGATATTTAGCAAATCAAATTAATCATTTAGTGTGTAAATAGATAGGAGAAACATAGATGGAAAAGCAAAAACAATTAGAAGAATATCTAAAAACCTTAAAAAAAGTAGCGATTGCGTATTCAGGAGGAATTGACTCTAGTTATTTATCATTTCTAGCTAATAAGGTATTGCCAAAAGAACAAGTATTGGCAGTTATTGCTAATGGCATTATGGTTCCAAGAAAGGATTATGAAGAAGCGATTACTTTTTTAAAAGAGAATCATTTTCAATATATAGAAGTGCCATATAAACCATTAGAAATTACTGAGTTTAGAGAGAATTATAAAGATAGATGTTATCATTGCAAAAAAGAATTAATGACAATCCTAAAAAAAACAGCGAATGAAAATGGATATGAATATCTTTTAGATGGGAAAAATGCAGATGATTTAACTGTATACAGACCAGGAAATAGGGCAACAGAAGAAGTTGGTATCATTAGTCCACTTGCCAAATTTAAAATTTCTAAAGAAGAGATAAGACAATATAGTAAAAATTTAGGGATTTCATTTTGGAATAAACCATCTAATTCTTGTTTGGCAACGAGATTTCCATATAATACAAACTTAACAGAGGAAGTACTAAAAAAAGTAGAAGAAAGTGAAGAGATAATAAAAGACTTAGGAATTCCTAAAGTACGAGTAAGGGTTCATGATAATATAGCAAGAATTGAAGTAAATCCAGAAGATTTTGAAATGATCTTAAACAATATAAAATATAAAAATGATGATAATATTGTAGAAAAAATAAAAAAATTAGGATTTTCCTATGTCACATTAGATTTATCAGGACTAAAAAGTGGTAGTTTTGATTAGTTAAAAAATTGTTAAAGTTGACAAAAGAGATATCTCATTTTGGTAACACTTTAGCAACAAAACACTTTGGCATAAAAAACGAAAAGGAGGAACAAGATATGCACATGGCAGATGCAATGATAAGTCCAGCAGTAGGAGCTACCATGTATGTAGCAAGTGGACTTGTGGCAGCATATTCAATTAGAAAAATAAGAAAAGAAGAAGATTTTAAAAAGAAAATACCAACGATGGGCGTTATGGGAGCATTTGTATTTGCAACTCAAATGGTGAATTTTACAATACCAGGAACTGGTTCATCAGGACATTTATGTGGAGGTTTACTACTAAGTAGTATATTAGGACCTTTTGCAGGTTTTCTAAGTATGATAGGTGTCTTATTAATTCAATGTTTATTCTTTGCAGATGGAGGATTATTAGCGTTAGGTGCCAATGTATGGAATATGGCATTTTATGGTTGTTTTATAGGTTCTCTCATTTGGAAGTTAGTTATGAAAAAAGGAATGACAAAGGGAAGAATTATACTTGCTTCTCTGGTAGGGTGTGTACTAACTTTGCAGTTAGGTGCATTTTCAGTAACATTAGAAACATTAGCTTCAGGAATTACAGAATTGCCATTTGGAACTTTTGTAGCGACTATGCAACCAATTCATTTGGTAATTGGATTAATCGAAGGATTTATTACAGCAGCTGTTCTTTGCTTTGTTTATGAAGCAAGACCAGAAATGTTATGGAGTGGAACACAAAAAACAGAAAAACAAGCAAAATTTTCATATAAAAAGACAATTACTATTCTTGCTTGTCTATTAGTCATTATTGGTGGAGGTATGTCTCTTCTAGCATCTTCTAATCCAGATGGTTTAGAATGGTCTATCGAACAAATTACAGGAGATACAGAAGTAGAAGGAAGAAATGATGCAGCTCATGAAACAGCTGAAAGCATACAAAGTGCAACTTCTTTCTTACCAGACTATACATTCAAAGATAGTGAATCAACAATTGGTACATCTGTATCGGGAATTGTAGGTTGTATAATTACAGTTGTCTTTCTAATGACTGTTGGATATATCATAAAAATGAAAAGAAAAAAAGGAAATACGGTCAATGAACAAAATTGATAATGCTATAAAAACAGTACATCATATGGATTATCATGCAAATCATAATGGATACTTAAACAAGATACATCCACTTGTAAAATTACTCATTACAATTATTTATATTGTTTTATTAACTTCTATTGATAAATATAATCTAGTAACAACATTAGCAATGAGTATCTATTTAATTTTGGTAAGTATCATAGGAGATTTATCTATAAAAAATGCTTTGAAAAGTTTGAAAGTGGTTTTACTATTATTGTTTGTCCTAGGCATTGCAAATCCAATATTAGATAGAACCATTATCACTTACATAGGAATTGTACCAGTTACAACGGGTATAATTTCTATGTTCACTTTATTGTTAAAAGGAATTTTGGCCATATTGGCATCTTATTTTCTAATTTTAACAACATCCATAGAAGAGATTTGCTATGCTTTAAAAATGATTCATATGCCAAATATTTTAATCACAGTGGTTATGTTGATTTATCGATATATTATTGTTTTCTTAAAAGAAGTACAAAGAATATGGGTGGCTTATCAAATGCGAGCACCGAAACAAAAAGGGGTACATTATAAAGCATGGGGAAGCTTGATAGGAAGTTTAATGCTAAGAAGTATAGATAGAGCACAAGTAGTTTATGAAAGTATGGAACTTAGAGGTTTTGATCCAGATACCTTTTTTATCAAAAAGGAAAAAGCAGATAAAAAAAGTTGGACATATTTTTCTTTAATGATTGTACTACTTATCATACTTAGGTTTGTTCCCATTTTTGAGATAATTGGTGGTGCATTTATTTAAAATGTCAAAAGTTGCCAAAGGGGACGTGTTATTTTGGCAACTTGACATTACTAATATTGAAGATGAATTTATAATTTACAATGATTTTTATGAGTTGCCAAAATTTCCCGTCCACTTTGGCAACCTTTGATGACATTTAGTAATAGTAGAAAGGAAAAATTATGATAGAAGTAAAAGAAATTTCTTTTTCATATAATGGTAGTAAAAAACAAACACTTTCTAATATAAATTTCAAAATAGAAGATGGAAAAAGTGTTGGAATTATAGGAGCAAATGGTGCAGGAAAATCGACAATGCTAAAACTATTGGTAGGATTAGAATTAAACTATCAAGGAAGTATTATGATAGATAACTTAAAAGTAGAAAAACAAAATTTACAGGAAATACGACGAAAAATAGGGTATGTATTCCAAGATAGTGATAGTCAATTATTCATGCCAACTGTTTATGAAGATGTTGCATTTGCACCAAGAAATTATGGATTTTCAAAAGAAGAAGTAAATGAAAGAACAGTAGAAGCTTTAAAAAGTATAGGAATTGAAGAATTACAAGGTAGACAAATTTACCGTTTGTCTGGTGGCGAGAAAAAACTAGCATCTATTGCAACGGTTTTATCTATGAAGCCAGAGATCTTAATCTTTGATGAACCAACAATTGCATTAGATCCTAAAAATAGAAGAAGATTTATTAATGTGCTAAATTCTTTAAAAGAAACGAAAATTGTTACTTCACATGATTTGGATTTAATCTATGATACTTGTGATAGGACAATTTTAATTGCAGATGGAAATATTATATTTGATGGAGATACAAAAACTATTTTACAAAATAAGGATTTACTAGAAAATAATGGATTAGAGTTGCCTTTGTCATTGCAAAGGAGATAGGCATAAAAATCTTCTTTAATATGAAAGAAAAAATATGTGGTCACAAATTGTGACCACAAGGTTACAGTATTTAAGGTCACAATTTGTGACCTTAAATATTTTATGAAGTAAATAAGAGTTTTAAAATACAAAACGTTTACATTGCTATATTTTAATATTTATGATAAAATCAAAACAAATATATAGAAAGAAACTTTTAATGCTAATAAGAGGTGATGTTCATATGAATAAACAAATTTATTTTGATAATAATGCTACAACAAAATGTGATGAAGAAGTACTAAATGCCATGTTACCATTTCTAAAAGAGAATTATGGAAATCCTAGTAGCATTTATGAATTTGGAAAAGATGTCAAAGAAAAAATAATTTTAGCAAGAAAACATGTGGCAAAATTATTAAATACAAATGAAAGTGAAATCATCTTTACAAGTTGTGCAAGTGAGAGCAATGTAACGGCAATTATGAATGCAGTAAAAAATAATCCAAATAAAAGGCATATTATAACGACAAGTGTAGAACATGCTTCTATATTAGAAACGATGAAATACCTTGAAGAGATTGGCTATACAGTTACATATTTATCAGTTGATGATAAAGGAAGGATTGATTTAGAAGAACTTAAAAAATCTATAAATGATGATACTTTATTAATAGCAATTATGATGGCAAATAATGAAATCGGAAATATTTATCCTATTAAAGAAATCGGAGAAATAGCCAAGAAAAATAATATTATATTCCACTGTGATGCAGTGCAAGCAATAGGAAAAATACCAATAGATGTAAAAGAAATGCAGGTAGATACTTTATCAATGTCTGGACATAAAATTCATACACCAAAAGGAATTGGCATATTGTATGTTAGAGATGGTTTACCATATGTTCCTTTAATATTTGGGCATCAAGAAAACAATAGACGTGGAGGAACAGAAAATGTCCCATATATCATTGGAATAGGAAAAGCAGCTGAGATGATATTAGAGGATAATTATGAAATTAATAAAAAGTTGAAATATTTAAGAGATAAATTAGAAAGAGAAGTAAAAGAAAATATTGAAGATGTCATGATTTATGGAGATTTAGAGAATAGACTTCCTAATACATCCAGTATGGCTTTTAAAGGTGTAAAATCAGAAGAATTACTTTTAGTATTAGAATCATTTGGAATTTGTGTTTCTACAGGGTCTGCATGTAACTCCATGATAGCTGAACCATCTCATGTATTAAAGGCTTGTCATGCAGATGTAGAAAATTATAGCCCCATTAGAATTAGTTTGGGAAAGTATAATACAGAAGAAGAAGTGGATATCTTTGTAAAAAATTTGATAACTGTAGTAAATATGTTAAGGAGTTTAAATAAAAATGAAAAATAAAAGTGAAAAAATTAATGTAGAGTATGGAGCTGAAAATTGTCCAGCAGATGCATTGATGAGTGATTTTAGAAAAAGAGCAAAAGGAATAATTAATTATCCACAAAATATAGAATTTTCAGCTAGAAGTATAGAATTTTTCAGAAAAAATGCAAATATAGTAGAAGAAAATGAAGGACATATAAAGTTTAGATGGTATGAAGTTCCTGAAGAAGAATTACCACCACTTATTGTAAAAATTAGAAAAGATAAAGGAAAATATTATTTACAATATTTAAAAGAACTTGGAGAAGAAAAAACAATTATAAAGGGAAAACAAAGGAAGGGAAAAAATAGGTATGGTAAAATGCAAATTGACAAGGAGGAGAGATGATAAATGGCAGTATTAATTAATTTTAAAATATGTGATAATGATAAAGCTTGTAGTGGAATGAGTGCTTGCCCTCAAGGTGTGTTTCAATGGGATAGTGAAAAAAATACATTAGTGATAGATAATGATAAATGTATTAGTTGTGGGATTTGTGAGAAAGCATGTATGGTTTCTGCAATAAAAGTTGCAAGGACAAAAGAAGAATATGAAAAGATAAAAAAGGAATATGATGAAGACCCAAGAACAATAAATGATTTATTGGTTGATAGATATGGTGCTACACCAATTGATAAAGCAATGATTGGTAGTGAAAAAGAGATAAAATTAAAATTATTAGAAGCACAAAGACCATTTATAGTTGAATTATACAATGAAGATTCTATTATGTGCTTACTAAAAAGTATTCCAATGAAAAAAATAGCAGATGCTTTTGACAGTGAAACAAGATATAGAAAAATTGAAGTTACTTCAGATACATTATTAAAGGAGTATAATATAAAAGAATTACCATGTTTATTATTTTTTAAAAATAAAAAATTCCTTGGTAAAATAGAAGGATACATAGATGAAGATAACAAAGAAAAATTAATAAATGAAATACAAGCATTAAAAAATAAATAAGGAGGTTAATATGACTTTATATATAAGTGGTAGTAATAGAAAGAAAAATTGTTATAAACTTCTAAAAGATTTAAAAGGTGATGAGGATACATTAATAGCATTAGCTGATAAAAACATTCATTACTGTTTAGGCTGTGTTTCTTGTATAAACAAATTAGAAAAATATTGTGTGATTGATGATGATATGAGAGAAATATATCATGAGATGAAGAAAGCTGACAAAATTGTAATAGCAACACCAATATATATGAATCATATATCTGGAATTTTGAAAAATGTAATAGATAGGTTAATGCCATATTATACCCATGATGAATTATTAAAAGGAAAGACAGTATACATTATTACTGTAGGACAAATGGATGAAGAAGAAAATGAAGAGATAGCAGATAATATAAAAACATATTTTGAAAGTTTAGCAGAAGAAGATTTTATGGATTTTAATGTAGTCTTTCTAAGAAACTTATCTAGTGGAGACATTAGAACTATAGATGATGTAACTAAAAATTATGATAATTATAGCCAAATAATAAAAGAACTTAAACAAAAAATAGAAGAATAAAGGAGACCTGCCATATTAGCAAGTCTCCTTTTTGTTGGAAATCAGGATTTTTACCGGGCATTCACCCGACAGATTTATCTCTGTTTGAATTTTTCGAACTTCAGGTTCTCCAGAGTTATTATTCAGCAAGGTTATAAACCTTTCAGAAATATAACTAACGGAGAACTCCTTAAGAAAATCATTCAACTCCATATGAAAATCCAGCTGTTGCATATCAACAGTGGAATAAATGGAGTGGTCACTCCAGAGAATAATCGCACCATTTGGCATGAGACAGAGACTTTCCTCCATTGTCAACAAGTTAATAATACTATCATTCATAACAGCAATGTTATGACCATAGCAATCTTTGTAATAGACAAAAAGATCATTCTCTTCCTCGAGCTGAGCAATATGCACTGAACGAACCAGATGGTTTAGTGGCATATTTTTACCAACAGCTTCATACACCGTTTCAGAAACAACGGTGTATTCGCGAATCTCTTGATTACCAATCACCACCCGGATCTGATGCATTTCCTCATTTTCATACTTAAAAATCCTTTCCATTTTTTGTACCTCCTTTATTTAGTCAATATTTATTATACCATATTTTAGGAAAAAAATAAATACTTCTATGTTTTAGAAAGCATAAGAAATTATTGATAAACAAATATAAATATGATAGAATATGCCTAAAGAGAGGGAAAGAAAATGAATACAGAAAAAATACAAAATATCATCTATTTTTATGTTTTAGCATCAACATTAAAAGATAAAATAAGAAGAGGTTGGAAAGTATGGCATATCGAAAGAGAAAGAGTAGAAAGTGTAGCAGAACATATTTATGGAACATGTATGCTAGCAATTGCCATTGATTCAGAATATGATTTTAACATAGATTTAATGAAAGTCATTAAAATGCTTGTCATTCATGAATTAGAAGAAATAGAGATAAAAGATTTTACGCCATTTGATAAGATTTCAAATGAAGAAAAAAGAAGAATAGGAAAAGTTGCAGTAGAGGATGTATTAAAAGATTTAACGAAAAAGGAAGAATTAATCAAACTGATAGAAGAATTTGAGAATATGAAAACAAAGGAATCTATTTTTGCAAAAATGTGTGACAAGTTAGAATCAGATATACAATGTAAGCTATATTGTGAAGAACATTGTTTAGATGTAAATAAAAATGAAAATAAACAACTTTTAAAAGATGAAAGAATACAAAAATTGATAGAAAATGGTTCAAAAACAATATCAGATTTTTATATAGAAAATCATAAAAAAGAAATATTAGATCAAGATCAAATTTTTGAAGAAATAGCAGATTACATTAAAAACAATACTTTATTAAAGGAGTAGAAAATGTTAAAAAATAAGAAAGTTATTATTTTTGATATGGATGGAACATTAATAGATTCTATCGGTATATGGAATGCCATAGATGAAGAACTTATTAAGACCATTGGAGATGGAAGAATTGATAATGTAGATATAGCAAAACAAAGAGATGATAAATTAAAAGAATATAAACAAGAACAAGATCCGTATTTAGAATATTGTGGTTTCCTAAAAGAAAAATATCATGCGACTATTTCAAAAGAGGAAATCAAGAAAATACGATATGATATTGCAAAAAGATATTTAAAAGAAAAAGTAGATTATAAACCCAATGCCGAGAAGGTAATAAAATATCTAAAAGAAAAAGGATATATATTAGCAATTGCTAGTACAACTAATCAACCTGCTATTGATTGTTATAAAACAGAAAATCAAAACATAATAGAAAAAGCAAATTTAGAGGATTACTTTTCAGTTATATATGCCAAAAATGATGTAAATGCAATCAAGCCTAATCCAGAAGTACATGATAAAATTATGAAAAAATTACATGTAAAACCAGAAGAATGTTTGATTGTAGAAGATGCTTTGGTAGGTGTAGAAGCAGCCAATAATGCTAATATAGAAGTTGCTGTGATATATGACAAATATTCTGATAGTAACAGAGAAAAAATCAATCAATTGTCTCAATATCAATTTAAAGATTTTGATGAAATGTTAAAGGAAATGAAAAAAGAATTAGAAGAATAAGGAGGAAGTTATGACAAAGTATTGTATAGTTACTACGACTTGTGATAAATTAGAAATTGCCAATAAGATAATGAATACACTTCTAGAAAAAAGATTGGTTAGT
The DNA here is from genome assembly GCA_949288185.1 of uncultured Eubacteriales bacterium. Lineage (GTDB taxonomy): Bacteria > Bacillota > Clostridia > TANB77 > CAG-508 > CAG-269. The sequence goes on along the minus strand of CASEIZ010000059.1, from coordinate 3,284 downwards.
TGTTGCCAAATGACAAAAGTTGAAAGTAGTTATTGGTGGGAAGGTGAAATTGTAAAAGAACCAGAATTATTGATACAAATGAAGACAAAAAAAGAATTATTTAAAGAAGTGGAAAAAGAGATATTGGGCATACATGATTATGAAACTTGTGAGATTATTTCTTATGACATAGATGAAGGAAATAATAAATATCTAAAATGGATAGAAGATGAAATAAAATAGTAAAAATAAATAAGATTAAAATTATTATAAAGGAGGAATATATTATGGATAATTATTTTATCATACATGGATCATTTAGTAGTCCATATTCAAATTGGATAGGATGGTTACATGATTTTATTGAAGGAGAAGGAAAACAAGTATATGTGCCAGATTTTCCAATAGGTGTTGGATTTCAAAATTATGAAAATTGGAGTAAATTATTGAAATACTATGTAGATTTAGGACTTATCAATGAAAATACAACAATCATAGGACATAGCATTGCACCAGCTTTTATAACTAAATTTTTGATTGAAAATAAACTAAAAGTAAAAAAATGTATTTTTGTTTGTGGATTTAACAACTATTTGGGAATTGATGAAGAATATGATGCTGTAAATGAAAGTATGTATACAGATGGAATAGAAAGTGTAAAGAATTATGCAAAAGATATTATTTGTTTCTATTCTAACAATGATCCTTATGTGAAATATGAAGCTGAATTAGATTTTGCAAATAAAGTGGGAACAGAGAAAATTTTGGTACCAAATGCAGGACATATCAATAGTGAAAGTGGATATGATACTTTTGAAGATGTTGTGCCATATTTATAATAAGTTAAAGGAGAAAAACATGGAAATATGGGATATATTAGATAGTGAAGGAAACAAAACAGGAAGAACAATGGTAAAAGGAGAAGAAAAAGTACCAGAAGGATTTTATCATTTAGGGGCAGATGTGTGGATAAAAAATTCTGAAAACAAGATTTTTATTCAAAAACGTTCTCCTCAAAAAAAATTATCTCCTAATGTATGGGCCATGACAGGCGGTTCTGTGATAAAAGGTGAAACGAGTATCGAAACGATTGAAAGAGAAACATTTGAAGAATTAGGAGTGCAATTAAATGTAAAAGATGCGAAAATGCTGACACGCTTTAGAACAGGAAATGTTTGGGTAGATACCTATTTTCTAAAACAAGATATAGATTTGAGCAAAATTATTATGCAAAAAGAAGAGGTTAGCGAAGTGAAATGGGCAACTTATGAAGAAATAGAAGAGATATATCAAAATGGTCAATTTATTAAAAACCGTTGGGAATTTGTAAAAAATATTATTAAGGAATTTTAATATGTAAAAAATTAACATTTTATTAATTGACTTTAGTATAAAAATATTGTATAATGAATATACTGAAAGAGTAATATTGCAAAATATTACAAGAGGAAATCTCTAGCTTAACAAGTAGGGGAAAATGAAGAGGAAACCCCTAGCCTAATACTGACAAACAGTATTGAAGTAGGGTATGTTTAAAGAGGAAATCCCTAGCCAGTGCTAATAATAGCTATAAAGTAGGGTATGTAAAAGAGTAGGGGCAAAAGCTTCTACTCTATATTTTATTTTTTAAAGGAGAGACTTATTGAATAAATTAAAACTGTATAGAGTTGATATAAATTATATAAAATTTTTATATCGATTTGATAAAAGAGTACAATATAATACACAAAGAGAGGATGAATATACTAAGAGAAGAGTGTATTTAGGTATTGTATTACAAGTAAATGATTACAATTATTTTGTACCATTGGAACATCCTAGACCTGCACACCAAAAAATTAAAAATAACATTTTTATTTTTAAAATACATAAAGGTAAATATGGTATGTTAGGTTTTAATAATATGATACCAGTAAATGATGCAGAACTTATAAATTTTGCTATAAATAAAGAAAACCAAAAATATAGACAAATTTTACTAAGTCAATATCATTTTTGTAATAAACATATTAAACAAATACAAATAAAAGCATTAGAAACATATAATAGAAGTCAAAAAAATAAATTTCTAAAAAAAGTATGTTGTAATTTTAAATTATTAGAAGAAAAATTAAAAGAATACGAGAAATAAAATGTTTTGTGAAAAGTGTAAAAACGAGGAGTCAATATGAAAATACCAGAATTATTAGAAAATGCGATAGAAGAAAAACTAAATCATGTAAAACTAACAGAATTAAAACAATATGCTAGCAAGTTAAGTGAAAAATATATGTATCAAGAAAGAACAGGAGATACATTACTAAATACAGAAATAGAAGCATTAGCCTATTCTATTATGAGAATGCCAGCAACCTATGGAGCAGTTTATACAACGCTAAAAAACACATTAGAAAGAATAGATTGTAACATACAATCTGTATTAGACATAGGAGCAGGAACAGGTGCAGCGACCTGGGCAATAAGCGAATTATTAGAAACAAAAAACATGAGATGTTTTGAAAGAGAACCAGTTATGTTAGAATTAGGAAAGTCTTTTATGAGTCAAAATCCAAATCTAAAAGATATTTTATGGGACTATATGGATATTATAGAAGACAATTTAGATGTCAAAGCAGATTTGGTAGTTACAAGTTATATGTTAAATGAAATCAAACCAGAAAACAGAAAAGATGTCATCAATAAACTGATAAAAAGTTCAAATCAAATTATATTAATCATAGAACCGGGAACACCAGAGGGATTTAAAAATATTAAAGAAGTACAAAAAATAGCGATAGAAAATGGTCTTCATATGATTGCACCATGTACCTTTCAAGGTGTATGTCCATTGCCAGATGAGGATTGGTGCCATTCCATTGTACGAATGGAAAGAACAAAAGTACATAAAGTATTAAAAAATGCAGATTTGCCATATGAAGATGAGAAGTTTGCATATATAGCCATTTCTAAAGAAAAATATGATAATTCAGGAACCAGAATCCTAAGACATCCTATGATTGAAAAAGGAAAAATCACATTAAAGGTATGTCATAATGGAAAGATAGAAGATATGATTGTAACAAAAAAGGACAAAGAATTATTTAAAATGGTAAAAAAGAAAAAATGTGGAGATTTGATTTAGACTTTAAGATGGAAATGTAAGATTGAAACTGATTTTATATTAAAAAGTTAGTGTAAAATTAATGTAGGCAAAATATAAAAAAATGCCTACATAATTTTTATCTAAAAAATATTGAAAAAACATAGATAATCCTTTAAAATGTGAATTGACAAAACGACACAAAAGAAAGGAAAATATCTATGTT
>CASEIZ010000058.1 GCA_949288185.1 uncultured Eubacteriales bacterium | reverse complement strand
TTCAATGTAGGAGACAAAATCGTATACCCAATGCACGGGGCAGGAACAATAGATGCAATAGAAGAAAAAGATATTTTAGGACAAAAACAGTCTTATTATATTTTAAAAATGCCAGGTGAGGTTAAAGTAATGATACCAACCGCAAAAGCAGAAGAAGTTGGGGTTAGAAATATAATTAACAAAGAATCAGCAGATAAAGTATTTGGAGTTTTAGAACAAGATGAAACAGCTATGGATAAAAATTGGAATAAACGCTATAGAGATAATATGGAAAAGATGAAGAGCGGAGATATTTATGAAATAGCTGATGTTGTAAGAAACTTAAGTTTTAAACAAAAAGAAAAAGGACTTTCAACAGGCGAGAAAAAAATGTTAAACAATGCAAAACAAATTTTAGTTAGTGAATTAGTTTTAGCAGAACATGCAACACAAGAAGAAGTAGAACAATTAGTAGAAAATAAAATTAATACATCATTTATGATGTTTAGAGCAGAAGATGTATCAACAGAAAGTGTCGTAAATAAATTCATACCTTTTGAAGGTACAGAAGGAACAGGAACAGATAATACTTAATATTAACCCATGAGAAGCCTAATTTACGAAGGCTTCTTAAAATTTTTAAAAATTTTAAAAAATATATGAAAATCTATTGACAAAAAAAAGAACAAATATTATAATAACTATTGTCGTCAAGATAAACCAGTTCAAATATGCAGATGTGGCGGAACTGGTAGACGCACAGGACTTAAAATCCTGCGGTTGAATAAACCGTGCCGGTTCGATTCCGGCCATCTGCACCATTTTTCCAGGTTTTTACACATATAAACCTGGAATTTTTTTATTATCATAGAGTATCACAGAATATCACAGAGTGTTGAAATTACTGCATTACAGGTCAGTAATTTTTTTTGCTTTAATCAAATAAGTATCATAGAGTATTACCCAGTATCATACAGGAGGGGTTCCAACAAGGAGACCCACCTTTAAAATATACATTTATTGGTATAGCTAAGTTTCAGAATTCCACATATTAAAAAAGTAGACCCAAAAGCAATAAAATTATGTTTAAACAATTTATTATATCATTAGAACAAGAAAATTACTCCCTATTAGAATTATAATTACAAAAACAAAATTTGAAAGGAGGTAATTATGTGGAAGACCTAAAAATACTACAAAAACAAGAGGCATTAGAAAGATTAACTATATTACAAAAGCAATATGGACTACTGGAAACGGTATTAAAAGAGTTCAAAGAAAACAATACTATCTATTATTCAGAATACATAAACCAAAATATACAAGGAATATTGTATTGGGTTAGCAATAAAGACGAATATACCGAAATAGTAGAGGAATTTGAGAAGAAAAACAATGCTTTAGTATATCATATAATATCAACACCAGTAATATATGGTGGAACATTATTAAGTATGTTATATGTTAGTCAACATCAAGAAGAATGGAAAAGAGACAGAGCAGAATTAAAAGACGGACTACCATTAGCCTATTGTATAAACCTAGCTGACCCAGAAATGGCTGAATTTGGAGGAATACAAATAAAAGGAGCAAGTGGTGGAATATGTCAAATAGCTTAAAATAATGAAAGGAGTATATATTTATGCCAAGCAAGAGCAAAATATTAGAATTATTTGAACAAGTAGAAATGAATAAAAAAATAACACCACCTTATAGAAAACTTTTAAGAAATTTCATAACACGAAAAGAGCAGTACACAAAACAATTAAATGAAGAACAAAGAAAAGGATTAGAAGAAATACTTTCTATAAGTGGAAGCCTAGACGAGCAAGAAATGCGAGAATATTTTTCAGAGGGATTTAAAATGGCAACAAGACTAATGACAGAAGCATTAAGTAAATAGAAAATATACAAGGAATATCAATAAAGGTATTCCTTGTATCACTTTTTAGAACTCATTATATAATTTATAAGGTATGAAACCATATCTTTATCTTTCTTATCAAAATTTTCAAAAGATTTATTCAATAAACTATCAGCAGGAACAGAAATATTATCTATTGTACCAGCAAATATAGAATTAGTATCAGTATTTAAAGCCCTACAAATATCAATAACAGTTTGAACTGACACCCCACTCTCCCCTCGCTCTAAAACTGAAATAAAATGAGCAGATTTACCAATTGTTTCAGCCAGTTTTTCTTGGGATATGCCCTCTAAAGTACGAATTTGTTTTATATTATTGCCAATTATTTTAGCGATATTTGAATTATTATTAACATCAGTCATTATTGTAAACACCTACTTTCAACAAAATTTTATCAATAAGTAAGTAACACTAACAGTAATTAGTATTTACAAAATGAATAAAAACAGTCATTGGTATTTACAATAAAAAATTTTAGTGATACAATTAAAATATATAGGAAAAATTGAAAATAAGAGGTGGTAGTTTTATGAATAATGAAAGAAAAGAGAATACAATAATAGTAGTTGTGTTAGTTATTTTAATAATAGGATATATAATATTTATGAATTATCAAGTAAATTATTGGAAACATCAAAACATTGCTTATGAACAATATAAGGCAGAAGATTTAAGACAAGCAAGAATATATAATTACACATTTGCAGAGAGTGAAGAAGATTTTGAAAATAAAATAAAAGATATTCCTGAAACAGACCAAGAAATAGCAAAATATGTATATCAAGCGAGACCAGATGTAGATATTATAAAACAAGAATATAAAGAACAAGAAAAAATTAAGAATACAGCAGAAGAAAAAGTAAATACATTGACATCATCAAAAAACAATGCTACAAAGGAATTAGAAAATAGAACTTATAATATTTTAGATGATAATAGAGCAAAATTAACATTAGAGGGAGTAAATACTATTGAAGATTATGTAATTAAATACAATATCAAAGGAAATATATCTATTTCAGAATATGACCATTTATATGATATGTTTGTAACGAATGGAGATAGTTACGAAATAGAAGCTTTTACAAATGTTGTAAAAAAATATAATATTCAACCAGATAAAACAGTACCTACACATCAAGAATTGGAAAACAATTTACAAAGAGTAACACAAGAGTTACAGTTAGCAGAACAAGAGTTAAGTGTAGAAGAACAAAAATTAAATAATATAAAAGCGAAATTAGACCCTATTAGAAATGAAGGAAATAACCTTATAAAAGAAAAATCAGAACCTTTAGAATATCAAGAAACAATAACTACAAACGGAATTAAATCAGCAATAGACTATTTAACAACAATATAAATGAAATAAGGAGAAATTAAGAAATGTATTGTAGTAAATGTGGAAAAGAAAATAATAATGATAGTAATTTTTGCATTTATTGTGGAGAAAAACTAAAGATAAATGAATTAAAACAAGAAAATAAAATAAATGAAAAAACAAAAATTGAAGAATTAGAAATTAGACAAAATACAAACGGTAATGTGTTATATACATTAGGGGCATTAATATTAGTTATAGGTGGCTTTATTGTTTTATTTATGAAGTACAGGACATTTGTAGATATGGAGATATTTGGAACGAGTATATTAGTATTTTATGGATTTAAAATTATTGCATTAGTTGGAATAATATTTTTTGGGTATATATGTATATATTACATTAAAAGAGCTAGCGAAGGAACACCATTAGTTATAGTAAATAAAGAAGGAATAATAGATAATAGTAGTGCAATAGCAGTAGGGTTTATTCCTTGGGAGAATATAGGAAATATATATATAAAATCAACTTTAGGTAATAAATTTATACATCTAAATCTAAAAACTAAAATAAAAAATCGCAATTATGTAGATATTACTTTGAAATCAACGGGAATTAGTCCAGAAAACTTTTTGCAACAAATTTTAGAATATAGAAAAGCAATAGAAAAATAGGTACATATAAAAACTAACGAAAAAGCTTATAATTAAGCAATGAAAGGGGATTTAATATGGATAATGAAGATAAAAAATTAAATGAGGTTATAAAGCAAATTCAGGTATGCCCTGTATGTAAGGCAGTAACAAATGGAGATAAGTATTGCCATAATTGTGGAAAATATTTGTTAGAAGAAGAAAGTGGATATAAATTTTGTAATAAATGTGGCAATAAATTAGACGAAAATGCAAGATTTTGTAATAAGTGCGGAAATAGGTGCGACCAACAAAATTTTAATGAAAATAATAATCAAGAACGATATGAAGAAAACGAAGGTAAAGATAGTGTAGTGGCATTGATAGGTCTAATTTGTTCTATTGTAGGACTTTTTGTAGTTCCTTTATTACTTGGAATAGCATCAATAGTTTTAGGAATAATAGGAAAATGTCAAAGTGGCATTAGTGAGAAAAGCAATAAACAGGCAACTGCTGCAATTGTATTAGGAGTTATAGACGCAATATGGTATTATTTTGCATACGGATTTATTATAGGATTTTTAAGCACACTTTAAAAAATGCACAAAGGAGGAATTTATATGTACTGTAAAAGGTGTAAGAAAGAAAATTCAAATGATAGTGAATATTGTATATATTGTGGTGCAAACTTAAAAGAAAAAAAAGCTAGTAAAGTTATATTAAGAATTATAGGAATTATTGTATTAGTTTTAATATTATATGGAATTTATCATTTAATAGATATAAATAGATATTCAACATATAAAGAAGTTGATGACGATACTATTTTCTTTAAATGTCCGTATTGTGGAGAAGGAAATTATACATCAGTTTTTTGGTTTATGGATTTTATAGACAAACCAGTAATGGAAAGAACTGGAGAAGGTTTTTGTAGATGTATAAATTGTAATAAAGCATTGAGCGTATATAGTAGTAGTAAAAAAGTAACACCATATAAGAAACCAGAGAAAGATGAAAATGACAATACCAGTAATACCTCAACATCTTCAAAAGAAGAAACTAACAATAATACGAAAACAAATGAAGTTATGGGGCTACAATACCCACAACCAGGAGAATTACTTCCAATATCTCCAGGACTTACAGGTATAGAACAAGCAGTAAAAAATGGAGAATTAGACGAAGATATACTACAAGGTACCTCTAAAGAAATGCTAACATACATTTTTAACAGTGATAATGGAAGACTTAAATTTTATTATCATTCTTTAGAAGAATGCCTACAAGATGCTGAAAAATTAAATATATTAAGAGAACCAACAGAAGAAGAATTAAATCTTATAAATGGACCAACATATAGAGATTAAAAGTTCACTAAAAGAGTGAAATTTTATTATGTTCAGAAATTTTATAATATACCTGTTAATATTAAATCTTATCAGTGCAGATAATTTACGGTTTTATTTCTCTTATTTTGACCGTGTTTCAATTTTATGAAAGAAGCTTATTTATTTATTGCCTAGCACTAATAGAAAGGCTTATTTTGAAGATTTTGACTTCGTAAGTGTTATCATATCAATTTGCCATAGTTGCCACTGTTGCCATAAATGATTTAATTTTTTAAATAATATTAAGAGGGAACTATCCCTCTTAATAAAAATGTGTATAGTTTTAAAATTCTAAGATTTTACAGGTAGTGAGTTCAATACATAATTAGCAACAACACCGATAATACCAGAAGGCCAACGATTTTTAAATTCTCTTTCAGCTTCTAATAAGTTTAGAAAATCTGTATCTATTTTATCTAAATAATCAAAAGGACCATTGAAAAAGCCTAATTCAGAATTACAAAAATCATATAAAACAGTACGGTCTTGGTCTGTTTTAATCAATTTGTAAAGGTCTTCAAAAGTAACAGTAGTGTCATAGAATGAACCCTCTACATATCCCGGTAAGTGATAATATTCTTTTCTAATACGATTTCGCATTATTCTAACCTTATAATGTTTTTCGTCAATACCTGCTTTTTCGCATAAAGCTTTGATATGTTGCCCAAATATATTTTTTTTATCAGCTTCTTCATGATTATCTTTACACCACTCGGCATAATCATTATAAAGTTCTCTAGTATCTACCTCTAATTTTCCACCATTAGAAATATGATAATCTAAAAATTCTTTTGCATTATTATATTCTTCTAAGAACTCGTCTGTATCTTCTCTTATTCTTTTTGTTACTGAAAAATCATCATTTTTTAATGTTTTACTAAGATAAAACATAGCTTTAGAAAAAATATAGTTTATGTTTTCTTCTTTACAAAGTATGTTTTCTATGTGTTCTATTTTATTGCCTTTTTCTTTTGAAAAGGTTGCAGTAAAATTTAAAACAATAAATCTTCTTCGCATAGCCTCAGTCATATCTCCAAAATTAAGAGGAGGATTTGTTCCAATAAAAATATTACAAACAGGCACATAGTTAATAGGTTTTTCATATTTTTCTTCAATTTTGACTTTTTCTCCCATTATCATAGTTTTTAAAAGACCAGTTTTTACAAATTTAATACTTTTTGTATCCTCATCATCTGCAATACATACAGTTTTATCAATAAGACTGGAAGAAGAAAATCGTTCAGTTGTCAACTGCTCAAGAGTAATATTAAGGCTACTATCTTCATTAAAACTCTCATTACTAAGTTGCATACCTTTTGTAAGGAATTGCATTATTTTAAATATAGTTGATTTTCCATTTCCGACCTGAACCGATTAAATATAATACATTTCCCATGAACATTTTCCTTAATACAACTTGCACCGATACTCTCATAAATCAATATTTCCATATCCTTATTATTCTCTGTAACCTGCGACATGAATGTATCTACAAAGCTATTAGTCATTGAAGTATCAAATGGAATATAATCAGCATTGATTTTATGTGTTAAAATAATATCACTATTAAAATCTTGCATTTCTAAAGTTCTATAATTAAGAATACCATTTTTACAAGCCAAAAATTCTGAATTATTTTCATTTTTATTGATATTCGGGGCAACTGCAATATATTCTGTAACTTCTTTTCTTCTTGCAATATCTAAAGTAGAAAATTTAGCAGCTATTATTTGTTCAATATCCCTGTAAAGATCTCTAACATGAATACCTCTGTCATAGTAATAAAGCTGGTTATGGTTCATACGCACTATATTATATTGTTTAATAATATCCATAGCCAATTTATCATGTCTAAACTTCTTCCCCTCCATGTAATCATAAATATCAGCTTTTTCTGTTTCAGCATCTCCTGTTATAGCATCTGCAATAACTTTTTTACTTTTAGTAGACCTATACCCCTTACCAAAAATCTTAGCGACTTCATTAAGTTGCTCACTTGTAAATCTGCAACTACTGTAAAGCAAATTACCAATATATACATCTTTATTCATAGTGCCATAAAACAGTCTACAAAAATCAGCACATTGTTTATCAGCACCATAAGCAGATAACTTCTTTATGAGCATATTTGCAATACTTGAATATACCTGTTTATCCGTAATAACTTCTTTAAAAGCATAGGCGAACCTACATCTACAAACATTTTCTGTACTACTATAAGTTTGATATGCAAAGCTAGGTTCAACTCCAACTTCCTTAGCAAAATCTATAAGTTCCTTAAAGTTCACAGAATAATTGTTGTCTATATCTATCATTACCACCTGTTGACCCAGCCACTCACTATTAGTTTTAGCACCGGACAAGCTAACAGTATGCCCTGTTGTTAATTGCCCCAGCAACTGCTTAATCGTATATTTATTCAAAGAAACATCAGCTAACCTGTTTCTTATACCTCCAACTTCTCCACCGGAGGGCTTAATAGAGTAACTAACAGTATCTATCTTAGCAGTAACCTCAAAATCTTCTATACGGTCGGTTCTCTCTGTTAAAATGTTACATCTCAAATTCCCTAAAAAATGGGATATATGACCTTTAGCACCACAAGAAAAGCAATTATACAACCCTGTTTCGGTGTTAATACCGAAACTAGGGTTGCTCTCCTTATGAAAAGGACATAGTAACATTAAGTCATTGCCTGACACTTTAAGTTTTCCTAATTCTAAGACTTCTCCAAGTCTTAGAATTTGTCGAGTGTACCTATTATTTGCAATATCACTCTCCATAGCTTACATCTCCCTCCACAGGAATATAAATATTATTACTAATAGTTATACCTGTTACCTTAGTAGTGAAATAATTACTGCAATAGCTTTTTAGTTCATAATTACCCCAATAGTTATAATTGTCTAAACGGCTCAGTAATCTAGTAGAAATTGCTTTCATTAAAGTTTTACTTCTTATTGGTTCATTAAAACAATATCCTAATATAGCTTGCTTTTCAGCACTAGAAACACTATAATAGCAGGGCTGTTCATGATTTATAATGAATGTAGGCATTATTTTTTTATTAAAAGCTATTGGCTCAATTTCTTTTTCATCACTATAATTATACCTTAGTAATAATATTTGTTGGCAAAACTTTGGAGAAGTTTTGCATGGAATAACAGTGTATCCTGCTGAAATTAGTTGTAATAGTTTTGATATGGTGCAAGTTGTATTTCTAACTGCTGTTTTACCCTCACGGCAAATGTTTGTCCACATTTCACAATGTAATATATCTTGTGCCTTATACGATACTATTTCACCTGTATAGTTAATCATAGGCATAATTGGCATTGTATCATTAAATATTAAATCTACCATTGTTCTTCCTCCTCTTTTTGCTCAATATACTCTAATAGTTTTATTCTCCTAATTCTTAGAGAACGGCCACTATGAAAGGCTTTAATTTCTTTTGCTACAATTAGTTTTCTAATTTGTGATACTGACTGCTCTAATAACTTTGCTGCTTTCTCTACTGAAACACTTTGTAGGTCATCATCTGTAATAACGGTTTTAGTCTCTTTTACCATTTAAAATCTCTCCTTTACTGAAATATTAGAAACTTAGTCCATATATTACTTCTTATATTAGTTCTTGTATTATTACTTATAGTGGTTATTATAATAGTTACAAATTATTCTATTGCTAGTCCAATTTAAGGTAAGCAATAGATTTTTCTTTTGAAAATTCAAAAATTCCTCCTTTCATATAAATATAACTTGACCAACGGTCATAAATCAGGGTAGCCTCAAAAAATATTTTGAATAAAACATCTCACAAAAATAAAACCACCCATATATATATACGAGTTACAAAATTTTCGTTTAGCATTTTTACCAACAAATTATACTTAAATATGACTCAAACCCTATATATATCAAGCAAAAAAATTTTTTGCTTAAAATTCCTCGTTCTCCAACAATAAAAATCTCTAAAAAAGTTTAAAATTCTTCTATCTCTGTTATACCAACGATTACATCAAATAAAATCTGTTTTCACACGGAAAATGATAGCGACCTCTCATTTCTAATTCGTATATAATAAGGGGTCTTTTTAAAAATGCAATAATCAATAATAAAAATATTAACACTAGAAACATCAAAACTATTATGTAAAAATTAAAGCATTACACATAAATCAACCCTCAAAGAATAAAGAGGAAAGGAAGTAATAATTATGCCAAATGTAGGAACATACAGAGGAATAACAATTTACTATCAAGAAGACCGAGACAGATACAGAATGTGGTACACAGATAATAAAGGCCAGAAAAAGCCTGTTTATGGTAAAACAAAAAAACAAGTAGAAGAAAACTACGACCAAGTACAAGAGGAATTAAGAAAAGGCTTATACCTCGCTAAAATGCCTGATACTCTATTAAAACTAATGTACCAATTCTTAAAAGACCAAGAAGAAGACGGAGAATTAAAAGACAACAGTTTGAACAGGAAGTATGATAGTGCTGCAATTATTGAGAAGTATATAAAATGCAGTAAAAAACCAATAAAGAATATTACGGCAGACGACCTAAACGACGACCTGAAGAAATTACCTAAAATGAAGAAGTTTATACAGAGCAAAGACCGAGAAGAATACAGATTTTCTCAAAGTTATCTTAATCAAATCTATTCTCTAATAAGAGAGGTATTTCATTATGCAGTAATAAAAGAAAAGATAATCAAGGAAAAAGACCCTTTTGAAATAGAGGGCAAAGTTAAAAAACCAAAGTCTAAGAAAGACACAAAAGTAGTAAAACCATTTACTAGAGAAGAATGTATCAAGTTCCTAGAAGTTTTGAATAAAAGTGAACATAAGTACGCCGACATATTAAAGGTTCAACTCTTTAGCGGCCTCAGAATTGGTGAAACCCTAGACCTCACATCTGAAAATATAGACCTAGAGCAAAACAAAATATATGTTGAAACTACGGTTACAAAAAATAGGTTCAATAAAACAGTTAGCCGGAAAAACCACAAAGACCCCTAGCGGCACAAGAAGTATTGTACTAACCCCAATACTTCGAGATATACTAGAGCCTAGAGTAAATAAAAACAAGCCAAAGGCACTAATATTCTCCAAAGGTGGAAATAAGCCAATAAGTGAAAGCAATATTAACCGTGTAATGCGTCAATTGTGCGTTCAGGCTGGAATTAGAGTTATAACTATAAAGAAGAAAAAAGCTAATAATAAAATTTCGAATTTAAGAACGGCAGATATTTCAGTGCACCGGCTTGAGACATTTGTATGCCTCAATAGGAGTTTTAGTAAAAGCAGACCCTAAAGCATTACAAGTCCTAATGGGTCATAAAGATATAAGTGTTACCCTAAATATATACGCAGAGGCACAAGACGAACTAAAAGAACGAAATGCTGAAAAGATAGAAGACTACTTTACATCTCTAACCCTAGAAACTGCAAGTGCAGATATGGAAGAATTACTAAAAATAATACAAACCCTAAAATTACATACCCTAGAGGAAAAAGAAGTTATAAGATACAAACAACAACTATTAAGAGTGGTATATATACCTAAACTAGAGGAACAAGTAAAAGACCTAATAATAAAAGTATCAAATATAGAAGATAATACAAAAGACAACCAAGAGAGACTAAAGCTAATCTATTCCCTATTAACTAATATGGAAGAATTTAAGAACAAAACAACAAATATAAGGAGAGATACCAACCAATGTAGCGAAGATTACAATTACATCTTCCAATATCTACAAACAACACAATATTTAACTAAAGCAATGGAAAAAGCAAAGAAATATGAACCTAAAAAGAAACCTGCAACAATAAGTACATTTGCAATAAACTATTAAATTAGAGCAACTCATAGCAGTTGCTTTTATTATACCTATTTCAGCAAATTATACCCAATATGAATATAATCTATAAAAAGTATTCAAAAATTTATACTTTATTCCTCTTATTTTAGCTATTCTACCCACAAAGCATAGTTCAAGAATTTATATCTTTTATGTAATATAAAAGAAAAAAGATTATTTCCACCCAATGAACAAATTGCCACTTATCTTATAAAAAAATATATACTACAATAATATAAATCGTATATGAGTGTAAGAGAAACTATACCCTCATTGGGAATAGATAATATAATATCAACCCTACCCATAAGGAAAAGATGACTAAAACCCAACATAAGATATTCCAGAACTAGAACACAAGCCTCCTCTACTTTAGAATAAGCAGAGGAGGTAATTATATATGAACAAATTATTAGAACAAACAATTGAGCAAGCACAAAAAATGCTGGAGCAGTCAAAAGACTGGCAACAAACTTATGAAGAAATATCAAAGACACTAACAGAGAGCAAGATACTACTAGACCAATTCTACAAACAAATCAAAAGATATGAGGCAATACAATTCTATTTATCAGATGTACCCTCTACCCCAACCGATACAATTCTAATTCAAGCAAGATACCAAGGACAACCTATTGCAGATATATCAATATCAAAAGAAGAAACAAGAATATCTACAAAAAAATACAATGAGAACAACAAGAAGACCTATAATTGTGATATTCAATTAGAGGGCGAGGAATTGAATACCAAAGACACATACAAGTTCCTAGAATTTTTTAATAAAGAGATAAACCCAAAAAGTAAAATAGACGAGCAGGCACATATCAATTCTATGCTATTACAAGAGTTCGCAAAAACAAGTTCCTATGATAAGTTATTAACAGGAATACAACCAATAAAATATAGTAACCTATTCTACCCTATACCAATTATTTTAAACTCAGAGGAAGAACACGGTTATATAGATATACTAACAAGAACAAAAGTAAGAAAACTAACCATAATTGAAACATTAACAGAAAAAGCAACACCTGAAATGATACTAACAAATGCAACATCAAAAGCAATATTTCTATTGAATCTACTTCATACAGAACAGGGGCAACAATGGTATAAAATAATGGGATTTCACGGACGAGTAACATCACACCTAACTATAAAAGTATGTATAGCAGTTCCAAAGCAATTAGTAAATAAATGTAAGAAATTCGAGCCTTTTGAATTAAGAGCAGGAGCAGACAGTATAGAATATCATTATATGTCCTATGATACAGACGGAGCCAAAATAACTAAAATAGATACTACATTAAATGAATAAGGGGCAAGTCTATGCAAATCAAGATATTAAAAGGCACTAACCAAATACGGTGGTGCTTTTACAGAAATACTAACATCTAAAGGAACACGCATACTAATTGATTTTGGAGATGACCTAGACGACCCAGAGCCAAAAAGACTTCCTGTAATAGAACGGACTAACCACAGGCACACCAATATATAACGCAATATATACAACCCACCACCACCAAGACCATTGTCGGAAGAATAAACGAGATACTTCCAGAAATACCTGTATATATGTCAGATTTAGCAAGAGGAATACTTGAAACTGTATTCTGTTTCTCCAAAAGCAAAGGAAATATAACTCACGATACAATAGATATGCAAGACGGAGTACCCATACATATAAAAGATATTACAGTAACACCATACACAGTCGACCATAGTGCTTATGGGGCATTTATGTTCTTAATAGAGGCAGACGGAAAAAGAATATTGCATACACGGAGATTTTAGAAATCACGGCTATAAACGGCAAGTTATTAAAACCAACTCTAAAAAAGATACGGCAAAGTAGACCTACTAATTACAGAACGGCACAACCCTATCAAGACCACAAGTAAAAGCACAAACAGAGGCAGAACTAGCAGAAGAAATAATACAAAAGACCAAGAGTTATGATAAAGTATTAGTCCTAATGTCAACAACCAATATAGATAGAGTAACCACTCTAACACGAGTAGCCAACAGAACTGGTAAAACATTTATACACGATATACTTCTATCAAATGTACTTAGATTAGTAACACAGAAGATACCAAATGCACTCAATTCAAAGAAAGTACAGGTATTCCTCCCCAGCTTCATATACCTATTAAAAGATAAAGAGGAATACAAGCAATATATAGAGCCATACAAAGAGAAAATGAAACTAACAGGAAAAGCACTACACGGTAAATTCATAATGAATGTAAGAATATCTATGTTAAGAGATATTGAGAAGCTAAGGCTAAAAAGTAAAGTATTAGACAACTGTTGTTTAATCTATTCATTATGGGACGGTTACAAAGAAGAAGACGAATACAAACAATTCCTGTCAAGAATAGCAGAATTAGGAATTGATATTATAAGTCTACATACATCAGGACACGCAGATTATATCGCATTAAAACAAGTAATTGATATAACAAACCCAGAGGCAGTAATACCAATTCATACAGAGAATAAGCACGGAATAAAGCAATATACAGACAAAGCAGTAATACTGGAAGACGGAGAAATATACGAAGTAAAGTAAAGGAGAAATAATTATGGCAAATAAAATTTATAATGAAATGAAAACAAATATAGATAAATCTAGCTTGACTACTAAGAACAAGAAGACACTACATAATATAAACAAATTACTATCTAATTATAAAAACAATACACAGTCAATTCTGCAAATACCAATTCTAATAATAACCAAAGCAATAGATAATACTGACACATTATATATAGAAAAGTTACTTGCAGATATGTTAAAGAAATATGATGTATTCGGCGGAAAACTACAAGATAATATTAAGCTATCAGAATACTATGACGATATACTACCTAAATTCGAGAAAAACCAAGCATATACAATAGAAATAGACAAGAATTTTATTGGCTGGGGAGGAATTAAAAACTATTTCAATACAATAGAAAAAGTAATTGATACAAAATCTGTATTTATATTATTAAAATGTATGCCAAATACAATAGAAGAACTAGAGGAACATATTATAAGTCAAAAAGCAGATTACATCATTTCAAATGATAATAGCACGGTTGGAGAATTAGCAAATAGACTATTAGATAGATATAAACATAATGAAATCAATACAAATATAGATACTAAAGAATTAAAGAGTTTGATTACACATAATCTAAAAGCAGATGTATATAAAACAGACGAAATGTGTTTACAATATATGTTTCTAAAATCTATAAAGTCTTATATATCTTCTAATAGGAAAAGTTTAGAAATAGTAGATATTCCCAAAATAGAAGATACAGACAAAATGAGTAAAAAGTCAAATTCACAAGATAACGACCTATCAAAGTTGGTAGGGCTAGAATATATCAAAGACGAAATAGATAAAATTATTAAGTTTGCTACATTTAACCAACAAGCACGAAAGAACAACCCAGATATAATAAAAGAAAATCTTAATATGTGCTTTTTAGGAAACCCACGGAACACGGCAAGACAACAGTTGCAAGACTAATAGCCAAAGAATTTTATAATAATAAAATAATAAAGAAGAACAAAGTCATAGAAGTATTGCCAAATGACCTAATGGGCGAATATGTAGGTTGGACTAAAAGGAAGACAAGAGATATACTAGAAAAAGCAAAAGGTGGAATTCTATTTATAGACGAGGCATACCAAATAGCAAGTACAGGTTATTCAAACGGCAACCCATATATGAAAGAGGCATTAACAGAACTTTTAAAATATATGGAAAAACCAGATAATATTATTATATTCGCAGGATACAAACAAGAAATCGAAGATATGATAAATATCAACCCACGGAATGAAATCAAGAATAGGAATAAAATTAGAGTTCAAAGATTACACAACAGACACCCTAAAGAATGTACTAGATAAGGAACTAGAACCATATAAGCTTAAACTAGACAAAGAGGCAGAAAAGAAAGTTATAGAAAACATAGAACAAGCTAAGAAGAATATTGACTTTGGAAATTGCCGATATATAAAGAGTTTAGCCCAACAGATTATGAAGAATTATATATATAGCAATGCTAAAAATAAAATTGTAACTAAAGACTGCATACCTGAAATTCCTAGAGAGAATGTAAAAAGTGTAATAGGATTTAGAACATAAATAATAGTAATAATAACAAGCTAGATTAGAATAGCTTGTTATTATTATTTTATTGCTCTTATTTTGACCTTATTTCAACTTTTATTAGCACCCATTATTTATAGGTTTACTGGTAAATTGAACAATTACAAGAATTCAGCACTTGAACAGATAAACAAAGAAGATTATAAAAGAACCAACCTATAAATAGGAATTCATAAGAAAGGAGCAGAATGTATGGCTATTATAAATAAAGAGCAAATAAAGAAAATAAATAGTCAATGCAATAATGGCTGGAAATTAGATACACATTACTATCTATGTCACGGAGAGAAAATTCTATTTAAGAATATTGAAATAGACGAAGAAAACTATCTTAAGTTTTCATTAGATTATAATTCTCAAAAGCAAGTAATACTTAGAATTAGTAAGTTCTATCACGAAAAAGGCAAAGAATACGCAAGTTCAAGTGGACTAGGAAAATGTAAGATACTTGAAGATATACCATTAAAAAGAAAGTCTATCAGTTATTTAATAGAGTTTACAAATGAATTAGACAACAATAAATTACTAGAATTAAATCAAGATACACCAGTATCAAATGGCTATGGTATGTTTCTACCAAGTGAGAATTTCTAAAAATATATGAATGTAAAAGAGCAAGAACTAATATGTTCCCTGCTCTTTTTTATCTAATATAAAGGCTTCAACTAATGCTAAAGCAAACCATATTATAACTTCATAAGTGATAGTATAATTCATAGCAGTATAAGATTGAAATAATATCTCATTTTGTATGCCTAAAGGTATTGTTATAGCATAAGCAATTCCTATATCTATTACTAATAAAACAACAAATAATATGCTTAATAGTTTATGGTTCAACGCACACACCTCCTCAAGTTTCTCGAACTTATATTAAGAATTATAACATCTACTATGAGCATAAGCAATAAAAATTGTTAAAAAAATTCGAGTATATCGAGATTTTATGATATTTAAGTCATATTTTGCCATAATAAACTACAAAGGTGGTAAATATGATAGGAATGATTTTGAGAAATATTCGTAAGATTAGAGGTTTAACACAAACCCAAGTTGGAAATAAATTAAACTTAGCAGATAATACAATATCTAATTATGAAACAGAATATAGTAACCCTAGTTTTGACACAATTAAAAAATTTGCAGATATATGCGACTTTGAAATAAGATTTGTAGATAAGAAATCTAAGAAAGAATACACAATAAAGGAACTTTCAAAAGAAATGGACTTTTAGAGTTTAAATATATTTAAGTAAATCCTACATATATAAGTAGCTCCAAGTCTAATGATAAAATAAGAGCAATGCAATGAGTAAGATGTGTGTACTTACTCATTGCTCTATTTTTATAGTATAACATAAACAATTACAATATCATTTTAAACAATTACAATAAATCTATGTAAGCACTGAAAATACTATGTTTTAAGCATTTTTTTATCTGATGGAGACCCATTTGGTAGACCCAACACACCTTTGATGTCGATTTTTTCGCAGAAATAGAGGCTTTGAAAAAGGGGTACTTTTTTGACATCTGCACCAATGACGTTTCTGTTCGAACTAATAGAACAGTATTGATACAAAATCAATCAGAAAATAAAATCTGGTTGATTTTTTTGTTGTCTATAAACAATATAAAAATCATCCAAACGAAAGGATGGTGTAAAAGAATGAAGATAATTAAGCAAGAACTACAATTTGAAAAATGTCTAAAACAGCGAATTGAATTTATATGTGAGTTTTCAAAAGTTACCCCTACTTTTATAAATGGTAGCATTAGAAAATTAGAAAAAACTAACCTTACATATATTGAACCACATAAAGTCATTATTAAAAATATTACTTTTTTAGTTTTTAATTATTCAAATGATGTATATATTTCAAATTTGACTAAAAAGATTAAATTATCAGAGTTAGAAGAATATATAAAAAGTATATAAATACCAATATTTGACATTTCTACAAATTATGATATAATATTCAAAGTAAACCAATTATGTTTATGGAGATGATTATATGATTTATAAAAAAATGTATTATATAATAAAATTGTTTGAGAGATGTCATTAGTATTAGTGTGTACTATGATGTCTCTTTTTTAGAGGAGGTTTATATTTAAATGAATGAATTAGAAAAAATTATAAGTAAATATTTTTCAAAGGACGGAACTGGTATTACTTATTCAGATTTTAATCAGGAAGAAGTAGATAAATTATTTAGAAATATGAAGCCATATGAAAGACCAGATATATTATCAATATATGATAATAAAATAGTAGCAATTGAACATTTTGAATTTGATAGTTATAAAAATAATAAAGATGGCAGTAATTATAAAATTCAAGAAAATCTTATTGAGCAGAAAATGCAAAAAGCAATTAAATCTCAACTAAAAGAAAAGGGAGAGTTAATGATTCATGACAAAATAAAAAATACAAGTAGTTTAAAGCAATATTATGATAACTTCAAAAAAGTTTTATTATCTCATATAGATAACATTTCTGAATATAAGGAACATATTATAAAAGATTTTGGAAATGAAAAAGAAATAGAATTCTGGTTTTTCGCAGAAGATGTATCTCCTTTAGGAAGTTATTATTATAGAAGAAAAAATAATTCACCATCATTATTGCTACCATTCTCAAATGAAAACATAGAAATACTTAAGGAACATAGAGAGATTAAAGGTTTAATTTTTGGAATATATGCAATGAGTGAATATAAAATGGTATTAATGTATAACGACACTAAAACATTGAATCTGATTGAAAACAATGAATACTTCCAAGTTGATGAATCAGAATTTATGTCTTTTGAACCACAAACAACTGGATATGCATTACTAATACCTAAAGATGAGATTGGAGATGATATTAATGAGTGAAGAAAAGAAAAAATGTGGTTTATATATGAGAGTATCGACAGAAGACCAAGCTCGTGAAGGTTTTAGTTTACCAGAGCAAAGAGAAAGATTAGAAGCTTTTTGTAAGTTTAAAGATTATGAGATAGTAGACTATTATGAAGATGCTGGAATAAGTGCTAAAACTGGTAATCATAGACCAGAATTTGAAAGATTAAAAAATGATATAAAAGCTAAAAAGATAAATACTATTGTTGCTCTAAAATTAGACAGAATAACAAGAAGTATTTATGATTGGGAAAATTTAATGACTTTTTTAGATGAAAATGGTGCTTATTTAGACTGTGTTAATGATGAAATAAACACAACAAGTGCAAATGGTAAAATGATTTCAAGACTTTTAATGAGTGTAAGTCAAAATGAAATTGAGAGAACAAGTGAAAGAACAAAAATAGGTTTAGCAGGTGCAATAAAGTCAGGACATATTCCTCATATTGCTCCATTAGGTTATAAACACGAAGATAAAAAATTAGTAATTGATTATTCTACCAAAGATATTGTAGTTAGAATATTTGATTTATATTATAACGGTTATTCTTATCAAAAAATAAGTAATTTATTTAATGATGAAAAAGTATTAGGAAAAGAAAATTGGAGAGATTCCACTATTGTTAATATTCTTGAAAATGAAATATACAAAGGAGATTTTGTTCACGGCAAAAGAACAAAACATCCTACTTATTATGAAAATGTAGTAGAGCCTATTGTTTCTAAAGAGATGTGGGAAGATTGTCAAGTACAAAAAAAGAAAAATTCAAGAAGTTACAAAAGAACATTGACTTATTTATATTTACAAAAATTAAAATGCCCTAAATGTGGTAGGATTTTGGGAGGAAAAGCCACTACAAAGAAAAATGGAAATACCTATTTTTACTACTATTGTAATGACTGTAAAATTGAATTTAAAGAAAAAGTTATAAATGATTACTTTAGTCAATTTATAGATGAATTAACAGAATATGATTCTGTTGTAAATCAATTCTTCTTGCCTATGATAAAGCAAAAGTTTGATGAGCCAAAAGAACAATTAGAAAAAGAAATAAAAGAACAAAAAAATAAACTTGAAAGAATTAAAAAAGCCTATATCAATGGAGTTTTTGAATTAAAAGAATATAACGAGGAAAAGAAAATAGTCGAGAAATCAATTAGTGAATTAGAAAGTAAATTAGATACTACTGACTGTGTAGAAGAATTAAGATTTACACCAAAAGATATTTTACTAAAAAGAGATATTGACTTTATAAATAAAATAAAGCTAGATAAAGAATATCAAGAAAGAACTAAAACTTGGAAAGATTATACTAGACAAGAACAAGCTGAACTAATAATGAAATATGTTGATGATATTGAATTAGAGTTAATTAGTAATGATATTTCTGTTAAACAAATAAATTTTCGAGAATCAATTTGTAAACCTTGTCAAGAATTATTTGATAATGGTTATATAGACACAACTAAACCTGCAATTTTTGGTAATGTATTAGGTAATATTAGATTTAGTAACTACCTACCTGAAAAAGAGGTTAGTGAAATTATTATGAGATTAAAACAATACTATGATGTAAGTTATACAGAAGCAACATACTATGTTGATAAGCAAGTATTCTATTTTAATTTTGTTGAAGATAACTCTGCTATTGTTAGGGTATTTCCTTTAAAAGATTATTATAAACTTGATCCAGATAATAAAATGGAAATTTATGAATTTGGAATAATTTATATTCGTGAAGAAGATAAATTCCAAATGCAAGAGATTGATACTGCATTTGATTATATACCAGATGAAACAAATGATAGTGTACTTTATATGAAAGAGCTTAAACCTATTTCAGTAGGTGTAAAGCCAGTAAAATTCTGCGAAGAAGATACAGAATAATTGTTGCAACTATTAAAATATATCTACTATGTTGCAACAACAAATTAACGAGAATAAATTTGTATTTGCAATTAGCAAATATAAATTTTATAACGAGTTAATTTGGATAAATTTTATCCCAGTGGGAGAAAATTTATTGCCTCGCAGAGCCCCCGAGTTTTGATAGAATGTCAAAACTCATAGGGGGTTAGGAATTTTGTCAAAGTAAAATTTCTGTGCCTACGAAGTAAATGCTAAAGGAGGAAAAGAGATGAGCGAAGAATTAGCATATTCTATTCATTTAGGCAGTGATAAAAATAAAACAATAAAAGCAAAAGAAATTGCAAAAAATAATCCATCTGGCGAAACTTCATTTTCAAATAATGGAATACAAAATGCTACACAGTTATCAAAAGTAAATAAGCATAATTTAAGAGATTATGATAATTATAAAGATGAAATCTGTGCGATTTATGGAACAGATAATTTATACAAAGATGTTCAAAATCTATATTTTCAGGAATTTGAACAGGCAAGAATTGAATATAATAATAAACAAACTAGAGAGGATAGAAAAATAAAGAATTATTTTAAGCATATATCACAAGATAAACAAAAAGACTTGGCTTGTGAAATTATAATAGAACTTGGAGATATGGATTTTTGGAATGATAAAGATGAATATTACAAAAAAGGTATGGTACAAGTTTATAAAGAACAAGTGCAAGATTTAATGAGAATTGTACCAGAATTTAAAGTAGCTAATGCAGTAATTCATTTTGACGAAACATCTCCACATATGCATATTGTTGGTGTTCCAATAAAAGAAGATTATAAAAGAGGTATGAGAAAGCAACCAGCAAAATCAAAAGTATTTACGAAAGAATCGCTACAACGAATACAAGATGAAATGAGAAATTGTTGTATAAAATCATATAATAAAATTTATCGTGAAAATTCTTTATTGAAACAAAAGAAAAAAGGTAGAAATCAAGATATAAATGTCAAAGAAATGAGCAATTACAGAGAAATCAAAAGACAGCTAAAACAAAAGGAACAAAAACTAACTGAAGCTAATAATAAAACCAAAATACTTGATAACAAAAGCAATAATATAACTCAAATATTAGATAATTTAAAACCTACTAAGCTAAACAAAAATAATATGATTATTTCAAACGAGGATGTCAAGAAATTGAAAAATTATACAGAAGATGTAAAAGATATTACTCAAACAGTAAGAAGTGTAAATGACTTATATATGGCAATTAGTGATTTTGAAAATAGTACTTTTGAAATAGCAAAAGAAAATCGCTCACTTAAATATCAAATAGAGTTAAAAGATGATGAAATTGATAATCTTAAAAGTGAATTATCTACTAAAGATAAAATCATAAATAAATTACAAACTGAAAAGGAAAAAATAAAACAAGAATTGAAAAAATTTAAGAATTTTTGGCATAATATTATGAGCCATTTTCATAAAAGAATTTGCTATGATAAAAATGAAAATTACAAAATTGTTAGTGATGATTTATATAGAAATGGTGTATTTGACGACAATGATAATGAAATTGCAAATAATATTTATAGAAAAGTAACGATACCAGATGAGAATAAGAAAAATAAAAGTAAAAAGAAAAATAATGATATAAGATTTTAGGAGGAAAATGTTATGAATAATAAATTACCAAAAACAAAAATTGATGAAAGAACAGGTATTGAATATCATTTAAAAGGAGATTACTATATTCCTAATATAGTAGCACCAAAAGAAGAAAAAATTGTTTTAAATAAATATGGAAGAATGAAATTAAAATATCTAAAAGAGTATAGAAAAGCTGATTATACTATAATGCTTATAAATGGAACTTTGAATACTCATTTAAAAGAAATACAAGAAACAGCTCAAACAAGAGTAGAGCAAATAATTGACCAACTAAAAGAAAAAAGTGATTTAACAGAAGATATGAAAAATACTGATGTGCTTTATTGGGTAGGAACAATGAATTCTATTAAGGCACAAGCAGAAGAAATTGTATTTAAAGAATTAATATATTGGTAAATAAAATAATTGAAAATTTATTTCATAATACCAAGACTGCATTCTTTGACAAGTTTGTCTTAGAATGCAGTCTCGAATTGGATTATTATCCAATTATGTTGGATTAAAAGGACCAATTCCAGTCCTTGGTTCTGTTACCGTTGCTACCGATTTTGATGGAAAGAACATAAATGGGTTTACCGAAGTTATTCACTAATTTGTGAGTAAGATATTTTCTGCACAATTCCATTCTGCCATCAGGAAAGACATACCATTCTGCCCACTGCCTTCTATATCGCCTATACATTCTTCCCTCATGAACTTGTTCTGAATGTCCATGTTCTCCAATTACCAAGCCTTGAGATTCCACATACAAATATGCAAATCTATGCACGGTATTCTTGTAGTAAAATTCTCCAATCGGCTGACTCCATACCTCACCAAGTACAACATCATCGTTGTCCATTCGTTCCCATTCATCACTTTGGGTATAACTTTCGCTTGTAATAACTGCTTCAAGCTCATCCCAAAAAAGTTTGTTGTTGCCCCCACAATACATTTCGCTTCTTAACTTGCGAATTTCTTCGAGGCGATTCATATCAAATGGCTGTAAATCTTTCCGCTGTTGTTTCATAACATTATACCTCCAACATTAAAATTTTAAGTAACTATTGCTACAAAACAATTGTAACATAAAATTCTTATATTTTCAATTATTTGATAGAACTTGCATAATGTTTGATAGAATATCAACATTTTCCATAATTTCTTGTAAAAAATGTATAAAAAGCCAAAACAAATATTCGTAAAATTATTGCAATTTACTTTAAAATATAATACAATATATCATAAAGAGAAATGGAGATGATATTTGTGAATGAAATAAGTAAAAAAGAAAATTACACTAATGCAAATTTTGAAGATATAAAACACATTGATGAAAGTGGAATAGAATTTTGGTATGCTAGAGAATTACAACTTGTTTTAAACTATAAAGAATGGAGAAAATTTGAAAATGTTATAAATAAAGCAAAGGAATCTTGCAAAAATAGTGATATTAGTGTGCTTGATTGCTTTGTCGATGTCGACAAGTCAATAATTTCTGGAAAAGGAAGAAAATCTATAATTAAAGATTATAAATTAAATAGATATGCTTGTTATTTAATAGCACAAAATGGAGATAGTAGAAAAAAAGTAATTGCTCTTGCACAAACATATTTTGCAGTCCAAACTAGAAAACAAGAAATTAGTGAAAAAGAATATAGTATGTTAACTGAAGATGAAAAAAGATTTTATCAAAGGAATTTAACCAGAAAAGGGAATTATTCGCTTAATCAAACTGCTAAAAATGCTGGAGTTAAAAATTTTGATAAATTTCATAATGCAGGTTATAAAGGATTATACAATGGCGAGACTGCTGATGATATTGCAAAAAGAAAAGGATTAAGATATAGAGAAGATATTTTGGATAATATGGGAAGTGATGAGCTTATTGCGAATTTATTTAGAATTTCTCAAACAGAACAAAGATTGAAAAAAGATAATGTTCAAACAGAAAAAGAGGCAAATAAAACCCATTATAATATTGGAAAAATTGTTAGAAAAGCAATTAAAGAAGCTGGACGGAACTATGCCTGAGGATTTGCCTACACCCAAAAAAAGCTTAAAACAATTAGAAAAAGAAAATAAAAAAATGTTAAATAAAAATATATAAACATATAGATAAGATGACGATATTGAAATAGGTTACTCAAAATATTGAATATTTCAACATTGTATGGTATACTATTTTCATAATTTAATTATCTTGCAATCGCAAGTTTTATATATAGTAACTTTTAACAATAATTATTGTAAAGGAGGAAAAATAAAATGGCTGAATGGGAATCCAGTTATGGAGGAATGTTTTTGCATAATGCACGGCTACTTACAAATGAAGAAATAAAAGAAAGATATCCACTTGAAAATAATTCAAATATGGCTAAATTAACGCGAGAGTTTGTGGAGAGAGGATATGATATTCTCTACGGAGAAAATCCTAACCTTAACTTCTATAATTATCTTGACTATAATTGGCTAGATGATGTAATCAAGACAGCTGCATATCTCTATAAAATTCCGCCACATGAAATTATAGTAGGATGTTTTACAGATATGTCGGAGCGTAAAGCAATTTATGCAGCAGTAAGATTAAGAAATTTGTCGGATATCCCAGTAATTTATTAAGTCTAAACACAAGTGTTTTAAATTGACAATGGTCAAGTCAGCGAAATCTTTTAAATAATTTAAAGGAGGTAATCATATTGGTAGAATGGAATGCTTACAAATTGGATTTGTCACGATTTGAAAAAATGCCAGATGATTTTTGGAATTAGAAGACCAGTAGGCTTCACACTAAAAGTGTGAAGCCATTGCTTTTTACAAATATAATAATATTATAAAATATTTAGAAAAATAGATATTTTTATTGCAATTCATAAAAAATATGATATACTTTAATAAATTGATTGATATTTGTATCAATTGTCAAGAGAGCCAAAAAAGTTGTAGATAACTACTTCGTTGGCACCAAAAAGTTGAAATTTTAACCAATTTCAGCTTTTTTTATTTTTATTCAAAAGTATTTAAAAGTATTGATATGATTGCATTTTAGCTATTTTCATTATTCAATCTATTTTCAAAATTATTTGTCATTATTCATTGATTTTTGTTTTCTGCTCGGAATCTGCTCGGAGGTTTTGCTCGGAAAAATATCCTTTGTAATAGCATTAAAATTAAGTGTTATAGAAAGTTGATAATTAATATAGTTTATGATAATATATCTAAAGATTGTTACTAAATGATAATTATTCTACTTTTAAATAATGGAGATATATAAAATAATATTTAAGGGAGATGGAAAGATGGATAAAAAGAAAATCATTTTAATAACAGGAGGAGCAAGTGGAATTGGATTTGGAACAATAGAATATTTATTAGAACAAAGAAATTATGAGATTATTTCAGTTTCAAGAGGAGAGAAAAATATAGCTCTAGCAAAAGAAAAATTACGTGATAATGTTAACCGTGTTACTTTTTTGCAAGGAGATATAAGTTTAGAAAAGGATTGTAAAAAGATATATGAAGAAATAAATAGTAAATATAGTCGATTAGATGGTTTAGTAAATTCTGCAGGAATTATAAAATTAGGAGGAATAGAAGAACAAACTTTAGAAGAATGGAATAATTCAATCAATATAAATTTAACGGGAATATTTTTATTAACGAAAACTTTATTACCTTTATTAAAAAAGGGAACAAATCCATCAATAGTTAATATTTCATCTATGTCTTCTGAAAGGGCAGGAGGTTCAATTGCTTATTGTGCAAGTAAAGCAGGAGTAGATATGCTAACAAAATATATGGGGCAAGAACTTGGTAAATATAATATAAGAGTCAATAGTGTAAATCCAGCTGCAGTATATACAAATATTTATGTAGCTAGTGGTGATTATACTCAAGAAGGATATGATAAATGGTCAGAAGATAAAAAGAAATCATATCCATTAGGACGAATAGGAGATGCAAAAAAAGATATAGCACCAACAATAGAATTTTTATTGTCAGATAAATCTTTATGGACAACAGGTTCGATTTATCTTGTAGATGGAGGAAAAAGTATATAAACTACTGAAAAGCAAAAATTTAAATGTAAAAATGTGTATAAGGAGAAAAAGTAGTGGATGAAATAAATATAGATAGTATAGAACATGAAATAAACGATTTATGCAAAATACTAAAAACATCAAGACCAGAACAGTATGTTTATACTTATATTAAAGAGATTTTTCCGAATGCCATAAGAGCAAAACAATTTAATTGGATGCATTATAATTCGGAGTTTGATATATTCATTCCCGAATTAGATCTTGCAATTGAGTATGATGGCCTTCGTTGGCACAAAGAGAAAAGTGAGTCAGATAAAAATAAATTGGCAAGACAAAATAAGATTACTATATTTAGAATTAGAGAAGTTGGCTTAAAAGAACCTGATTGTGATTATTACACTTACAATTATAATAGAAAATATGATAATATAGATAAAGTTATTAATGCAATTATTAATTTTATTAATATTAGGTATGACAAAAATATTGAAACAATAAAAAAATTAGATTTTGATATTTTGAAAATAAAAACATTAGAAAATTTAAGAGAACAGGTAAAAGAACAAAGTTTATTGGGAAAGTGGAAAGAGATTGAAAAATACTGGGATTATAAACATAATGATGGAACTAAACCAGAAGATGTAAGACCTACTTCAAAGAATGTTTTTTATGCTATGTGTCCATATTGTAATAAAAAAGTCATATTTAAGCCATATTCATCATTTTATTATTATGGAAAATATTCATTTACACCACATATATGCGAAGAATTAGATAAGTATTGTATTGAATTGTTAGAAAAAAGAATAAAAAACGGTAAATTTGAATTATCCATGAATATTTTAAATGATAGAAGATTAAAAGATTGGTTTATTAGAATTGTTAGAAATAGAGAATGGTTTACAACAATAAAAGATGTGAATATATTAAATGAGTTAGAAAAGAAAATAGGATTTCATATAAATTGTAAGAATTTATATGAAATGAAAATAGCGGATTATAGTGATTTAGAATGGGCGATAAAAAGAGGAACCTTTTAAATAAGGTGTACTATAATTTAATGATTTTAGATAATAAATTTATAGGAGAAAAAATATGAATGATAATTATATAGATTCTGTAAAATTAAATAAATATAATGAACACATAGAAAAATTGGAAAATTTATTAAAATCAGTTAATTTAACAGGAGATTATGAAAGTTTTCGTTTAACCCCTTGTTTAATGCTATTTAATTTTATTGATTTGTTAAGAAGTGTGGCAGTATTAGACAATAGTCATATAGCCGTAGCTGGAGAAATTATTATTAGAAGTATGTTTGAAATTTTAATAGATTTTCTTTATTGTGAAACTGATAGAGGAAATTTATATATACGATTTGTAGAATATCAAAATGTAAAAAGAGTATTATTATATGAAATATCAACAAATGATATAAAAGAAAAAATAAATAAAAATGATTATGAAGAAATAACCTCAAAAAAATACAATGAATTTAAAGATAAATATAAAATAAAGAATAGAAATGAACTATATTATTGGAGTGGATTATCAATATCAAAGATGGTTGATAAGGTAAAAGAAGTCGAACCAGAGGTTTCTGATTTATTTTTAAATATTTATAAAGTAAATTGCAATTATGTTCATACTAATGCTGATTTAATTTGTTCTTATTGCTCTATAAGTGATAAACAATTAAATTTAGAGTATGACAAAAATTATAAAAAAGACAAATATATTTTAATACAAAAGATAAACAGTTTAGTAGATATTTTCTATAAATATTTTAATAATATTTATGCTAATAAGGATTTAATTAATATCAAATTTTAATATCTATAGTAAGTTCAAATTACAGGGGAGATAAATTACATGTGGCGTAAATATGATGAATGCTATTTTACGAATAAAATCTTTATTAAAGAAATTGCTTGTGTTATTAAAGGAGATTTGATAATTAATATGGTTTATGATAATATATCTAATAGATAAAATAACAATTTGTATGGAGGAGTTATATGGAAGATAAAATTCTAGGAATATTAGATAGCATAATAAATAACATTAGTGATGATATAATTTCAAAAGATGAGAGAGAAAAAATAACGATTAATGTTAATAAAAACAATTCAATTTCATTTACTGTGTTTAAAAATATTTTATTAAAAATTACTTTTCAAAAAGTAAAAATGTTTGTTGAGATTCGAAAATTAGATAATATTAATTTAGAAAAAATTTTAAAACAGTTTGAAGAAGTTAAATATAAAGAAAATGACATATATATAAAAATATACATAAATGATATTGAAGATATAAAAAAGTTAGATTATGAATTAAAAGAAATATATAAATATTTATATTTAAATGAACCTGCAGATAGTTTTGGATGTTGTTCTAGATATATTGAATGTTCGAATGCACTAAAATGTATAAATCCAGATAAAAAATTGGCTAAAGGATGCCAATATAAGCAAAATATAGAATCAGGAAAGATATTTTATGGTAAGAATAAAAATATATAGAAGGTATAATTTATGATAGAATTTGAAATAAAAACAAAAATAAATGAAAATGGAAAAATGGAAATAAGTATAAATGATAATCAAAACAAAACAAAAAATAAAAGGATTAACAAAGGTAATAGCATTATTGATATAATTAAAGATTATACAGTAATAGATATAGAAACAACAGGATTAGATTCTACTTATAATGAAATTATCGAAATTAGTGCATTGAAAATAAGAAATAGTGAAATTATAGATAAATATACGAAATTGGTTAAACCCAGACAAAGTTTTTTGGCTAATGATGATGCATTAGATTTTTATATAGAAGATGGAGAAAAAGTACAATATATAGATGAGTTTATATCGAACTTAACAGGAATAACTAATAATATGTTAGGAAAGTCGCCTGACTTAAGTGAAGTTTTGCCAACATTTAATGCATTTATTGGCAATGATATTTTGATTGGACATAATATAAATTTTGATATTAATTTTTTGTATGATAACTATATAAAATATTTGCCAATTCCCTTGACTAATGATTTTATAGATACATTGAGAATGTCAAGAAAATTATTACCAGAATTAGAACATCATAGGTTAGATGATTTGACAAAATATTTTGAAAAAAAATCAAGACAAGAACATAGGGCATTAAATGATTGTATTTTAACTAATGAAATCTATAACGAATTGTCAAAATTAGCTATAAGTAAATATGAAAATGTAAACGACTTCAAAAAACAATTTAAAAAACACCATAGTTCATACAAACTTAAAGCAAATGATATAGTATCTCAAAATACAGAATTCGATGAAGAACATCCACTATATGGAAAGGTATGTGTATTTACAGGTACTTTGGAAAAGATGTCTAGAAAAAATGCTATGCAAATAGTTGCAAACTTAGGTGGAATTTGTGGAGATAATGTTACGGTTAAAACAAATTATTTAATATTAGGTAATAATGATTATTGTAAGAATATAAAAGATGGAAAAAGTAACAAACAAAAGAAAGCAGAAAAACTAAAAATGTCAGGGCAGGATATAGAAATTATATCTGAAAATGTTTTTTATGATATGATAGAAGAGGATTAATGAAAAATACAGACCATTCAAGCAATGGTCTGTAATCATCTATGTTATCAAAATTAAAAAGGTTAGAATTATAGAACTCTTTAACATCTATTTTTTATGTTCGACAAATTTTGAAAAAATCTTTGGATATAAATATGATAAATACTATTTTACAAATAAGACTATTATAGAAGAAATTGCAAGAGTGATAAGGTATAAAAGATTAGTTTAGTTGTGTAATGTGAAAATAAATGATACAATCGTATTGAAAACTTGTGAGTTGTAGAAATAACAAAATGGATTTTAGAAAATTTTATTTGAAAAATATTTCCTAAATGCAATATTATTTTAAATATTATGATTTAATTAAAAAAATAGAGGTAATAAATAAATGAATTTTATAAAAATAGAAGAACTAATTAAAAATAAATTCGATTTAGAAGTTAAAAGTGCAACATTGATTGGCGAAGGTTATGATAGTAAAGCATATTTAATAAATGATGAATACATTTTCAAAATAAAAATAAGTACTAACGAGAAAAAAGGATATAAAAAAGAAAAAACAGTATTGGATTTTCTGAATAAAAATTTAAAAACCGATATAAAAATACCCAAAATTGATTATGCTTATATTACTGATGAATTATCAATTATGGGATATAAGAGAATTGATGGAAAATTTTTAAATTCACAAATATATAACGAAATGAAAGAACAAGAAAAACAGATTTTAAAATTAGATATTGCAAAATTTTTAAAAGATATGCACAATTTAGATTTTTCAGAAATAAAAAATTATACTATTAACAATAAGCAAAATTGTTTAGAAGATTTTGCATTATTGAAGAAAACAATATATCAAGATTTAACAGAAAAAGAAAAGAATTATATAGAAAACTTTTTTGAAAGATTAAAAAATACAACTATATTTGATGATAAAAAATGTTTGTGCCACAATGATTTTAGTTGTAATCATTTATTGCTAGATGAAAACAAAAGATTAGTGGGAATAATAGATTTTGGCGATTCGGGCATTATAGATGAATATTGTGATTTTATTTATCTTTTAGAAGATAGTAATGAAGAGCTAGGAAAAGATTTTGGAGAAGATATTTTAAAATTATATGGAGATATTGATATTAGAAAAGCAGAAGAGTATCAATATATTGTAGAGGAATATTATCCAATAGAAACAATAGTTTATGGAATAAAAAATAACAGAAAAGATTTTGTAGAAAAAGGGAGAAGGGTTTTAAATGAAAGATGTTAAATTTATCAGAATAAATGAAGATAATATAAATTTTATACCTGATATAATAAAGATAGATGATAAGGATATTCAAAAAAAAGATATAGAAAAATTCATTATTAATTGTTATAATTACTGTTTCGCAGGAATTTGTAAAAATGAAATTGTTGCATTTTTATATGGTTATGGAATGTTAAGACCAGATGGGAAATCAATGTTTTATATACATTCTGTTGATGTTATTCCTGAATACCAAAATAAAGGCATTGGGACTAAATTGATGGAATATGTTTTGAAATATATCAGAGATGAAAAGAGATATTATAAATTTTTCGTATTAACAGAGGAAACCAATATAAGAGCTTGCAAAGTATATCAAAAATATGCAGATAAGGAAGGACAAGTATTATTTAGTAAAAATTTATAAAAGAGGTATAAGAATAGAAAAATATTATATAAATTCTTATGATTGGAGAAAGAAGGTATATAATACTTCTGATACTGATTTTAAGGGGCAAAAAATTGATACGAATGACCGTAATATAGATGAAATTACTTCTAATATCATAGATTTATTAAAAAGTATAAAGTAGATGGGAGAAATTATATATGATAATAAATAGTAAGAGAATAATCTTGAGAGATTGGAAAGATGAGGATATAATGGATTTGCAGAATGGATTAAATAATATCAATGTTTCAAAGTGGTTAGCAAGTGTTCCGTATCCATATACAAAACAAGATGCAGAAAGTTTTATAGCATTTTCTAAACAAGTAGGAGAAAATTCAAAAAATATAATGTTAGCAATAGTTTTAAAAGAGAACAATAAAGTTATTGGAGGAACATCAATAGAAAATATTAATGCGAAAGATGGAACTGCTGGTGGTGGAATATGGATAAATGAAAAATATCAAAAAAATGGATATGGTATAGAAGCATTTAGTACAAGAGCAAAATATTGCTTTGAAAAATTAAATTTAAGAAGATTAGAAAATGGATATTTTAAAGGTAATGAAAAATCTAAGAATATGCAACACAAATTAGGTTATAAAGATGAGGGGATAAGAAGAAAAAAATATTTATGCTTAGCAACAAAAGAATATGTTGATGAACATGTAACAGGATTGTTAAAAGAAGACTTTATTAATTATGATTAGTTGTGCTAATTTAGATATAATAAAAAGATATAAAAGTAGAGTAAAAAGTTTGAAAAATATTAATAATTTCTAAAAAAGGAGAAAATGAATTTATGATAAAAGTATATGTAGCAAGTGCCTTTTCTAAAGATGAAAAAGGTGGAAATAAAGCAGGGGTTTTAATCAATGATTATAATTTGACTGTCAAACAAAAAATGAAGGTAGCTCAAATATTAGGATATTCAGAAACAGCATTTATTTCAGAAAGCGATAAAGCAGATTTTAAGTTGTAATATTATACGCCAGTAGAAGAAGTACCATTATGTGGACATGCTACTATTGCTACATTTGTAGTTTTAAATAATTTAAAAAAATTAAGTAAATCATCATATAAAATAGAAACAAAATCAGGAATATTAAATATACAAATAAAGAAAGACTTAATACTAATGCAACAAAATTTACCAAAGTATTATGATATTATAGATAAACATGAAATAGAAAAATGCATAGATACTAATATGCTAAATGAAGAGTATCCAATACAAATTGTTTCTACAGGACTAAAGGATATATTAGTTCCGATAGATAATAGAGAAAGTTTAAGAAAAATAAAACCTAATTTTGAAGAAATGAAAAAGATAAGTAAAGAAAAAGATGTAATTGGTATGCATATGTTTACATTAAACAATGATGAAGAGTTAACAGCAATTTGTAGAAATTTTGCACCATTATATGGAATAAATGAGGAATCTGCAACTGGAACTTCAAATTGTGCTTTAGCTTGTTACTTATTTAAAAATGGAATAAAAAAGAATAAATATGTATTTGAACAAGGATATGAATTAGATAATCCGTCTCAAATTATTGTTTTTTTAGAAGAAAATAATAATTTAATATCAAATGTTTTAGTAGGTGGAAAAGGATATATCGTTGAAGAAATAGAAATAAATAATTTGTAAAATAATAAAAAACATTTAGTATGATAGAAAGAATTAGAAATTTTATTAAAAATTAGGATTTGAAGAAAAAATTTTATGAACATGGAATGTAGAAATAATAAGCAAAATTTATTGAAAATAGAGCAAATTAATAATTAAGAACATCATTGTTTTTAATAAATGTGTTTGTCGCCACCTCTTTGAGCGACTAACAAATAAGAGAGTGAATAAATTTATTGGGGCTTACCAGAAATGGTAAGTCTCTAATAATATAAAGGAGAATTTATACATGCAAATAAATAAGAAAACTGGATTTTTTCAAATAAATATGGTATAAGTATAATAAATTTATATTGGAGATGGATAATATGAAGAATAGAATAATAATTATAACTGGAGGAGCAAATGGGTTAGGCTTAGAATTAGTAAAACAATCTATTGAAAAAGGATTATTTGTATGTAATATAGATAGAGATTTTGAAAAAATGAAAATGTTAAACAATACATATAAAGAAAATTATAAAGGATTTATTGGCGATATTTCAGATGAAGAATTTATTGTAAATACTATTAAAGAAATATCAAATTTAGGAAATATAAAAATATTAATTAATAATGCAGGAGAGCCATCCTTCAAAGTGCCAACATTATATAATAAAAACGATATTACTAAATGTTTTAAAGGGCTTGAAGGAATGATTTTACTTTCAACAGAAGTATTAAAAGCAAAAAATGAAAAAGATTTAAAAATTGTAAATATCATGTCTTCGGCAGCGTTAAGAGGAAATAAACAAGAAGCGGTTTATTGTGCTACTAAATGGGGAGAAAAAGGTTATACAGAAAGTTTAAAAGTAGCTTATAAAGGAACTAGTGTAAAAGTAATTGGAGTTTATCCTGGCGGAATCAATACAGATTTTTATAAAAATAGCAGAGACTATATATCAGAGGAAAAACAAAAATCTTTTATGAATCCTAAAGATGTAGCTAAAACAATTTTAGATAATGTTTTAAATGAAACAAATTTAACAGTATCGGATATTATAATTGAAAGAAATTCTTAAAATTTATATATGAGGTAACAAGATAATGAAAGAAATAAAAGTGTTAAAAGCTAATAAAGA
>CASEIZ010000057.1 GCA_949288185.1 uncultured Eubacteriales bacterium | reverse complement strand
TTAACGCGCCAGTTTGTGGCACTGGAGACCGTGGGTTCGAGTCCCATCTTCCACCCCATATATATTGGGCTGTAGCCAAGCGGTAAGGCACCAGACTTTGACTCTGGCATGCGCTAGTTCGAATCTAGCCAGCCCAGCCAATGAAAATAGCAACTTTCAAGAAATTGAGAGTTGTTATTTTTTTTATAATGTCAAACAAAATGTCAAACAAATTCGTTAAAATTAAAATTCAAATTTTCAAATATGAAACTGAAAAGTAATATCATAGATAATAATGAACTTAATGAATTAGCTGTGGCGATATTAGATAATGCGGTCGATGTGTTAGAAAATAATGCATATATAAAATCAACTAGTTATAAGCGAGAAATATTTAAGGTGACTAAAAAGGGATATGATTATTTTGATAAACAATTTATTTATGTTTAATTATATAAAAAATAAATAATATATAGTAAATTTTTGACTTTAATGTTATAATAATAATAACTTTTTCGAAAGGGATAATATAAATTTAATGAAATACTGGGTAAATAGTAGTGATGAAGATTATGATGCAATGCAAGTAATGTATAAAAATAAAAAGAATACATGGACTTTGTTTTTAGGGCATTTAGTTATAGAAAAGTTATTAAAAGGATTATATGCAAAGAAAAACGAAGAAAATCCTTATACAATAAAATCTCATAATTTATTGGCATTGGCTGAAAAATGTAATTTAGATTTAACAGATGAGCAAGTTGAAAAATTACAAATAATTACTCAATTTAATATAAGTGCAAGATATGATGATTACAAAGAAAATTTTAAGCAAAAATGCACAGATGAATACACTTCAGAACAAGTAAAAAATATTGAGGAGGTAAGAAAATGGTTAAAAGACCTATTGACAGCAGAATAATGGAGTCAATAAAAAAATATATAGAAAAAATAAGTCAATATTATAAAATAGAAGCAATTATATTGTTTGGTTCTTATGCAAAAGGAACAGAAAATGAAGATAGTGACATAGATATAGCAATTATTTCAAGCGATTTTAATGACATCATTGAAGATGGTGCAAAACTAATCGGATTAACTTGGAAAATAGATACTAGAATAGAGCCACATCCAATAACAACAGAAGATTATCAAAAGGTTTCAAATCCATTTGTAAGAGAAGTTGTAGATACAGGAATAAAAGTAGCATAGCATTTTACCAGCAATAAAAGATATGAAACCTGTAAAGATATTGAAAACAAACCAATATATCTAAAAGTATTAAAAAATGAATTACATGATACATATTGGGAAAATATTAATGTAGAAGACTTGATTTATGGTAGTTATGCTGGACAAATGTTAGACTCTTTATTACCAATGGGAGAAATGAATGTTAGAGTTAAATTTAATGAAGAATTAGAAAATTTAAAAGAATATATAGTAGAAAAAGTAAAAGCTAGACAAACTGGTCATCCTTCAGTTGGAGAGGGGAGATAATTTTAATAAAACAAAGAAAAAGAAGAAAAGCAAGATGGATATTACACCTTACTTTTCTTCTTTTTGCTGGACAAATTATTAGTTTTCTTTCATTTGCAAGAAATAAATGTTTTCTGGATTTTTAGATGGTATGGTAAAAGCTATATCAGTAGATTCAATTCTTAAAACTTCTATCCAAACGTCTGAAGAACCTGAAAAATTTTCAAGATATATGTGTGTGTTAGGAGTGTTGCCATTCCTTTCCCACCACGTAAATCTAATATCATCTGCAGAGATTAAAACGGTTAAACCAAACTCTGCTTTCCTTTTGCTTATTTTCCGATATAGATTTAGATGAAAAAAGATTCTCGAATTTTTTGTTTGTTCTCCAAGTTTTTTTAAAACAGTTAATACGGATTTGTCCTGTGGTACCTCAATTACTTCTTGTTGCATGCTTATTCCTCCTTAAGTTTACTGAGTTGTAAATGTACCTTCAAATATGATATATTACTCATTTTAATAGTATTATACTATAATTTATATGATATGGCAAATTATAATTCAGCTTCATCATATTCCGTATGTGTCAAGTAAATGTAGGCAATTTTTTTATCTTTTTTTCTAATCCTTTAAATGTCATTGCTTCCAACACTTTATTTATTTTTTTGTTCTTTTAATAAACAAATTAATAACTTAATCTTAATTCGCTTACATCTCTA
>CASEIZ010000056.1 GCA_949288185.1 uncultured Eubacteriales bacterium | reverse complement strand
CAGTAACATGGAAGTAGCAAGCGCAGACACACAAACAGGAGCAACCACAGGAGCAGGTTCCATAACAGAAATCGGAGCAAGAATAGACAACATCATACAAGATGCGACAAAAGTAGACAAAAATACAGACAATACCTTATTCACAGACTTCATCAAACCAGAATTTACATATGACAGCCAAAAAACAGAAATCGTACATGGAGATGAAGAAAGAGTAACCATTGTATTTGATGTAACTGATAAATTCTTCGAAAACACAACATTATCTAACTTAGATGCCAGTCAAATCACAGTGGCAATCGATGATTATGATGTAGAAGAATTGAACCAAAATATCACAAAAACATTAACAAAGGTGACACAAGAAGCGGATGTAGTAGATGGCAACATTACTTACAAAGCTAATGGAGACATCTATTACACCGTAGAAGGTGTAGAAACCAAAGTAGGAGAAAAATATCAATTAGTGATCGATGGTTTAGACCAAGATGACGAAAACAGCGTAGGAGACGGATACCACTACAGTGGATACATGACATTATCATTTGCACAAGGTGCGATTACAGATAAATCTGGAAACCAAAGTCCAGCAAAATCCATCACCATTGGTAGAGACGATCCAGGTGGAGCAGACGGAGACGAAGAAGTAGTCGATGTAGTAGACCCAATCTGGACAGTAGGAGACTTAGACAGAGAAAATGGAATTGTAAAATTACGTGTAAAAGATAAATTCTTAAATCAAGCAGAAAGTATATTCAACTTAACAACAGATGATATTTCTGTTATTGTTAATGGACAAGTTTCAACAGAAGTAGGTAAACAATTAAGTGGACCAGTAGAGATCACACCAAACGAAGAATATGAATACACCTTAACTTTAACAAATATCATACCAAATGTAGAAGGATATACAGAATTCACACCAGTTGAGCCAATCGTTGGGGGAACAGCACAGTACAAAAACGAAAACGGTGGACATGTATCAATTGAAATTGCACCAGGCGTTGTAACAGATCAATATGAAAACACAACAAATAGACAAGAATTTGACTTAGGTAACATCGATGGTACAGGACCAGAGGTATATGATGTACAAAAAACGCAAGATGCAGAAAATGGAAAAGAAACCATTGTATTCAATGTAACAGACAAAAACTATTTTGATGGAGATACTGTTACATTAGATGAAATTACATTATGGATGAATGGAACACAAATTGATGACCAAGTAACAAAACAATTGATTAGCACAGTGCCAATCAAAGCCGAAATGAATGGAGAAATCCTTGTTTTAGGACATCAATATACATTAGAAATAACAGACATTGTAGAAACAGACGAAGAATTTATTGCAACAGGTAGAGAGTATAGAGAGTTAAGTGGTGACCTAGAAGTTCGTGTAGATCCAAATGCTTCAAGAGATATTAAAGGAAATCACATTAATAGAGATAAAACAACAGTAACAGACTTTATAGACTTTATCAAACCAGAAGTAAGATATGAATATAGTACATCAGACATTGATTATGATGGAAAAACCTTTACAATGGAATTCAATATGGTAGATAAATACTACAATGCAGGCACATTGACAATTGAAGATTTACAGATTCTAATAGATGGAGAAGAACCAAATTGGGATGATACAGGCGTTCACGGAGTGGTGAAAGAATTAACAGAACAAGATATTACAGCAACCGTTAATGGAACAATGACAACAGTTGGAAAACACTATACCTTAAAACTTTCTCACTTAGAGCAACTAGAAAAACTAGAAGGCAAAGAAACCATGGATTACAGTGGTATTATTACAGTGGCTATTCCAGCAGATAAAATCACAGACACAACAGGACAAGGAAATGTGGCAACAACCATTACATCAGGATTAAACATCTTAGCAGGCGAAGTGGGAGAAGCAACAGTAGTCGATGTAGTTGACCCAATCTGGGAGAAAGTAAGTTCATCAGTAGATGTAAATGCTAAGACAGCAACTGTAGTGATTAGAACTACTGATAAGTTCTTTGCAAACAGTAACTTAACACCAGACAATATCAAAGTATTGGTAAATGGTGCAGAGGTTTCAAAAGACAATATTCAAATGACCGTAACCAATAAGACAGCTGTAAATTCAGCAGATGGTGCAACTGTTATTGGTGATGCGTATACGGTAAATTTGAGCGGTGATGGTTTGGATTACTTCAATTGTAACCAAATTAAGATTCAAATTGCAGAGGGTACAGCAACAGACCAGTCTGGAAATGGCAATAAAGTTTCAGATGTGATTTTATATAACACATTAAAAGCAACAAATACAGAAATACAAGGAACAAGCCCATTCTTAGGAAATACCAATATCCAAAGAGAAAATGTGGATAATGTAACATTTGTGGATTATATTCCATCAGATGTATATGACGTATCAGCTGACCAATATGTCAATAGCACAGCATGGGATGTATCTGCTCAGCAAGATAAATCCATACTTGCTTGGTATGAAGAAAATGCCAATGGAACTGTAAAAGTGTATATTGGAAGTAATGACGAAATCTTTGGAAATGTAGATTCAAGTTATTTGTTTAGTTATATAGGATATGGGGAAGGTTGTACAGCAACAGAAACGATTACAAATATCGGTTTACTAAATGTAAGTAATGTAACTAATATGGCTCATATGTTCGATAGAACAGGGCATACAGCGATGGCAAGTTTAGATTTGGGAAATCAATTTGATACAAGCAATGTAACAGATATGAGTAATATGTTTAGTAGTACAGGATTTACAGCTATGACAAGTTTAGACTTAGGAGATAACTTTGATACAAGTCATGTAACAGATATGAGTAATATGTTTACTAGTATAGGATATACAGCCATGACAAGTTTAGACTTAGGAGACAAATTTGATACAAGCAATGTAACGAATATGTATGGAATGTTCAATTATACAGGATATACAGCCATGACAAGTTTAGACTTAGGAGATAAATTTGATACAAGTCATGTGACCAATATGAGTTATATGTTTTCTACAACAGGACATGATGTGATGACAAGTTTAGACTTAGGAGATAAATTTGATACAAGTGATGTAACTAATATGAGTTTTATGTTTGCTTATACAGGATATGGAGCCATGACAACTTTAGATTTAGGAGACAAATTTGATACAAGCAATGTAACTGATATGAGTGGAATGTTTGAAAGTACAGGATATACAGCTATGACAAACTTAGATTTAGGACCAGCCTTTACCCATATACCAGATGGCGAAATTGATACAGGATATGGTGACCCTTATCTAGCATATCAAAACATGTTTGAAGAAACAGGTAAACAAGGTGAAATCGTCATCCAAGCACCAGAAGCCATTTACCAAGACAGAACACATTTCAAACTAAACACAGACTCTAGCACAACCATTGTATGGCAAGATGCAGATGGAAACGACACCACAGCCTATGGAACCATCAATCCTAAATACAAACCAGAATGGCAAAAAGTATCAAGCACAATCAATGAAGAAACCAAAGAAGTTTCAATTGTCATCAGAGGACAAGTAGATTCAAGTGTATACACAAGTAATGCAAACGGACAATTCCCAGAAGGAGAATTAACCGGTGAGCAAGCAAATCTGCTAAATGTATACATCGATGGAGAACTTGCAGAAAACATTACAAAAACAGTAAGTGCAGTAACAGAAACAATAGATGGAACAACAGGTATGAAATCAGTACAATACACGATTACCTTATCAAACTTTGAAGAAGCTTTACGCCAAAGCGGAAAGAACTTTAAAGAATGGAGTGGTAATATTGCACTTCAATTAGCTAAAGGAACCTTAATTGATGACTATGGCAACAAAAACATGGAAGCAATGGATACAGAACATGTACAAGGACCTGACGGAGAAGAATTCGAATGGATTAACATTGAATTAAAAGATGCAGATACTGATAGAAACACAGACGGAACCATGTTTGCCGATTACATCAAACCAGAATTTACATATGAAACCTATGATACAACAATCGATTATGACCAAAAGAATGTAAACATTATATTTGATGTAACAGATAAATATTTTGAAAGTACAACATTAACACAAGACATGATAACCATCACAGTGGATGAAACACAACTACCAGATGATGCAACTATCACAAAAACACTAACAAAAGTAACACAAGATGCTGATGTAGTAGATGGAAACATTACCTATAAGGCAAACGGAGACATCTACTACACCGTAGATGGTGTGGAGAAAAAAGTGGGAGAAAGATATCAATTATTAGTAGAAGGACTAGAATCAGAAAATGGTGAAGGCTACAGTGGACCAATGTCATTAAGTTTCCCAGCAGGTATCATAACAGATACATCAGGAAACCAAAATGATGCCAAAACCATTACATTAGGTATTGACGAACCACAAAATCCAGATCATCCAGAACATGATGAACCAATCATTGTCGACGTAGTAAATCCACTTTGGGAATACCTAACCAGTAGTATTGATAGAGAAAATGAAACTGTAACAGTAACCATACTTGGAACAGATAAATACTATCAAGAAAACACATTAACAACAGATAACATTCATGTATACTTAACAGATAGTGAAACACCAAATGATGAAGTAACAACAATATCTAAGAGTTTAGTACAAGTAGATCCAGCAAGCCAAGAATATACAGACCTATTAACACAAGCACAAGGCAAAGGATTAGATAATATTGGAGTCATTTACAAATTGACATTAGGTGATTATGGAGAATTAAGTGGTGCTACAAAAGTGGTATTAGATGCAGAAACCATTACAGATATAAGTGGAAACACAA
Organism: uncultured Eubacteriales bacterium; assembly: GCA_949288185.1. Taxonomy (GTDB): domain Bacteria; phylum Bacillota; class Clostridia; order TANB77; family CAG-508; genus CAG-269. Next base: position 44,932 of record CASEIZ010000056.1, on the reverse strand, counting down.
ATATCGAAACAGAAATTCCAGTAGGAAATCCAGAATGGGTAGAAGAAGGAGATGATCCTGCAAACCCAATCTACACAGCATTTAGAAACAATATTGTAGACTTTATCAATCCAACGATTAAATATACATATTCAGATGTACAAGGTTCAACGAACCCAGACATTGATTATGAAGCAAAAACATTAACCGTTAAGTTTACAGTAACAGATAAATACATCAGAGAAAATACCATCATGAATCCTGATGGAACAATGAACACAGAAAATATCAGAATAAAAGTAGCAGGAACAGACTTAACAGACCAGTTACATACAACTGTAACGTCAAGCAATATACCTAATGGAACAGAATATACATTTGTCGTATCAAACTTTGAATTAGTATATAATGAAGATAACAAATACCAAGATTACAGTGGTGCAGTTGATTTCGTATTTGCAGGAGGAAAAGTAGATGATACATCTGGAAACAAAAACACGGCAACAACCATTACATTAGACTATGATGATGGTGATGATCCAGATAATCCAGTTATTGTCGATGTGATTGATCCATTAGTTGAAAGAACCGAAGATAATTTAAGTATCGTAAATGCAAACAATGGAATCACGAGAGACTTAGATACAGAAACAGGAACTGTATCAGTTAGAATTAGAGCAACAGATAAATATTTAGGCCAAACAACTTTGCAAGATGCAGAAAATGTTGCGAATATGAAAGTAAAAGTTGTAAAACCAACTGGAGAAACAGTTTACCCAGATACCATCGTAAAACAAGTTACACAAATCAGCAAAACAGCAACAGCAGTTACCTATCAGATTACATTAAGTAATTTTGAAGATAATCAAGGTGTAACAAGTATTATCATTCCAGAAGGAGTTATTACAGACCAATATGGAAATACAAACCAAGAAACAGAAATTTTAGTAGGAAATGCAACATGGATAGAAGTAGGAGACATAAATGGTGAATATACAGCATTTAGAGATAGTATCGTAGACTTTACAAGACCTACCTGGGAATATGCAGATAGTAGTATTACAAGAGATAGAGCAGGTGAAACAGGAACTGTAACCGTTAAGATACTAGGACGTGATGATTACTACTTGAAAGATACCTTAACAGAAGCAAATATTAATGTCTATGTCGATAACAGTGAAGATCCTGAAACACCAGTTACAACCATTACAAAACAATTAACAAAAATAACAGATGAAGCAGAACTTGATGGTGCTGATGTAGGATATGAACTAACATTAGGAAATTTCGGAACATACGATGGAGCCGTAAAAATTGAAATTGCGGAAAATACCATGAGAGATACTTCAGGAATTGGAAATAGAGTAACCGAAATACCTGTTGGAAATCCAAATTGGGTGGAAACAGATATTGGAGATGATGCAGAAAATCCAAAATATACAGCATTTAGAAATAACATTGTCGACTTTATCAAACCAACCATTGAGTACAAGTATGCAGAAGGAATCAATCCAGTTATTGATCAAGAAAATAAACAAGTAAGTATTACATTTGATGTAGTCGATACAAACTTCTTAGAAAGTGACATTTTAACTGTTGATGATATTGAGCAAATACTTGTAGATGATATGGATGTAACAAATACTTTAACGAAGGAATTAACAAGTTCTGATATACCAGAGGGAGAAGGAAATGGTATTCGATACACATTAACCTTATCTAACTTCGAACTAGATGAAAACTTAACAAATGAAATCTTTAGAAGACATAGTGGTAAAATCGAGCTTGTCATTGCAGAAAATAAAGTAAGAGATACATCAGGAAATGCGAACATTGAAACAAAAATAATAGTAGATAATGATGATGGTGATGATGAAAATAGCTATATTACAGTAGACTTTATTAATCCGAAATTGTATTTCAAAGAGAAATTTATCAGTTATGCCGAAAGATATGCAACAGTAACGATTTCAGGTACAGATAGATTCTATGACTTTAATACAACATTAGCACCAGAAGATATTTCTATTTATGAACTAAATAGAAATGGAGAGTATATCCAAAGAACAGATTTACCAATTAGTATAACACCAGTAAGAAATGCATATGGATATGATTTTGTTATCAGATTTGATGAATTTGAAGAAGAGTTTAAACAATTAAAAATTAGTATACCAGCTGGCAAGATTAGTGATACAGAAGGACATACAAATGAAGCAACAGACATCTATGTTGACTTAGATAATAAGAAACCAGTTTGGAGATATGAAGCAACAGACACTTCAGAATTTGAGTCAAATGGTAAAATCAGCTTTACCGTAAAAGGAAAAGATACATTCTTAGTACAAGAGGAAAGTAACTTAGAGGCAGGAGATATTCGCATCATCAAAGATGGTGTGGATATCACCAATGCCGATAACATTACCGTACAACCTGTTGGAGAAGATGCAAATGAAATATCTGAAACTTACCAAATTGATGTAACAGGTCTAACAGAAATCGGAACCTATTCATTGGTAATTGCAAAAGACACATTAGTGGATGAATTTGATAATTATAGTAATGCAACAACCATCAGTTTCTCTAAATCAGCAATTAGTAGTAATACAGAAAATTATACAAATGTAACTTATCATGTAACACCTGATTTTGAACAAATGCATCAAGCTTATGTTCATGAATTAATGAATGTTACAACAAGTGGAACAAATGAAGGAAGCAGTAGTTATAGAGCAAGTTCAATTGGAGAAATTTATGGTAATGGAGATAACAACTTATTTGCAGAACCATTTACATATGAAAATGGTGAGCAAACCGCATATAGTTTTGCAGGATGGGCAGAGGCAGATGAAAGAGGTGTTGCTGTCGAGAATGGTGAAGTATATGACGTATATACAGATATTCCAAACACAGTAACCAACTTAAGAGCTGTATGGCAAGAAGCAACAGTCATATTCGTATCTAGCAGTGGTAATAATGCAAATGATGGTTTATCACCAACAACACCAGTTCAAGATTTAGCAACCGCATATAGCAAACTAAATGTTTCAGGAGATGCAACAAATAATATCATTGTGATTATGGATGCTATCGAATGGAACAGTGATGAAAAATTAGTAGGAAATGCTACAATCACAAGCTTATATGCCGGAGTCGATTACAGAACAAGTGGTGCAGAACTAAAAGTTTCATCTAATATGAATGTAGAAGGTGACATTACATTTGATAATATTGAATTATATGCAGATTCTACAAATGTTAATGATGGTAGTGATTACTTATCAACAGGAGATTATACAAATATCTTAATTACCAACTACGGAGATGTAACTCTTGGAAGAGGAATCTCTACACCAGAAGATAAATATACATTTGGTGGCGTTGTAGGCGGTAACTATAAAGAGGAAGAAACAACCGGAAATATCGGAAATCACAAAGTAATTGTAGAAGCAGGTAGATATAATGATATTATCGCTGGAAGCAGTTTGGATTATGGTGGTCAATCATCAAATGAAAAATATGTTTCTCATAAAGTCATAATTGGTACCATGAAAGAATCTGCAATTGCTAGAAATGACAAGTTAGTTATCACAGGATATCTAGCAATGGGAGAACTTGAAGATAGATGTTATCCATATAATCCTAATGGTGCACAAGATCCGGATTTAGGATATGAAGGAACTTATGCAACTACACAAATCTTGAGTGGAACCTTTACAGGTGAAAATAAATTCCATAAGGCTTCTGAAGATGCCGTTATGTACTTACGTTCAATCAATGGATATAATGATGGTATATCAGAATTAACAATGTATGGTGGCAATATCACAGGCAATATCTATGGTGGAGCAAGAATGGCAACGAGCAAGGCTGAAGGAGATAACCTTCAACCAACAGTCAATATATTGTATTTCTACGGTGGTCAAATTAGTGGAAACATATTTGGACATGGTGGAAATGATGCATCAACAGGAACTTCAAGAATTACGCTTCAAGGATCTGTACAAATTACTGGAAATATCTATGGTGGTTCAAATGCAACAACAACCGCACAAGGAAAAGTAACAGGAAGTACCGATATAAATGTTAACAGTGCGATAACTGTAAATGGAAACATTTATGGTGGAAGCAATGGTGTAATTGATGGAACAAACATTAATCTAAATACAGGATTAATTACAGGTAATACGAATATTGTATTAAACAATGGAGCAATTATTACAGGAGATATCTATGGTGGAGGTAATAACTGTGGTGTAACCAATAATGCAACTGGAGAAATCACTACAAGTAGTACGATAACAATCAATAATGGACAAGTTATGGGAACCATTTATGGTGGTGCTTACCAAAACCAAATTAGAGAAGTAGCTCGAATTCAAATATTAGGTGGAATTGTTAATGACATTTATGGTGGAAATCATTTAACCACACAAGCACAACTAAATGCAGATATATCAAACCAAGATGTCCAGATTATCATAGGAAATTATTATGGTGATGATACTGTTAAACCAACGATAAATGGAACTATCTATGGTAGCGGAATTTATGACAGAGTAGGAACAGTTGATATTCAATTAAACTATTGTACAACTGCACCAACTATTTATGGTGGATCAGACGGGGCTGGAATTACAAATCAGGTAAATATTAGCTTAGTTGGAATGACAGCAGGTACCATTTATGGTGGTTCAAAAGGTGATGGAACAGTCACAACTTCAAATATCTATCTAGTAATCGGAACGGTAACAGATGTGTATGGTGGAGGTTATGGTGGAACAACCACAACAGCCAACATTTACTTAGGAGATGAAGAGAGTGGTACAGCAAATGTAACCAACATCTATGGAGGTTCAAACACAAATGGAACAGTTGGAACATCAAATGTTAACTTAAGTATGGGAAATGTAACAAATGTATTTGGTGGTGGTAATAGTGCAGGAGTCGGAACAGCCAATGTAAATTTAGACGGTATTACAATTGACACAATCTTTGGTGGTTCTAAAAATGCAGGAGTTACAACAAATACAAATGTACAATTAAACTCTGGAACCGTAAACAATGTATTTGGTGGAGGATATGATGTAGGTGTAACCAATGCAAATGTGACACAAAATGGAGCAACTGTAACCAATATCTTTGGAGGAAACCAAGGTGGAACAGGTGATGGTGGAGAAACCACAAATGCAACTATCAACATTGAAGGTACAACCGCACAAAACATCTATGGTGGAAACCAAAACAAAGGTATCACAAGAAATACAACCATCAATATTAAAGGAAATTCAGTTATTACTGGAGAACTTTATGGTGGAGGACTTGGAACTGAAATTGGAAGAAGTGATGCAGTAGGTTCTACAACCATCAACATAACAGGCGGAACGATTGCAAATGACATCAATGGAGGTTCAAAGAATTCAACAGTTTATGGAACAACCAATATTAACATTGGTAAAGATGCTGTAACAGACGATACTTTCACAGCTGGAAATATTGTCATCAATGGAAACATCTATGGTTCAGGTGATTCTAACAACGAAGATTACAATACAGTCAGTGTCCATGGAGAAACACATATCTTGATGGATAATAGTGCAGAATCTCCAATCACATTTAGTGGAAGAATCTTCGGAGCTGGAAAAAATGCAACCTATTCATCAACAGCAAGTGATGGAACAGACAATTCAAGCATAGAGTTAAAAGATTTCGGAACTTCAACCCAAAGCTATACAATGACTTCAATTGAGCGCACAGGTAAAGTATCTATTTACAATTCATATTTAGAGTTACTAGGAGCACAAGATGAAAGCAATTACTATCAAAAAACAAGTTATACTTTAAATAGAATTACGAATGGATTAGCTTTACTAAATAATACAACCCTATATACACAGCGCGGATTTAACATGGTTGGAGGATTTGAAAGCTTAGTAACAAATGCTGATGGAAGTACAACAAAAGAAACTGCAACCATTGCTGATGGATCAGTAACAAGAAATGTTGATAACAGAATATATACCCTTGAAGGTGTCAACCTAATCTTTGCAAAAGCAGAAGGAGATTTGACAGACAGAAATAGTGAAGATATTTGGGGAGATGTCAATGGTATGACATTCTTTGGAATGTATAGACATAACAGAACCACAGGAAATAAAGAATATGATATCTATGCACCAAACTATGCAGGAACAGCAACAACAAATATGTTTAGAGCAGGTACTTATATTGAAGGAAGACATAAACCAAATCATGATACAACAGTCGATGGATTCTATACAAATGTGGTAAGCGAAGGAGAAACCACAGCGACACCACAAGTCATAGAAGTAACAGACTATGGAACCTATTATGATTGGATTGTAGGAGCAGAAATTGTAAATTATAATACACAAGTGATTGCATCTATATTTGGAACAGAATCAACAGCAGAAGTAACATTAGACTTTGATTCATTTGTTGATAATGTAACATATAGTGGTACAACATTTACTGTTGATAGAGTCAGCTCAAATGCATTAAATACAGATGTTAACTTAATTAATAAATTGCAAATACCAATTTACAGTGAAAATGCAAACAATACATTTGGATTTACAATGCAAACATCAAACACTGGATGGCTACAATCAGGTGAAACAAACATCTATACAGATGGAGATGGTTCATTTGATGGAGATACCGTATTTAAGACAGACAATTCAAATACAGCAGGAACCTTACTATTTAAGATATTTAGTTCAATCAATATCTCTGAAACAAAAGATTTAGGAAATGTCAATATTGTCTTAACTGGAAAAGCAAAATCAGGTGAAGATGCAAGTATGGGTAATACATTTAAAGTAGTAATTGCAGTAAATCTTCAAACAGAACAAACACCAAATATAGAAAATTATATTCCAACATTTACAAATAGTAGTAAGTCAAAATTAAGTTACACAACAGATAGCCAAGTAGATATCACGTATGTCTTATACAAAGAAGTAAATGGACAGCAATCAGACTTCTATGCAAATGGAGATTATAGAGTATTATCAACTTCAATGCCTTTACTACAAGGTACAGGAATTACCATAAGAGATTATGGACAAGGTGATAATGTCAATAAAGTATACTATTACCGTGTGGCTAGTGATACCGATTATGATGCAACAGATAATAGCTCTGGAACAACAAGATATTTATACAACTTATCTGACTTTGTAGAAATGGGTGGAACAGCGACAACAGACAAATATGCAAATGATAATAGCCTATATTATCATGAAATTAGCACAGGATTTGGCTATGCATTAGAGAAATATGATGTTTCAATCGATTTCAAAGATTCTAATATTAACGCAGATCAATTAGCACAAGAAACCTACTTAGAATTGAGAAATAATGCAGGAGCAGTTAAATATGATAATGGCGAAACGCAAATCGTTTATGACTTGTATAATAAAAATGCCATCATGACAGAAACGGTTACAACAGACGATGGTAAGACAGCATACTCTGTATATAATAATTTAACAATTCCATTTACATTTGATGCAAGCTTATTAGAACAAACAACAGAAGATGGACAAATCATCCAAGATACGAAATATCATGATAAATATACAGGACTAGCAATTGAAATTGTAGATGAACATGGAGAAAGAATCATGGCACCAGAAGTACAAAACTTAAGATTGATTGATGAAACAACATCAACCGTTTATCGAGTAGGAACAGATGGTGTTATCAGAGTCCCACTATCAGCAGGATTATCTACGATACAAAATCAATATCAATTGGCATTAAGCCAAAACAGTGTACCAGCAGGTCAATATTTTGCAAAAATTTACTTCTTCGCATCAGATGATGGATCATATTATGGAGGAGAAGTAAAACAAGAACAAGAAATAAAAATAACATTTATTAATAAACTATTAGGACTAGCAGGATTAGAATCAGTAGATGGAAGTAGAATTATCAATAAAAATACTGGTATGAATCTTGTAGAAGGAAACGGTTTAGATTTAACTGTAAAAGTTGGATCACCTACAAATGACACAAACATAAGAGTAGAGTTATATAAACGTAACCCAACATATACAACAGCAGAAGATGGAACAACGACATATAATCCAATCGAGTATACACAAGTAGACTTAAAGGATTATTTGGAAAATCTAGATGGTACAGAATGGAAAACACCAGAAGACTTTGAAGGACAAGACTTAGTAACAGCAGATGGATGTAAAGAATATGTCATCATGGAGAAAAAGGAACACCCACCAGTAACAGAAGGAGAAAACGTAGAATCAATTGACTTTGAAACAGCAATTAAAGAAGGCATCAGTACAGGTGAGTATAAACTGGTATTTAAGGCATATTATAACAACACACTAATACAAACCATTAGAAAATCATTCATCGTAACACCTTAATGTCGCATTAGGTTCGTTTGTCAGTGCGACATTCGAGCCAGTGTCGCATTAGGTTCGTTTGTCAGTGCGACATTCGAGCCAGTGTCGCATCAACTTCGTTTGTCAATGCGACACGTTTGTCAATGCGACATTGTCTCAAATGAATCTGATTTCAATGAGACAATCCAAATGCAACATGACCAATGCGACATGACAATTTCACAAATCAACCAGGACAGCAATGTCCTGGAGAATATATTTATGTTTCGACATTTTCTTAAGTGGACTGAAGATTATTATTTTTTCATTATCTCCTCGGTTTGCTACATAGATTATAAATTCTAATCTTTAAATAAACGAGCCTCTCGCTATTTGCGCTTCCTCATTTATTTAAAGCTAAGAATTTATACATCTATTCCACTGCACATTCGTCGATGAATTCAAAAATAATAATCTTCAGTCCACTTGGAAAAATATTGAAACGGAAAGAAATGATTTGACAAAAGCTAAAACAAGAAAGGATAAGATATGGAAAGAAAACATGCAAGAATCAGAAAATTTAATAGAATCAGAAATAGTGTGATTGTGTTTTTGGTAATCATACTGATAGTTACATGTTCTGTATTTGGTAGATATATATATTATCAAGCGAGAGAAGCATATTTTACTTCAAAAGCATTTTATTTTACAAGTGATTTATTAACTCTTGATAATGCAACATACCAATATGAAAATTGGGGTGGTGTGGATAATTATGAAATCAATTTTGATTTATATAGTTATGCAAATACATTATTGAGATTAGATTATGACCTAGAATATCAACTTTCGTGTGAAACTCCTGATACAGATAAAGTAACTTTACGGTATAAATGAAGAGGGTGGACCAACAGAAACAACAGGAATCATATATGCGAAAAATGGAGATACACCTAATAACGTTAGTAGAATTAAGATTGTTGTAACACCTAAAACACAAATTGAACAAAATGACATGATTACTATCAGAATAAAAGCGAGTACACAAGAACCATATCGAAAAGAAATTTCTTGTGAAATTTCTTTAAGAATTCAACAAGTTTTAGCAAATAGCTATGAAATAGAAGATGTTGCCAATAGAAATTATTTGGTCTTGAAAATGGTGAATACACATGACACAGGAGGAAATGTTTCTTTGGAATTTGACCCTAATGTTGTCAGAATTGATTTAAATGATGAAGCATATTTAAATAGGGTAGAAGGTAGTGAAGAAACTAATAGTGATGGATATGTACAGAAGTTTGTTTTTACAATGGAGAAGGAATCTGCTAAAAATATTAAGTTTTATAAAGTAGATATGTCTCAAGATTATACGTATCCTTCAGGTGATACAGATTCTGTTATTACTGTAAATGATGAATAACAAAATGTCGCATAGAGTTCGTTTGTCTATGCGACATTTTGGAATTTATTGGAAAAAGTATGGAAAAATATGAAGAAATATGTTACACTATATGTATTTGGGGGAAAAGAAAAAAATAGTAAAATGCAAATGTGGTACCTAAAGAGCAAAAAATAGGTGCAAATATTGAATAGGGGCAAGCAAAAAAGAGAGAAGGAGAGTGAAATATGCCCTATAAAATAAGAAAAAGAAGTATGACAAGGGTATATCATGTCATGCTAAGAGGAAATGATAGACAAGACATTTTTTATGATAATCAAGATTATATGAAGTTTCTAAAATTAATTAAGATAACAAAAGAAAAATATCAATGTGAAATATATGAATATTGCTTAATGGCAAACCATGTACATATGATTATTTTTGATTGTAAAGATACATTATCTAAAGCTATACAAAGTTTGGCGATTTCATATTCATTATATTTTGCTAAAAAATATAAAAAAGAAGGTCATTTATTTCAAGGTAGATTTTTAAGTAAAAGTGTTGAAACTAGAAAATATTTATTTACATTATGCAGATATATTCATCAAAATCCATTAAAAGCCAATATTGCAAGAACAGAAGAGTATAAATGGAGTAGTTATAATGAGTTTTTATTTGATTCTAAGATTATAAATCCAAATCCCATTTTGTCAATGTTTGGTCAAACAAAAAAAGAAGCAAGAAAAAATTTTATAATATACCATAATCGTAAAGTCAACCTAATTAATGAAGAAGTGGAATATGAATTTGCTTATAGACTTACAGATGAACAGGTAAAGGAAAAAATCCAGCAGATTTTAAAAATAGAAAATGTGAGAGTATTTCACACATATGATAAAAATACAAGAAATGAAAAACTAAAAGAATTAAAGATAATAAGGGGAACTTCAAAAGCACAAATAGCAAGAGTATTAGGTATTAATAAGAAAATAGTAGAGAGAGGAATGTAAAGTTAAATGTCGCACAGAAAAACGAACTCAATGCGACAAAATATATAAAAATTTATTTGGAAAAGTATAGACTTTAAAAAAAAGTTATGGTATAAAATATAGTAGAAAAGTATAAAAAAATGTAGATAAAAAGGAGGAAAAAATGAGAAAAGCACGAAAAGGTAAAAAAATGTTAGGAATACTATTGATAGCCATTATTGCGATTATCATAGTGGTGGTTGCAATTGTTTTAATTGTTAGAAATGTGAATAAAGATACAACATCAGAAGAACCACAACAAACCGTGGTTGCATTACCAGATACAACCTATAAAAGTATGGAAGTAACAGATGTATCTATGGAATATTTAGATAATCAAGATCAAACAATGGTATCTATGTCAATCTTAAATACAACAGATGCAGCAGTAGAAAATGAAAGTTTGAATGCCATTTTAGTTGGTGCTAATGGAGAGGTACTAGGGCAAATGCAAACTTGGATACAAAGTTTAGCTGTGGGAGAGCAATATGATATCAGTGTTATATTAAATGGAAATTTAACAGGTACACAAACAATACAATTACAGCCAATAACAGATTAGAAAACGGTTTATAGGTACAACCATATAAAAACCTAAATATATAATGCAAGGAAGAAAAAAGATGAAAAAAGTACTAGGAACTATATTATTTGTAGTATATGCTATTATTGCTATTTCGGTTACAGTTTTACTATTAACATATAATGATTATAACAATAGTGTAATAGGTGATTATACTGTTTATATAGTCACAGATGACTCATTAGAGCCTGAATACAAACAAGGTTCTATACTATTAATAAAAGAAACAAATGATAGAAACGTACAAGTTGGAGACGAGATATTCATGTACAAAGTATTGAATAGCTCAGAATATGAAGTGATTTCGACAACATTACAAGCAAAAGTACAACAAGGAACAAACACAGTATATGTTGTAGATGATGAAGAACGTTATTCAAATGACTACTTTATTGGAAAAGTAGATGATACAATTGTTATAGAAGGATGGGGATATATATTAAGTCTATTAGAATCTAGATGGGGATATTTATTCTGTATCGTAGTCGTATCATTATTACTATTCTTACAAGAGGTATTTGAATTAGTTATGGAAATTAAATATCTTAATAAACAAAAGAAAAAAGGTGCAATAGAAGTCGAAGCAGAAGATGATGACGAGTATGATGAAGATGAGTATGATGAGGATGAATATGACGACGAGGACGAATATGAAGAAGAGGAAGTAGTCGTAAAACCAAAGACTGCGAGAACAACAAAAAAATCAGGTGCTAAAACGACGACAAGAACAAGTGCAAGTTCAAAAGCTAGCACAACGAAAAAAGCAACTACAACGAAAAAGGCAGGAACAACAAAAAAAGCAGGTACAACAAGAAAAACTAGCACTGCCAAAGCAACAGGCACAACAGCAAAAAGAAAAGCAGCCACAACAACTCGTAAACCAAGGACTACCAAATCATCAAAAGAGGAAGAATAAATGAAAAAATTACTAAGAATTTTAGTATTAATAATGTTAATCATCACTATATTCCAAATAGCGAATATGTATGCCTTATATAAAGATCAATTAGAAGGAGAATATACAAGTTCGTTAGGTGTATGGTCAATTAAAGTAAATGAATCAGATATATCTTCAGGAGATGAAAATTTGACTTTTAACATGACAGAAGACAATCTTACATATGTGGATTCTGAACATGTTAAAAGCCAAAAAATCGCACCAGGAGCACAGGCATATTTTGATATTGTGATAGATCCTACCAATACAGATGTATCTGTTTTATATACACTAAATATAAAATTAGATGCTGTCACAACAGCAAAATTAAAATTAGTGAATGTAGAAAACTATTTTCAAAAAGAGGGAGAGACAGAACAAGTGTTAAATGAAGATGTGTATACAGAAAATGAAGCCAATACACATGAAGCTGTCATTCCTCTTGAGAAGATAAATGATAAGTATTTGAATTATATCAGATTATATTTTGAATGGGAAAATGTAGAAGAAAACAACGAGTCTGACTCAGAATTAGGACAAACAGAAAATGCAAAGATAAACATCCCATTAGAAATTAATTTAAAACAATATACAGGAGAAGTGATAGGCAATGAAACCGGATAAAATATTTAAAATTATTAAAAAAGTAATCGTGGATGTAATAATTTTGGTATTAAGTATCATTGCTATTCTTGCCATATGGGGATTTATACAGCTAAATGTACAAAATAAAGAATATGTAAATATATTTGGATATTCTATACTTAGTACAGAAACTGGAAGTATGTCACCAACGATAGAAGTAGGGGATATTATAATAATCAAAATAGGTGATGAAATAAAGAAAAATGATATTATAACATACAAACAGGATGATGTACTAATTACACATAGAATAGAGCAAATAGATGGCGATACCATCATTACAAAAGGAGATTATAACAATATTCAGGATGAGCCAATAGAAAGAAGCCAAGTGATAGGTAAAGTGGTGCATATTTTTAATAATGTAGAAGTTTGGAAACAAGTATTTACAGATATGCATGTAATTATACCAATGGTAATAACCATTATATTATTTATCGTGATGATAGCATATAAAGAAAAAATAGGTGATAAAAAAGATGTTGGATAAGAAAAAATTAAAAAAAAGTATCATCATACTTTTATTAATAGCCATTATCATAATCGCTATTATTTTTATAACAAACACATTATCAAGATATGAAACAGTGGCAACATCAGATAAAGATCTAGATGTGGCTTTCTGGATGCTCCATGATGATTTTCAGTCAGCCAATATGATTATAAAAGATATATATCCATCAAATAATTCATTTGATTATTCTTTTTCCGTATCAAATTTTGAAGCAGATGAAGATGGAACAATTAACAAAAGAGCAGAAACAGATTTAGAATATGACTTAAAAATAACCACAACTACTAATTTACCACTAGAATATGTGATAGAAAAAAATGGTGAAATTTTGACAACACAACAAAATATAACGACTGACGAAGATGGAACATATTACAGAGAAATCATAATAGAACCTTCACAAATGGTGCAGGGAGAAGATTTAACAGACGAATATACAATTAAAGTAACATTTCCAAAAGAAAATGATACCAATGCAGAATATTCAGATTTAATAGAATATATAAAATTAGATATTAATGCAGAACAAATCATTTAGTAGCAGGAGTTACGGAACCAAAAGAATCTCAGAAAGTGTCTCGTTGACTTCGTTTGTCAATGAGACATGACAAAAATGTCGCATAGACAAACGAACTTAATGCGACAAAAAATGTGTCGCACAGACAAACGAACTTAATGCGACAAAAAATGAACTTAATGCGACATAGGAGGTAGAAATGAATAATTTAATGGATACTTATATAACATTTACAGAAAAGAAAATAAAAAAATATATGAAAACATTATTAGCCAAACAATATGACGAAAATTTAGTGAATGAATATTTAAAAACATATATGAATGCAAGATATTATAATATTCAGAATACAGATCAACCTGCAAGAGCATTTTACTTAAGAATATTAGAAGAATTAGACTACAAAGAAGACATTTTGATGAAAAAATGTGAAGAGGAATCAGAATCATTAAATGAAAAGCAAAGCCAATTAAACAAAATTCACAATCTAAAAGAATTGTTCGCATATATTTTATTTTTTGATAATGTTAGAAATATAGAAAATTTTAAGTCAATTGATAATATAAAAGAAATTATCAGTAAAATGGTGCAAACAACAAAAGCATTATTTAAAACAGAAATTTCACAAAGTGTAGAAAAGAAATTATATGAAGAAATTAAAAATGATATGCTTGAAAAAGAAATATTTTTAGAGAAATTTGATACAGATGAATTTGCATTACAATTTGAAAATTGCAAGACAGCAGATGAAGTTTATTTTGCGACACTAGAGCAAAAAGTAAAAATGCCTATGCAATATAGTGAAACAGCTATTGATAAAGTATATCATGAAGGAATCATTGCAGAAGATAAATTACAAGTAGAATATATATTACTAAGTGTGGTTGTTATATCAGATATCGTAAATGGAAATTTTACAGATAAATATATTGCAGAATTTGCAAGTTCATTATTTAAAAAGAAACAAAAATTAGATAGTATTTTATCAATTCTTGGAAATCAAGCATTACAAGATAAGATCAGTTTAAATATTCTATATTCTGATTATATCAAAAATCAAAAAGATGTATTAGCATATACAAAAAAAGGTTACAATTTTACAATTACATTAGATAATGATGCAAACAGTATAGGAGATGTGGAAGCATTAAAAATGTTCAAAATGGTGATTGTGCCACAAAAGTTATCATTATATAAAGACATAAAAAGTAATAAAGCATTATTTCATAATGTAATTTTGAAATAAAAAATGTCGCATAGACAAACGAACCTAATGCGACAAAATAAAATGTCGCATAGACAAACGAACTTAATGCGACAGGACAGAAATAAAAATGGGAGAAATGAGACATGGAAACATATGGAAGATTTTTATTTGAATTTTTAAGCCAATTTTTCTCTGGATTTCAAGAGATATTTGGTGGACTTTGGAATGGTATTGTAAATATATTTAATATACCAAGATATTGGGACATTATCCAAAATTATGCCAATGATTTTAAAGTTTCAGAATGGTTTTTAACAGGATTAGCAATAATTTGTATGGCTATTGTTTTGGGTGGTATTATTGGACTTATTGTTTTTTTCTTAAAGAGACATATGAAATGGAGAAAAAAGATAGTCAATCAAGAAGAATTGTTAAAACAAATTGATACTTTAAATGGGCAAGTAGAAGAATTAGTAGATGAAAAATTAAAATTGCTTAATATGAAGTCACCAGAATTAGGAGTAAATCCAAATGGTATCAGTACAGGGATGGATAAAGCTGCACTTGCTGCTGCACAATCAGAAGCAAATAATGAGGAACAAATTGATCCTAATAGTCAAAGCAGGTTCTCTAAATTAACAATGTTAGACGAAGAATTTGCAAAATATAAACAAAAAGACTATCATAATAGCTTTACATTACCAGAATTTTGTTATATGTTTAGAAATTTTGCTGCTAGCAAGTTGAAACTATATTATAGTGAAAAGATGATAAGACTATTCGTATCAGCCATTGCATCAACCAAACTTGTTATTTTACAAGGTATTTCTGGTACAGGTAAAACATCTATATCTCTTGCATGGGGTAACTTTGTAAAACACCCATCATGTGTTGCATCTGTACAACCATCTTGGAGAGATAGAACAGATATTTTTGGATACTTAAATGAATTTACCAAGAAATTTAATGAAACAGACTTCTTAGCATATTTATATGAAGCAGGATATACAGATGAAATCTATACAGTTATACTTGACGAGATGAACTTAGCGCGTGTGGAATATTATTTTGCAGAAATGTTATCTATTCTAGAAATGCATAGTACAAAAGATTGGAAAATTGAAATTGTACAAAGTTCATGGCCAACAGATCCAAAGAAATTAGTCAAGGGAAAATTACAAATTCCACCTAATGCATGGTATATCGGAACTATCAACAATGACGACTCAACATTCATGGTAACAGATAAGGTATATGATAGAGCTATGCCAATCGACATTAACGAAAAAGGTGTTGCTTTTGAAGCAGATGATGTTGATGCAATTGATGTAAATTATTCATACTTAAATAGTTTATTTGATAAAGCAATGACAGATTATACTATATCACCATCAACATTGAAAAAGATAGAAGACATGGATGACTATACAATCAAACATTTTAGAGTTGCATTTGGTAACCGTATTGTAAAACACATGAGAAAATTTGTACCAGTATATGTAGCTTGTGGAGGAGACGAAACAGAAGCAGTAGACTACTTCATGGCCAAAAAAGTATTAAGAAAATTTGAAGGATTAAACTTAACATTAATTAGAGATGAAATTGACGGTTATATTGATTTCTTAGATAAAAACTTTGGAAAAGGCAAAATGAGCGAATGTATAGAATTCTTATTAAGACTTAAGAAAATGTCTTAATTAAAAATGTCCTTTTGGGGACGTTTCTGTTTGGGACATTTTAAATGTCGCATAGACAAACGAACCTAATGCGACACGACAAAAAATGTCGCATAGACAAACGAACCTAATGCGACACAGGAGGGAAAAATGGACTTAAATATTGTGAGATTAGCCAATATGGAAAAAGAAAAATCGACCAAATTTCTTAGTAAAATTGATTCAAAGTTAATGATGGACCTAGATAGAAGCCACATTGTTGAGAATGATGAATGGATAGATATGGTTGAGTTTACTATTCCATATTTGGAAAAAGCATTAACAAAAGAAATTAAAAATATTGTCACAGAAGAAGAAATTATCAAAATAGAATTAATCAAAAAGGTAACGGTTGAAAGTGTTAAACATTTATCAAAACATGTCAACCTTGTTGATAAATTTAATCAAAAAAGTGGAGAAGTAACACCTAAAAAGATTTTAAATGCATATAAAGAAGAAACTTTTCTAACTTATGAAAATAGATTCTTATATACATTAATAAAATTAATTGAAGATTATATGTATTTAAGAAAAAAAGAAGATAATGAGGAATATAAAGGAAAAAATCATCAAAAAGCGAACTATCAAGCCGAGGTTAAATTAGGTAAAGAAAAAATTGATGTAAATTTTGAATATCATTCTGAGAGAGTAGCAGGAATTACCAAATCAGAAAAAACAACAGAAAGAATAGCCAATATTAAACAATCTTTAAAAATGTTAAAACAAACCGAGGTTTATCAAATGTTAGTTGCTAAAAAAGCAACTTATGTAAAAGCACCATTAAAAATGACAAATGTTTTGTTGAAAAATGTTAATTTCCAATATGCTGTAAAACTATGGAACTATTTAAGTGAACAAATGGAATTAAAGGATAAAACGGTTAATGAAATTAGTCAATATGAAGAAAAAGGAATGGTAAAAGAATTAGTAGATGAAGATATATTTTTGCTATATTCTATATTGAAGAAGACAGATGACAGTAATGCCTTAAAAGGAAAAGCAAAATCAGCAGTTGAAGATAAGAAAATGGCGAAAGAATTAACAGATGCCATGATTGAAAGAATTATCGAACTAAATCCTGAGATGACAGAAAACGAGCTAAATAAATTAATCACAGAGAAAATTTTAATGATGAAAACAAAAAAATTGATTTCTTTAAAACCAATAGAAGATAGATTTAAAGAACGAATTGAAAAATATATGATACAAGCAAAAGAAGTGAGGTTAAAATAAATGGAAAGCAAAAAAGACGAAAGAGAAGAAAAAAAAAGCAAAAATACTGCAAGTAAAACTAAAAAAAGTACGGAAAAAACAGGAACTAAAACCAAAAAAGAGGAAGCAAAGGTTACAAGCACAGAAAACAAACCTAAAAAAAGTGAAACAAAAGTCACCAAAACAGAAAGCAAACCTAAAAGAAATGAAGCAAAAGTTGAAAAAGTAGATAGCAAAATAAAAAATGATGAAGCAACAATTAAAACAAGTACAGAACCAAAAAGAAAAGTTGGCAGAACATTCTTAAGTTTTATTTGGAGTATATTTGTAAAAATTTTAACCATTGCCATTATATTTATCTGTATTATTATAGTGGTACAAAAAGTAACGAATAATGCAGAATCATTTTTAGGATTTAGGATATTTAGAGTACAAACAGGAAGTATGATTCCCAAATATCAAGTTGGTGATGTTATCTTAGTAAAAGAAGTAGATCTACAAAAAATTCAAATTGGTGATGATGTAACATATGAAGGAGAAACAGGTTCAATGCAAGGATTGCTTGTAACCCACAGAGTTATTGATATTGAAGAAGTGGATGGTAAAAGAGTTTTTCATACAAAAGGTATTGCGAATAACCAAGAAGACCCTGTTGTAAGTGAAGATCAAATCAATGGTGTTGTCCAAACGAAAATGTATATTTTATCACTAATTTGTATGTTATTAAATAATAAATATGTTTTCTATTTCTGCGGAATATTGCCATTAACAATATATGCAGCTTTTAGAGTTTTTAAAGGAAGAACTAGCAAAAAAGTTAGAAGGGAAAATTAGATTGTAAAATGAAAGAAAAAAATAAGATGAGAATAATCGAAATATTATGTGTTATTTCTTTAATCATTACCATTTTTTCTATACAAAGAACCTATGCGAGATATTTCGAACAGGTAGATACAACATATAATACCAATATCAAAAGATGGTTAGTGAAAGTAAATGATAAGATTGTCCATGATGCAGAAACCTTAAATGAGATTATGGAGCCGATTATGACAGAAAATGAAAATATCAATAGTCAAATTTTAGTACCTGGGCAAACAGGATATTTTGAAATGTTAATAGATTATACAGAGGTTGATGTCGCATTTGAATATGAATTTTCTATGGAGCAATTAAATGAAACACCACTAGAAGACTTTGAGATATATGGATATGAAGTTTGGGATGTGGTTGATGGAGTGAATACCGTAATAGAAACAAAAGAAACGACAGAAATAAAAGGTGTGATTGATCCAACAACTGAAATGAATGATGCAGGCGAAAAGAAACGAGAAATCAGAGTCCTATTTAGGTGGAATGATGGTGAAGGAAGTACCATGGATAACAAAGCAGATACGCAATTTAGAGGAGAAGAAAATAATACGACAAATGATGAAAATACAACAAATGATGATACAACAAATCAAGTAGAAGACAATATTTCTCAAAATGATTTACGAACAACATTAAAATATCGCGCAACAATGACATTTACACAATATATACCACCAGAAGAAGAAACAGGAGAAGAACAAACCAATTAAATGATAAACAAAATTAACAATTTGAAACAAACAAGAGGCGAATAATAAAAAAAGCTCTTATAAACAATAAAAAACAAACTTTATAAAAAAGAAAGCACTTATAACTAAAAACAAACTTTATAAAAAGAGGTGAGCAATATGGAATTAAAAAACATAAAAACATCTAATTTAGAAAATGATGAACTGTTAGATATTCAAAAACAAGTAGAAAGCTTTTTAAAGTTTTTAAATGGAGAATATGAAACCGTTAAAAAATTAGAGGAGGAGAATTCGTGAAAGAGTTAGTAGAAAATATAGAAAAACAAATCACAACAGATAAAGAAGTCATTTCTGTATTGCCAAGAAATGGAATAAAAGCAATCAAAACATTATTAAAAACAATTAGTGAGATGACTGAAAAATACGAAAATCTCAATGAAAAATTGTTAAATGAAATAGAAAGTCGATATACGGAATTGACAACAGTTGAAGAAAATACAGAAATTCCTCAATTAGAGCAAGAAATATTAAAATATGACATGGCTGAAAAAAATACAGATACACGTTCTTCATTTGAAAAAATGGGACTAGACCGTGTGGTATATAATGTCAATGGGTATTATAAGAGCAATTTAGAAAGACTAAATAAAGAACTTATCTTCAGTGTGAAACAATTTGAAAAAGTGGGAATAAAACTAACAGCAGAAGATTTTTGTATTAGTGAATATGCAAAAAAATATATGGAAGTTCTATTAAGAGAAGCATATGAGGGAGATATTAATTCAGAAGCTGTCAAAAATACCTTTGAAAAAGTATATTGGCAATGTTCAGAAGTGGTATCACATTTATATGTTAATATAAGATATATCTATGATAGATATGAAAACCAAATAGATAGATTTTATAATGAGAAGGCACAAGAAATTTTAAAAGGTCTTTCTTTAACAGTAGAAGGTGTAGAAGAAAAAAAGGCAGAATTAATTAAGCAAAAAAATCAAATTGAGGAAACAGATAATAAAAATATTCTTGATAAATTTTATACAGGTAGTTTAAATATCAATGATTATAAAGAAGACAATTATAAGAGAATATATACAGAATTGACAGACAAAGATGTTACCAAATTATCAGAAACTGAAAAGAAAGAAATAGACGAAAATATTGATAAATTAAATACAAATTTAACAGAATATGCAAAATATTTGGAATATAAATTCTTAGTAGAAGAAGTGTTACAAACCAGACAAGAATTATTAAAAAATGCAGAAGCCAATAAAGATAAAAAAGTTAAGAAAACACAATATGAGTTAATACAAGAAGAAATTAGAAAATTACAAGCAGAAATATTTAAATTAAATTCTAAAATTGAAAAACCAAGTAAAGGATTTTTTGAACGAAAAAAAGCAGAAGATAAGAAAGATAGTATTGCCATTTTACAAAGAAACAATTTGGTTTTAGATCTAAAAAAGACATATATGCAATTAGATGAAGAAATGATAAAACAAAAAATACTTCAAAATTTAGATGAAACATCATCATTATATGATGTTATAAAATTTGCAAGTAGTTATTATGGTTATATGGCTAAAGTTATGATAAAAAACAATGAAGACATTACAGATAAAGAGATAGGAGAAAAAGCCGAAAAAATAAGAAAATTTGTTAATTTCTCTAATTTTACAGTTATCAACCATGTAAACATAAGCGATACAAAGGAATTGTCAATTATTATAAAAGACAAATATAAATTATTAGGAATGCAAATTTCAAAAGAAAATTTTGAAGAAGACAGCATAGAAGATTTAATTAGAAAAGTAAAAATTATAAACAATTATAATAATATCCAAAAAAGTAAATTTTCTATTAAAGACTTAGAATATATTATGAATGTGAAAGAAATGCTAAAAAAATAAATGTCGCATTGGGATCAAAATGTCGCATTGGGATCAGATCCTTTTGAGACATTTTGAGCAAAATGTCGCATAGACAAACGAACTCAATGAGACATGTCGCATAGACAAACGAACTCAATGAGACATGACAAGACAAAAGAAAATGATGGAGCTGAGTACAAAATTGGAATATGATGTTGAAAAAATTTCTAATAAAATAAAACATAAAAAAAGAAACAAAAAGATAGTAAAGTTTGTAATACTCATAACGTTAATCTTACTTTTTATAGTGAATATCATTTTAACAATAGAAGAAAAGAATCATATTTTTGGAATATATATGTTTAATATCATTTCTGAAAGTATGGAGCCAACATTTTATAAAGATGATTTAGCAATTGTAAAAAGTTGCAATGCAGAAGAATTAGAAAAAGGAGACATTATCACATTTGAACAAGAAGACAGAGTTATTTCACATAGGATATCAGACATTATAAAAGAAAAAGGGGAGGAGCAGTTTATTACTAAGGGAGATAATAACGAGGTAGAAGATAAAGAACCAGTAGATGCACAGAATATATATGGTAAAGTTGTATTTGTTATTCCAAAAATAGGAAAATTTGTAAATTATATACAAGATGCAAGTGGATTTATCAATGTATGTATTCTGATTGTTATTATATGTATTTTAGTTAATTTTAGGGACAATATGATAAATAATAGAAAAATCAAAAGAAAAAAATATGAAATAAAAAAATTGAGAGATAATTATAAGATAGAGGGTTAAAGTATGAGAGAGGATAAAAAACGAAAAAGTAATCCAAAAAAAATAATAAAAATCGTACTGATCATATTATATCAAATACTGGTTATAATGGCTTTAATCTTAACAGCGGTAATTGTTTTGCAGAGAGTAACAAATAGTAATGGATCAATAGGTGGATATAAAATATTTAGAGTCATTACAGGAAGTATGGAGCCTGAATATGAAGTTGGACAAGTGGTTATTAGCAAAGAAGTAAATCCTAAAGATATTCAAATGGGGGATGATATTGTATATTTGGGTAGAAATGGCGAATATGCAGGAAAAATTATCATGCATAGTGTTGTAGGTATTGATACAGAAGAAAATGGAGATTTGATTTTCCATGCAAAAGGTTTACATAGTAGTAGTGTTGAAGATCCTCACATTGAAGAGGAACAAATCTATGGTGTTGTAAAATATCAATCCACTCTTTTGACAATATTGTATAATTTAGCAACCAATATATATTCTGTATTTATTATTATTATCATTTTAGTATTAAATGTATTTGTGGCATTTAATACACCTAAAAAAACGAAAAAACGTAAGGCAAAGAGAATTGCTCCAATAGACGAAGAACCATATGAAGAATTTTCTGATGAAGAATTAGAAGAAGACATAGAAGAGGAAAATCTAGAAGAGGAATTAGAAGATGACGAAAATGATGACATAGAAGAAGAGAATGAGGTTACTGAAAATGAATACATGGAGAGTAAAGAAAAAGAAGATAGTAGCCAAAATAGTGAAAATAGGATGCATGAAAAAATCATCAATGAAAAAATGAGACAATACTATGAAAAAACAAAAAATAATACGAAAAACAACACAAAGAATAACACAAAAAACAAAAAGAAGAATATGACATAAAAACAACAAAAGGCAAAATAAAAATTCAAAATGAAAGTTCAAGAATAAAAGTTGAAAAATAAAACAAAAGAAAAAGGGGAAAAATAGAAAAAACAAATGATAGGATGGAGGTATTATGAATATATTACGTGAAGTTAGGCGAATCAAAAAGCGAAGCGTCCCGGCTAGAATTTTACTAGTTTCGATATTTTCTGTAATATTAATAATCAATACCTTTGCGTGGTTTCAAGCTAATCAACCAGTTAATATGAGTGGATTAGAGGCGAATATAACACCTTGGGATGTTCGATATTATGTAGATGATAAGGAAGTATTAGATGAAACGGTTACATTTACAATAGATCAATTATATCCAGGCATGCCTGATAGAGAAGATATTGTACGAATTTATAATATGAGTACAACCAGCACAAATATAACCTATGAATTAACAGCTGTAAAAGTTTTTGGTCAAGATGTGTTAGAACAACTAAAAGAAGATGGTGTAATTCACACTGATGGTAATACAATTAATATATTTGCAGATGACACAAAATATCCTTTTCATATCGGCTATACATACGACAAAACAAGATTAGATGGAGAATTTGTGGATGACGCAACAACTCCAAATGCTGGAGCAACTTTCAAGTTTCAGGCTAGTTGGGAGTATCAAGGTAACGGAACAGAGGATGAAAATTTAGCGAAAGATATTTTAGATACACAATTTGGTAAAGGAGCTTATGCATATTATCAAGATGAAGCAAATGATCCTTCAAAAGCAATAGAAATCACAGTAAAAATAACAAGTTCTATGATTCATCCGAGTGAAGATACATAAAAATATTTTGTTAGAATGCTGTTAAAACATTTTAATGCACATAAGTTGTAATAAAATGATACATAAACAGGAAATTTGTAACAAAAATGTAATAAAAATGTAATAACAAATTCGTTGACAAAAAATGAAAGACTAAGTATAATTTTAGTGTAAAATGTTGAAAAAATATTTTAGAAGAACTTAGGTGATAATATGGCAAATGAAGAAACAACAAATACGCAAATACCAAACACACCAGCACTTGAGGAACAAATTGACGAAGCAACACTTGGTGAAAAGCTGGAAAAGAAGGCAAAAAAGGAAAAAAGAAAAAACAAAAGACGTATCGCCTTTGAAATATTTTTAGTACTGATTATCTTACTATTAATTAACGTGTATATTATACTAGCTATATTTTATAGAGGAGAAAATTTCACTGTAACACTGGATAGTGAATATGGAAGAGAAAGTGGATTAGTCATCTATGAAGACCCGAATAACAAATATACAAGAACATTTTTAAGATCAAAAGACATAGAATTTTTTACAGATATTTCTATAGATTGGTTACCAGAAGATATAGACAATGAAGGAAATGGCTCACATAATGGTAGAAACTATATTGCTTATACATTTTATGCAGAAAATATGGGACAAGATACTATCAATTACTGGACGACTATCAAAATAGATGATGTTGTAAAAAATGTGGATGAAGCAATCAGAGTCATGGTTTTCAAAAATGGAGAAAGAATGGTTTATGCAAAAAATAATAGGGAAACAGGGGAACCTGAACCTGAAACAACAGCTTTCAAAGATGAAGAAACCGTCATGTTGGATTTAACAGAAAATTTCGAAGTAGGCGATATAGATAAATGGACTGTTGTTGTCTGGGTAGAGGGAGATGATCCTGAATGCTTAGATGATTTAATCGGTGGAGAAATCAAAATGCATATGACCCTTACAGAGGAACATATCTTACAAGAAGATGAGACTCCACAAGATGAAAGATAGAAGTGTAAAATTTATGAATATGTTTCTAAAGAAGAATATATCAAACTGTTGTGGTAAACACACAAAAGATTAAAAGGTTTATAAGTTTTTTATATAAATAAATTTAAAGAAGGAAAGGGAGAAAGAAATGAGAGAAGAAAACGTTCAAAGAAACTCAAGAAAAAGATTAAATGCATTAATTTTATTAGTAGCATTTACAGCAATCTTATTGATTGTAGCAACCTATGCGTGGTTCTCTACGCAAAGAAACGTAACATTAGGTGGACTAACAGGAGTTGTAAATGTAGCTGAAGGTCTACAAATTTCATTAGATGCTAAAAACTGGTCAAATGAAATTGAGTTGTCAGATGATGAAGTAACAAACTATTTAGACGAAGGATTTACATTAGAAAATCCTTATACAGGACGTACAAATATTATACCTGAAGAATTATTACCAGCTTCTACAACAGCAACAGGGAATGCTTTAAACTTTACAGATGACGATTCAACTAAATGGGCTGACATTGCTATGTATAGAGGTGAAAATAGTTCAGGAAATAAATTAGATACTATCATAAGAATAACAGATGCTGAAGAAGGAACTGTACCAGAAAAAGGATATTATGCAATAGACTTCTTCTTACAAAACTCTTCTGCAGCAACTGTAACGATGGATTATTTACAACTTCAACCAAATTCAGATGTTCAATTGGAAGGTACAAAATATGCAACAGGTTTACAAAACACATTAAGAGTAGCATTTGCTAAATTCAATGAAGATACAGCAAAAGCTAGTCAAACTGTAGTACAAAACACACCAACTACTGCTCAAATATTGGAAGCACTTAACTGGGAAAATTCTGCAATAGAAGATGTTGCTATTTGGGAACCAAATGCAAGTGGAGCAGCACAAGGAACTCCAGCATTAAATCAATATGCAGCACATGTTGATTATATTGTACAAAATAATAACAAATTAACACTATCTGCTACAGATAGAGGTGAATTTACATTAGCAAGTAATACTAGTGTATTTGCTGCAGCTGAAGCAGTACCTACATATGCTCTAACAGAAACATCTGTAGGAAAAGATATAGCAGATTTATACTATTGGGATTCTACACCATCAGTCCCAGGTGGGTATACAGCAGCAAGTAACGGATTAGTTAGACAATATACACTTCAAACAACTACTGAAGGTGTAGGAACAGGAGAAGACAACTTAGATCCAGTACAATTAGTAAGTTCTTCAGATGGAGAAACAGAATTTACACTTGCACCAGGTAAATATATCAAAATGAGAATGTATGTATGGCTAGAAGGACAAGACGTTGACTGTATCAACTATGCTTCATTAGGTGGAAATATAACACTAGATGTTGGATTAAGCAAACCAGCAGGTTCAACAGATCCTATCGAAGAAGAACCATAATGATAAATTATAAAGTTATTTAAGTTATTATACTATTAAAAGAACCATAATTACCAATCATATCTTGGCAATTATGGTTCTTTTTTGTCGCAGTAGGTTCGTTTGTCTACGCGACATTTTTTAAATCTGCTTGTCGCATTAGGATCTGATCCCAATGCGACATTTTAATCTGCTTAGAAATGATTTTGTCGAATTTTGCGATGAAAAGTGATAATAATGATATTGTAAAATTTAAAAAAATATGTTTATATATACATACACAAAGAAAAATTTTGTATCAGTTTATTTTTTATCCTATATTTAATATTTAGTATTTAGCATTTAGTATTTAGTATTTAGGATTTTATATTTTATATTCTATATTTTATATTTTATTTTTTATTTTTTATTTTATTTTTAATAATAAGATGTTTTGAAGATTTTATAGTCAAGATTTAAATTTCAAAGAAGTTGTATGTCAAATTTTATCCAATAAAAAGGTTGTTACAGTTCATATCGTTCCTCTTACTATGAAAGGTCTGAACTGAAACAAAAAGTTATATGAGTTTTTAAAAAATGACAAGAAATAGTTGAAGAAAAAAGAAAAATTTAGTAAAATAAAGGAGGAAATTTATTGAACAAAGAAATACAATTAAAAGTTACAAATGATTACATATTTAAGAAAATATTTGCCAAAAAAGGCAACGAAAGTCTATTACAAGATTTATTGAATTCCATTTTACAAATCAAAATAAAAAGTATTGAAGTAATAGCAGATGCGAATTTAGAAAGACAGTTAGAAAGTAATAAGCTGGGAATTTTAGATATCAAAGCAAAAGTTGATGAGGATACAATTATAGATATTGAAATTCAAATTATAAATCGATATAATATGATAGAAAGAACACTATTTTATTGGTCAGGATTATATTATAATGTTTTACAAAAAGGTGAGGACTATAAAGAAATAAAAAAAGTAATTGCAATTAATATATTAGATTATAATGAATTTGAAGAAGGGCCATATCATGAGATAGCAAAACTAAGAAGAGAATATTTATATAAAATATTAACAGATAAAATAGAAATTCATTTTATACAAATTCCTAAATTCAAGAAGCAAAGAAAAGATATGAAAACAAAATTGGATATGTGGATGGATTTTATCAGTCAAATAGATGAGAAGGAGGTAAAAAATGCTATGAGTAAAAATAAAGAAATAAAAAAAGCACAAGAAGAATATGAATACTTGACAGGAGATGAAGAAGAAAGAAGAATAGCATTTTTAAGAGAGAAGGCAATAAGAGACGAAAACTCAATATTTGATGCAGGAAAAGATATTGGTAGACGAGAAGGCAAAGAAGAAGGAAAAGAAGAAGGAATCGAAATAGGAAAAGAGCAAGGAATCGAAATAGGAAAAGAGCAAGGAATTGAAATAGGAAAAGAGCAAGGAATTGAGATAGGAAAAGAGCAAGGAATTGAGATAGGAAAAGAGCAAACTAAAAAAGAGATAGTAAAAACAATGACCAAAGAAAATATGCCAATTGAAACTATTATGAAAGCAACAAAATTATCAAGAGAAGAAATAGAAAAAATACAAAAAAATGAACTTTAGATATATGAATGTACTATATAATTCAAATAACTGGAGGGGAATATGTTATGAATAAAAGTAAAGAAATAAAAAAAGTTCAAGAGGAATACTTAACGGGGGAAGAAGAGAGAGAAAGAATAGAATTTTTAAAAAAGAAAGCAAGAATGGATGAACAACTAATATTTGAAGCAGGATATCAAGAAGGATATCAAGAAGGATATCAAGAAGGTATAGAATTAGGAAGGGAAATAGCTTGGAAACAGCACATTGCAAAAGTAATGTTAGAAGAGAAAATGCCAATTGAAACTATTATGAATGTAACGAAATTATCAAGAGAAGACATAGAGAAATTAGAAATAGAAGAGTGACTCAAACGAACTTAAATGGATCTAGTCACAATTGACCAAAAATGTCGCACAGACAAACGAACTTGATGTGACACAAATGATACAAATGAGAAAAGGAGGGTAAAAAATACAAATGAGTAATATATTGCGTAAGCATAGAAAATCAAACCAAAAGAATAAATTTAGAAAATCTTTAGCACTTATTTTTACCCTTATTTTAACAACATTTGCATGGTTTGCTTATACAAAAATATTAAATCCAAGCTTAAACATACATGTGTCAGCATGGGATATGGAATATTATATAAATGGTGAAAAAAAGGAAAATCCAATTGGAATCGAGTTTCCAACATTATATCCGCAAATGGAAGATCAAATCGTTACAGTAGATATTTTAAATAATGGAGAGGCATTAGTAGATTTAAGTTATCAGATACAAGGAATATCCATTGTTGGTGTGACTTATGAATTGGTAAAAGAGGGTGAACAACCTACAACTGAGAATTATATAACGATTGCAGACCCTATATTAGAGACTGATCCGGAAACAGGAGAACTTATATCAAAAGGAATTATCATAAATGATCCTGAAAAATTTCCATTCACACTGGAAATCGAACATTCTCTGCAAGTAGCAGCGAAGGATGATGCATACTTAGAAGTGACAGCTAAATGGCCAGGGGATAATGATGAATTAGATACAGAGTGGGGATATGCAGTTGGAAAGTATTTTATGGATAATCCAGATGCTACTTCAGCAATGGATATTACATTAAGTATTGATTCATATCAAGCAAATGAGGAGATTATAGGAGGCACAGGAAATCTACCAAATGGACCTGGTACAAGACCATATTTACCAAGTTCTGATTTTACACAAGTAGAAGGTACAACATTAGAAACAGGATTAGTTATTCAAGATTCATCTGGAAATGAGTATGTTTGGATAGAAGTACCAAAACTTGCAAGTGTATATCCAACGGCAGGTATTAGTATAAAAGACTTTACAGATGAAGAATATCAAAAAATTGAAAATGATTTACATACATATGCTTCAACATATAGGAATGGAACTACTGCAAGTGATACTTATTATTCAGATGAGACAACAGGTTTATCAAGTAGTGAATATACAGAATTAAAACAGAAAATGTTAAAGAGTGTTTACCAACATGGAGGCTTCTATATATCAAGATATGAAGCAGGAACAAATGCAAAAAGAAATAGCAATACACCTATTACAGACTTGGTTCCAACGTCACAACCAAATCAATATCCAATTAATTGGGTAACATGTAGTCAAGCACAGACATTGGCAAGTAAGGCAAGCACAAATGGATATTCAGGAAGTTTACTATTTGGCATTCAATGGGATTTAGTACAAAAATATATAGAAGCAAAGGCAGTAGACCAAGGAACAGCGATTGGAACAATTCAATCACAATTAATCAATAATAGTACATCTTGGGGAAATTATAGGGCAAGCATATATAATATTACAAATGAAAGTGCACAATATTCATTAAATAATGGTTCAGAATGGTTGCAAGCACCTTATGATAAAACTTCAGCAAGATCTGTATTATTATCAACAGGATCAAATATTGTTTTCGGAAAGCAAAATATATTAGACCTAGCAGGAAATATATGGGAATGGACTTTGGAAAATTCAAATGTAAGTTCTCAACCATGTGTTATAAGAGGTGGATCATACGAAAGTAGTGCTTCTTCTGAATTAACTGTAAATAGTAGAAGCAATAATACTAGTACACAGTCATATTGGAGTATTGGATTTAGAATGACAATATTCTAGAAATAAAAATGTCGCATTGTGATCAGATCCTAATGCGACATTTGTTTTAATTTTCTTGAAATAAAATATTTAAAATATTTGGATATATCGTATTGGCATGATTTTTCCAATTTTCCACAATTTTTTTAGCTCTTTCCCTTGAGCCAGCATAAGTTTTTACTTCAAAAATGGTTTCATTATTTTCTACAATTTTTAAGGTTACGGTATAGTTGTTTTCATCTTTTGGTGTAAATTCAGCAATCACAGAAGAAGCTTCCTCAATATTAGAAAACTCTTTTTTGAAAACACTATCTGCTTTTAATTTTAATATTCCAGGCATAACATCTTTGGTTAAAATGTATGCATTTTTTCCTTCACTAGTGATTTTTAATACTTGTTCATCTTCTTTTGTGTAAACACCTACTAGCTTTGAATCAATTAAATCTGTCAAGATTTGTTTAAAATAAAAATAATTCAAATTATTAATAGAAGAAATAATTTTAAACAATCCGTCTTGTACAATATCGCCATCAATTAGATTTAAAATATATAGGATTAATACCTTATTTTCAGCCAAAGTAGTAGTATTATTTGAATTTGAACTCATAAATAGCACTCCTTACTTTGATTATTTGCTAAATTATATCATAAGTATAGAAAAAAGTAAAATAAATTACCTAAAAAATCTTTTAATTTCAAGAAAAAAGTAGTATACTATTAATGTCGCATAGACAAACGATCTTAATGCGACATGACAAATTTATAAATAAAGGAAGGATTTTGTATGAAAAAAGGAAAAGTAGTCTTAGTAGGGACAGGATTTGTAGGAATGAGTATGGCATACTCAATGTTAAACAGAGGAGGAATTCAAGAACTTATTTTAATAGATATTAATAAAGATAAAACGATAGGTGAAGAAATGGACTTAGCACATGGATTACCATATGCACCACAAAAAATGATTATTAGAGCAGGAGATTATGATGAATGTAAAGATGCACAAGTTGTTGTGATTACTGCAGGTATTGCACAAAAACCAGGACAAACAAGATTAGAATTAGCAGAAGTAAATGCAAAAATCATGAAAGATATTACCAAAAGCATTATGGCAAGTGGATTTAATGGAATTATTGTTGTGGCAAGCAATCCAGTAGATTTAATGACATATGTTGTTGCAAAAGTATCAGGATTACCAAAAAATCAAGTCATTGGCTCAGGAACTGTTTTGGATACAGCAAGATTAAGATATATTGTAGGACAATACTTAAAAATATCTAGTAAAAATATACATGCATATATCATGGGAGAACATGGAGATTCTTCATTTGTACCATGGGAACATTGCTATGTAGGATGTAAGAGAATTACAGATGTTATGAAAGACAATCATCATCCAATGGAAAAATTAAATAAAATACATGAAGATGTAGTCAATGCAGCTTACGAAATTATTGAAAAGAAAAAAGCAACTTATTATGGAATTGGTATGGCTTTAAATAGATTGGTAAGAGCTATTTTAGATGATGAAAATTCTATCTTAACTGTATCTACGTATTTAGATAACCAATATGGACAAAATGATATATATATTGGTGTACCTGCTATTATCAATAAAAACGGAGTAAGAGAATTATTAAATTTAGAATTAAATGACAAAGACCAAGAAAAATTAAATAATAGTTGTAAAGTAATCAAAGAAATGAGAGAACAATCAATTGATAAGATTATAAATGAAAAATAAGAGTGCTGTCGTATATGGAAAATCTAAATAAGGTCAAGATAAAGGCTGAATTTTCCTATACAATAATAAGTTTGCTATTTATGTGAAAAATGTTTGCATTTTAGGAAAATATATGTTAAAATAGCAAAGTATAAATTGAGAGATGAAAACCAAGAGAAAGATTGGAAAAAAATTAAAATTTGGCACAACCAAAATTGTAATGAATTTTCAATTAGAGAAAGAAAGGAATGAGATAAACATGGAAATAGCAAAATGGATATTGGTTGTTATATATTTTATAGTAGCATTAGCATTAATCATATTGGCTTTATTACAATCAAAAGAAGATTCAGGATTATCTTCAACAATTACAGGTTCATCAACCAATAACTTCTTTGAAAAAAATAAAAGTAGAACCAAAGAAGGAAAGCAAAAGAGATGGACAGTTATATTATCAATCATATTTGCAATATTAACAATCGTATTAGGAATTATATATATGGCATAAAACAAAGAAAAGGGATTTTGGGGACGGACTCATTGTTCCCTTTTTTTGAATTTCAGAATGTCGCATAGACAAACGAACCTAATGAGACAAAACAATGTCGCATAGACAAACGAACCTAATGCGACAAACAAAAAATGTCGCATAGACAAACGATCTCAATGCGACAAAAAGAAAGGAATATTAATGGAAGAACAGGAACTGAAAGTTTTAAATTTAATAAAAGATAAGGATTATGCACCAATGAAGGCAAAAGAAATTGCCATGATTATGCATGTACCCAAAAGTGAATATAATGAGCTTTTAAATATATTAGGAAAGCTTGAAATGGAAATGAAAATCCAAAAAAATAGAAAAAATCAATATAGACCAGTTGAAGAGGTCTATTATGATGGAATTTATAGAAAGAATCAAAAAGGTTTTGGATTTGTCAAAATAGAAGACCAAGAAGATGAAATTTATATTGCAAAAGAAAATTCGAAAAATGCTTTGAATGGAGATAGAGTATTAATCGAAATTATTGAAGAAAAAAATAAGGTAAAAAAAGCAGAAGGAAAAGTTGTAAAAATCCTAAAACATGAAAAAGATACGATTGTTGGGAGATTTGAAAACAATAAAAATTTTGGATTTGTGGTACCAGATGATAAAAATTTTGGAACAGATATCTTTATCTCGAAAAAGAATTTTGGAAAAGCAAGAAATAATCATAAAGTATTAGTAAAAATCACGAAATATCCTGAAAAAGGAAAGAAAGCAGAAGGAAAAATTATTGAGGTATTGGGAAATGTGAATGAAGCAGGTGTGGATATGTTATCTCTAATAAAAGAGCATAATTTACCTTCAACATTTCCAGAACCAGTTGTAGAAGAAGCTAAAAAATGTGGAAATCAGATTGATGAAAGTGATATTGCAAACAGGAGAGATTTAAGAAAAGATATCATTTTTACGATTGATGGAGAAGATGCCAAAGACTTAGATGATGCTGTGAAGGTAACAAAATTAGAGAATGGAAATTACAGGTTAGATGTCCATATTGCTGATGTTAGTTACTATGTAAAACCCAATAGTTTATTAGACCAAGAAGCTTTATTAAGAGGGACGAGTATCTATATGCTAGGAAGAGTGATTCCGATGCTACCAAGAGAGTTATCAAATGGAATTTGTAGTTTGAATGCAGGAGAGGACAGATTTACGCTATCTTGTAGCATGGAAATTAACCAAAAGGGTGAAGTAATTTCCTCAGATGTCTATAAAGCAGTCATTAATGTAACAGAAAGAATGACATATACAAATGTGCAAAAAATATTAGACTATCTGAATACAGAGAAACAAGAGGTATCAAACAATATAAATCAAATGGAATTAAAGACGCAAGGTAATACAGATGAAATGGAAATCAAGGTGCAAGATAATACAAATGAAATGGCACTAGAAATACAAGATATTGCAGATAAAATAGAATCAAAAACAGTAAATACTTTAGATAAATTAAAACCAAAAGCACAAGATAATGAAGGTAAAGACGTCATCAATCGATATAAACCATATATTTCTGAATTTAAGTTAATGGAGGAATTGGCTCAAATATTAAAGAATAAACGATTAGAACAAGGATATTTAAATTTAGACATTCCAGAAAGTAAAATTGAATTAGATATGGACGGAAGGGTTACTAATATCAAAAAATATGAAACCACTTTTGCTAATGAGATTATAGAACAATTTATGCTAACCGCCAATGAAACGATTGCAGAAAAATTCTTTTGGTTAGATGCACCTTTTATATATCGTGTACATGAAAAGCCAGACTATGAGAAGGTTCAAGAATTAAATAAATTTTTATTTAACTTTGGATTGAAAATTAAAGCCAATAAAGACAATATATATCCAAAAGAATTTGCGAAAATTTTAGAGGAAGTACAGGGAAAAGATGAGGAAAAAGTTGTTTCTAATTTGGTATTAAGAACATTAAAAGTAGCAAGATATGAAGCAAGCAATGAAGGCCATTTTGGAATTGCCAGTAAATATTATTGCCATTTCACATCACCAATTAGAAGATATCCTGATTTATTCATCCATAGAGTTATTTCAAAATATTTAGAAGACAATTATGATGTAGAAGAAAATTTTGTAGAGGAATATAAAAAGCAAGCAGAAGAAAGAGCAAAACAATCTTCTGAAAGAGAAAATATTGCTACAAAAGTAGAAAGAGAAAGTGAAGATATTAAGAAAGCAGAATATATGGAAGGTAGAATCGGAGAAGAGTATGAAGGTATTATCTCTTCTGTAACTTCTTTTGGTATTTTTGTTGAATTAGAAAATACAGTAGAAGGTCTCATTCGATTTGACGATTTGGGAGATGAATATTTTATCTATGATGAGGAAAGAAAAATATTGATTGGTGAACATACGAAAACAACTTATAAAATAGGTGATAAAATCAATATCAGGGTAAAAGATGCTAGCAAATTAATGAGAACAGTTGATTTTGAGAAAATTTAAGGGATTTTGGGGACGGACTCAATTTTCCCTTTATCGAATTTGATTAAAACGAAAAATATAGAATATAAAAAAATGAAACAATTTAGCTTATACAAAATTGTGTAATGGTTTTATATTCTATATTTTTTATATTTTGTAATTTAAAAAAGGGAAAAATGAGTCCGTCCCCAAAATCCCTCATGCGATACATAAAGCGACAATACTTAGTATAATAGAAAATAGTGAAAATACAATCACAAACACACCACCAAATTTATTTTCATTTTTAAATTCATAAATTCCATAACTAAAGGATTCTTTAAAAACATATAGACAAAATAGAATGAAAATGATAAATTCTAAAAAACTAATCATATAGGCCTCCTTTAACTTTCTGTTAATAATGATGAAGAACGAATCGAAGAATTAACAGTTACCTTAAAAAAACTATCTTTATATTTTTCACTCCAATTATAATCATAAAATTCATCCAAAGTTAAAAAATTACTTCTAGCAGTTTTTCCAAAACCATTGATATCAGAATTTAAAGCTTTAGAGGTTTTATATAAATATTCTGTTAAAATAGATTCTAAATAGCTATT
Organism: uncultured Eubacteriales bacterium; assembly: GCA_949288185.1. GTDB lineage: Bacteria > Bacillota > Clostridia > TANB77 > CAG-508 > CAG-269. The sequence goes on along the minus strand of CASEIZ010000056.1, from coordinate 9,460 downwards.
ACAAGAATTTGAAATTTGATTCAACATATTATTGTCTAAATAATCAGCACCATCTTCCATAGAATAAATTCTTCCTGTGAAGCGACAATCCACAGTAATATATGGAGTTCCGTTTAAGATATCAACCGTTATCTGAGGAGTGACTAATGGAGTGACATGTAAATCTATATAGGAGTTAACTTTATTAGGATTAGGAACAGAAATCAAGAAACCATCTACTTGGTTTCGAATAATGGAAAAACACAAGGTTTCTATAGAATTCAATTCACCAACTAAAACATCATCTTTAAAAACGGCAAGTCCTGTATTTTCAGCAGTGGATTGACCAGATAAAGAAGAGGCATTGGATTTTGTAGTAGAATCATTTTCTGAATTGGTGCTACCTGTATATTCTGTTGAAGTATTCGTAACACCACCTAATATGCCATATGGTTCACAGGAATGACATATTAAACTATCAAAAAAATCACCAATGGTAGCATTTGCTGTAAATCCGGTATAACTACCAGAGGCAGAGAAAACTTCATAATATTTCGTGATTAAGTTTTCAAATAAAGGTTTTGAATGTTCTAAATAATATCTGGCAGATGTCTTAGAAATAACAATGTTGGTAGAAGGTCTAATTTGTGTATCATTAATTAATGTATAGATTTCATCAGAAATTCCTCGACTGGCAACTTCTTCTGAAAATGTAATGACCTTACAATGCGAAAGATTAACAGATTTTCCTATATAAGTATTGATTAAATTAATGCCAGAACTAATGGAAGAAGCATCTACAGAATAAATAATGGAAGGTGCTTGTTCAGAGGTTCCTGATTCAGAAACAGAAGAGGGATTGGTAAATTGAAAACTAATTTGTAAACGATTTTTATCAGAAACATCAATTCCCATAGCAACCACGACACTTAAATTATCAATATTTAAAGTAGAATACGATTTGGAAAAAGCAAGAAGTAGCATGATGATTAAAATGACAATAAAGATTTTTTTAAATAGTTTTTTGTGCATCTGCTTTCAACTCCTTTTTCTTTCTTTTTTTCAAATATGCAAGGATTAGGAGAGAAACTCCTAAAACTATAGAAACAATGATTACCATATAATGATAAATATAATCCTCAATAAATTTTGAAACAGCATAGTTTTTAGGTAATAAACTAATGGCAAAAATTAATAGTCCAAATACATAAATCAGAGGCTTTTCATCACGAATATTGGTAATTTTTTTAAATATAGAAAGTGATATTTTTGCAACAATTGTTAAATAGCAAACCATCTGTAAAATCCATATTAAAAGGAAGATAGATTCTAGCCTTTGAAAAAAATTTCCGAATTCAATATATCTGGCAGCTGAATATAAAGGCATGATTTGATTGGTATACATTAAGGATATAAACATGAATAAGATAATAGAAACACATAACAAGAAATAGACAGTCCCTAAAATAATAGAGGTTAGATAAATTTTTTTCATCTTTTGCGGTTCTTTTAAATAAGGTGGAAGAAAATATAATAAGGTAATACCACCAAAAGCCCCTAAATTGCCTAAACCTGTTACAAAAGTATTAAATAATCCATCTCCAAAAATCGGAAAAATATTATCTAAGGAGAAGTTTCTCATGTTTGCAATAAATAAGAAAATGATACTAATAATGACTAAAGGAATGATAAATAGATTGACTTTAGCAATAGATGAAAAACGATGGTGTAATGTGATACAAATGACAATAATAAATGTTAATATAATAAAGATTAAACTTGTCATAGGATAATATACAATCTTTAAACATTCACAAAAATTTCGAAGAAGAATACTGCTACTAAATAAAAAGTAAAAGATAAACACAATACCAATAAATGTTTTTAATGGTTTTCCGCCAAGATATTCTGCAATATCGACAATATCACTTCCAGGAAAATTGATAAGCAATTTGTAAATTAAAAACGTTATTAGTAATGCGATGATGCCAACATAAATAATATTAATCAAAGTGGCTGTTTTTGTTGTTTCAAGCATACTTCTTGGAAGAGCTACTAACGTATAAGCAACAAAAATTCCTAGAACAATACTAATTGCTTCAGCAGCAGTTATTTTAGAGGTTTCCATATAAACTCCTTTCGTGTCCGTGTCGCATTAGGTTCGTTTGTCTATGCGACATTTTCTCTCAAATGTCGCAAAAGGATCTGATCCCAATGCGACAAAATGTCTCAAAAGGATCTGATCCCAATGCGACATTATTTCCATTTCATTGAAATATGGCCTTGTTTGGTTTCTTTTTTAGAATTTAAAAATCCAGAACGATATTCTCTTTTTTCAATAGGTGGCAAGAAATAAGAACTACCTTTTACTTTTTCTAAAGGAGAAGCACCTACTGTAAAAGGCACACCAAAAGATTTTGAGTCGCACATAGCAATCATGTATACAAAAAGACCAAGTGCAATTCCTAGGAATCCGCAAAGATATCCTAAAAAGATAAACACAAATCGGTAGACTCTTAGGTGAAAGCCAAAAGAGTAATCTGGAATGGCAAAAGATGCAGTTCCTGTAATGGCGACGACAATGATTAAAATAGGACTTACAATTCCTGCACTAACAGCAGCTTGTCCCATTACCAAGGCACCAACAATTCCGATGGTAGGTCCAATGGGAGAAGGAACTCTTAGACCAGCTTCACGGATTAATTCAAAAGAAAGTTCTAACACCAATAATTCAAAAATAATGGGGAAAGGAACATTGGCACGAGATGCTAAAATAGAAAATAGTAATTCTGTTGGTAAAATTTCTTGGTGAAAACTGGTAACGGCAATATAGAGTCCAGGTAATAATAGGGTAATAAAAGCAGCAATTAATCTAATCAATTTTGTGAAATTAGAAAAGAGTGCTTTTTGATTTTTGTCGTCAGGTGAACTTAAAAAATCAGATAAAATGCCAGGTGTGATGATGGCATAAGGAGAGCCATTCACAAGAATAATGACTCTACCATCTAATAAGTAACTGGCAGCTTTATCAGGTCTTTCAGTAGAGATGAGTTGAGGCGTATTTAGATGACTAGAATCAGATAGTAATTGTTCCAATTGTCCAGCAGACAGTAAAGAGTCAACATCCAAATTATTCATACGAAATTTTACTTCTGCAATTAAATCTTCATTAGCAAGACCAGAAACATAACAGACTCCACATCTTGTTTTGGTGATATTCCCAATAGTTAAATTTTCAATTACTAAATTTTCATTATTCACAAATCTTCTGATAAGGGAGGTATTGGTTCTAATATTTTCTACAAAGGATTCGTGAGGTCCTTTAATAACAATTTCATTGCTAGGTTTTTCGATGCCTCTTTGGTTAAATCCTTTTACTTCTATATCAAAAGCAATATCTAAGGTATCCACAAACAAGGCACAGTTTCCGGAATTGATACCTGAGATAGCATCTTCAAAAGTAGAGACTTGTTTAATTGCATTTTGAGGAACGAGACAACTAGAAATATAGTTTGGTAAATTGAATTTTTTGACTTTTCGAACGGTAATATTATTGGCAACAGCTTCAGAAATGACTCTATTTTGTGAACTATCAAATAAATTATTTCGATTTCTCATCATAAGTGGTTCTAAAATAAATTCATTCATAATTTGTGTATTAATCATTCCGTCAATAAAGATGAGAAGGGCATGATATTGTTTGCCTCTAGCATTTAAAACAAAATCACGAGAGATAATATCAGAATTGATTAATAGATTATATTTACTTTTTAAATAATCTGTGTTGACAGTAACACTAGGAAAGATTTTTGTTTTTTCGTTTCCTTCATTTCCTAAAGTACTATCTGGATATATTTTTGTATTTAAATCTTCTACTAAATTAAAATTGTAAGTTTCTTTATTGTCAGGCGTATAAGTAAAAAGTGAAGATAATAAATCTTTAAAATTCATATGAAATCTCCTAATTCACAATGATAAATTTTATAGTTGAACTGATAAGATATTTTTTGAAATAATTGTCATTTATTTTAGTATTGCTAAATTTTTTAAATTTATACTAGTTTTTATATAATAAAAATGATATAATAAAAGCATAGTGTTATGAAAGGAAAACAATAATATGAAAGAAGAAATAATCGATAAAATCACTTCAGTGATATTATTTTTGGTTATCATAGGAATTTTTGCGGTTGTCATTGTCTTTTCTATTATTGCAATCCAAGAATTTTCAGGAGATGACGAGGCATTAGCATTTGTAGAAAATTTTGGAAATGTTACTACTGTAACAAACGATGAGAAAACAGTAGAAGATGATATTGAAGTGCCGGCAATTGTTGAAAATCCGATTAGTTCAATTGGAAGAAATAATAATACCAATACAGACTATTCAAATGTACAAGTAGATAAATATTTTTATAATCAATTAGAAGAAAAATCAAGAATTATATATAGAGCATTTGAAAGTAATAAAGAACAAATGAAAACAGGAACCTATCAAATTGAATTAGGAGATAGTTTTTCAGATACATTATCTCAAAGCAATGGACAAGAACAATTAGGAGAATATTATCAATCTGCAATAGAAGCTTATACATATGATAATCCAGAAATTTTTTACTTAAGTCCTAAAAAAATGTATTTAAATATAGAAACCACAACAAGAGGTGGAACTTCAACATATAACGTATATATCAATTCTGGGAATGAAGTTAATTATTTATCAGAAGAATTTAGCTCTAAAGAAGAAATTGATCAGGCAATGGCACAAATCGAACAAGTAAAAAATCAGATAGTACAAAGCAAAACAGGAAATATCTATGAAGATATCAAAATGGTCCATGACTATTTGGTAGATAACATTAATTATGAGAGTAGTTTATCAAAAGAAAATATATATAATATTTATGGGGCATTGGTGAATAGAGAATGTGTATGTGAAGGATATGCAAGAGCTTTTAAATATCTATTAGATGAATTAGATATTCCTTGTGTGATGGTAATTGGAACAGCAACAAACTCACAAGGGGAAACAGAAAATCATGCTTGGAATTATGTACAATTAAATGGAAATTGGTATGCAGTAGATAGTACTTGGGATGACCCAGTGGTTATAGGGGGAGGAACGGCAAGTGCAGAATCTAGGTATAAATATTTCTTAGTAGGAAGAGAAGTAATCGACCAAGACCATAGTCCAAGTGGACAATTTACAGAAGGTGGAAAAGTATTTAGTTATCCAAATGTAACTTATGAAAGTTATTCTAATTAAAGATGAAAGTGAGACAGAATAAATAAAGATGAGAAGGGAACAAAGAAGATAAATCAAAAAATTAAAAGAAAGAAAATAAAAAGTTGGGGATAAAAAATCAAGAATACAAAAAAGAAAAAAGTCTATAAAGTGAAAAAATGCAAAATGTCATAAAGCAAAAGATTTCAAAAAGAAAGGAGTAGTTGTGTAGCGTAAAGCGAACAGCAAACCAATATGATATTAGATGAACTATTTGGAAATAAAATAAAAGTATATGCATTTGTTGGACCATCCGGAACAGGAAAAAGTTATCGTGCACAAATGGTAGCAAGTGAAAAAAATATAAGCTATATTATCGATGATGGATTATTAATCAAAGATAATGAAGTATTGGCAGGAGAATCAGCAAAAAAAGCGCCAACAAAGGTGGGAACAGTTAAACATGCATTATTTTATGAAAAAGAAGAAAGAGATAAAATTATAAAAGCCTTAAAAAAGGAAAGGCCACAAAGTATTTTAATATTAGGCACATCTGATGGTATGGTACAAAAAATTGCGGCCAATTTAGGATTGCCTGAAATTAGTGAATATATCTATATAACAGATGTTGCAACAAAACAAGAAATGGAAACAGCAAGAAGAATTCGTGTAACAGAAGGAAAACATGTTATTCCAGTACCAACGTTTCAAATAAAAAAAGACTTTTCAGGATATTTATTAGACCCATTACAAATTTTCAAATCAAAAGGAAAAGGGCAAAAACCATATATATCAGAAAAATCTATCATAAGGCCAACCTTTAGTTATCTTGGAAAATTTACGATATCAGATTTGGTGTTTAGACAAATATTAGAATATATTGCCGTAAAAACACCAGCTATTTATAAAATAACAAGAACAAGAGTAGAAAACTATGGTGAAGGTGCAAAAATCTATGTAGAAGTGACGGTTATGTATGGATATAATGTGATAAACGGAATTAAAGATTTTAAAGATAGAGCAAGAAAAGAAATTGAAAAATTAACAGCTATGAATGTCGTAGAGCTAGAAGTTGTTGCTAAAAATATTTATGTGCCAGAACAACAAGATTGAACGTTGGGGACAGGCCAAATTGTTCAAAAATTGAACGTTAGGGACAGACCTATTTTACTTCAAAAAATTTCTTGATGGATTTAAATGAGATATATAACATATTTTGATAACTATGCATAGCATTGAAAGTTAATAGAAATGGAAAGTTGAGACAAATTATGGGAGTTAATCTAATTTTTTAAGGAAAGAGGAAAGATAATGTCTTTTGTAGTAGCTATTGATGGACCTGCTGGAGCAGGAAAAGGAACCATAACCAAAATGGTAGGTGAAAAATTAGGATTAGTCAATATTGATACAGGAGCAACATTTCGATGTGTTGCTTTAAATATGATTCAAGAACATATCCATATACAAGAAGAAGACAAAATAAAAGAAATGTTAAACAAAATCAATATTGAGATGTATCCTGATGGGAAAGTATTTTTGAACGGAGAAGAGGTAACACACAGAATTAGAGAAAATGATGTAAACGATTTGGTTTCACCAGTATCTGTGTTGCCAGTCGTAAGAAATAAACTATTAGAAGTGCAAAGAAATATTGCAAAAGGAAAAAATGTCATCATGGAGGGTAGAGATATTGGAACAGTCGTATTTCCAGATGCAGATGTCAAAATTTATTTAGATGCAACAGCTGAGGAAAGAGCCAGAAGAAGGGTATTGCAAAATCAAGAAAAGGGAATAGAATGTTCTTATGAAGAAGTACTACAAGGAATAAAAGACAGAGATAAAAGAGATTCTACTAGAGAAATTGCACCATTAAAAAAAGCAGAAGATGCTATATATGTAGATTCTACGAATTTAAGTATTGAACAAGTGGTAGAAAAAATTATAGAAATTATAAAAAAGAAATAGTAGCAGGACAAGAAAACCAATAAGGTCTGTCCCTTTTGTTCAATTTTTGAACGTTGGGGACAGGTTAAATCGTTCAAAAATTGAATGATTCGGCACGTCCCTAACGTTTCAGAAAAGGAGATAAAAATGAAAAAAGTATTGAAAGAAATTATAAAATGGATTGTAAGAGGAGCTTTATATATATGGTTTAAGGTGTATTATCAAACAGAAATTAAAGGATTAGAAAATGTTCCAAAAGAAGGAGCTGTTATTTTTTGTGGAAATCATAGAAGTTATATAGATCCACCACTAATGGTGGCAACAGCCAAAAGAGATATGAAATTTTTAGCCAAAGAAGAGTTATATAAAAATAAATTTTTAGCATTTTTAGGTTGGGCATTTGAGGCAATACCAGTAAAAAGAGACGAAAAAGATATTACAGCAATTAAAGCATCTTTAAAAGACTTAAAAGAAGGAAAATGTATTGCTTTATTCCCAGAAGGAACGAGAAATGGATTAGAAAAAGGAGAAAAAGTAAAAGATGGTGTGGCATTTTTTGCCATAAGAAGTGGTGCAAAAGTGGTTCCTTGTGGGATAAAAGGTGGAACAAAAGACCATCATAAAATTACGATTACTTATGGAGAGCCATTAGATTATAGTGAGTATAAAGGAAGCAAAGATAAAGAAGTGTTGGATAAAGTAACAGAAGAAATTATGAGCAAGATTATCGAACTTGCTAGTTAGGAGAAAAATATGTACATATTAAAATATGTAATTATATTATTGTTATTTATGCTAGCTGTTGGATTTAGTAATAGTAAAAATAAGACGGTTAAAACTATTGGATTAGTAGTAACGATTTTATCACTTATCATATATGTATATATAGAATTTGGCTCAGTGATTGTATTTAATCCAATTTTTATTATTTTGTATATAGCAATTTTATTTGGTGTATTAGCATTTATTTATAAAAAATATAGAAATTTAAAATACCAAAAAGAAAGTTATGAAGATATTAATTATTTAAATAGAGATATTTCAACAGAATATCCACCATCAATCGTAGGATATTTATTTAATCAGAAATTGAGATATAAAGATTTGATTGCAGATATTATGGAATTATATGCCCAAAAGATAATTGATATATCAAAAAGTAATGAGCAAGGAGAAACGAAAATTCATTTTTATTTACAAAAAGAGGATTATAGAAATAGAGTTACTAGCCAGAGCCAATTATATATCATTAGAACATTAATCAATGATAAACAAAATCTAAGTTTTGATTTTAGGACATGGAAACAATATGTATTAGAAGAATATAAAATAAGAAAATTTGCCCAAGAAAAAAATGATGATAAATCCAAAAAGATTATTTTCATTATAATATTATGTATGGTAATCATTGGTGGTCTTATCGGATGGGTTGGTGGAAGCAAAACTGGTTTTGCTATTATGACAATGATTGTAGGAGCAATAGGTGGTGCTTTTATAGGAACAATAGTAGGATATCAATTTGCTAACTTTATGAAAAGTTCTGAAAATACAAATGTATTTTTAAGTTCATATGGTGAGAATGAATTAAAGAAATGGATGAAATTTAAAAAATTCATACAAGAATATACTTTGCTAAAGGAAAGAACAATAGAAGAAATTGCGATATATGAAAGCTATATCCCATATGCGATAGCACTTGATGTAAATGTGCAATATAAAAATACAAAATTTGATATATTTGATGAAAAGGAATTTGAATCAATTGTTAATGAAAGTGATAGTGCAAACTTTTTACAAAGTATGGGGATAACCGTGTAGGATATTTTTATTTCAGAAAAACCAATTTTATAGAATAAATTAAAAAATAAATAAACCGAGTGGTAAGCGACTCGGTTTGTTTTATAGAAATCATAAAAAATAGGATGTTATTCTAAAAAGTTAAGCCAATCTTCCGCAGAATGTTCAAGAAAACTGGCACTCCAAACGCATCCAACTTTTCCTCTTGGAGACTGAACTACATCATCCATCATATCTGTAAGGGCACTCCGCCTTTCAGGTATATGAGGAATATAAGGATTTTTAATTGGTTCTTTTGGAGTGATTATTAATCCAACAGATTCCATAAAATTCTCCTTCCTATCAATTGAATCAAGGTTGTTAGCAAGCTTACCGTTGCCAAAGTTACAAATGCTTAATGCATTGCTATAAACTTAACATAAATGGTAATGATTGTCAAATAAAAATTCAGTTGGAATATGAATTGACAAAACCACCGAATAGGTGTATAATTTTATAAGCTGATTTTTAGAGAAT
>CASEIZ010000055.1 GCA_949288185.1 uncultured Eubacteriales bacterium | reverse complement strand
TTGATGTGTCCCCATTTATTTTGCCCATGGGTTTAGTAACTCTACCCATATTCAACATTAATTTGATTGATTTGACAATAGTTTTATTTTATATGCTAATGGACTCATATGAAATTTGTTTACTATTCGCTCTTCATTATAATATTCAATGTATTTAACAATTGCTTTAATTAATTTATCCATATCACTATAAATATATTCTTTCCCGTAAAACATTTCTTCTTTCATTCTCCCGAAAAAATTTTCTGTTGGAGAATTATCTAAGCAATTACCTTTTCTAGACATTGATTGTTCAATTTCTAATTGTTTTAGCTTTTCTTGATATCTTTCCATTTGATATTGCCAGCCTTGATCACTATGCAAAATTGCTCCTTTTATTTGTTTCCCATGTTTCTTTTCTAAGTCCTTGATCATTTTATCTATTTGACGATAATCTGGATGATTTGAAACATCATATCCTAGTATTTCTCTTGTGTGAAAATCAATAATTGGAGATAGATATAATTTCCCATATGGCATAATAAATGCAGTTATATCAGTACCTAATTTTTGATATGGACCACTTGTTTCAAAATCTCTTTTATATATATAAAGGTTTTTATCTTCTGATAGATTCTTTTCAAGTAAAAGGTTTTTACATTTCTTTCCAAAATCGCCTTTATATGATATATATTTTCTTTGTTTTGGTCTTGCTTGTATTCCTATTTTTTTCATAATTCTTTCAACACGTTTATGATTAATATTAGGTAATTCTTGCTTGGATAATTCTATATTTATTGCATCTGTCATTCTCCTTACACCATATTTTTGATAGTTTTTATTAAATATTTTCACTATCAATTCTTCATAGATTTTATCTTTATTTGCCTTGTAACACATATTTTTCAATCCATAGTAATATGCTTGTTTGGATAAACCTGCAATTTCAAGAAGCAATGATAATTTATATTTCCCCCTAAGCTCTTTTACAACCTTTACTTTTTCCTTGATTGTTTGCTTCTTTCTAGAACCAGGGGAAATGATTTTTTTAAGTATTCATTCTCCGCTTTTGTCCGCTCTAAATCTTCTAGAAGTTTTTTATATTCTTTTTCCAACACTTTATCATCATGATGCTTATATGCTTCTCTTGAGCATGTATCTTTAATTGATTCTTCACCTTTTTCTTTATACATCGCTATCCAATCTGAAACAATCCCTGGCTCTGTAAGCATTAAATCAATCGCAATCTGTCTATATGATTTATTGTTTTCAAAATGCTCTTTGATTGCTTTCAATTTTGTTTCTCGTGAATATTGCCTTCGTTCTTGATTTTTTATAAATGCCTTTTCTCCCCACTTTCGATAAAGCGCCACAAAATACTTGAGCGATGTAACATTTTGACCTCTCGTTCTTTGTATTTCATAAAGTGGCACTCCATCTTCTATGTGTAATTTAACATTTTCAAGCTTTTCTTCTAGAGTTAATTTCATAAAAAAATCGTATTATTCAGTTAAGCCTAGTTTGATGACTGAATAACTTCTCCTTTCTAGGCTATAATTTCTATATGCTGTGTACCTGTACTCATAACTTGCCACTAGATGGCTCGGAGGATTTTCAGGACACGGCTTTTTACTACCATCGTTAATAAGTTAAGTAACGCTAGACGTTTTATCATTCG
>CASEIZ010000054.1 GCA_949288185.1 uncultured Eubacteriales bacterium | reverse complement strand
TGCTGTCAATTTATTAACACTAACATCTCTTTGAAATTCAACAACTGATATATTTCCCTTTCTATCAATAATTTTTACATCATCATTATCAAATAAGTTTTTAACTGAAATCATAAAAATACCTCCTTCTATTTTTTCAAATTCATTATATACAAAATTTATATACTTTTACAATATTTTATAAAAATTTTCATATTTTTCTACTATTTTGTTTTATTTCTATTTTGTTGTGGTATAATGTTAAATGAATGTTAACTAAAGAAAGGAGTTGTATATACTTATGTCAAACACTAAAGAGGAAGTAAATGTTTGTAAACTATATGATCAAGAATGTTTACTTCCTAGAGATGATTTTATCAAAAAATATAAAATTAAAGAAAATGGTCTAAGTTCTCAAGAAGCAGAATATAAATTAAAGCAACTAGGACCCAATATCATTAGGCAAGCCAAACCAAAAAGATGGTATCATTACTTTTTTGAAAGTTTATTTACACCATTTAATTTAATTTTATTAGGAATTACTTTATTACTATGTTATACAGATGTTATCTTACCAGAAACACCTAGTTATGCAAATATTATTGTTATTGCAATATTAGTTGCTGCAAGTACTTTATTGGACTTTTTTGAAGAATATCGTTCTAATAAAGCAGCAAATGAACTAAAAGAATTAGTTGCTACCACTTGTCATGTTATAAGAGATGGTAAAGAAATACAAATTCCAATTAAAGATGTAACCCTTGGAGACATTGTTGTTCTTTCTGCTGGTAGCATGATTCCTGCAGATTTAAGAGTTATTGAAGCAACTGATTTGTATGTCGGACAATCTTCTTTAACTGGTGAATCAGATGCTGTTAAAAAACTAGTCGAAACAGAAATGAAACCAGAAGATTTAGATAGTATTGCCGATTTAGACACCATTTGTTTTATGGGAACCAATGTTATTTCTGGTAGTGCAAAAGGAGTCGTTATTAAAACTGCAGACTCTACCTATTTTGGAAAAATTGCTCATACATTAACTACTGGTAAGCCAAAAACCGCTTTTCAAAAAGGAATTGAAAGTATTAGTAGATTATTAATTAAGTTTATGTTAATTATCATTCCTATTGTGTTTATCCTTAATTTTGCAAAACATAGTATTGTAACAGCATTTACTTTTGCAGTAGCGATTTCTATTGCGATTACACCTTTACTACTTCCTGTTATTTTGTCTTCTTGTTTATCAAAAGGTGCTGTCAAAATGTCTAAGAAAAAGACGATTGTAAAGAAATTAGATGCCATTCAAAATTTTGGTGCTATGAACATTTTATGTACAGATAAGACAGGAACATTGACAGAAGACAAGATCGTTCTAGAAAAATATTTGGATATAAAAGGTGATGAAGATCTTGGTGTATTAAAATATGCCTATCTAAATGCAAGTCTTCAAACTGGTTTAAGAAGTAATATTGATGAAGCAGTCATTAATCGTGGTAAAGAATATAATATGCCAGAATTAACTAGTAAATATATTAAATTAGATGAAATTCCTTTTGATTTTTCTCGTAGACGTTTATCTATTGCAGTAAAAAATGAAGAAGGTAAAGATGAATTAATTACAAAAGGTGCTGTGGAAGAAATTTTAAATATTTCTACTTCAGTAGAATATCAAGGTGTTGTTTCTCCATTAACTAAAGAAATTAAAGAAAATATACAGAGAATTAGTAAAAACTTAAATAAAGAAGGTTTAAGAGTAATTGCAGTTTGTAAAAAATATAGTAATGAACCTGGTTATGATTTTGAAGTAAAAGATGAAAAAAATATGATATTAATCGGCTTTATTGGTTTCTTAGATCCACCTAAGGAAAGTGCTAAAGAAGCTGTTGCAAGGATGAATAAAGCTGGCATTCGTGTTATTGTTTTAACAGGTGATAATGCAGAAGTTACAAAATGTATCTGCGATAAAGTCAATATCAAATCAAAACATATTATTTTAGGAAGTGAATTAGATAAATTATCTGATGAAGCTGTTCAGAGATTAATTAGAAAAAATAATATTTTTGCCAAACTATCTCCTATCCAAAAAGCCAGAATTGTAAGATTGTTGAAAGAACAAGGAAATGTTGTAGGATATATGGGAGATGGAATTAATGATAGTCCTTCCCTAACCAATTCAGATGTTGGTATTTCAGTAGATACTGCTGTTGATATTGCTAAAGAATCTGCTGACATTATCTTACTAGAAAAAGATTTAAATGTTCTATTAGATGGTGTAACAGAAGGAAGAAAAACATTTGCAAACTTAATGAAATATATTAAGATGGCAACAAGCTTTAACTTTGGAGAAGTATTGTCTGTTATTGTCGCAAGTGTTGCTTTACCATTTTTACCAGAAACCCCTATTCAATTATTGGTAGAAGGTTTATTATATGATTTTGGACAAATGACACTTCCTTTTGATGATGTAGATGCAGAAATTGTACGAAAACCTAAAAAATTAGATATAAAAAGCTTAAAACATTTTATGCTATTTATGGGACCTGTTAGTTCTATCTTCGACTTAATTGTATTTGCTTCTTTATGGTTTATCTTTGGCGTTAGAGAAGCCGCGCTTTTCCAAACCATTTGGTTCTCATATAGTATTGTTTCAAACCTAGTGGGAATGCATATTATTAGAACAGCAAAAATACCTTTTATACAAAGTAACGCAAATAAGATGGTATATTTCTCTTCTATCTTATTAATATTAGTAGGTATTATTGTACCATTTACACCTTTAGGAAGTTTCATTGGATTAGTTCCAATCGCTGGACAATATATAGCATTAATCTTTATTGTAACTTTCCTATATTGTATTTTAGCTATGTTTGCGAAAAAAATATATATCAAGAAATATGGTGAATGGATTTAAAAATGTCCAATTGGGGACGTTTCTGTTTGGGACATTTTGTTTTATAAATTTAATTAAAAATAAAGTAGTTACATATAATTCATGTAACTACTTTATTTGATTTTATTAAAAAGTGCCAAACAGAAACATCCCTAATTATAAATTTAATTTGATGTCCATCTTAGCATTCGAATATCATTATATTTACTAACGACTTCTTTGTATTTATCATATTCTTCTTCCCATAATTCATCTGGTACTTTATCAAATGCTTTAAATATTTTTTCTGCTTCTGATAAATAGATAACTTGTTCTTGTGGTGTCATTCTTTCATATTGTTTTGCAAACATATATAGTTTATCTAACATCTGGTTTGCTTCAATAAATCCCCAGAAATCTTTTACTTTCATTCCAAATAATTTAATTTGCATAACTGCATATGCAACAAGGGCAAATATTACAAGTATTAGTACGTATACTACTATGAGCAATGCCATTTTCTTTATCACCTCTTAATTTGCTTTTGTACTTAACTATTATATCATAACTAAATTGTTTTTGTAAATACTTTCTTATGGAATTATATAACCCTTTTCCTCTTTTTTTGTTGATATTTCAAGCAAAAAGTGCTATAATAAATCTAGTGGCCACCAATGAGTGAGCTACAAATAATTATGAAAGGTGCCAGTGCAAGAGGTGACACTGGCAAAAGGGGTTAAAAAAATGAAAAACAAAATTTTCTTTGGGATTCGGGTGGATTTAATAACTGAGACCAAAGAGGCCTTGAAACGAGAGTCCGAAAGAAAGGTCGAAAAAGAAAAGCCTGAGAAAACTGCTGAGGAAATGGCAGTGGAAGAGGCAGCTAAGAAAAAAGATGCCGAAATCCTGGCTTTTCTGGAAGCTTTTAAAAATCAGGCATATCAATACGATTTCGTGATTTTCACAGGAATCAAACATGGTATCCTGCATTTGGAAAGCTACCTGCCGAAACCGGCAGGCGTCAGCTATGACTTGACTAGTCTGGCTTCAATCTCAGCCGAAGAAAGAGCTGAGATTGAAGCAGAAATGAGAAAAACTGAAAATGTTGAGTTTTTCTCATCTCAAGAAGAGGCCATCGAAGCAATGACCTCAATTTAACCCTTTCATAAACGGGATGGCTGTTCTGTTTCTTAGAATAACCATCCCGTTTTCTTATTTATTATATATTTTATTTCTTTGCTGCTTCCACTAATCCTACAAATAATGGTCCTGGTCTATTAGGTCTTGATTTTAATTCTGGGTGGAATTGTCCAGCAATAAAATATGGATGTTCTGGTATTTCTACCATTTCAACCAATAAGCCATCTGGTGAAGTTCCAGATACTTTTAATCCTGCATTTTCCAATCTTTCTCTATAATCATTATTATATTCAAATCTATGTCTATGTCTTTCTGAAATTTCAGTTGTTCCATAAAGTTTTTGTGCTAATGTTCCTTCTTTTATGACACAAGGATATGCTCCTAATCTCATTGTTCCACCTTTTTTATTGATTTTCTTTTGCTCTTCCATAATATGAATGACTTGATTTTTTGTTTCTTTATTAAATTCTTCTGAATCTGCATCTTCAATTCCTAAAACATCTCTTGCAAATTCTACAACTGCCATTTGCATTCCTAAGCAGATTCCTAAGAATGGAACATTGTTTTCTCTTACATATTTAACTGTTTCTATCATTCCATCAATTCCTCTGTCTCCAAATCCACCAGGAATCACAATACCATCCATTTCTTTTAATTGTTCTTTTACATTTTCTCTCGTAATTTTTTCAGAGTCAATCAATGTTACTTTTACTTTCACATTGTTTGCAAAACCTGCATGGTATAAACTTTCAATAACTGAAATGTAGGAATCTTCTAATTTTACATATTTTCCAACCAATCCAATATTAACCACTTTATTCTCATCTATCTTCCTGATATTTTCAATCATTTCTTCCCATTTTGTATTATCTGGAATATATTTCTCTAAATGTAAATGATTACATACTTCTCTTGCTAATCCTTCTTCTTCTAGCATTAAAGGTACTGCATAAAGACAATCAGCTGTTTTATTTTGGATAACACTTGATTTTCTTACATTACAAAATAGAGATAATTTTTCTCTTATGGTATCTGGAATATCTTGTTCTGTTCTACAAACTAAAATATCTGGTTTAATACCTAAACTTTGTAATTCTTTTACAGAATGTTGTGTTGGTTTTGATTTAATTTCATTAGAACCAAAAATATATGGTAATAAAGTTACATGAATATAGACAACATCTTCTTTGTTTTTCTCTAATCCAACTTGTCTGATAGCTTCTATAATAGAAACACCTTCTATATCTCCTACTGTTCCTCCAACTTCTGTAATGACAATATCTGTGTCTGTATCTTCAAATCCATAAATTTTCTCTTTGATTTCATTTGTAATATGAGGAATCACTTGTACCGTTTTTCCTAAATAATCTCCTCTTCTTTCTTTTTCTATAACATTCTGATAAATTTTTCCCATTGTGATACTTGAATTATGTGTTAAATTTTCATCAATAAATCTTTCATAATGACCTAAGTCTAAATCTGTTTCTGCACCATCATCTGTTACAAAAACCTCTCCATGTTCGTATGGATTCATTGTTCCTGGGTCCACATTAATATATGGGTCAAATTTTTGAATCGTTACTTTATATCCTCTGTTTTTTAATAATCTTCCTAATGATGCTGCTGTAATTCCTTTTCCTAATCCTGATACAACACCACCTGTTACAAAAATATACTTTGTATTCATTTCATACCCCTTTCTAAAAAATAACTGAATTTTAATTTATAGGAAATTTATTTTTTAATATAATGTTTTTGATTGTACAGAAATTTATTTTTCTTTACAATATAAAAATAAAAAAAGATTAAAAAAATCTCCCTCAAAATCGGTTTTTTTTTAATCTATTACTATTTTAGCACGTATTTTCACAAAATACAAGCTATTTTCTAAAATTTCTTCAAATGTCGCATAGACAAACGAACTCTATGCGACATTTTTTCTGGCAATTAATGCCTTTATCTTAATTCCTTGTTCTGAAAACATTTTTTCATGTTCTGTTTCTATATTTTTTTCAAAGATAGGTTCTGCATGTAAATCATAAGTTTTCTTTACCACTTCAAAACCTGCTTCTTCGAAATATAACAAGCTAGAATGGAATAAATCATCATCATCTGTCTTAAAATAGATTTCTCCATTTTCTTTTAGGAATACTCTATACTTTTCTAATTGTCTTGTATGAGTTAATCTCTTTTTTCTATGTTTTCCTTTTGGCCAAGGATTACAAAAATTAATATAGATTCTTTCAATTTCATCTTGTTCTTCTAAGATTAATAAAA
The DNA here is from genome assembly GCA_949288185.1 of uncultured Eubacteriales bacterium. Lineage (GTDB taxonomy): Bacteria > Bacillota > Clostridia > TANB77 > CAG-508 > CAG-269. Next base: position 10,907 of record CASEIZ010000054.1, on the reverse strand, counting down.
TTCTTTCTATATCAAATCTTGTTAAAACAATATTTTTCGGTTCTATATTTTTTTCTTTATATTTTGCTTCTACATTTCGTTTGGCTAGCCCTAACATAGCATCTACTAAGTCAATCGCTATATAGTTAATATCTAAGTTTTCTGATGCTAAGTCTGATATAAACTGCCCTTTTCCACATCCTAATTCTAAATGAATCGGATTGTTGTTTCCAAAATATTCTTTCCATTTTCCTTTCATTTCTTCTGGATTATCTATATAAAAAGGACTTGCTTCTAGTTCTGGTCTTGCCCATTTTTTGTATCTGATTCTCATTTCTCTACTCCTTGTTTTGTCACTATTTAATAACTTTTCCATTTTTATTTTATGGTATTTATTTTACACTAAAAATACCTAAAAAGCAAGAAAAAGGTTTTTGTCTTTATAAATATCTATTATTTTAGAAAATATTGATTTAAAAACATATCTAGTATATACTTTTGATATATTATTTTTTAGGAGAAACTATGGAACTGAAATATTGTATTAATCGTAATGATAAAAATAAATATGAAAATATCCATTCATTGTTAAAAAATGAATTACACATTTCTAATCGTTTATTAAGTAAACTTATTGAAGAAAAAAATATCTCACTAAATCATTCTATTTGTGATACTAGAAGCTTTTTTGAAGTAAATGATATTTTAATCATTAATTTTAACTACCCTGAAGATAACGCCAATGTCGTTCCCACAAAAATGGATTTAAAAATTATTTATGAAGATGAATGGTTGTTAATTGTCAATAAGCCTGCAGGCATTGCGATTCATCCTTCTATTTTACATTATGCTGATTCTTTATCAAATGGTGTAAAATTCTACTTTGATTCTATAGGATTACAAAAGAAAATTAGACCAGTTAACAGATTAGATTTTAACACCTCTCGGATTAGTTATTTTCGCAAAATGTGGCTATATACAAGAAACACTTAGTCATCAAATGAATGAAAATCTTTTTCAAAAAGAATATCTTTGTATTGTTGAAGGAATTTTAGACAAAAAATCTGGAATAATTGACTTACCAATTGCTAGAAAACCTGGCAGTATTATTGAAAGATGCATAGATTCGGTAGGACAATCTTCTAGAACCATTTATGAAGTCATTAAAGAATTTCAGATGAATTTTCAAAATGCTATACATCCATTGTCTTTGGTAAAATGCAAATTAGAAACTGGTAGAACACATCAAATCCGTGTGCATTTTAGCCATATTGGTCATCCTTTACTTGGTGATACTTTATATGGTAATCCTTCTCCTTTGATTTCTAGACAAGCACTACATAGTTATATGGTATCTTTCATTCATCCAATTACAAAAAAAGAACAATATTTTACTTGTCCTTTACCAAACGATATGAAAGATTTTTTAAAATGAAAAATGGATTTGCAATTTTTCTATATAATCTTCTTTTTTTAATTTAAAAGAGAGTAAATCTGTAAGCCGGGTTCTGTCGTTTAAAATAGTCATTTATCTAGGATATATATCACTATATATCTCAAGCCACGCAAGTCGAGAAGGCGCCAGAGCTGGCTTAATCTTCTCTTTAAGGTGTTGCTCCTGATGGGGTTTACACAAACACAATATGTCACCATATTGCTGGTGAGCTCTTACCTCACCTTTTCACCCTTACCAAAAAATTGGCGGTTATTTTCTGTTGCACTTTCCTTAGGGTCGCCCCCACTAGACGTTATCTAGCATCATTGCTCTTATGGAGCCCGGACTTTCCTCTCGTAATTCCTTTCGGAATTTACCAGCGACTATTCAATTTACTCTATTTGTTATTATATCATAGATTATTAATTTCTTCTAGTAGGTTTTTATATTTTATTAAAAATACAGAAGTATTTTGTGTATCTACTGCATTTTTTAATTCATTTAACATGACATATCCTTTATTAATACTCGCTTGTTTATTCGCATCTATTTCTGTGTTAGTTAATAATGTGGCATACACATTAATCGCATCTACCATGTTGGTACTAATTCCTGCCCAATCTCCACTATCTAGTTTTGCATATCCTCTAAAAACATTTAGTTTTGTTTCTAATACCGTTTTATACAATGTATCATCCACAACAGTTTGTGCAAATTTTGATATATATTCATATACTTTTACTAAATTATCTAATGCCAATTGTTTATTTTCTTCTTCTAAACTTACTGTTAAACTATCTACATCTTTATTGAAATTTAATATATCCTCCTGTGATACATTTAAACGATATAAATCTAATGTAATGGTCGAAATAGATGTATACATTAACTCTGATTCATTTTTACAAGATGTCCAATCTATATCTCTATTGGTTGTTAAAATTCCAGATGCTTGCATTTCATAGTTTTTATTTGTATTTTCTGTTTGTGCCTGATTACTATTATCTTGGGTGGAAGTACTGTCTGAGCTAGAACTTGTATTAGAATCTGCACTAGAATTTCCTCCTGAAGATCCTCCTCCTGAATTTTCAGCTGACCTAGACTCTTCTATTTTGGTCGTATATATTTGATAATTTCTTGTTTCTATATTGTTCATTTTATTAAATAAGTCCACTAATTTAATATCCAAATATCGAATTTCTGAAGTCACCTTTTCTTTCTCATCTTGTTCATTATTTTGTGTCGCATTTGTATAAACCGTCAATGCCAATACGACTAATACAATTAATAATATAATATATGAAATAATTTTAAATTTTTTCAAAAAAAATCCCTCCATATTTTCTTTTCTTTAGTATTGACATTTTTTGACTCATTTATTCTTGTATAAAAATGAAATTATTTTTTCATAATACATAATATACACATTATTTATGGAGAAAATTATGTATGTAACTGTTAATTTATATAGTGAAAAAAAAGGAGAATTAAATAAATTTTTAAGTAAATTTTATAATACCAATCTTGAAATCTATCAAGATTTCACTTGGGAAAAACAATATGCAAATCCCATTGAATTAGCTGAAATCGTGGGTGTTTTTTTAGATAATATAGAAGATTATTTTATTCATATGTGGATTTGTCTTGATAAAAACGTATATATTCATATTAATGAAAAAAATGGTAATGAAATCATAAAATACTTATATGAACGATTTCCTTACTAGGAAAAGTTTAATGTCTTCTTTTTTTAATAAATATCTCGGCTCAATACAAAAAATAAGAAACACTAAGAAGACATTAAACTTTTCCTGTAATATTTTTATCTCTATTTTTCGATAATAATCGTTACTGGTCCATCATTTATTAGACTTACTTTCATATCTGCTCCAAATATACCTTTTTCCACTTTTATATCATTTTTAGCACACTCTTCACAAAAATATTCATATAATGCTTCTGCTTTATCTGGTTTGGCAGCTTCTATAAAAGAAGGTCTATTTCCTTGAGAACAATCTGCATATAAGGTAAATTGTGATACTATTAATAATTTACCATTTACATCTTTCAATGCTAAATTCATTTTGTCATTTTCATCTGTAAACACTCTTAATTTACATAGTTTTTTTACTAAATAATCTGCATTTTCCTTTGTATCTTCGTGTGTAACACCTAATAATACTAAAAACCCTTTTCCGATTTTTCCAACAACTTTTCCATCTACCTTTACTTCTGCTTCTTTTACTCTTTGTACAACTATTTTCATTTCTAACACCTACTTTTATTATGCAATTTTTCTATGTGATCTTGTTTTTTACCTCTAAAAATATACTTTTCTTAAAAATAAAAAAATATGGATATATAAGAATTCATATTAAGCTCCTTGGCATTTCTTCTTCTGTTATATTTTGTGGATCAGGATTAATTTCAATTTCTGTTGTTTTTTCTAAATTTGTTTGAGATTCTATAGGTTCTTCTGCAATTTCTTCATCCTTAGGCTCTTCTGACATAGAAGTTTCTTCTTTCACTTCTGGTTTTTCTAAAACTTCTACTTCTTTTACATCCTCCTCTTCTTGTTTTGCACCACATTCTGGGCAAAATTTCATATTTTTGTCAATTTCTTTAAAACATTTTTGACATTGTTTTTTGTCTTTTAACTCTAAACATTCTTGTCTTATTTTTTCAATTTCAGCACTCATTTCATCAATTTGTTTGCATTCTTCTAGTAAATCGTTTGATAAGATTTCTTCTTTTTTCACATGTTTTTCATATACCTTTTTTCCGATTTCTTCGTAAATGTCTTCTATTTTTGATTTTAATTCTCCCATTTTAAATTTTAATTTGGTTTCTTTCGCAATTTTCCCTGTTTTATCTGCCGTAACTTTATATGCTTCTGATGCTTTTTTTCCTAATTTATCAAAAAAATCCATTTACAACATTCCTTTCAATATACCATTTTATATTATATTATTTCCTTTATATTACTATATTATTCACTTTTTTTCTCTCTTGTCATTAAATTATTAACTGCTTCTTTTGGATTAAGTTTTTCGTAAATAACTTGATATACTGTTTCAACAATTGGCATATATACATTATGTATTTTTCCTAATTCATAAGCTACTTCTATGTTATCTATACTTTCAATAACCATTCCAACTTCTTTTTTCGCTTCTTCTAATGTTTTTCCTTGTCCAATTAGTTTTCCTGCTTTACGATTTCTACTATGTTCACTTAAACAAGTAACAATTAAATCTCCTAAACCACTTAATCCATAAAATGTATCTTTTTCTCCACCTAATGCAACACCTAATCTTGTTAATTCTCCTAATCCTCTTGTAATTAGAGCTGCAAATGTGTTATCTCCAAGTCCAATTCCACTTGCAACACCTGCACAAAATGCAATGATATTTTTTAATGCGCCTCCTAGTTCAACACCTTTTACATCACTTGATGTATAGATTCTCATTTCTGGGCACATGAATGTATCTTGTATCATATTTAAAATTTCTTGCTCTTTAGAAGCAATAACCAATACGGTTGGAATTGCAATTGATACTTCTTCTGCATGACTAGGTCCAGATAATACACCTAATCGAACTTCTGGTAATTCTTCTTTTATTACTTCATCTAATGTTTTTAAAGAATCTTTTTCAAATCCTTTTGAACATATAATAACTGGTTTTTCACCAACATATTGTTTGTATTGCTTAAATACATCTCTTGTAAATTTTGATGGTGTTACATGTAAAATAAATTCTGCATCTTTTATTACATCTTCAAAATTTGTAAAACATTCTATATTCTCTGGTAATTCTACTTTTGGTAAGAATTTACATCTTTTTTCTTTATTAATTAAATCTTTTTCTTCTTCTGAAAAAGACCATATTTTTACATAATTTCCTCCTCTTGCAAGATGAGTAGCTAATGCTACTCCCCAACTTCCACTTCCTATAATTGCTATATTTTTCACTCTTGATTCATTCCTTCCTTTTTTATGTATTTATTCTTTTGTTTTTATTCTAGATATGATGTCTTGCTTCAAACATTCCTTTAGAAAAAGTTTTCCTTACTTCTTAAAACTAATCCTATTTTCTGTTCCAGACATAATTCTTTTGATATTACTTCTATGATTAAATAATACAATGACAGCTAATATAATACTATAAATTAAATATCCACTCCCTTGTGAAACAATATAATTGTCTGTTATGAATAATGTCAATACTGGGAATAAGACTGCTGCTGCACATGAGCCTAAAGATACCATTCTTGTTAATGCAATTAATAATACCCCAAATACTAAACATATTAATCCAATTTGCCAGTTACTCATAATTAAAATTCCTAAAGAAGTTGCAACACCTTTTCCACCTTTAAATCCAAAGAATATTGGAAATGTGTGTCCAAGTACAACTGCAATTCCTGCTATTTGAACAAGTAATGATTGATTTTCTATTTTAAATGCCCAACCGATAAACATCGCAATTAAAATAGCAACAATACCTTTTAAAACATCACAAATTAATGTTAATGCTGCTGCTTTTTTCCCAACAGAACGAAGCATATTGGTCGTTCCTGCATTTCCACTTCCTTTTTCTCTTACATCAAATCCAGCCATTTTTTTACTTAAAATAACTGAAAAATTAATACTTCCTATTAAATAGGCAATAATTGCTGTTATGACATTAAATATCATTTGTTACCTCCTTTATTTTATATATCTTTCTCATTTTTTTCTCTTACAATAATCCTAACAGGTGTCCCCTCTAATCCAAACTCTTTTCTAATTTGATTTACCAAATATCTTTCATAAGAAAAATGGAACAATTCTTTATTATTGACAAATATGACAAATGTTGGTGGTTTTGTTGAAGCCTGTGTTCCATAAAATATTTTTAATCGTTTTCCTTTATCTGTTGGTGGTTGTACAATCGCAATTGCTTCATTAATCACCTGATTTAAAACAGAAGTTGTTACCCTCATACTATTTTGTTCATTAACATGATTAATCATATCAAATAATTTATTAACTCTTTGTCCTGTTTTTGCAGATATAAATATAATTGGTGCATAAGATAAATAAGACAATTTGTTATAAATATCTTTTTTATATTTTTCTAATGTTCCCGTTTCTTTTTCATATTCATCCCATTTATTAACAACAATAATGATTCCTTTTCCTGCTTCATGAGCTTCACCTGCAATCTTGGCATCTTGGTCTGTAACGCCTTCTAAAGCATCAATCATCATTAAACAGACATCTGCTCTTTCAATTGCCAACAAAGTTCTCATGATACTAAATTTTTCTATCGATTCTTTTACTTTACTCTTTTTTCGGATTCCCGCTGTATCAATTAAAATGTATTTTCCTTTTTCGTTTTCAAACCTAGAATCAATGGCATCTCTTGTGGTTCCTGCAATGTCACTGACAATGGTTCTATTTTCTCCTAATATTTTATTAATCAAGGATGATTTCCCTACATTCGGTTTTCCAATAACAGCTACTTTTATGATATCATCTTCATCTTCGTCTTGTGTTTTCTCTGGAAAACTTTCATAAATCTTATCTAATACATCTCCTATACCTATCGCATTACTTGCAGAGATAGGATATGGATCTCCTAGTCCTAAGTTATAAAATTCATAAATTTCTTCTCTATCTTTTTCAAAATTATCTGCTTTATTACATACTAACACAATTGGTTTTCCAGATTTTTTTAGCATAACTGCAATTTCTTGGTCTGCTACTGTTATTCCTTGTCTAATATCTGTTAAAAAAACAATAACATCTGCCATAGATACCGCTAAATTGGCTTGTTCTCTCATTTGTGATAAAATAATATCTTCTGAATCTGGTTCTATTCCTGCTGTATCAATTAATGTAAAATTTCTTCCTCTCCAATTGGTATCTGCATAAATTCTATCTCTAGTAACACCTGGTGTATCTTGTACAATAGATACTCTGCTTCCTACTAGATAATTAAAAAAAGTTGATTTCCCTACATTGGGCTTTCCTATGATTGCTACGATTGGTTTTGACATTTTCTAATCTCCATTTCTAAAATATATGTTATAGTATATCATACTTTCCTCAGAAATAACAAGAAAAATTAATTTTAAGTTTCAGTATTTTTGCAAGCGAGATACATACATTATTTTTTTCATTTATAAAACTTTTTGTCTAATCTCTTCAATTTGATTGTTAATATCTTCTATAAATGCTTCATCTTTTTCAATATGCTCATCTTTTAATGCATATTGTTCTTTCACTTTTAATATTCGCATAACACTTTTATTGATTCTTTTCATCTTTAATTTGTCTTCTTTTGCAAGCTCTATGATTTTATCAATTACCTTAATATCATTATCATATTTAAATATAATGATATCATTACATGCTAAAAATGCTTTTTTTACAACATTATTTTTACCATAACGAATTCTAACACCTTTCATTCTAACATCATCTGTAATTACCAATCCATTATATCTATATTTTTTTCTTACATATTTTGTAATAAATCGTTTAGACATAGATACTGGTAGTTTTCCTGTTACCTTTGATATTTTCAAATGTCCTATCAATATCCCATCTACTTTATGTTCTATAGCTGTTTTAAATGGTTGCATATCTTCCTTTTCCAATATTTCCATTTCTTCTTCAATTTTAGGAAGATGAAAATGAGAATCTGTTTTTGTTGCTCCATGTCCAGGAAAATGTTTTGCAACAGATATCACACCATTTTTTTGTAATGCTTTCATATATTCTATTCCATATTTGGATACTTCTTCTATATTCTCACTATATGCTCTGTCACCAATGGCATGATTATCGTCAAATCTTTTTATATCCAAAACAGGCGCAAAATCCATATTAACACCTAATTTATGTAAAATTTCACCCGTAATCTCTCCAGCACGTTTTACAAAATCTTCTTCTCCACTCTTTTTCACTAATTTATTTGCTGCTGGAAGATTTTTAAATTCTTTAGGTGTTCGATTCACTCTCCCACCTTCTTGGTCAATAGAAATAAACATAGGTATTTTATTTTTTTGGTTCAATGTTTTTATTTTGTTTACAAGATTTATCATTTCTTCATAATTTTGATGATAGTTTTTCTTATATAACAAAATACCTCCCACTTTGTATTTCTCTATAATCTCCTCCAAATTTTTCACTGATGTTTCTGTATTTAATCCAATGATAATCATTTGACCAATTTTTTCTTCTAAACTTAATTCATGTATATTATATTTCATAGACATCTTCCTTTTTTATTGTATAGGAAAAATCAGCTTTTATCTTGACCATATATAAGATTTTTCCGTATACAACAAGGTTAAACTTCTTATATTTGTGAAGTACTGCGTAGCAGTCTTCACATCTATGCGTCGAAATCTTTGATTTCGTCAACGCATGTTTTTCTTATTATATAATTAAAAACTTGATTTATCAATAGATTTTTTTGTAAAGCTAGATTTGTTCTTGAAAATATGGTATGATATATGGCATATAAATGCAAATAAAGGAGTGACAAAATATGGCATTTGACGGAATTGTTACAAAAGCAATTACTTCTGAACTACAACAAGTAATTGGAGCTAGAATAGATAAGATATATGAACCAAACAAAAATGATATTGTTTTAGGCTTTTATTTAAATGGTATTCATTATGCATTAAATATTTGTACCAATGCGCAAAGTTATCGCTTGCATTTAACAACACATACAAAGCCTAACCCTAAAAATGCACTTAATTTTTGTATGTTGCTAAGAAAACATCTAATTGGGTTACGTATCAAAAATATCATTTCTGTAAATTTAGAAAGAGTCATTACTATTGAATTTGAAGGTTTTGATGATATAGATGACATCATTACCAAAAAATTAATCATAGAATTAATGGGTAGACATTGTAATGTCATTTTAGTGGATGAACATAATACAATTATAGATAGTCTAAGACATATTTCCTCTGATAATGAATTAACTAGAGAAATTATTCCACATGTGAAATATGGATATCCTTCTACAAATAAATTGAATTTTTTAGAAGTTACCGATTTTCAAGATTTCAAATCGAAATTAAATTTGGAATTTGACAAAATGCATATTTCTGATTTATCTTCACAAATTTCTAATCTATTTAATGGGATTAGTAAAGGTTTTGTCAGTCACATTTTAGAAACACTACACTTCGATACTTCTTTAGAAGTAGAAGATACAATCTTAGAAACAATTTATACAAATATACGAGATATTATTGATGCAACTGATTCTTTGCAATTAGGATTTGATACAATAAAAAATGATAATGGAAATGTAAAAGATTATGCTTTATGTATAAAAGATTCTTCTGAACCTTTTAGCCTTAATTTTTTTATCGATGATTATTATTTTCAAAAAGAAACCTCTGAAGAATTTAAGGTGTATAGGAATAGTATTTCAAAATTAATTTTAGATACACTAAAAAAATATAATAAAAGATTATATAACATTAATGAGAAATTAAAAGAATGTGACCATATGGATACTTACAAATTATATGGTGAACTCATTACAGCAAACTTGTATAGAATTAAAAATGAAAATACAGATACTGTCTCTTTGGAAAATTATTATGACAATAATAAACTAATTACCATTCCTTTGGATAAGCGTTATTCTCCTAGTCATAATGCCAAACTATTTTTTAAAAAATATACAAAATTAAAAAATGCACTGTTGATTGTAGGCGAGCAAAAAGAAGAAACACTTAAGGACTTAGATTATATTGAAAGTGTTATTTATGAACTAGAAGCTTGTTCTACTATTGAAGACATTAGTAATGTTTTTGAAGAAATTTCTGAAAGCTCTGTTTTTAAAGAAAGAACGGAAAAATATAAAGAAAAGAAAAATCCGAAAGTAAAAAAATCCAAATTAACCAAAAACAAATATGTACATTTTAATCCGATTAAATATAAAATTGAAGACTATACCTTTTTAGTTGGCCGAAACAATATGGAAAATGACTATTTAACTTTAAAATATGCGAAAAAAACAGATTTATGGTTTCATACCAAAGATATTCATGGAAGTCATTGTATTTTAGTATTAAATGGCTCTCCTCTTCCACAAGATGATATTTTATTAAAATGTGCAGAGATTGCAGCTTACCACAGTAAAGCTAAAAATTCTTCTAACGTACCTGTAGATATTTGTGAAGTAAAATATGTAAAAAAACCAAATGGTGCAAAACCTGGTATGGTGATTTATAAAAATAACAAAACCCTTCATGTAACACCTAAAAACTAATTTCAGGGATTTTGGGGACGGACTCATTTTTCCCTTTTTAGAAAGTTAAGTACGAAAAAATATAGAATATAAAAAAATGAAACGATTTTGCGTATCTAAATTTGAAACTAGAAATTCTTAAAGAAAAAAATGAGGAATGTTCATGGGCAATCCAGTGATATATTCATTTCTTATAAATGTCTCGGCTCAATACG
>CASEIZ010000053.1 GCA_949288185.1 uncultured Eubacteriales bacterium | reverse complement strand
TATAGCCGTTCATATTAGACATATTAGAGAAAAAATCGAAATTAATCCAAAAGACCCTAAATATTTAAAAGTAATTTGGGGAATTGGATATAAGGTAGAAGATATAAAATAATAAAGATATCAATAGAGAAGAAGGTGAGTAGATGCAAGATATTAAAGAATCCATATTATTAAAATTTTTATGTTATATTTTAATTCCAATTATGATTTTTGTTTTAGCCATTAGCATTATAGATGTATCCATTACATCACAATATGGAGAGATGGAAGGACCAGAAGAATATGTAGAAACAGAAGAATTTGGAAGAGAATATTTATTAACATTAATTTATAATGTGCGAGATATTCGTAGAGATAAAAGTCGAATGCAAATAGATACAGAAAGTGAAACTGCATCAGAAACATATGAAACAGCATCAGAACCAATAGAAGAAAGTCCATATGACAATTATAGTGAAATAGAAGATGAAAGTTATGAATATCCAGTGTATTATGAAGTAATCAATTATAATAATACGATGGTAAGTCAATATATCCATTATATTATTATAGACAAAGAAAATGGCAATATGTTTACCAATATTCGATCAAATAATTATCCAGAAGAGATAAATAAATTAAAGTCAGAAAAAACGAATTGGAGTTATCAAGATGGAAATATCACAACCAATATTGATAGTATTAATCAAGAAAGCACAAAATATATGACTTCATCTACATATTCAACAGATAATTTTGAAGGATATGAAGTATATTCTAATATTGACCCAAATACTTTAAATTATTCAAATTCTTTATATGTTCAGCAAACAGTATATAACATGTTTAAAGGACATGAGAACTTGCCTACATATTTAATACCATTATCAGCAATTTCAATCATTATTATGATTGTATATTTAATCTGGGCGACAGGACATGAAAAAGGAAAAGAAGGGATTCAATTAAATAGTATTGATAAAATTTCTTATGAAATTATATCTATTGTGATTATGTTTGTTATTGGTATGATGATGAGCTTTGCAATAGCAAGTGTAGAATCACAAATTCCACAAAAAATTTTAATGTCTGTATTTCTATTATGTTATTTAATTGGATATGCGTGTTTGGCAGTATGGGTTAGTACAACAATTAGAAGATTAAAAGCAAAACAATTTATTCGTTCATTTTTAACCTATAAAGTATGTAGATGGATAAAAGTAACAATTAAAAAAATTTTTAGGAAAGTAACAGATAAAGAAAATGCAAACCGAAAAATTACCATTATGTATTGGGGATTTGTTGTTATTAGTATCATATTAGCATGTACTATGTGGAGTGGAATCGGATTACTTGTGTTAATTGCTTTTTGGGTATGGGCATATTATAAATTGTTACAATATAATAAAAAAGTACAAAAAATTAATGAAGCTTTAAGAAATATCTATGAAGGAAATCCAAATGTGAAATTAAATGAAGAAGAATTAGAAGGCACATTAAAAATTATGGCAAAATACATAAATGATATTGCAGGTGGATTTACCAATGCCATTGAACAAAGCTTAAAATCAGAAAGACTAAAAACAGAACTAATCACAAATGTATCACATGATATCAAAACACCATTAACATCTATCATAAACTATGTGGATTTATTAAAAAAAGAAGATATCAACAATGCACAGATAGAACAATATATTGCTGTATTAGACAAAAAATCACAAAGACTAAAAAAATTAATAGAAGACTTGGTAGAAGCTTCAAAAGTATCATCTGGAAATGTAAAACTAAATATGGAAGTTATTAACTTAAAAGAATTATTAAATCAAACCATTGGTGAATTTGAAGATAAATTAGAAAAGAAAAATCTAAAAATAGAAATGGATTTACCAAATGAAAATGTGCTAATTAAAGCAGATAATCGATACCTATATCGAGTAATAGAAAATGTATTTAGTAATATTTCAAAATATGCATTAGAAGGATCTAGAGTATATATTAAATTAGAAAAACAAAAAGAAGAGGTGTATTTAGAATTTAAAAATATATCAAAAGATAAATTAAATATCAGTGCAGAAGAATTAATGCAACGATTTGTAAGAGGTGATAAATCTAGATATACAGAAGGAAGTGGATTAGGTCTTTCTATCGCAGAAAGTTTAACTGAATTGCAAGGTGGAAAATTTAAAATAGATATAGATGGAGACTTATTTAAAGTAGTCATCAAATGGAAAAGTGAACAATAGGGACGTGTCAAAATGGACAAAAAATGTCCAAAGGGGACAAGATTTTAAGAAAAAATAATGGAATGCTAATGATTATGTATTTAACATTCCATTATTTTACGTTATTTATTTTCATCAGAAAAAACAATACCATCAATACAATTATCAAAAATAAATTGTTTGATTTTTTCTTTATGATTGGTGGTATAAAATTCGGATAGTAAAGTAGTAAAATTTTCTAATAGAGTATCGGGAACCTTAATAATACCATTTCCATTTTCAATCATAATTTTGTTAGCACAAATGGTACTTGTACGTTTATTACCATCCCAGAACAATTGACTTCTCATACCATATAACATATACTCAATAGCTCTTTCTGTAGTGTTTTCGATTTTTAATATATCTTGTATTTGTTTTTGGACATCATCTTCATTAGGAATAGGAGGGATATACTCTGTTCCTGTTATTTGTACAGATCCATTTCTTAGAGTTCCCCAAGATAGACTTTCATTTCTTGCAACAAAAGCATTTACTTTACAAATGAAGTCAAGATTAAATTCGTCATTAATATTGTTTATTACATAATTCCAAGCATCTCTCAAATTTAAAATACATTGAATTTCATCTATTTTTAAATTAGGGACATTGATACCTTCTAAAATTGTTTTTGTCTGAGGAAAGGTTACATTTAGTCCTTCCATTCTAGCATTGGCATATATATTATCGACCAAATTCCTTTTAGCTAGAAAGATATTTTGTTCTAAAGTTAAATTATATTTATTTTCCATATGTAATTCCTCCACTAAGTTATATTCATTTACATGGAGTATATCACAAATTTAAATAATTTACTATATTTTCACAAAAAACATTTGACATTTTAGTTTATTTAATAGATAATGTATGTGTATAGAAATAACGGTAGAAAAAGTTTAAAAAGATTACTAAGGAGGAAATATAAATGTATGTATTTAATAGGATAACGGTAAACCCACAATTACCAAAAAGAATAGAAAAATTAGGGGAAATATCAAATAATTTATGGTGGTCTTGGAATACAGAATTTTTAAGATTATTTCAAAAAATCGATATGGATTTATGGGAACAATGTTCAAAAAATCCAGTAAAATTTTTAAAACAAGTATCACAAGATAGATTAGAAAAAGTTTCAAAAGACATTACCTTTTTAAAAGAATACGATAAAGTAGCAGAAAACTTTGAAGATTATATGAATAGTAAAAATACATGGTTTTCTAATAAATATCCTGGAAACAAAAAGGATTTAATTGCCTATTTTTCAGCAGAATATGGATTAGATCAAACCATACCAATTTATTCAGGTGGTCTTGGAATTTTATCAGGAGATCATTTGAAATCTGCAAGTGATTTAGGAATTCCGCTTGTAGCTGTAGGATTATTATATAAACACGGATATTTTAATCAAAAAATCAATGGATATGGACAACAAGAAACAGAATATAATAGTATCGATTTATATGATTTACCAATTAATCCTGTAAAAGATGACAAAGGGGATGATTTAACTATTTATGTTAAATTCCCAAAGAGAAGATTATATCTAAAAGTATGGCAAATTAATGTAGGAAGAGTAAAACTATATTTGCTAGATTCGGATATTCCTAAAAACAATGAAGAAGATAGAGATGTAACTCTAAAACTATATGGTGGAGACCAAGAAATGAGAATCAGACAAGAGATTGTTTTAGGTATGGCAGGTGTTAATCTTCTTACAAAATATTTAGGATTAAAACCAACTGTTTATCATATGAATGAAGGACATTCAGCATTTTTAAACTTAGAGATTATAAAAAACATTATCAAAGAAAAACAAGTTTCATTTGAAGTGGCAAAAGATATTGCAAGTTCAAAAACTGTATTTACAACACATACACCAGTGCCAGCAGGAAATGATATATTCCCAATCGAATTGGTTGAAAAATATTTCAAAGATTTCTGGCCAAGACTAGGTATTACAAGAGAAGAATTCTTGAAACTAGGAATGAAGCCAGGACCAGATTTAGAAAAAGGGTTCAATATGGGAATATTAGCTTTAAAAATTGCAGGAAAGAAAAATGGTGTTAGTAAGCTACATGGAGCAGTTTCTAGAGAATTATTTAGTGAAGTATGGCCTAACATTGCAGCAAATGAATCTCCAATTGGATATGTAACAAATGGAATTCATACTTGTTCATGGTTAGCACCAAAATTAAAAGAATTATATAATAAATATTTAATTCCATATTGGCAAGACAATATACATCATGACTATGTATGGGAAAAAATTAAAAATATTCCAGATGACAAATTATGGAGTGCACATGTAGAAAGAAAAAGAAAATTAATTAATCTTGTAAAAGAAAATACAACAGAGAGATTAAGAAGATCTGGATATAGTTATGAAGAAATTAATGAAATTGTATCAAAATTAAATCCAGATGCATTAACAATTGGTTTTGCTAGAAGATTTGCAACATATAAGAGAGCTACATTAATTTTCAAAGATATTGAAAGAATGACACAAATCATGAATAATTCAGGAAGACCAGTACAATTAATCTTTGCAGGAAAAGCACATCCAGCGGATAAAGAAGGGCAAGATTTAATCAAATACATTCATGAAGTATCTATGATGCCACAATTTAAAGGAAAAATATTCTTATTAGAAAATTATAATATAGCCATGTCAAGATATTTGATAAGTGGTGTAGATGTATGGTTAAATAATCCAAGAAGACCTATGGAGGCTTCTGGAACAAGTGGACAAAAAGCATCTGTTAATGGAGTTATAAACTTTAGTGTACTAGATGGATGGTGGGCTGAAGGCTATACGCAAACAAATGGATGGACGATTGGAACAAATGCAGAATATGATTCTTATGAAGCACAAGATATGGCAGATAGTCAAAGTATGTATCATACCTTAGAAGAAAAAATTATTCCAATCTATTATGATAGAGATAAAAATGGAATATCAAAAAGATGGATGGAAATTATGAAAAATTCTATCATGACAACAGGAGGAAAATATAGCACAGCAAGAATGTTAGTTGATTACACAGATCAATTATATATTCCATTATGTAATTTAACCAAAAAATATTATGAAAATATAGATAATGTTGCATCATACAATGCATGGAAAAAAGAGTTGTTTGAAAATTGGAAAGATATTAAGATTACACAAGAAAATAGCAATCTTGATAATATAACCATTGATGCTGGAAATAATATTGAAGTAGGTTGTGAAGTACAACTTCCAAATATTGATGTGGAAAATGTAACAGTAGAAGCATATTATGGAAAAATATTGGATAATGGTGTTGTAGAAAATGTTAGCATTATTCCAATGCAACTACAAGAAGCAGATGAGGAACATAGAAAATATTACTTTACAACAAAAATTGAATTAACAACTGGCGGAAATTATGGATATACATTTAGAGTAATGCCAAGACATGAAATGTTATTAGAACCAGCAAACTTGAATTTAGTAAAATGGATAACAAAATAAGAAAAAGGGAAAGTGGGAACGACGAATCGGGAAATCGGGGACGGACTCATTTTTCCTTTTTCTAATTTTAGAAACAGAAAAAATATAGAATATAAAAAAATGAAACGATTTTGCGTATCTAAATTTGAAACTAGAAATTCTTAAAGAAAAAAATGAGGAATGTTCATGGGCAATCCAGTGATATATTCATTTCTTATAAATGTCTCGGCTCAATACG
>CASEIZ010000052.1 GCA_949288185.1 uncultured Eubacteriales bacterium | reverse complement strand
TTACAATCCATCTTAAACCTAAAGTTTGTCTTCTTTCTGGTCTAATCTCTAATGGAACTTGGTATGTTGCACCACCAACTCTTCTTGCTTTAACTTCAAGAACTGGCATAACATTTTCTAAAGCTGCTTCAAAAACTTCTAGTGGATTTTTTCCTTCTTTTTCTTTTATGATGTCAAATGCATCATATACGATTTTTTGTGCTACAGATTTTTTACCATCTAGCATGATATTGTTTACTAATTTTGTAACAACTTTGCTATTGTATATTGGATCTGGTAAAACATCTCTTTTTGCTACATATCCTTTTCTTGGCACTATTCTTCCCTCCTTAATTTAATTTGTGAATACTCATTGGAGTATTCTAGGTACTCTGAAAAGTTTCCTTTCCCGTATAGTGCTATATATTCTATCTAAATTTAAGTACCTTAATTTAGTAAGAGTACAAGCACTAGTTCTTTTCAATTTGTTTTAATTATTTCTTTGGCTTTTTAGCTCCATACTTAGAACGCGCTTGCATTCTGTCTTTAACACCTGCTGTATCTAATGTTCCTCTGATGATATGGTATCTAACACCTGGAAGGTCTTTTACCCTACCACCTCTGATTAATACAACACTGTGTTCTTGTAGGTTATGACCGATACCTGGAATATATGATGTAACTTCATAACCATTTGAAAGTCTAACTCTGGCAACTTTTCTTAAAGCTGAGTTTGGCTTTTTAGGTGTAACTGTTTTAACAACTGTACAAACTCCTCTTTTTTGTGGAGCTCTGTTGTTTGTTAATCTCTTATTTTTTGAGTTCCATCCATGTTGTAATGCTGGAGATTTTGATTTTGTTACTCCTGTTTGTCTTCCTTTTCTTACTAATTGATTAATTGTTGGCACTTAAATTTCACCTCCTAAATTTTAATTTTTTGATTTATTTTATATGAAATTTTTTGTCATATTTTTGAAATATTTGTCTCACATAAAATAAATATACCGTTACGGAATTGCATATTACATGCAATCTATCATAACGGTATATATTGTATCATCTTTATGATTATAAGTCAATGAAATTTTTAATTTTTTTTGAAATGATTTCCAAATGAAATAAGGTATTCTATTTTGTTATTTTTATTTCTCTGTCTTTTTCCTTTATATATTTGAAGCAAATCTTTTGTTCGTAAGTTATAGTAAATAATTGTCCCGGATTTTTGTTTTTATTTCAAGGATTACAAATTTGCTTTTTTATGTAAAATGTGGTATAATATATATGTAGCTAGTCAGGGAAATCCTTGACAAAATCACGGTATAAACAAAAGGAGGATAACATTATGAGTAAAAAGGATATCGTGAAAATTGTAACTGTAGGTTTGGTGGCTCTGTTGCTGCCACTGTTTCTGGTCATCCCGACCATCACACTCACTTTAGAGACTTTTGTCTCTTTAGGTGGGGGAGTGGTAGCTTTCTACCTGATTACGGGTCTGACAGCCCGGAAAGGGTGGAAAAAGTGGATTTTCCTTATGCCATTGGCATTGATAGCGGTGGTGGCGATATCGTATATCCCATTTTCGCTATCAGGGTGGCAGTTACTGGGATACTACATCCTTGTAGTTGTTGCCTTGGCAGTCTCAGTAGGTTCTCACCTGCTTGAGTGGTGCAAGGAAAGAAAATCCATGCCGAAGCGTCGGAGAAGGAGTGATGAGGATGAATAATCCCTTCACTTCCCGGACCAGAGAGCCACCCAACAAGATTCGTTCTTGTTGGGTGGTTCTTTTATTTTCAAAAACAAGCAATAAAAAATAATGCCTTATCTGGCATTATTTTTTATTCATACTCTTATTTATTAAAGTTCTCCATAACCATCATCATCTGATTGCGTAGTACCTGCTTGTGTTTTTGTTTCCGCTTTTTCTCCTTCTCCCTGTTCATTTCCTGTATTTTCATGTGGCATTGGGGTTGGAAATTTTGGTGGAAGATTTACCCTTTTTTCTTCTTCTAATTTTTTTGGCAAATCATCTATCGTTGGATTTTGATTTAATATCTCTCTTACTTTATCGTATGCCGGTCTAATTTTTCCAGTTTTCGTTACACTCATAATTTCATTTAATACTAATCTTAATTTATTCATTTTGCTAACTACTTCTTTTGCCTTCTTACCTTTGTTAAAGAATCCTGTTTCATCTTTAGCATTTTCTTTTAATCCTTCTAACTCCATTGTATATTCGTCTTCTGTTTTCAATGGTAATAATTCGCTATTACTTATTGCTTCCACAATCTCTTTTGCTGATGCAAAAATTTTTTTATCATTTTCTAATTCTGCTTCATCTTCAGGTGTCAATTCATTTTCACCTTTATTCGTTATCTCTATATATTCTCGTCTTACATCATTTACTTGTCCTGCCGTTAATGCCAAATTATATGCATTTAAATTTTTTTCCAAATCTACATCAAATGCTAATGGGAACTCTTTAAAAATAGCTTTTAATTCTTCTTCTTCAAAAATTGATTTATTATCCTTGTAAAGGTCTTTTAATCGCTCACTTGCTTTTATTAGCCTATTCGGACCCATTCCATATTCCATTTCACCCATTATCTGTTTAATTTCAGACTTAAGGATTGCCTTACTTCCTTCTTTAGCATGATCCTTTGTATATTTTTCTTTTAAGAATTTAGACATATCTTCTAGCTTTTGCTTTTCTTCTGTTAGTTTTTGTCTCTCTTCTTTTAATGCCTCACTTTGTAATTCATTTCCATCAATTGTTGTTGCTGCCACCAAAGTATTTATTTGTCTGTCTAAATCTACAATGGCTGCTTCGACACTTCCATTTAATTGTTTTCCTTCTGTTCCCTTCAATGTTTTTGTTTTATTATGCAAATTCCCTACTTTGACTTTAGTAGCTCTTAATTTTTCTCTTTTTGCAACTTTTCCAAGCATATCTTCATTCTTTTCTATCTTTTTTTCAACTTCTTGCTTTTTTTCCTCAATAGCTTCTTCTAATTGTTTTAATATTTCTTCTACCAAGTCTTCTATTGTTGTTTCTTTATTGGGTTCTTTTAAAACTCCAGCTGCTTCTAATGAAAGTTTTTCTCCTACTTCATCTATAATTCCATGATCAGCTTTTTCTCCCCAGTCATCTCTTAGGCTTTCATCTTCAAAATCTTCTAATACACCTTCATCAACCAATTGTTTTAAATCCTCAAAACATTCTTTTGTATATTCTAATTCCTCATCAACTGTTTTTTGTACAACTTTTTTACCTATTTTTTCTTTATTTCCTACTATAGCCTCATCAATAATTTCTTGTGCTTTTTCTTGAAAATGCTCATCATTTATGTCCAATGCTTTAAATTTTTCTTTTAATTCTTTTTTCATATCTTCTGTTAAAATATCCATATAACATCTCTCCTTTGTTATAAACTACCTTTTTAATTATATCACATATTTTTCCATTTTTCAACTCTTTATGTAAATTATGTGTTTTTATTGTCTCTAATTTTGTTTTTTATCTATTTTTTAGTTGCATTTAATATAGTTATTCAATTGATGGACCACCTTTTCTTGTATTTTCACCTGTTCTTGGTATCTCTCTACTTTCAATATTGCCATCACCATTTCTAGTATTAGGTAATGGCGTTTCTACTCTCTGAACTACCATTTCTTTTAATGTTGGTGGGATTTTACTATCATCTATATCTGGCATTCTTTTTAATTTTCTAATAATTCGATTATATATTCTTTGTATATTATTAGTTTTCGTTGCACCTGTTACTTTGCTTAGTTCTAAATACATTTGCATCATTTTTTCTGTGATATCTATTTTGCCTTCATCCTCTTGATTTTTTCCCTTTTTTCCAAATATAAAATGCCTTTTTGTTTCCATATTTCTTTCTATTTTTATTATTTCCAATTCTATACTTTTTAGTTCTTCAAAATATTCTTGCTCTGTTTTTAATGGTGAAATATTGACATCTTGATCTGGAAATCTTTCCTGTAAAAATGTTTCAATTGTTTCTATATCTTCTCGTATACTTTCTATATTTTTCTTATCTTCTTCTGTTGGATTATCTTTTCCTGTAAGTTCTATATATTTTTTTCTTGCTCTCATATAAAACTCACCAATCTTTAGCGCTCCTCTACTATCTGAAATTTTACTCATTATATAATCCATCTCATTTTTCTGTTCAGGATTATTCCTTCGTTTTAAATACATACTCTCTAGCTCTGCAGTTGCCTCAAATAGTTCTTTGGGAGTCTGGGCTTGTATTGCCCTTTCTGTAATATCTTGAATTTTTTGAAATAATGGATTTGTCTTTAATTCTTCTGTTAAAACATCTTCATTTTCTGGCATCCCGTTTTTTTCATTGTTATCAATCTCTGTGGATTCTTCTTTTATTTCTAAAGTTTGTTCCTGTTCTGTTATTGTTGGTTCTTGTTCTTCTATTTTTTCTGGCAAATCGCCTTCTCCTAAAACTTCTGCTTCTTCTGGGATTTTTCTATCTTCTAGAGTTCCTGTATTTGTTTCAGGAATTGGAATCCCAAAATATTCTGCTTCTTCTCTTAATTCTTCTTTTATAAACTCTAATTTTGCTAGATAATCATTATATATTATCTGCATAAACTTTATTTGCTTTGTCACAATTCGCTCTTGTTGCCTAAGTACTTCTACTAATTCTATATCTTTCTGCTCTTTTTTTCTAAGTACTTCTACTAATTCTATACTTTTCTGCTCTTCTTTTCTAAGTGCTTCTACTAATTCTATCCTTTTCTGCTCTTTTTTTCTAAGTGCTTCTACTAATTCTATACTTTTCTGCTCTTTTTCCTTAATGGTTTCTAAATATTCTGTTCCTATTCTAAGAAATTCTTCTTCTTCAAGAATCTGTTTTCTCAATTTAGAAATTTCTTCTTCTACTTTAGCAATTCTCTCTTTGTTTTTAGTAATTTCTTCTTCTACTTTAGCAATTCTCTCTTTGTTTTTAGTAATTTCTTCTTCTACTTTAGCAATTCTCTCTTTGTTTTTAGTAATTTCTTTAATCTTTGTGTCTATTTCTTCTTTGCATTTAGTAAGTTCTTTAATTTTTGTATCTATTGCTTCTTTATATTTATTGCTTTCTTCTTCAACTTGATCCATTTTATACATTAAATACTTATCATATGTCCTCCTATCCTGCTGCTTTAGTATTCTTTTTATTGGTTGATTATACTCCTTTATATCTCGTTCCATACTGGATACTTTATCTTCAATTAATGCTTTATCTTCACTAGATTGCATCATGACTGATTTAAGTTCCGTTAATATTTCTTCTGTAATTTTATCAAATACTTCTATTCTATTTTTCGGCTCAATTCTAAAAAATGATTTACTATCTGTTTTCTTCCATTCTTTAATAACATCTTTAAATTGCATTTCTAAAAATTGCTCAATCATGCTTTCTGCTTTTTCTTCAAAATCGGGGTCTTGTATATCTAGCTCAGCAAAACTTCTTCTAATTCCTTCTCTCACTGCTGGATTTAATTTATCCATATATGTTTCTTGGATTTGATTTGAATCATCCATATATTTATCTCCTTTGTATCTAATTCTATACTTTTATTATACACATAAAGCCAATACTTCTCAATCTTTTTATAAAAATTTTTCTATGTTTTCTAAACTTCTTTCTGCTAATTTCGTGTATCTTTCTTTTTTATCTTTTATTTTCTTTCCTTCTAATTCTGGTAAGATACCAAAATTGGCATTCATAGGTTGAAATTTTGTGTTTGGAGTTGAAATATATTTGGCTAATGCACCCATGATGGTACATTCTGAAAAAGTAATTTTACATTTGTCGCATTGTTCTTTGGAACTTTTAAATTGTTGTACAACATTTAGTCCAGCCACCATTCCAGAAGAAATGGATTCCACATATCCTTCTACACCTGTAATTTGTCCTGCAAAATAGATATTGGGATTACTTTTTAAATGATATGTTTCATCTAATAATTCTGTAGAGTTAATATAGGTGTTTCTATGCATCACACCATATTTTATAAATTCTGCATTTTCTAATCCAGGTATCATAGAAAATACTCTTTTTTGTTCTCCATATTTTAAATTGGTTTGAAAACCAACCATATTATACATAGTTGCTTGCTTATCATCTTGTCTTAGTTGTACAACGGCATATGGTCTTCTACCTGTTCTTGGGTCATCAAATCCCACTGGTTTTAATGGACCAAATCGTAATGTATCTAGTCCTCTTTTTGCCATAATTTCTATTGGCATACACCCTTCAAAAATTTCTCTTTTTTCAAAATCATGTAAAGTGACAACTTCTGCATCAACTAATTCTTTTACAAAATTTTCATATTCTTCTTGATTCATAGGAAGGTTAATATAGCTTTGTTCTTCTTTTTCCTCTTCTAATCGTTTTTTCCATTCTTCTATACTTTCTTCTTTTTTCTTTTCTTGTGCATATCTATCTCCATAAAAAGCAATATCAAAATTGATACTATCTTTGTTTACAATTGGAGCTGCTGCATCGTAAAAATATAGCTTATCTTGGCTTGTTATTTTTTGAATATCTTTTGCCAATCCTTCTGATGTTAATGGTCCTGTTGCTATAATAACAATCCCTTCTTTTGCTATTTCTTCTATATTGGTAATTTCTTCATGAATGACTTCTATATTTTCATTTTCTTCAATTACCTTTGTTACTTTTTCTGAAAATATTTCTCTATCTACTGCTAATGCTTGTCCAGCTGGTACACTTGTTTCATCTGCTATTTTAATTAGCAAAGAGTCTAATCTCCTCAATTCTTCCTTTAATAATCCACATGCATTTGTCAGTAAATTAGATTTAAAAGAATTACTACATACAATTTCCGCCAAGTTTTGATTACTATGTGCTGGCGAAAATTTTATTGGTTTCATTTCATATAATTTTACTTTTATTCCTTTTTTGGCAATTTGATAAGCAGCTTCTGTTCCTGCTAGACCTCCACCTATAATTGTTATATAATCTTTCATATTAATGTTCCATCTCTTCTCCTACTGTATTTTTATCCAATTTTCTTTTTTCTATTTCTTCTGCAATTATTTTCACTTCTTCTGGAATGTCATAAGTGCCAGTTATATATTGTTCTAATGCTTTTGGCATTTCAAAAGAAATTTCTTTATTCTCTATTAACTTTTTTATATTTTCTAAAGATACAGATGTTTCTATTTTATTTTCTACACTTCTTCTAGGATTTATATTTTCTGGTAAATATTGTCCATCTTCTTGTAACGTATAATATTTACCAAGTCTTTCTTTACCATTATTCATGATTAATGTAATCTTTATTGGTAATTTTTGTTCTATATAATCTTTTTTCTCTTTATATGTGGCTCTTAAGAAATAATTTGCCATTATTCCATTTTCCTTAGTTACATGCACTTTAGATTCTGTTCTAAAGTCTTGCTCATCTTCTGCAATCCTACTTGTTAAAATGATATTTCCCATTGGTGTTTCTAACTGCATATTTTCCGTTGCTGATTGCATTGTAGGTCCTATATTTAATCTTAATTGATGGTGCCATCCTTGTTCATCTTTAGTACTTTCTGTATAAAGGATATGAGAGGAATCCTCGCCGTTATACTCCATACTTTTTCTATTCTGTATAATGGCAATTTCTTTTTGCACAGAATCTGTTCGTTCAAATGCCATAAATTTTTCTCCATCTATTTGACCTGTAACAGATGGATTTTCTTCATACCCTTTTCCGATTTGTGCACCTTTGTTAAAATATTGTAATCTATTTTTTAATTTTCTATCGTTTTTTGGTTTTTCATCAAAAATAATTTCTTTTGTCATTTAATATATCCCTTTCTTAAAAATGATGATTTTGGGGACGGAGAAAAAAATCATCATTTTGTTTTTTTCTAAAATCATTTTCTCAAAATTATCTTCAAAATGATGATTTTTTTCTCCGTCCCCAAAATCACCAAAAATTATTCTTCAAACAATCGCATAATATCCTCTTTAGACAATGTATTGATAAAAGAAGTTTTTGTATCTAGCATATTATCAATTAATTCCGCCTTCTTTTGTTGTAATTCATATATTTTTTCTTCAATTGAATTTTTCGTAATTAATTTATATACTTGTACATTATTTTTTTGTCCAATTCTATATGCTCTATCTGTTGCTTGATTTTCTGTAGATAAATTCCACCATGGGTCATAATGAATTACCATATCTGCTCCTGTTAAGTTTAGTCCTGTTCCCCCTGCTTTTAAAGATATCAAAAATACTTTAATATTGGGATTTTCATTAAATTCATCTACCAAGTCAATTCTTTCATCTACTTTGGTTGCTCCTGTTAACTTAAAATATTTTATATTTAAGTTTTGCAATTCCTTTTCAATAATCGGAAACATTGATGTATAGCCAGAAAATAGTAATATCTTATGTCCGGCTTTTACTGCATCTTCTAAAATTTCCATACATTGATTTAATTTGCTACTTCCATTTGTATAATCTTTGATAAATAAGCTTGGATGGCAACAAATTTGTCTTAATCTTGTTAAAACAGATAATATTTTAATATGACTTTTTTCAATACCATTTAAGTTAATTTCTTCTGCTACTTCTTCTCTTGCATGTAGCAAATAGGAAACATATAGATTTTTTTGTTCTTCTTCCATTTCATTATTTAAAACCGTTACGGTTTTTTCTGGTAATTCTGTTAACACTTCTGCTTTTGTTCTTCTTAAAATAAATGGTTCTATTAACATCTTCAATTTATTCAAAGCTTGTGTGTTATTATCCTTCACGATTGGTGTTTCGTAAAGTGTTTTAAACTTTTTATATGAGAATAAATATCCAGGCATAATATAATCAAATATTGACCATAATTCTGCTAGAGAATTCTCAATTGGTGTTCCTGTTAATGCATATCTAGTATCTGCACTAATTTTCTTGATAGATTTTGCATTTTGTGTGTTGCTGTTTTTTAAATATTGTGCCTCATCTGCAATCATGTATCTAAACTGATAATTTTTATCCTTATATAGATCTATATCTCTTTTTAATAAATCATAAGAGGTTATCACTAAATCATAGTTTTCTATCTCTGCAATTTTTCTTTTTCTTTCTGCTAATGTACCATTAATAACAAGTGTTTGTAATCCTCCTGTGAATTTTTCTGCTTCATTTTGCCAATTTAGAGCTAAAGAGCTTGGTGATATAACAATACTTGTTCTTCTTTCTTCTTTAGGTGTATTTTGTACATAGTCAACAATAATAGATAACATTTGTACCGTTTTTCCTAATCCCATGTCATCTGCTAATATTCCACCAAATTTATATTTATCTAAAGTTTTTAACCATTTGAATCCGATTTTTTGATAATATCTTAAGGTATTTTCTAATATTTCTGGCACCTTAATTTCATCATTCTCATTTTCCTTGTTTAATTCACTAACAATATTTTTATAATTTTCATTTTTGATAACTTGCTTTCCTTTTGTTCCTTTTAATAGTTCTTCTAGATACAAACTTCTATACATAGGAAGATTAACTTCTCCCTCTTCTAAGTCTTTATAGTTGATATCCATTCCAGTAACTAATTTATCGATAAAATCTAATTCTTTATTGTCTTCTAACTCTAAAAAGCTTCCATCTTTTAATCTATAATATTTTTTCTTTAAGTTGTACTTTTGCATGATTTTTTCTAATTCTTTTACATCTATATCTAAATGATTTAAATCAATGGAAAGTAAATTGTTTTCTATTTTCACCCCTATTGCTCCCATTTTCGGCTGTCTGATTTGCTTTTTCTTAAAATTCTCTGTTACCAAAACCTCAAAGTTCTGCATATAATAATGGATATCTTTGGTTAAGAATTCATAGATTTTATCATTATCTGGCAATATAAATCTTAAGTTTTTGACATCTAACATAAATCCTGTTTTTCGAAAAATATTTAATGCTTTGGTTTCTTTTATCATGTTTCTCGCTATCTCTATTTTTTGCTTTTCGTCTAAAGGATTGAATTCTTGGTTATCATAGCAGAATTTTACATCTGCTATTAAATAATCATGATCATCAAAGTCTAAATATACTTTTGTTATCAATGTTTTGGGTTTATATTTTTCAATTTCTTCTTCAGAAATATTTTCTAACTTTATAGCATTTTTTACTTTTGGAATAATGACAGAAAATAGCTGTGATAATTCTTCTTTTCCTAATTTGACTTCTGTCATATAATTTTGTCTAAAAATTTCTAATAATTTTAAATTTGTTTTTTCAAATTTCTTATTGCATCGATATAATTTATTTTCATCTAGTATATATTTGTATGTCTTTCCTTTTATAATAGAAATCTTATAAATTTCAACGTTTGGTACTATTTCATAATTGTCTTCACCTAGTTTTCTTAATTTAAATTGAATATTCGGTTGTTCTTCTGTAAATTCTATTTCTGTTTGTTTATATTCTCTTTGAAAACTTATCTTTTTTCCTTTTAAAATTTCAAATATATCATCAATTCCACTATTGCTTAATATAATATTGGTTTCACTTAAAGCATTTCCATAGAATCGATAATTACTGTTTGAATTGGAATTTGCATATTTAATAATTTCTGCATATTTCATTAAAAAGTCTAATAATGGTAAACTTTCTTTTTCAAAGCTCTCTCTTGTGTGAACAAATTGCAATTTTTGTCCATATCTATATAACTCTTTATTTAACATTCTTGTATAAAATTCTGACAGATTCTTGATTTTATACATTCTTTTATTTCCTACTTTAAATTCAACCTTCATATCTCCTGTAAATTTATCATAAAATATTTCAGGTTCTAATTTAATGGTTCCTTGTTCTTTTAACTCTGTTTCTTCCTCATCAATTCCTTCAATTTCCTCATTATAAAAAATATTAACGATTTGTTTAAATCCTCTGTACTTATCGTAACTTGAAGGTAACACATGCTCTAATATACTCTCAGATTCATTTACATTTTCAGAAAATTCAGAGGAATTGTATTGAAAATCTGTTCTTTGCTTTGTTTGGTTTTCATTTCCTACAAATTCTAAAACTGTAGCCAATGTATGTTTACATACACCATAATAATTATAATAATCTGGACAATCACATGTAATATCTTCTACCTCTCCATTTTTTACGAAAATATATGTATGGTATTCTTCGCTTCCATACACACTTCCTTTTATTTCAAAATTTAATGGGTTCTGATATTCAAAATCAATAATATCTACTCTTCCCTCTTCTTTATATTCATGTGCTTTTTTGGTTCTAGATGTGCCTGCATCTTCACATAAATTATCTATGATATGTTTATTTATTTCCATAATTTTTTACCTCTCACTTGGCAAAAAATTATATCGTATTTTGCAATTTTTTTCAAGTGGTTTGAAAGAAAAAATGTCGCATTGAGTTCGTTTGTCTATGCGACATTTTTGTCGTGTCGCATTAGGTTCGTTTGTCTATGCGACAAAAAACATTCCCCACAATAAAATCTTGTAGGGAATTATTTTTTTAAATCTTTTTTTAAATCAACGCTATTACCGGTTTTTTTTTATTATCTTTATCATAATAAGATGCAATTAATTCATCAAGCTCTACACTAATCTTATAAATGATATGATAATCCTTACCTTCTTCTATACTTTTATTTAATTTATCACGTAATTTACAAATTTCATCATTTAACATTTTTATCTCTCCTTTTCTCTAATTTATCTTCTGTATATTTATAAATTACCACACAAAAATCTCTCAGTCAAGCTATTTCACTTGTTTTTGCCAAGTTTCGTATGACGAATTTTTACAATTTTCGACACCAAAAAATAAAAAAAAACAGTATTATGATTTTTATTATCTTAATACTGTTTTTTCTACTTTACTCGTTAACCGTTTTTTTAATTTTTGATAATTGAAATGACCATTTTTTCTTCTTTAAATACATCATTTAACACTTGTGTTAAATATTCTACATCTATCGTATCTATTTGATTTAAATAGTCAAAACTATTAATGCCCATGAAATAGTTTGTTAAAAACATATTGCCAATATTTTCGACATCATCATAGTCTTTTACATATTCTCCATATAGTTTCTTTTTCATTCTATTAAAATCATTTTCAGAAATGCCTTCTTGTTTTTGCCTATTTATCTCTTGCTTTATTCTACTATATACTTGTTCTGGGCTTTTTGACTGTCCTGAAATTAATACATGGGCATAGTTTTCTGAAAATTCATAACTTGCTCCAATTCCTCCAGAAATAACACCTTCATCATATAATTGTTTATATAATTTTGAACTTTTTCCTACCAATAATTCTAATAGGATTCGAATGGCAATATCTCTTCTTACCATTTCTTCTGGATTATCTGTTGGTTTTACCTTTATACCAATTGTATACATAGGTTGACTAACTTCCATCTTTTGTTCTATTTTTTCTTTTACAATCGTATCTGGTTCCTCTGGATAAAATGTTTGTATTTTACCACTTGCTTTATTTTCCTTTAATCTTTTTTTGATTTCTTCTAACATGTTTTCTGGTTCAAAGTCTCCACATATCACAATTGCCATATTAGATACATTATAAAATGTATGATAACATTTGTATAAAATTTCTTTATCTATTTTGCTAATAGAATCAATTGTTCCAGCAACATCAATTTTTACTGGATGATGATGATATAAAATTTTTATTGCATTTAAATATACTTGCCAATCTGGAGAATCATCATACATCATAATTTCTTGTCCAATGATTCCTTTTTCTTTTTCTACATTTTCATCTGTAAAATATGGATTTTGTACATAATCCATTAATTCATCCATAGCTGGATAAAAATTATCTGTACAACCAAATAAATATGCTGTTGTATCATTTGTTGTAAACGCATTGGCATCCACGCCTAAAGCGGTTAATGTATCTAAACTATTTGTGCCATTTTCTTGTTCAAATAATTTATGTTCTAAGAAATGGGCAATACCATTTGGAACTTCTGTTTTTGTATCTTCTCCAGGAACAATAAACACATTTTCATTTGAACCATAATTGGTTCCCCATATCATATATTTTTTCTTCATTCCCTTTTTAGGAATTATCATGACTGTTAAGCCATTTTCTAATTTTTCTAGATATAACGTTTCTTTTACTTTTGAATTTTCTATCACTTGCATTTACTTTTCTCCCATCATCATTAATTTCTTAAAAAATATATTGTGTTGATTTCCACTTTATTGGCTACTTGTATCACATCTTCTTTCGTTACTTTGCCTATTCTTTCTATATATTCTTCCACTGATTTTTGATTTCCAGACATTTCTTGTCCGAAATAATACGTAATACTTGTATCTTGTTCATCATCAATTGTTTTGATTGATGATATAATTGCTTTTTTAGCATTTTCTACCTCTTCTTCTGTAAAATCTCCATTTTTCATTTCTTCTAATTGTTTTTTTACTAAATTTAATGCCTTTTCATAATTAGAAATTTCTATTCCACAACTTACAAATATATTATCTTTATATTTAAAATATCTAGAACCTGCTTCATATGCTAAATTTGCTTTTTCTCTAACATTTTGAAATATTTTGGAATTTGCACTTCCTCCTAAAATCGTATTATATATCATAACATTATATTTTTCATCTTCATTTTGTGAATTGACATCTAGACCAACTACTAATTTTCCCTGCATGACATCCATTTTTTCTATTTTTTCGCCTTGCTTAACTGTATTTTTTTCACTTTCTTTATTGTAGCTAGGTTCTCTTTCTTCTAGATTTTTTACATTTTGGTTTTCTGTTATGATATTTTCTACTTCTCCTTTTACGTTTCCAGAAACAAAAATATCTATTTTACATTGTTTTATTAATTGTTTATATCTTTCATATAAGTTTACTTCATTCATGTTGTTTAAATCTTCAACATATCCGAATCTATATAGTCCAAAAGGTTTTCCTTTATACATTTCCTCTATACATCTATCTAATGCATATCTTCTTTTATTGTCAATTCTTCCTTCTATTCTTTGTTTCATATTGTTCTTTTCTTGTTCTACATATTCCTTTTTAAAGGCATTGTTCTCCACTAATGGATTAAATATAAGATCTAATATATTTTCAATAGATTTTTTTAATATATTTTCATTTGCTTGTGGTAAAAATGCATCATTTACAGTTTCAATATAAAATTTTAATACTTGATTGTCTCCTGTTTTATCAATACCACAGTCAAAACTAGCTCCATATAATTCTTCTAATTGTTTGCTAATCTCTTCTTGGGTTTTCATGGTATTTGTTCCTCTTCTTAACACAGCTGAAATAAGTGCATTGGCTGTTACTGTTTCTCTTTCCAATTTTGTTGTTAAAAATATAGCCACTAAATTGGTTTTAAATTTGTCTGTATTTAACACATGAAGTGTAATTCCTTTTTTTATTTCTTTTTTTGTATCGTTCATATATTTCCTTTCCTTGAATATTTGGTATGTTTTATGCTCGGTATTTATTTATACATATTACTTTCTACTGAATACCAAATATCAAAATTCTTTGATTTTTTCTTTATTGATTATGTATTATATTATAACACAATTTTTGCTTTATTATTAATTTTTTTACAAATTTACAAGTATTTTAGTGCAAAAAACGAGATATTAATTTCCATTAATACCCCGTTTTTATATGTATTAAAATTTTCTTTTTCTTGCTGCCTCAGATTTTTTCTTTCTTTTTACACTAGGTTTTTCATAATGCTCTCTTTTACGAACTTCTTGTAATACTCCATTTCTAGCGCATTGTCTTTTAAATCTTTTTAGAGCATCTTCTATATTACCATTATTAACTTTTATTTCTAACATTTAAATTCCCCTCCTTCCGGTCATACGAAAACTGTATGTTGGGATAACCCTTATTCAACGATATATATTATACCTTATTGGTCTTTAGTTGTCAATAGAATTATTTCCAATTTAAGAAAATAAACCTCCTATAAAATTGAATAAAGCATTTTCAAATAATAACTGTCTCATCCAACCATTTGTAAATGGTATAAACCATAATATTACTCCAATGATAAGGACTACAATAATGGTTAACCCTATTGCCAACCAATCTGTTCGATTCATTTTCTTTTTTTCTTTTTTTTTAGATCTATTTCCCCACAATTCTCTCACGACATCTATGATTTCAGATATTGTTCCTTCATTTTTCTTGTTAGATACATTTTCCCTTTTGGTTTTATTTTTTCTGTTTTCTAATATCGTTTCATTTCTTCTTTTAACAGTGGCTTGTTGATTATTCTCCATATTTTTCTGTGATGTATTGTCTTTCATCTGCCTACGTTGTCTTTCTTTTTGTAATTCTAAATCATATTGTGATCTGAGAAATCTATCTGATAAAATGTTATATGCTTCATTGATTTCTTTTAATTTTGTTTCTGCTTCTCTCTTTTGGACAGATGAATATAAATCTGGATGATATTTTTTTACTAATGTTTTATATGCTTTTTCTATAATTTCTGGTGATGCTTTTTCATTTACTTCTAATATTCCATAATAATCTTTCATAATCATTCCTCTATTTTATTTTTCTTTTGTATGTTTATTGTATCCCAAAAAAAAGAAAATAGCAATATCATTTGCTACTTTCTTTTTTCTTTTTCTGTTCAATCGAAAATGTCGCATTGACAAACGATCTTGATGAGACAATGTCGCATTGACAAACGATCTCAATGCGACATTTTTTTATTGTTGTTCTCCAAAAATTGCTTCAAATTCATCAGAATTGATTTTTTCTTTTTCAAGTAATATTCCAGCAACTTGATGTAATTTATCTACATTGTCTGATAATATTTTCTTTGCTCTATTATATCCGGTATCTACGATTCTCTTTGTTTCTTCATCAATAATGGCTGCTGTTTCTTCTGAATATTCTTTTGTATGTCCAAAGTCTCTTCCTAAGAAGACTTCTTCTTGGCTAGATCCTAGCATCATGGCTCCTATTTTTTCACTCATACCATATTTGGTTACCATACTTCTTGCAATTTGTGTTGCTCTTTCTATGTCATTACTTGCACCTGTTGATATATCATTTAGGATAAGTGCTTCTGCTACTCTACCACCTAATAGTGATACAATATTTTCTTCCATTTCTGTTTTTGACATGAAGTTTTTATCTTCTGTTGGTCTATACATCGTATATCCTCCAGCCATACCTCTAGGTACAATTGATATTTCATGTACAGGGTCTTGTGTTTCTAGATAATGACTAACAACTGCATGACCAGCTTCATGATAAGCAACTAATTTATTTTCTTTATCACTTCTTACTCTTGTTTTCTTTTCAGGTCCCATCGTTACTTTAACCATGGCATCTTCAATTTCTCTCATACCAATTTCATTCATATTTCTTCTAGCTGCTAACAATGCTGCTTCATTTAGGATATTCTCTAAGTCTGCTCCTGCAAATCCTGATGTGTTTTTAGCAATGATTTTTAAGTCTACATCATCTGCTAATCTTTTCTTTCTGCTATGCACTTCTAAGATTTGTTCTCTTGCTTTTACATCTGGTAGACCTACAACAATTTGTCTATCAAATCTTCCTGCTCTTAATAAAGCTTTATCTAATACATCTGGTCTGTTTGTTGCTGCTAAGACAATAACACCTTCATTTTCTGCGAATCCGTCCATTTCAACTAATAATTGGTTTAATGTTTGCTCTCTTTCATCATGTCCTCCTCCAAGTCCTGCACCTCTTTGACGTCCAACGGCATCAATCTCATCTATAAATATGATACATGGTGCATTTTTCTTAGCTTGGTCGAATAAGTCTCTTACTCTTGATGCTCCCACACCAACAAACATTTCTACAAAGTCTGAACCACTAATAATAAAGAATGGTACACCTGCTTCTCCGGCAACTGCTTTTGCAAGTAATGTTTTACCTGTACCTGGTTGACCAACTAGTAGAACACCTTTTGGTATTCTTGCTCCCATATCTGTGAATTTCTTAGGATTTTTTAAGAATTGTACAATTTCTTCTAATTCTTCTTTTTCTTCATCTACACCTGCAACATCTTCAAATGTAATTCTATTCTTCTCTGCTGGTGTCATCATTCTAGCTTTGCTTTTTCCAAATGACATGGTTTTATTTCCAGGGTTTCCACTACTAGCTCCTCCCATTGTTAAGAACCAGAAAAGCATAAATATGATTAATATAGCAAATGGTGTTACTAATGGAAGTAATGTCATAAAGATAGATTCTGATTCTTCTTCTAATGTAAAGTTTCCATTTGTTATAAATTCTTCTACATATGTCATAAAAGTTCCCATGTCTGGTATATTAGTTTCTTTTCTTACATTATCATCTTTTAATTGTACTTCTGCTGTCTGTCCGTCAGCATGAATCACAATTGAATTAACATTATTGCTATTTATATTTGTAATCAATTCTGAATATGTTAATCTAGAATTACTGTTTTCTACTATTGATGATAATACAACTAAAAATATTACAATGATAATTAGCCACATTGCTAATGTTTTTATTCCGTTCTTCAAAATAATTCCTCCTCTTTTTACTTGATGTTTATCTTTTAGTACATGTTCTCTAAAGGCTCCTTCTCTTTGTTAAACATGCTTTTCTAATATCTTTTAGCACTCTATCACATTGTTTTTTCTTTTTCAATAGTTTTTTGTATTTCTTTTTTATTACAATTTATCTCTATTTTCCAAAGTATTACGGCTACTTATACTTCCTTAGAAATTTTTATTTTTCCATTTTTAATAAAAACTTTTAAATTTTTATTTGGCATTAAAAATTTATTTCCTATATTGTTGGCACATAATTTTATAATATCTTCTATATGTATCTTTTCAATTCCTTTCGACGTGTTAAAAAGTCTTGTTATAGTATATAAAATGATATTCGATTTTATTACCTTTTCTTGTTTGTTAAATTCTTTTAAATCTAATATAATGTATTGTTCATCTTTCTTATTTTCTTTGTCTTCTTCATTTATTTGTTCAGTCATTCTTATTTTTTCTTCTAATACAATATCTCTGTATGCTACTTCAACTTGTTTTTGTATATATGCTTCTTGTTCTGCTACAAGATTGGAAAGTCTATCCAT
This sequence comes from uncultured Eubacteriales bacterium, assembly GCA_949288185.1. Taxonomy (GTDB): domain Bacteria; phylum Bacillota; class Clostridia; order TANB77; family CAG-508; genus CAG-269. Next base: position 27,599 of record CASEIZ010000052.1, on the reverse strand, counting down.
TGTTTCTATAATATTGGGATTAAATTCTTGTTTTATATAGGGAATAACGACATTCCTAATCTTATTTCTAGTATAAATATTTTCAAAATTGGTTTTATCTATTCTTGGTTCTATATTGTTTTCCTTACAATATTCTTCAATTTCTTTTCTTTCACATTCAATTAATGGTCTAATATATTTATCTCTCGCAGGTTCGATTCCTTTCAATCCCTGTATTCCGCACCCGCGTAGCTCGTTCATGATTATTGTCTCTACTTTATCATTTTTATTGTGTGCTATAGCAATCTTATTTCCATTTATTTTTTCTAATATTTCATCAAAAAACTTATATCTTTCATTTCTTCCAGCTTCTTCTGTACTGATTTTATTAGTATAGGCTATTTTTTGGACATCTATACTTTTTGAATAAAATTGTATATCATTTTTCGTACAATATTTTTTGACATATTCTTCATCTTCTTTTGCTTCTTCTCTTATCATATGATTAACATGCGCTACTACAAAATGAAATGATACCTGATTTGCTTGTTTTAGTTTTAGCAAAATATCTAACATAGTCATAGAATCAGGTCCTCCTGACACACCTAAAACCAGTATGTCTCCTTTTTCTATCAAATGATATTTTTTTATTGTATTTAATACCTTATGTATTAACGTCTTTTTTTCTCTCTGTGCCATAAAACTCCACCTTTAAAAATCAATTTTTTCTATTCAATAAAAATGTCCTATCGGGAAACGTCCCCAATTGGACATTTATGATTAATCATCAAATCGTTTTTCTAAATTAACAAATTTTGTATAACTGCCTAACCAAAGAAGATCTACTGTTCCTAGTGAACCTCCTCTATGCTTTGCAATGATAACTTCTGCAATATCTTTTTTCTCACTATCTGGATTGTAATAATCATCTCTATATAAAAACATAACGATATCTGCATCTTGCTCAATTGCTCCTGATTCTCTTAAATCTGATAGCATTGGTCTATGGTCTGGTCTTTGTTCTACTGCTCTTGATAATTGTGATAATGCGATTACTGGTACATTTAGCTCTTTTGCTAATATTTTTAACGATCTACTGATTTCTGATATTTCTTGTTCACGGCTTCCATTTCTTTTATTACTTCCTTGTACTAATTGCAAATAATCGATAACAACCATTCCAATATTTTTTTCTAATTTTAGTTTTCTACATTTTGCTCTAATCTCCATAACAGATATTCCTGGTGTATCATCTATATAGATTTCTGCATCTGATAATGGTCCTATACTTCCTGCTAGCTTTGTCCAGTCATCCTCTTCCAATTTTCCTGTTCTTACTTTGTTGCTATCCACCATGGCTTCACTACATAAAATTCTGTTTACCATTTGTTCTTTTGACATTTCCAAACTAAAGATAACCACTGGTACATTCGCACGTACTGCTGCATTTGTTGCTATATTTAAGGCAAAAGCAGATTTACCCATTGCTGGTCTTGCTGCAATCAAAACTAAATCTGACCCATGAAATCCTGCTGTTTTATAATCTAATTCCGTAAATCCAGATGGTACACCTGTAATATGTTGTTTTCTATTGTACAATTCTTCTAACTGTGTAAAACTATCAACCAATATGTCTTTTATAGGCGAATAACTTTTTTTATCATTGTTTTGCATAATATTAAATATCTTTTTTTCTGCACCTTCCATGATGTCTGATACATCTTCTGTTGGGTCATACCCTAATTCGATAATTTCATTAGCTGTTTTTATTAAATTTCTTAAGGTTGATTTTTCTTCTACAATTTTTATATATTTCATAGCATTTGCTGTTGTAGGAACTTTATCTGGCAAACTTGCTAAATATTCTAATCCACCAACTTGCTCAAACTTTCCTAAGGATTCCAACTCTGCTTTTACCGTAATGATGTCAATTGGCTCTGCTCGATTATATAGGTTAATAATTGCTTCATAAATCGATTTGTTATCTGTTCTATAAAAATCGTCTTCTTTCAAAACCTCTATGGCAGATATTACGGCATCTTTATCTGTTAGCATACTTCCTAAAACAGCTTGTTCTGCTTCTACATCATGTGGTGGTACTTTTCCTAATTCCATTTTTTCTAGCCTCCACTCATTTCTTTTATTGCATGGAAATTTGTACTTGTATCTTCATCAAATATCAATTTTTTCACATACAATAGATTTCATTTTTACTCTTTATTCTGAAATAACATCAATTCTTAGTTTTCCCACTACACCTTCGAATAATTTTATTTCAATATTGTGAACACCAAGTGTCTTAATGGTTTCTTTTAAGTCAATTTTCTTTTTATCTACCTCAATACTATATTGCTTTGCTAATTCTTGAGCAACATCTTTACTAGAAACGCCTCCAAAAATCTTTCCGTTTTCTCCTGCTTTTACTTTTATTTTCAATAATATTTTTGATAGTTTATCTGCTGTTTTCATCGCTTCTTCTTTTTCTAGATTTTTTTGAAATTTCGCAGAATCTTGTTTTGCTTTTAATTTTGCCATATTCTCTTTATTGGCTTCAACTGCTAAATTTTTAGGAAATAAAAAATTTCTTGCATACCCGTCTGATGCATTAATCACTTCATCTTTTTTTCCTACCCCTTTTATATCTGCTTTTAAAATAACTTTCATGTTGATTCCTCCTTCACTTGTGTCGCATTGAGTTCGTTTTGTCGCATTGAGTTCGTTTGTCTGTGCGACATTTTTCTGTCGCATTGAGTTCGTTTGTCTATGCGACATTCTCTGTATGCTATATTTTACATCATTTTTTCTCTTTTTTCAATAAAAATTTTTCAAAATGTCGCATTGGGTTCGTTTGTCTGTGCGACACAAAAATAAGACGTCTCTGATTAGACAAAATGTCCCAAACAGAAACGTCCCCAAAAGGATAACTATTTTCTTCTACGACGGATAAATAACAATACTACTGCTACAAGTATTAATATTTGTAAAGTTACATTTAAGATAAATCTTCCATTTCTGTCTAGACCTGTTGCTACAGTTATCATCATATTTGATGATGATTGATTATCTTCTTTATTGATATCTTCATATCCTGCGGGATTTGTTTCTCCGCTTAAGATAACTAAGTTTTCTTTTTCTCCAAAGTTGTTTTCTCCTGTATTCCATCTTAGTACAATTTCAAGTTCTTTATATTCTCCTGGTTGTATTGTTTCATCTGCTAGCATATTTGTTACCAATGTTCCATCTTTTTCTTCCCAATAGATGTCATTATCTGTTTGATGATAACTATATCCTGCTGGGATGATTTCAATGATTTCTCCTGCTGTTCCTTCGATTTCTCCTTTGTTTGTTACTCTGATTTTGTATGTAATTCTTATATCTGCTGTGTCTGCTTTCCTTCTATGGATGTCTACTACATACATTTCGTCTTTGTTGTTTATGGTTTTTGCTCCTTCACTGATTCCATTTACATTGACACTTGCTACCCATTTGTCTATTCCTAAGTTAAATACTTGTTTTTCATAATAGTAGACAACCAGTATTTTATCTTTTTGCATTGTTCCACTTGTATTATCTGTTGCTTCTACGAAGTTATAATATGGGATGTCTTTTACTGAAGTTTCATAGTTATCTCCTACATATCCTTCTATCGTTTCACTTGGTGCTATTTCATATTCTGTTCCTTTTTCTAAGTATTTTACTTCTACTTCTGCTTTTCTTTGGTAATAGTATTTAACTACGGTTTCTTCTTCTGTCATTTCTCCTGTACTATTTGATGGTTTTTCTACAAGTTCATATCCGTCAAATTCTTTTTCTTCTGTCTCATAACTATCTCCTATATGTCCTTGTATTTCTTCTTCATCTAGTTTTTCACCTGTTAATTTGTCGATATACTCTACTTTTACTTTTGCTTGTTTGATGTAGTAATAGTTTACTACGATTTTTTCTTCTGTCATGGTTCCTGTTGCATTTTCTGGTAACATATTGTTTCCTTCTGAATCCACCTCTACTAAATCATATCCGTCAAATTCTCTTGATGGTATGTCATATGGATCTCCTACATTTCCTTCATGTGTTCCAGTGGCTAATATATTTCCTGTTGTGATGTCTATATGATTTTCTACGACGCCTCCTGCTACCTTTTTGTAGTAGTATACCACTTCAATTTCTGTATGATAGGTTCCATCTGGATTTTTGGTTATTACCATGGTTCCTGTTGCATTTTCTGGTATTTTTACTAGATTGTAGTCTTCTATTTCTTTGGCTTCTGTTTCATAGTTGTCATTTTCATGTCCTTCTATGATTTCTTCTTCTGCCAATACTTGATTATCTGTCGTATCTTCTGGTGTATCATCTTCTTCTAAGTATTTTACAATCACTTTTGCTTTTTTGATGTAATAGTATTTTACTTCAATTACTTCGTCTCTTTTCATTTCTCCTTCTGCATTTTCTGGTAATCTACTATTTCCATCTTTATCTTCTGTTACTAAGTCATAACCCTCAAATTCTCTTGATGGTATGTTATATAAATCCCCTTCATTTCCTTCATGTCCTTCACTGTATAGCAATTCTCCTGTGATGTCATCGATATGTTTTTCAATTACGCCTGCTGATACATGTGCATAATAGTATTTTACAACTTGCTCTCCTGTTTTATCCATAATGATATTTGGTTCTTCTGGACTTTCTACTAACACATAGCCTTCAAAGTCTTCTGCTTGTGTTTCAAATAGGTCTCCTACTTTTCCTTCTTGGGTTTCTTCTTTTAGGATTTCTCCTGTTTCTCTATCAATATGTTGTACAGTTGCTTTTGTATTTTGTGCATAGTAGTAGATGACTTCTATGATGTCATTTGTCATAGTTCCTTCTGTATTATTTGTTGATTCTACAAATGTGTAGTTTTCTATATCTTTTTGCTCTGTCTCGTAGTTTAGTCCTGCATAACCTTCTATGGTTATTTCTTCTGCTAATACTTGGTTATCTGTATTATCTTCTGGTGTTTCATCTTTTTCTAAGTATTTTACGATAACTTTTGTATTTTGTGCATAATAGTAGATAACTTCGATTGGCTCTTTTGTCATGGTTCCTTCTGTATTATTTGTGGTTTCTACCAATGTATATCCTTCAACATTTTGTGCTTGTGTTGTGTAATCTTTTCCTACATATCCATTGATTATCTCTTCTGGTGCTAATACCTTATTATCACTATTATCATTTGGTGTATTATCTTTTTCTAGATATTTTACTGTAACAGTTGTGTTTGGTGCATAGTAGTAGATAACAACAATTTCATCTCTTTGCATTTTTCCTTCTGTATTGTCTGTTGTGGCTACTAAGGTATAGTTTGGTATTTCTTCTTCTACTGTTGTATAGTCTTGTCCTTCATATCCTTCTATCGTAACCTCTGGTGCTAACACTTTATTATTTGCAATATCTTCTGGTGTATCATCTTGTTCTAGATATTTTACAATAACCCTTGTATTTTTTGCATAGTAGTAAATTTTTTCTTGTGGTTCTGCTGTATACACACCTGTTTTCTCTGCTGGCTCTTCTACCAAAGTATATCCTTCTATATCTTTTTTATCTTCTGTTACATCAAATGTATCTCCTATAATTCCTTCTTTTGTTTTGCTATCTGATATCTCTTCTCCTGTGTTTTTATCCACATATTTTACCTCTACTGTGGATGGAATTTTTGTCATCGTGTTTGTTATGGTTGCTTCTTTTTCGTCTAACATTCCTTCTTTATCAGTCACTTCTCCGATTTGTTTTTCATAATGGAATAAGTCATTTGATGATACTTCTTCTTCATCTACTGTATATACAATTTCTTGTCCATCTTCATCATATTTTGGTAAATCTGTGAATGTTGTTTGCCAATTATCATCTTGAGTTACTACTTCAGATTTTATGACCGTTTCCCCTTGTTTTACTTCTAATCTAATAGAGGTTGGTCTCTTATTGTATACATTTTCTTGGTCTTCCCAATTTTTATTCACATCTATGTTGATGCTTTCTGTTGGTCTTGCAAATGTATTTGTAATAATATATCCATCTATTTTGCTTGTATAGAATTTTAAGTCTCCTTGTGTTTTTTCAACTTCTTCTATTGTGTAATTGATAATATTATTGTACGCATCATATTTTGGTAACTCTGTAAAGGTATATGTCCAAATATTTTCATCTGATGTATCTGCATTTTCTTTCGTTAATTCATATCTTTGGTTTTCGATTCCATTTGCTTTTAATACAATGATAACACTTTCTGGTCTTCTTTGTGCTTGTATTTCATTATCTTCCCAAATTTTCTTTACTGGTATGTCTACCTTTTCTGTATTTTGTGTAAATGTATTTGTTACAGTTGTTCCTTCTAATTTCTTTGTATAGAATTGTAAATCATTGTTATTCACTTCTGTTTCATCTACTGTATACACAATTTCTTGTCCATCTTCATTGTATTTTTCTACATCTGTAAAGGTATATTGCCATGTGTTTGTATCTCCACTAACAGCATTTGATACATTGACTACTTGTTCTTTTACTATGGCATTTCCATTTTTCAATTGTAAATTAATACTTGCTGGTCTCTTTTGTGCTTCATCATGATTGTCGTCCCATACTTTTGTGACAGTTACTTCTGTTGTGTCATCTGGTTTTTCAAAAGTATTGGTTATGGTCACTTCTTTCGTGTTTTCATCTGTGTTTTCCACAGTTCCTACACTAATTGTGTAGAAATGTAAGTCTCCTGGATTTTTTTCTTGTTCTTCTGCTGTGTATTGGATTTCATTTCCTTGACTATTGTATTTTGGTAAGTCTGTAAATGTATGACTTGTTTCAGTTTCTGTATCTAGTTCATATGTATCAATAATTGCTTCTGGATCATTGTTGTCTGCATTTTCTGCTTTTACATTAATGATAATTGTTTCTGGTCTTCTATTTGCTTGTATATCATTATCTTCCCATACTTTATTGACAATTAATTCTATTCTTTCATCTGGTACTGTGAATGTATTTGTGATTGTATAACCACTTGTCATGTCTCCTGTAACACCATCATTTGTATAGAATTTTAAGTCGTCTGTATTGACTTCTTCTTCAGATACTGTATATACAATTTCTTGTCCATTATCATCATATTTTGGTAAGTTTGTAAAGGTATATGTCCAATTGTTAATATCTCCATTATTGGCATTATTTACATTTACCACTTCTTCTTGTATAACATTGTCCCCGACTTTTACTTGTAGTTTAATGCTTTCTGGACGTTTTCCATTTACATTATTGTTATCATTCCATACTTTGTTTACTGTTACACTTACTGTATCATCTGGTTTTACAAAAGTATTTCTGATAGTTGCTTGGTTATCTTCTACTACCACAGGATTTTCTTCTGCTTCATAGAATTTTAGATCTCCTTCTGTCTTTTCTCTTTCTTCTACTGAATACTCAATTTCTTCACCATTATCATCATATTTTTGTAAACCATCAATGGTAATTGTCCATTGATTTGTGGTTCCTGCTAACATATTGTCTTTTGTGATTTCGACTGTTTTTACTTCTTGATTTCCGTTTTTTACCACTAATGTTAGACTTTCTGGTCTTCTATTAGCTTGAAGGTCATTATCATTCCAGATTTTATTGACTATAATGCTAATTTCATCATCTGGTGTTGTAAAGGTGTTTGTGATGGTTACTTGTTTATGGTCTTTTTCACCTTCTACATTTGTGATTTCACTTACACTTGATGTGTAGAAATGTAAATCTCCTAATGTTTTTTCTTGTTCTTCTACAAAATATCTGATTTCTTCTCCTGCTTTATTGTATTTTGCTAAATCTGTAAATGTATGACTATTTTCTGTTGCTACATCTAATTCATATGTGTCTATAATTGCATCAGAATCATGGTTATCTGCATTTTCTGCTTTTAGATTGATAACTACTTTTTCTGGTCTTCTTGCATTTTGTATATCATTATCTCCCCATGCTTTGTATACAGTTAAATTCATTTTAAATTCTGTATTGGTTGTTGCTGTATCTGTTACCTCTTCACTGGTTTTTTCTGGAGTGAATAGTTTGACAGTTCCAGATACATTGTTTTCTATGGTTTCTTTTGATACATCCATATTTTGATATACCACTTTTATGGTTTTATGGATTTCAATATTTCCACTTTCAGAATTTGTATATGTATCAATTCCATCTACCAATTCTACCCATGTAATGGTTTGACTTTCTTCATCATATGTTCCACCATTTAGGATTGATTTTGTAACATCAATTTTATATGGTAATGTATCTACAATGGTTACTTGTGCTCTTCCTATGTAGTTTTCAATGGTTGTTGTATATGTGATTCCATACTCAATTTGTGCTTTTGGATTATCAATACTTGCTGTTGCTGTTTTACTAATGTCTTGATTGGTTATACTTGGTTCTACCAATCGATATTCATAGGTAACTTCTGTTAAGGTATCTACCATGGTTCCTTCCCAGTTATCTGTTCTTGTTACATATTCATAATTTGCTGGTATCTCACTACTTACTTCTGTTGTATAACTATCTCCATATTTTCCTGTTCCTGTTGCTGGAATTACTACATCTGGTGCAATTTGTTCTTTTGTGTCTGTATCTATATGATGCACGATAACCCCTGCAGAGTCTTTGATTCTATAATAGTATGTTACAACTGTTTCATTTTCTGTTAATGTTCCAGAAGGATTTCCTAAAACTTCTACTAACTCATATTTGTTATCAATTCCAGTTGCTGGACTGGTTGTATATTCTGAGCCTCTTTCTCTTTCTTCATTGATTTGGTCATCTTCTGAACCTGGTACAATTTCTTCTGTTCCTTCTAAATAGTGATGTACGATGAATTTTGCAGGTGCTTGTTTGTAATAATAGATAACTTCTTGTACATCTTCTGTATATTGTCCACTTGCATTACTTGGTAATTTTTCGATTACCACTTCATAATCAGCAATGTCTTTAGGTGCTGTTGTGTAATTTGTTCCGATTTCACCTGTTAAGGTCTCATCTTCTGCTAATTTTTCTTCTGTTCCGTCTTTGTAGTGATGAACAATAACGGTTGAAACTGTATTACTAAATTGTACAACAACATGTTTGTCACTTGTCATATTAACAAATTTATCTAATATGACACTTCCATCCTCTTCTGGTACAAAGTCTATTTCTTCTCCATTTACGGTAATTTTTAGGATTTTATAACCTTCTTCTGGTGTTATGACAATTTCTTTTGTACTATCTGCTCCATCTTCTACTATTTCATATGGATTTTCATCATTTGAACCTTGTCCTGATATACTTCCTCCTGAGCCTTCTACTTCTGTTGTGATTTTGTGTTGCTTTTTATAGTTTTCTACAATTAGTTCTTGTTGTTCTGGGATTTCGGCTGAGATGGTGTTTTCTTGGAATTTGGCTGCTTTAGCAGTGTTAATGTTGTTTTCTGTTTGATATCCAAAGAAAGTATATGTGTTATTTCTATTATCTACAACATCAAGATATACTCCATTTGAATTTATTGTATATTGTTCTTCAAATGAAGATGAATACTTAACAATTGAAGTCTCTGTTGTTACTATATAATCATTATCTGCAGTTGGTAATATTTTTCTTGCAGTACCCGATACATTCTTCATCCACTCAACTTTATTATCACTATTATATTTTATTAAATATAAAGCCCACACTCCTGTTGCACTATTTATTATTTCTCCAGAAGCTGTTTCTTCCTCTGTAAAAACTAGTCCTCCACCACCATGATTACCTGTGTAACCATCCCAAAGAGCAAGATATCCTCCATCTTTTGTTTTCACTACACCTCTCAAAGAATCTGCACTAGCTGCATTCAGTGGCTGAATAACTTTTAAATATTCTATATTTCTATCTGCGTTAAATCTTACTATAAATCCATCGCCACCTCCCTTGACTTGAGGTATAACTATCTCTCCTATAGTAGTTGCTTCACTAGGAATAGTAACTTGTTGTGAAGTATTCATTCTACCACTAACAAGCATTCCTCCATCGTCTAGTGCTTCAATTGCAGTTATTCCTAAATTTGAACTCATATATATATTCGTTAAATCTTTAACAGAATTATCACTATTAAATTCTATTAGTAGCATATTGCCATTTAATAAAGAGCTAATCTGTGTATCATCTATAATAAAATTAGTGGCAGCTCTAGCTCCGACGATAAATTCGCCAGAGTCTAAATTTTGTATACTGTCAAAATAACTATTTCCCCCTTCTGCAACTTTTACAGTTATAACCTTTCCTTCTTCATTGAATTCAATTATGATTCCTTTATCACCACTGCTTGTTATATCTATGTCTTCTCCATTATAAGTATATTTTTTATCAATATGCAAATTTCCATTGATATATCCAACTGCAATATATGTATCATCTTTTTTTATGACATCATGTAATATATCTGCTCCTGTTCCTCCAAGACTTACTGCCCAATCTGTTTTTCCATGTTGGTTGTATTTGGTTAATAACATATCAGTATTTCCATTGCTTAACACATTCATGTCTTCCCCTGCTGATGTCTGTTCTGCTGGTATATGCAATTTTCCTGTCATCTGTCCTACTGCAATTTGTCCACCATCATCTGTTGCAACTGCTGAGTTATATTGTGATGAACTTGATATTTTATTTTCTATATTTAAGATTTCTCCATCTTTATTATATATTATTGTAGCATTCCCTATAATTTCTTTGTTTTTTCCATCTATTTGTTGTAAACCTATTTTACTACTGAAATTTGTAAACACCATAATTTTTTCATCATTCAATATATTTACATTATTTAAATTATTCTGTGTATTTCCTATATCATTAAAGGCTCTTACCCATTCAACTTTTAAATCATTATCCATTTTCATAAAATATCCATCTAAACTAGGTTTAACTTCACTATTATATGGTATAATAATCTCTTCTCCTTCTACTGTTTTTTCTTTGGGAATTATGGTCTCTTGTCTTACACTACCTAATATAATATAGCCATCTTTTATTTTTCCTATATGTGCAAAACTAGTCTCACTTCCTGAACTTAATCCATCTGCCCATTCAACTAATCCATCTTCATTGTATACAACTATTAAACTTGTTCCTTTTACATCAATTTTTTCTCCACTTAAAGTATCATCTTCTAAAAAAGAAATTCTTCCATATGACATACTTCCTATAACTATATATTTTCCTTCATCACTTATCTCTAGTCCTTCATATTTTTCATTTCCTTCAACTCCTGCACTTTTTGCCCACATTACTTTTCCTGATGTATTCATCTTCATGATAATTGCATCGCTTGATCCTTTTGATTCGAATTTTATTTCATTACCATTAACCGTATTTTCTTTTGATATGATTAGTCCATCCTTATCAGAAAAACTACCACAAATAATATATTCATTATTATATTCTTTTACACCAGCTATATTTGATTGTTCATAAAGATTATTTCCTGGATCTACAGTTTCTAAATGAAATATCCATTCTATTTTATTTTCACTATTAAACTTTAGAAGTATCCCTCTAATCATTTGCTCTGTAGTTAATGTTACCTCTTCTCCCGAAGCCATATTTTCGGAAGAAATATGCAAATCTTGACTACTATTTAATATTTGTAAATATCCATTATCTGAGGTTGCTTCTATGCTTCCTATATTTCCAATTCCTGTGATACCAGAAATATTTTTGCTAATAATATTTCCATTATCATCAATGATATATGTTGCAAAACTTTGATATATTAATCCTGTAATGATATAGTTATTATTTTTTAATCTTGCAATTTTTTCACACCTATCATTAAATCCAGTGCTATCATAACTTTTTAACCATTGCACTTTTTCTTTTTCGTTATATTTTACAATAATTTGATCATTACTTCCTTTTGATATTAATACAAGTTCTTCTCCATTTTCTGTTTGTTCTGCATCAAATGTTACCGTTTTTGAGAAATACCCTATCTTAATATATCCCCCATCATCTGTTGCCACAGAATCTGTATAAGTAATCTCCCTGTTACCTTCGAAACTTTGGTTCCATAATTCCACAAGATCTTTTACTGCTGGTTTTGTTTTTCCAATTCCAAAGAAATAGGTTCTGTCTTCTTCATTTTCTGGTAATTGGTATCCTTCTTGTGTTTCTATTTCAACTACTTTGTAATAGCCTTCCGGTAAGTCTTCTGTAATTCTTCCTTGTTCATCTGTTGTGATGATTTGGTAAGTCTTTCCATTGATCTCTTGAGTTTCTCCTATCACTTCTCCTTTACTATTGACTGCTTGTGTTTCTGTTCCATCATCTTCTACTTTTGTGATGGCAAATTTTACATTTGGTAATGGTTCTTGGGTATCTCCATCTATTTTTGTTAGACTGAATAATGGTTCGTTGTCTAAGGCAATTCCTATCTCTGAAATTTTATTTTCATCCACATATGCTAATGCCAATTTATCTTCCATAGGATTTCCATCTTTATCTATTGCTGGTTGCATTGTTACTGGTTTACTATATGTACCAATTCCTTCTTCTCCTGTTTCCAAATCAGATACTGGTTTAATTTCGCCTTCTAATATTTGTAAATATGGTTGTCCTTCTTCATCTGTATCTACAATAAATCTTACCTTGTTATCACTTAATGCATATCCTGTTGGAGGCATTACTTCTTCTATGGTATATTCTATACCTTCATATAATGGTCCTACCTCTAATCCTCCATATTCGTCTGTTGTATACTCATTATCTAGCCATTTTCCTGTTACTCTAAATATTGCTCCTTCAAGTAGATTTGGTGTTTCTTTCTCATATTTGTTTAATAATAGGCTATATTCGTCTAATTTTGTATTAACAATACTTGTACTCATAATTGGTTGTTTTTCTTGTGTGTTGTCTACTGTAGGTTGTTCTTTAAAACTTCCTTCTATAACTTGTGCTTCTAAGTTATTTCCATTCCATACTGTTTTAAATTTGATTGGTGCTTCACTGTATTCATATCCTTCTGCATATACCTCTGTTAAAGTATATTCTTCATTTGGATATAATCCTGTTATGGTAAGTTCACCATTTCTGTTTGTTGTAACTGTTCTTCCCGCTGTTGGTAAGCCTTTTCCTGTTAAGTTAAAACGTACTCCTTGTACTAAGTTTCCATTTTGGTCTTCTTTGGTTAGTTTGAATGTGTATTTTGGTTCATTTGTTACTGTAAAGCTTACTTTTGCTGGTTCTTCTTCTGTTGCTTGTACGACACTTAGATTGCTATTTCCTTCCAATTTTTCTACTTGCAAATCTCCATTGTCATCTACTGTTGTTGTAAATTTAATTGTTTCACCATTTAATACATAATCACTTGGTGCTTTTATTTCTTTTACTGTATATACTTTTCCTACATACAAATCTTGTATGTTAATTTTTCCTTGTGCGTCACTTGCAATAATTCTTGAGCTTTCTTCTCCTTCTTCTTGTACACTAAATGATGCTCCTTGGATTGGTGTATTTGTTCCTTGTTTTACTTTGTTGATTTCTAAGTTATATTTTCTAGCAATTTTAAATCCTAGTTTATTGGTTTCTGTTTGGTCTGCTAATTTTCCTTCCTCTGTTTCTAAATAGAAATATACAGCATGTGTTGAATAACTAACATCATTGTAGTTGACATCTTGTGGTACTTCTATTTCATAAGTACAGATATATGCTTCACTTTTTTCGATTGTGTAATCACTTAAATCGATTGCATAGGTTCTGATTTTTGAAAAGTCTGTAATTTCTTCTTCGGTTTTCCAATTGTTGCTTTGGTCATTGATGTTATTGTTTACATTTTCATTTTCTGAATAATATACTTTGGCAATTCCTTGTAATTCTTCTGGTAATTCAATTGGTCCTGTCATGTTTGCTGTAAAGGTTGAACCTAACTCATTTCCTAATACTTGTGATGTATTTCCTGCAAATGGTGTTTTTCCTACCACTACAATTCCACTGATATTTCCAGAATAGTTATTGGTGATTTGCACACTGATTTTTGCTGTTCTATTATTTTGTGTTTTATCAATTTCTGCTACTTGTGGTGCTACGGTTGTTTTAATTTCGTCTCCTTCTTCATTATAGTCTGATGCTGTTTCTGTGGTAAGTAGGGTTGATGGTCCTACAAAGGTAAGTGATCTTTTACTATAATCTACTATATCTTTCGTGTTTCCATCTCCATTGATATCGTATGTATCTTCTGCTCTTAAGGTATCTTTATAGTTATTACATTCTTCATTATATGCATATAATTCTATATCTCTTGTTGCTGATATCTTTCTTGGGTCTGGTGTGATATTGGCATCGATGGTGATGGTATAATGTTCTGGATTTTCATTTTCTGTTAATATTTTTAAGAAATAACTTCCGTCTTGCTCATAGATATCATATCCAAGTATGCTTACATTTCCATTATTTATGGTTACACTGTTGATTTCTGCTAATAACACTTCTTCTGGGAATTTTAATAAAAATATTCCATTTTTCCATGATTCAACATTATATCCTAAGTTTACTGTGCCTATTGTAATTTTCATGTTGGTTGTTTCTTGTGTAGATAATGTTGTTGGTGTTACATTTGAAATTTGTGCCATTGATAATGGTTCATCATAATTGGCAATTCCTGTATCATCTTTTAACTTTTGATATTCTTCCTCTTCACTATATTTTGCATATCCACTTAAGTATGAATAAATTTTACTTAGTTTATCAAATTCTTCTCTTGTTTTTTCTGTTGTCAATAATGCATTATCCATTTCTTTAATGCTTGTTGCTGTGAAACTACTTACTCTTTCTGCTTTGCTTGTTTCTATTCTAATATGGTCTATTGGTGTGTTGTAATAATATGGATTTTCTTTTGTATAATTTTCCCAATCTTCACTTGTAAACTCATGGATTAATTCATCTGTCTCGTCATTATATACTTTTATCCATCCATTTTCTCCAAACATTGCTCCTGGTGTTGTAAAATAGATTCCTATGTTTTTGCTGTATTGTAACATATCTTCATATGTTCCATCTGTTGTTAGGAATTTATCTGTATAGTTGCTGTCTTGTTCTCTTAATTGTACATTTGCTATTTCTCCTGAGTTTCCTCTTGATACATACCATCTTACTTCATAGGTATCTTTTGTATCATCTTGCACTTGGTTATAGTATTTTACTGCATTTTCTTTTGATACAACATATACATTGTATGGACTTGCTACCCATGTTCCAACTTGTACATCATACCCGATAACATCTCCTCCACCTCTTTCATAGGTTACGGTTATGATATCTTCTGCTGTGTTACTGATGTATGGATTTTTAAATTCTTCATTTTTGTTGTTATATCCTTCAAAGGTTGCTTTTACTGGTATATTTAAGATAACGGTTCCATTTGCTTGTTCATAGGCTGCCAATGGATAGGTTACTTTTAGTTTGTATTCGCTATATCTTGCTGTTCCCCAACTTGATGTATAAGCTTCTTTTGTTACGATTCCTTCTTCTGTTGTTTGTGCTGTCCTGGTTGCTGTAAAGGTTCCTGTTTCTTCATCATATGTATATTCTACATTATCTCCTATTACTTCTACTTTTGTTGGTTTATATCCATTTAATTCTGGTATCGTTCCTTCTATTGTTGCTTTTGATAGTAATAGTTTGTTATTGCTTTCTTGTGATACAATTTTAAATTCTAAGTTTACTTCTTGTTTTTCTTCATCTACGATACTTTCTGTGTTGTAATTTTGGTATTTATTTTTCTCTGCATTTGAACCATATGTATATGGGATTTCTGCTCTTGTTGTACTATACCAATCTACTGGTAATTCAATCGTTTTCTCAATTGGTGTTTTTGTTTGTCCATCACTTGATACATGGGTTCCTGTTAATGTTATTTTGCTGATTCCACTATATTTGTTCGTGTCTTTTCCAATAGCATCTCTTTTTGTACTTGCATATCTATAATCTCCTGAACGCACTTGTCCAAAGATTAATTTTTGTGTTCCTGCTTGTACTTGTTTTAGATTAATAGTTGTTGTGTTTTCACTTATATAGTTTCCTTCTACAACTTCATCATCAACTAATGCTGTTTTAAAATATATATTATCTGCCTCAATTTCTATTTTGGCATCTTTTAAATATCCATCTTCAAGCACGTTTAAGCTCATGTAAAGCGTGTCTTCTCCTTCCACCTCTTTACATGTTCCTTTTACTCTATCTGCATAACCATCCCCATTTAAATCTCTCGCAAAATACACACTAAACCTTACATTCTCACTTTGTGTTTTCTCATCCTCTTCTGTTAACTCTCCATATGTCATTGCTCTTGCAAGTTCTGGATTTGTTGCGATTAGTTGCTCTCTGATTTGCACTTTTTGAGCATGATAAATAGCAGTCATTATCATTGTAACAATTGCTAATACTGCTATCATGCTTAATGTCACTTTTTCTTTTTTCATATTTGCTCATCGGCTCCTTTTTTCTTATGCTTTAAGTATATATTTATTTTAATATACTAGAGTCTGTAAGTAAATATGTCGAAGGCTGTCAAATTTTGGCTTATCTTGTCTTTATTACGGATTTTCAGTATTTATGAATTGTGCTGTAATATTATTTTTATGTTACATTTGTTTTACATCTTTGTAATTATCTCTGTTTTTTGCTAGGGAATTCCCTTTTTTGTCCTTTTGGGGACGTTTCTGTTTGGGACATTTTTTTGTTCCATTTTTTGGTTGTAGTGCTAGTGTACTTTCTTGTTGTTTGGTTTTTTTGTTATTGTTTTTGTTTGAATTTTTTTAACTTTTTTAACTTTTCAAAAGGAAAGTTTCCTTCCAAGATATGCTTATACATTAAATTCTAAAAATTTTTAAAAAATACAAACATATGTTTACTTTTGCCAAAAAATATGTTATACTTTATAAACGAGGTGATAATTATGAATAATGAAATTGCTAAACAATTTGTTGAAACAAAAAGCATATTAGAAAACGTAGATAAAACTTTAGCACTTGAATATGCCATATGGACAAAAGATAAAGCAAAGATTAAGTTTATAAAAAAATTACCACCATTTGTTATTACAAACAATTTTATTTACTGGTGTAATTTAGGAATAAATATAGGAAGTGAACAAGATAAAATAAGACCAGTCTTAATTGCTAAAACTAAAAAAGAATCTACAATTTGCACTGTATTACCTTTAACATCTGAAAGAATAAAGGATACTAGATGGTACCATGTGGATTTAGAAAATCAAAATTCTACTGTATTAATTGAACAATTAAGAAATGTCAGTAAATTAAGAATTATTAATCCTTTGAGAATAAAAGGTAAATTAGTTAAAATTACTTTAAACGATTGGAATAAAATCAATTCAACTTTACAAAAATATTATGCTTTAACAGAATGGAAATAATTTAAAAAAATATTTGACTTTTTTGTCAAATATGCTATAATAGAAGTAGTAAAACATTGTGATCCGTTGCAGAAGCAACGCAATCATTTTAATCCGATAGTCTTTAGACTATCGTTTTTTATTGCATAATGCTTTTTATATAAAAAGAGACGCCCTGTTTGGAAAAATGTCCCAAACAGAAACGTCCCCAAAAGGACATTATTTTTCTATCTCGGAAAAATATTCATTAATTCTATTAATTAGTTCTTGCTTTGTTTCTTCCATTGTCATTCCTTCTACTTGTGCACCTGCTAATGTGATGTGGCCTCCGCCACCTAGTTTTTCTAATATGATTTGAACATTAATGTCTCCTATTGATCTTCCACTAATGCAAATTTTATTTCCAACTTTTCCCATAACAAATGATGCAGTTATATCACTAATTGTTAATAGCTCGTCTGCTGCTTTTGCACATATTAAACTTGCTTCTTTATCTTTCTTTTCATATGTAGCAATCGCAATTGTTTCATTGACAATTTCGGCTTTTTTTACAATGGTTGCAATTTTGTTAAATGTTTCTAAATTACTTTGGAACCATTTTTTTACTCTTATAATGTTGACTCCACATCTACGCAAATATGCAGCTGCTTCAAATGTTCTAACTCCTGTTTTAAATGTAAAGTTCTTTGTATCCATCATGATTCCAGCATATAGGCTTTCTGCTTCGATGGTTTTTAAATCTACATGTACTTCTGCATATTGTAGTAATTCTGTTACCAATTCTGCTGCAGATGAAGCATATACTTCTTGGAATGTTAATGTTGCATTTTCTATATAGTCTGCACTTCTTCTATGATGATCGATAATAACAATTTTATCTGTTCTTTTTAATAATTCAGGTGCTTCTACATATGTAGTTTTATGAGTATCTACTACAACCACTAATGTTTCTTTGTCGATATTTTCTTCTGCTACTTCTTTTGTGATTAATGTATCTTCATATTCTGGCTCTTTTGCCAAGTCTGCCTTAAAGCTTTGTAATGTGTTTGTTTCACTACTATCAATAATATATGCTTTTTTACCTAAGCTTTTTGCTAATCGATAAATTCCCATGCTAGATCCCATAGAATCGATATCTGGATTAGTATGTCCCATTATCATAACTTTGCTTGCATCTTTTATTAGATTTTCTAATGCATGTGCTACTACTCTTGCTTTTACTTTTGTTCTTTTTTCTACTTCTTGGGCTCTTCCTCCATAGAATTTATAGATTTCATTTTCTCTGATAACTGCTTGGTCTCCACCACGTCCTAATACGATATCCATTGCTGCTTGAGCAGATTTATATTTTTCTTTATCTGTCATTCCATCATTTGATATAGCTATACTTAATGTAATTTGCACATTTTCTTTTGTTTCTATATCTTTTACTTTATCTAAAATACTAAATTTGTCTTGTTTTACTTTTTCAAAATATCTTTGTTCAAATAAGTAAACATATCTGTCTCTGTCAGATTTAATTAATACTCCATTGCTTTTATCTGTCCATTCATAAATGCATTTATCAATCTCTGCTGTAACTTGAGGTTTTTCTTCACTTTCTAATTGTTGCATAGTTTCTTCATAATTGTCTATCATGATGATGGTTACACATGATTTTGAATCTTTATATTCTTCTTTTAATTTTACAATTTCTGTTTCATCTATGAAGTATAACATCATCATATATTTATCATCATGTTTTTTATCGTATTTTCTTGAATGAACAAATTTACCTAATACCTCATAATTCTTATTATTTAATTCTACGTGTTTTGAAATTTCTTTTTCTTTTGTATCGTCTTTTTCTGTTTCTTTTATATCTAACTGAATATCATCTATTAAATTTGTTAAATATTGATTAATATCAAATCCCTCAAATTCAGATATGAATTTTGCGCTTCTCCATATAACATTTCCATTTGATTCCATAATAATTAATGGAAATGGAGAATTGATTAAACTACTTTTTGCTGCTGTATCTACTGATAAGGTTAAATCTTGTAAGGTTTCTGATATTTCACTTTTTCTTCTATTATTTGCATAATATGAATAGGCAACAACTGCCATAAAGATTAATATGGATGGTATTATCATGATGACATTTTCTATACAAACAATGACTAACAATATAAAAATAATTGCTAAATATATTTTGGTTTTTGATAATAGTTTATCAAAAACTTTTCTATTTGTATTTTGCATAAATATATTTCTCCTTATAATTATTCTATTATATTTTACTTGGAAATGGCTATTTTGTCAAGTTTGGCGAGATGTCGCATTAGGTTCGTTTGTCTGCGCGACATTTCAGTGTCGCATTAAGACAATAAAATCAATTTTAAGTTTGTTTTTTTCCTAAGTTAACTATCCCTTTATTGTAAAAGAAAATTAGAAGTTTTATTGAATAAGCAAAAAAAATTTGTTAGAATGAAAGGAGAAAATTTATTGAATCAATTAAAAAATTTAAAAGAAATAGATATGTTACCATTATCGAATGATTATGTATTCAAAAGAATTTTTGGAAAAGGCGGAAATGAAAAAATTTTAAAAAGCTTATTAGAGGCAATATTAAGAATTAAAATACAGAAGATAGAACTAAAAAATCCAGAAATACCAAAAGAAACGATAGATGAAAAATTAAGTATATTAGATATCAAAGCAGAGATTAATGATAATACAATTATTGATATTGAATTACAAGTAGGAAATACAACTTCCATAGAAAGAAGATTAGTGGTATATAATGCAAAACTAATAGCAGGAGAAATAAAAGTATCAGAAAAATATCAAAAAGCAAAAGATACCATTGTGATATGTATCATGAATGATAATGTTGTAAAAAGAAATGCATACTTAAGCTTAGCTATGTTAAAATATGAGAAAACAGAAGAAATTAGATATGTGGATATGAAATATGAGAAAGAAGTAGATTAACTTATAATACAGAAATGTATGAAGCAAGAAGAAAAGGCTTAGAAGATGGTAAAAAAATCGGAGAAAAACATGGGGAAAAGCGCGGGGAAAAACGCGGAGAAAAACGTGAAAAAGAAAATATTGCTAAGAAATTACTAATAAAGGGAATGAGCATTGAAGAAATTTCAGAAATAACCCAATTGACAGAACAAGAAATTAAAACACTAAAATAGAGAGAAAAATAGAAATATTTATGGCATATTGTGTAGAAAAACCTAGAAATATATAATAATTCGATGATGAGTTTTTATGAAAACAAATATATTTTTAAAATTCTTTATGATATAATCTAAAAAACAAAATCCTAGAAATATAAAAAACAAAAGAGGAGGATTTTATGTCAAGAAAATTCTTTAATAAAGAAAAAGGAGCAATTACTTTATTCGTTCTATTAGCTATGCTCTTTTTTTTAATTGTTATTTTTAGTGTTTTTATAGCTAGTAGTAATAGACAACAATCTCAAACCTCAGAGATTGACAAAATACAAGAAGAATATGAACAATCTGTTGATAATATTGACCAAATATATACAGAAACAATTATTAATAATTTACCTAATTTACTAAAAATAGGTGATTATGTGAATTATTCTTATGATACTGTATCAGATGGATATTCTTTACTTTCTGATTATAGCGGTTATATAAGTAATCAAACAATTACACAAACCACTAATTTGAAATGGAGAATTTTAAATATCCACGAAGAAGATGGAACTATAGATTTAATTAGTGAAACTGTGACAAATCAGCCAATTTATTTGGATGGTGCCTTAGGATATAATAATGGTGTTTATTTATTAAATGATATTTGTAAAACTTTATATAGTAATCATAATTCCAATATATTTGCGAGAAGTTTAAATATAGAAGATATAGAAAGCCAAATGAATGATACAGGTAAAAATGCTAAAAATACTTACGTAAATTCCACAATTAATCTTCCATATGGTAAAACAAAAACATATGGGCAAATTGATACAGAAACAGAAAATAATACATATTATCCAAATCTTTACGCTAAAGAAAATACTTCTGGAATTAATACAACTATCACTAAGGAAGACGGAATTGGTAACTCTGAAAATGGCTATACAACTCCCACATCAGAAACTTATACCCTAGCTGATATTTTAACAGTAACACAAACTTTCTATTATTTCAAAAATATTGATGTTACTTCTTGTTTTGATAATTCTATTTTATATGATATGATTTTCAATACGAATACACCATATTTTATAGCTTCTAGATTTTCTAGTTGTTTTAACTTATCTGCAAGCTTTGGAATTTTTCGTATAAATAATGGAAATTATACTGCCGCTTATATATTTTCTTCTGGTAGTGGTAATAGTGGTAGTAGTTCTAATTATTTTGGTCGTCTTCGTCCTGTTGTTACTGTGAATCTTAATCAAATTTTGCCTTGTACAGGAATAACAGCAGATGGGACAGATACCAGTATTGAACATATGCATCAAATTAAAGGAATATAAGAGCAATTGTGGACAATTTGGACCAGGTCTGTTAGACCTGGTCCCAGATTGTCCTATTCCATATTTTCTGTATCTGCTACTTGTTCTAGTTCTTTTTCTGTATTAATATGGATATTTTGATATTTTTGCATTCCTGTTCCTGCTGGAATTAACTTACCAATGATAACATTTTCTTTTAATCCCATCAAGTCATCTGTTTTACCTTTTACAGCTGCATCTGTAAGAACTCTTGTAGTTTCTTGGAATGATGCTGCTGATAAGAAACTATCTGTTGCAAGAGCAGCCTTGGTAATACCAAGTAATACTCTTTTTCCGATTGCAGGTCTCTTTCCTTCTGCAATTGCTTCATTATTTTTGTCTTCAAATTCATACATATCCATTAATGATCCTGGGAACATATCTGTATCTCCATTATCTTCAACTCTTACTTTCTTAAGCATTTGTCTACCAATAACCTCGATATGTTTATCATTAATATCAACACCTTGATTTCTATATACTTTTTGCACTTCTGAAATCAAGTATTCATATACGCCTTCTGGCCCTTTTAATGTTAAGATTTCGGCTGGGTTAATTGAACCTTCAATTAATGGTTCTCCTACTTCTACCATGTCTCCTTCTTTTACTTTCATTTTTGAACCAAATGGAATTGTATAAGATTTTGAATTATCTTTTCCTGTAACAATAACTTCTTTTTTCTTTTTGGTTTCTTTGATTTTTACTTTACCTTCAATTTCTGAGATAATAGCAAGTCCTTTTGGTTTTCTAGCTTCAAATAACTCTTCAACCCTTGGAAGACCTTGTGTAATATCTGCTACACCAGCAACACCACCAGAGTGAATTGTTCTCATTGTAAGCTGTGTACCAGGTTCACCGATTGATTGTGCTGCAATAATACCAATTGCTTCACCAATTGATACTAAATCTCTTCTTGCTAATCCCATACCATAACATTTTTGACATACACCATGTTTTGAACGACATCCAAGTACAGAACGTACTTTTAGTTTTTCAATTCCAGCTGCTACAATTTCGTCTGCAATTTTTTCTGTAATCATGGTATTTGTATCAACGATTAGTTCTTTCGTTTCTGGGTTATATACATCTTCAACAGGGAATCTTCCTAATAATCTTTCCTGCATTTTTTCAATAACTTGTTGTCCATCTTTAATATCATAAACAATGATTCCATCATCTGTACCACAATCATGTTCTCTTACGATAATATCTTGTGATACGTCAACCAATCTTCTTGTTAAGTATCCAGAGTCAGCTGTTCTTAAAGCTGTATCTGAAAGTCCTTTTCTTGCACCATGGGCAGAAATGAAGTACTCTAAGGCATCTAGTCCTTCTGCAAATGATGATTTAATTGGTATTTCAACCGCTTTACCAGTTGTACTAGCCATCAATCCACGCATACCAGCAATTTGTCTTAACTGGCTCATGTTACCTCTGGCTCCAGATTTAACCATCATATAGATTGGGTTTAATTCATCAAAGTTTTCTTCCATGGCATCACTAACTTTGTTTGTTGTGTCTTCCCATACTTTGATAACTTCTGAATAACGCTCATCGTTTGTGATTAAACCTCTTGCATATTGTTTTCTAATATTTTCGATTTTGCTATCTGCTTCTTGTAATAATCCTTTTTTAGATTCAGGTACTTGTACATCACTCATTGAGAATGTAATACCTGCTAAAGTTGAATATTTAAATCCTAATGCTTTGATATAGTCGATGACTTCTGCTGATTCTGTTAATCCATGTGTTCTGATAACTCTTTCAATGATATTTCCCATTGATTTTTTCATAACTGGGAAACTAATTTCATATTGGAATGGATCTTCTTTTCTATCAATAAATCCTAAATCTTGTGGAATTCCTTGGTTAAAGATAATTCTTCCAACACTTGTTTCTACTTTCTTTGTTTTGATTTCTCCATCAATTTCTTTAGAAATTCTAACAAAGATTTTTGCATGAATACCTACTTCATGGTTTTCAAACGCCATTAAAGCTTCTTCTGGATCTTTATAATATGTTCCTTCACCTTTTTCTCCATCTAATACCATTGTTAGATAATAACTTCCTAAAATCATGTCTAGTCTTGGTACAGCTACTGGTTTACCATCTTGTGGTTTTAATAAGTTATTTGTTGAAAGCATTAAATATCTAGATTCTGCTTGTGCTTCTGGTGATAATGGTAAATGGACAGCCATTTGGTCACCGTCGAAGTCAGCATTAAATGCTTCACAAACTAATGGGTGAAGTTTGATTGCTCTACCTTCTACTAATACTGGCTCAAAACTTTGAATACCTAATCTATGTAGTGTAGGCGCACGGTTTAACATAACTGGGTGGTCTTTAATAACCTCTTCTAATATGCCCCATACTTCTGGTCTTAATCTTTCTACCATTCTTTTTGCATTTTTGATATTTTGTGCAATTCCTCTACCAACTAATTCTCTCATAACAAATGGTTTGAATAATTCTACAGCCATTTCTTTTGGAAGACCACATTGATAGATTTTAAGTTCTGGTCCTACAACGATAACAGAACGTCCTGAATAGTCAACACGTTTTCCAAGTAAGTTTTGACGGAAACGACCTTGTTTACCTTTTAATAAATCTGATAAAGATTTTAATGGTCTATTTCCAGCACCTGTTACTGGTCTACCTCTTCTTCCATTGTCAATTAGAGCATCTACAGATTCTTGTAACATTCTTTTTTCATTTCTAACAATAATTTCTGGTGCACCTAATTCTAGTAATCTTTTTAATCTGTTATTTCTGTTAATGACTCTTCTATATAAGTCATTTAAATCTGATGTTGCAAATCTACCACCATCTAATTGTACCATTGGTCTTAAATCTGGTGGAATAACTGGAATAACATTCATAACCATCCATTCAGGTCTATTTCCTGAAAGTCTGAATGCTTCTACAGTATCTAATCTTTTAATTAATTTGCTTTTCTTTTGCTCACTTGCATTTTCTAATTCTTTTCTGATTTGTGTAGCTAATTTTTCTACATCAATTTGTTCTAGTAATTCTCTTAAAGCTTCAGCTCCCATTTTTGCTTTAAAAGAACCTCTACCATATTTTTCTTCTGCTTCATGGTATTCTTTTTCATTTAAAACTTGACATTTTTCTAAATTTGTTGTTCCTTTATCAATAACAACATATGAAGCAAAATAAATAATTTTTTCTAGATTTCTTGGTGAAATATCAAGCATTAAAGCAATTCTACTTGGAATTCCTTTAAAATACCATATATGTGCAACTGGTGCTGCCAATTCAATATGCCCCATTCTTTCTCTTCTAACTTTTGATTTGGTTACTTCAACACCACATCTGTCACACACGATTCCTTTATATCTTACTCTTTTATATTTACCACAATGACATTCCCAGTCTTTTGTTGGACCAAATATTCTTTCACAGAATAATCCATCTTTTTCTGGTTTTAATGTTCTGTAGTTAATGGTCTCTGGTTTTTTTACTTCTCCTTTTGACCATTCTCTTACTTTTTCATCTGATGCAATTCCTATTTTTAATTTATTAAAAATATCTAATTCGTCCACTTTATTTCCCCCTAAATAAATTTGTTTTGGGTAATTCTAAAACAGGTGAAGAGGTCTAGCCACCGCTGGTGCAATTCCTTCCTGTCGCCCCTTTCCTTTTTAGAATTTATTCAGTTAATTTTATTTTTTATTCTTTTATAATTAGTTTTGATTTTTTAAGCTATCATAAAAACTTTTTCTATATTCTTCTATTTTTTCATAACTTACTATACCAATTTTAAAAATTATTTGTTCATTTGGTATCTTATATATAACATCTGTTTTTACTAAACTATCTTTGTGCAAATTATTTGTTTCGTCTTTTTCTAATAATTTATTAGTTTTAAACTTTAATTTGTTCAAATTAGATGATACAAGCATACCAAAATTTTCTATTGGAACAGCAGTATTATCCTGGTCTATTATTACAAAAAAATGATTATTGCCTATTTCGCCATTAGGATAACTATATTCTCTAACAAAAACTATATCTCCAATTTCGTAAAGATTATAAGATTCACTATTTTCTTTTAGAACATTTTCGATTTTTCCTTTATGCCATTCTTCGTCAACAGGATATTCTTCAAAAGCATCTTTTAAATCTTTAACTTTTCCATATTCATAAGCTGTCTTTAAAAAATCACTTAATTCTTCTTTCATAGTTAATCTCCTTTCCATTTCATTTTTTGTAACGTAAAAGGATTATCTTTTCTGCATTATCAGCATCTTTTTTCTCATTCACAAAACGAAATAAATTAGGTATATTACTAGGCAATTCGGAAAAGAAAACCGGAGGTGTACTTTTTGTACATCGAGGATTTTCTTTTTCGAATTAACGACGTAAGATGCCTGATTTAGTTCGTTTTAGATGCTGCTTTTCATTCGTTTACCTTAGTTCGTTTTAGATAATATCACTATCATTATCAAGATTATCCTCTGCCAAATCACTACCAAAGAACATCTCATCATCTTCATCATCTAGTCCTTCAAACAACTCATCATTTCCATCATCTAGTGATTCATTCTCATCTTCTAGTAGGATATCATCCTCTGTACTTTCCTCTGTATAACCATCATCTAGGTCTCCATCTGCAACGACTTCATCTTCAACTAGATATTTCTTTTCTTTTTCTGGGTCATATTCAATTCCGTCTTCGATATTTTCTTTTAATTCTAGCTCTTGGTTATCTTCAGAATATAGTCTAACATCTAATCCTAAAGATTGAAGTTCTTTTACTAATACTTTAAAGCTTTCTGGAACACCTGGTTCTGGAACATTTTCACCTTTAACAATCGCTTCATATGTTTTTACTCTTCCGACAACATCATCAGATTTAACAGTTAACATTTCTTGTAATGTATATGATGCACCATAAGCCTCTAATGCCCAAACTTCCATTTCTCCAAAACGTTGTCCACCAAATTGTGCCTTTCCTCCTAGAGGTTGTTGTGTAACTAATGAGTATGGTCCTGTTGAACGAGCATGGATTTTATCATCTACTAAGTGATGTAGTTTTAACATATACATAACACCAACTGTGATTGGGCTTGCAAATGGCTCTCCTGTTCTACCATCATATAATGTAGTTTTACCATCTTTATTCATTCCAGCTTCTGCTAATAATTTTTCAACATCTTCTTGTGTTGCACCATCAAATACTGGTGTAGATACATGCCATCCTAGCGCTTTTGCAGCTCCTCCTAAGTGAACTTCTAGTACTTGACCTAAGTTCATACGAGATGGAACTCCAAGAGGGTTTAACAAGATGTCAATTGGTGTACCATCTGGCATAAATGGCATATCTTCTTCTGGTAATACTCTTGAGATAACACCTTTGTTACCATGACGTCCAGCCATTTTATCTCCGACTGATATTTTTCTCTTTGTTGCAATATAACATCTAATAATTTGGTTAACACCAGGTCCTAATTCATCTGAGTTTTCTCTTGTAAAGATTTTAACATCTACGATTGTTCCTTGCTCTCCATGAGGTACTCTTAATGATGTATCTCTTACTTCTCTTGCTTTTTCACCAAAGATAGCTCTTAATAATCTTTCTTCAGCTGTTAATTCTGTTTCTCCTTTTGGTGTTACTTTTCCAACTAAGATATCTCCTGGTCTTACTTCTGCACCAATACG
>CASEIZ010000051.1 GCA_949288185.1 uncultured Eubacteriales bacterium | reverse complement strand
TCACGTATAATCAATCTTAAGGAAATTAATCCAATTGTTTGATTGATTCTCCTTTCTATCAACATTTGAATTATTATACGACTAGTTGTATAATAATTCACGCACTGTGGATTTGTTACTATTCTTATACAGCCACTTTAATGGACTGGTTAGAGGTGACTCAAACCACAGATTTTTAATTTAATTGTTAATTAGTTAGTTAACACGTTAGTTCTTACTAATCGATGTTTTATTATCCTACGTGATTACATAATTAGAAATTCTGTGTCAAACTTACAGTGCAAACAAAACTAATTTAAGGAGGTGCTTATCAATGATATATTATGTTGGTATTGATATATCAAAGTATAAACACGATTTCTGTATTATCTCATGTGCAGGCGAAGTAATTGTTGAAAATAATTCCTTTGAAAACAACAAAAAAGGATTTCAATTTTTATTGGACCATTTGAAACCCTATAATAAATCTGATGTCCATATTTGCTTTGAAGCAACTGGACATTACTCTTTGAATTTGGAACTGTTCTTAACTAATCAAGGGTATTCTTTTATGAAAATGAATCCTCTTGTCATACACCAGTTTTTAAAAGCTCGCAGCTTACGAAGAACTAAGACAGATAAGGCAGATAGTATAACTATTGCGAATTATCTAATGTCAGTCCCATATAAACCAAATTCGGATTTATTATACCACATTTATTCATTAAAGTCACTTTGTAGATCAAGAGAACAATTAATTAAGGAAAGAAGTAAATTTCAAGTCCTTTTAACTAATATATTAGATAAAGTTTTCCCTGAACTAAAACCTTTCTTTAATAATAAAATTTCTGAAACTTTACTTTATATTTTAAATAAATATAAAAATCCTAAACACATATCATTAATGAAAGATTATGATTCTTTAAGAAAACTATCTCATGGCAAATTTTCTTATGCAAAATTTGCCAAACTTAAAGAACTTGCCAAAAATACTATTGGTCATTATGATGACAATACTGATTTACTTATTTCTATTTATGTTTCTCTTATTCAAAACTTTAATGACAAAATTAATCCAATAGATAAACAAATTTCAACAATTATCAAAGAACTTAATCCTAGAATGTTATCCATTCCTGGAATGGGTGAAATATCTGCCGCTACCATTTTATCTGAATATGGAGATATTAAAAATTTCTCTTCTCCAAATAAGATGTTAGCTTTTGCCGGATTAGAACCAAGTATTATCCAATCTGGAACATTACAAACTAATGGTAAAATGGTCAAACACGGCTCTGGTCATATTAGATATGTTATTATGAATATTGCTATGACCATTTTAAGATATTCACCTACTTTTTATGATTATTACCTTAAGAAGCGTTCTGAAGGTAAATGTCATCGTGTTGCTTTGTCTCATGTTTGTAAAAAGCTTATTAGAGTTATTTACTGTTTAGAGAAAAACGACATCGATTTTAATCCGTCTTTACTTAAATAAAATTTTTAAAAATTTTATTTAACTCCAAAAATTTTAAAAATTATCGTTTTTGGAGTCTTTTGGCATGGGATTCTTTTCCAATTATTAACTTTTTTCATTTTTTTGAAAAATGTTGTTGACTTTTAATAGTTAGTCACCT
>CASEIZ010000050.1 GCA_949288185.1 uncultured Eubacteriales bacterium | reverse complement strand
TGCTGGTCCTGTTGTGTCTGATAAGCTTCCTTGGGCTACTTCTACACGGATGTTACCACTCCATTCTTTGTATGGTTTTCCTGTTTGTCTTACTGCCTCTTCGAAGTTTGTTAGTGTGATGGTTTGTAACACATCTTGTGCACCTGTTCTAGTATTTGCTGTTGCTGTGGCTGTTCCTATTGTTGCGGTTACCACATCTGTGATTTCTGTGTCTTCTATAAATACTCTGATGTCTTCTGGTGTTAGTGAACTTGTTACATTACTGATGTATTCTGCTGGGTCTACTTCTTGGTTTGTGGTTCCTCGTAATGTGATGTTGATTTTTGGATTGTTTGCGTCTGTTTCGTCTAGGTTTGCTTCTTCTTTTATCCATTCTGTTCTGTATTTTGGATTGATGGTTCCGTAATTTGTTACTTCTGCTCCACTGCTATTTGTCCATCCAATCGTTGTGCTAGAGTCTGTGTTTAGTTTAAAGTGTGTTTGGTCTTGATAAATCGCTTCTGGTGCTTGGATAACGATTGAACCTTGTTTACCAGTTTGTGTAAACATATTTGTATTTGTTTCTGCAATGTTTGTGAAGGCTGGTCCTAAGTCTAAATTTGTCATTGACTCTAAACCTGTGCCTGTAAACATCTCATTCATATTGGTAACATTTCTTGTATTAAACTTATCTCCTAAGTCTAAACTTGTCATGGCGATTTCACCTGTACTAGCAAACATATTGCTCATATCTGTTACACTGCTTGTATCGAATTTATCTCCTAAGTCTAAACTTGTCATGGCTGTTGCACCTGTACCACTGAACATACCAGACATATTTGTTACATGACTTGTATCAAATTTATCTCCTAAGTCTAAACTGGTCATGGCTGTTGCACCTGCATTAGCAAACATATAACTCATATTGGTTACATTGCTTGTATCAAATTTATCTCCTAGGTCTAAACTTGTCATTGAAGAATATCCTGTAGAATCAAACATCCAACTCATGTCTGTTACATTACTTGTATCAAAATTGTCTCCTAAGTCTAAACTTGGCATTAAATCAAATCCAGTATAATGGAACATATAACTCATGTTGGTTACATTACTTACATTCAATAAGTTTATATTTGTAATTGCTTCTATGGTGTCTCCACTAAACTGCGCTATATAAGAGGCTATACCATCAAACAAATAACTTGAATCTACATTTCCAAATATTTCATCATTGCTTCCGATATATACTATATTCTGTGCATTTTCATTTACTTCATGCCATGCAATGATTGATTTATCCTGCATTGCTGATACATCCCATGCTGTTTCATCTATATATTGGTCTTCTACTACATCATATACATCTTCTGGTATATAATCTAAAAATGTTATATTCCCTATATGCTCTCTTGTAATATCTGTACTTCCTAAAAATGAATCATCTGGGTCTACAAAGTCGTCATTATTATCATCATCCAATTCTAATGCACTTGCCAATGTATTAAACACAATCAAATCTGTTTCTTTGTTACTATTACCATATTGGTCTGTTACTAGTCCTTCTGGTACTCTAACTTTTATTTGGTTAACCGTTGTATCAATTCCAGAAAGATTTACTGTATATTGCACTCCATATTGAACATCTGAAGTTACGCCATCTACTACTCTTTGTTCTGTTAATAGTGTACTTGTCAATTGTTTTTGAATACTTGTATTTACACTTCCGTTGACAAGGATTTGTATATTTTCATTTGTCAATGTGCTATTTACAAAGTATTTATCTGTTACTTTGAATGTTACGGTTGCTGTTTTTGCATCTACATCTACATTTGATGTCATCTTTTCAACCAATGGTTGTACAACATCGACTACTTCTTCTGTTCCACTTCCACCTGGTAAGCTAATTCCAGAAGTCAATGTTGTTGCTACATTTCCATTTCCAGCTGTATCCATAATTTTGTCTGCTGGTATTGCCACTGTTACAACACCACTATAATCTAAGTAATTGTCTCCCTCTTTAATTTGTAATTGCTCCAAGTTAGATAAAGTTAAGGTGTATGTGTGTCCAATCACTTTGCTGGTTCCGTTTACCATGCTTGTCTTTTCTACAACTTGTAAAGATTTATCTACTTCTGCCCAGTCTGGCTCTTCTCCATCAATTAAGATTGTTAAATCATCCATTGTTAAAACGCCTGTATCATAGTATTTATCTACGATTTCGAATTCCATTGTGAAGGTTTTTCCAGTAGAATCTATATCTGTAGAACTATATTGATACATTATCTCTGGGTCAATTAAATCTGTAAAGTCTGTAATGGTTGCGGTTTCTTCTTTGATGTAATTTTCACTCATATCTTTTGATGCCATTGGATCAATACGAACTTCTAATGTACCACTTAACTCTCTGTAATCTCTGTTAGATGCGAAGAATTCTTCATCTGTTTCTACAATTCCACTCACTTCTAATGTATATTGATGTCCTAGAACTTTGATTTCTCCATTGACATTTGCTTTGATTTCCACTGTGCTAACTAACTTTTTAACTACTTGGTCATCAATTTGTTGTCCATCCATCCATAATTCGATTTCATCTAATGTAACTGGGTCTGATGGGTCATAGTTTTTGTCTGTTACATTGAATACAAATGTTTCTTTTCCATTTGCCTTATCTTGTGTTTTTTGTACATCAAATACTTCTGGTTTTGTTTTATCAAGGTTTCCAACTTCTAATGTTTGTTTGTTGGTTTCATTTCCATATTGATCTACCACAACACCTGGTGCAATTTCTAGTTTGATGTATCCACCATTGTCTTCTTTGTATTGTGCGGTTCCACCCACAATTGGTTCAACTGGTGTGAATTCCACATATCCTGCATCTGGTGGTGTTACATTTTCTAGTGTAACAATGTATTCATATTCTTCATTTTCAACAATTTCAATTGGTCCTGCTAAAATGGTTGCAATTGCTGTTGATGGCTGTCCATTTACAACAATGGTAATCGCATCTTCTGTTAAGTTTAGGATGCTCTCGTCTTTATTTAAGTATTTATCTTTTACACGTAATCTTACATATTCTTCGTTTGTATTGATTTCTGCAATACTCCATACTGGGTCTACCACATCGACTACTTCTTCGTCTCCTTCTTGTCCGCCTGGTTCATCTTTTCCAATGGTGATAGATTTTGCTGCACTTTGGTTTCCAGATTTATCGGTGATGGTTCCTGCTGTAAATGATAATGTCATATATCCACTGTATGTGTATCCATCTCCATTGCCGTCTTCATCTTCTTGGTCTAGTCCTGTAATCACTAATTGATATCTTTCACCAATTTTTGTGTTTTCTACACCTTCCACGGTTCCTGTGATGTCTTCTACTTTTGTTAGTTGTTTTGTAATGTTTTGGTTTAGTTCTACTGGGTCATAATCATCGATTTGTACCGTGATTTGGCTGGCATCTAAGTTTGAAAGTGTTGTGCTTTGGAAGAATTTATCCACCACATCAAATACAATAGTGACTTTTTCTTCCTCTTGTGAAATTTCTGTATTTTGGCTTACATATGTAAACTCTGGTTTGATAAGGTCTGCGAACATCGCATCTGCCGTATTTTTGTCAACCTTTGTTTCATCTTGAATGATGTTATCAATTCTTGCTCCGATTTCTGTTATGGAACCTGCGCCTGTTGTTGCTCCTGTTTGCGTTTCAGCGCTTGCTACTTCCATATTTTTGTTGCCATAAGGAATTGCTTTGTTTGTCTCTGGGTCTGTTGGGCCTGTTGTATCTGATAAGGTTCCTTGGGCTACTTCTACACGGATATTACCACTCC
The DNA here is from genome assembly GCA_949288185.1 of uncultured Eubacteriales bacterium. GTDB lineage: Bacteria > Bacillota > Clostridia > TANB77 > CAG-508 > CAG-269. The sequence continues at coordinate 141,871 of CASEIZ010000050.1, read as the reverse complement.
ACTCTTTGTATGATTTTCCTGTTTGTCTTACTGCTTCTTCAAAGTTTGATAAGGTTAGAACTTGTAACACATCTTGTGCTCCTGTTCTTATGTTTGCCGTTTGTGTCACAGTTTCGATTGTTTTTGTAACAATGTCTGTGATTTCTGTATCTTCTATAAATACTTTAATATTTTCTGGTGCTAATGAACTGGTTACATCACTGATATATTCTGTTGGGTCTACTTCTGGATTTGTGGTTCCTCTTAATGTAATGTTTAATTTTGGATTGTTTGTGTCTGTTTCGTCTATCGCTGTTCCTTCTTTTATCCATTCTGTTCTGTATTTCGGATTGATGGTTTTATTGATAATTTCTATAGTTGTACTTGAATCTGTATTTAATTTTACATGTGTTCCATCTTGGTAAATCGCTTCTGTAACATGGATAGTAATGTTTCCTGGTTTACCTGCATAGCTAAACATATCTGTGTTTGTTTCTGCTATGTTGGTAAATGCTGGTCCTAAGTCTAAGTTAGTCATTGCTCCATAGCCTGTTTGATAGAACATGTTTGTCATATTGGTTACTTTACTTGTATCAAATTTATCTCCTAAGTCCAAACTTGTCATCACTGTACGGCCTGTCTTTTCAAACATATATTCCATATTAGTTACATTGCTTGTATCAAAATTTTCTCCTAAATCTAAAGTTGTCATAGCCGTATATCCTGTTGAAGAGAACATATTATTCATGTCTGTTACATTGCTTGTGTCAAATTTGTCTCCTAAATCTAAACTGGTCATAGCATTACGACCTGTTTCTACAAACATACTGGCCATATTAGTTACACTACTTGTATCAAAGTTTTCTCCTAGGTCTAAAGTTGTCATTGCCATATATCCTGTTGAAGAGAACATATTATTCATATTGATTACTTTGCTTGTATTAAATTTATCTCCCAAGTCCAAGCTCGTCATGGCTGTATAACCTGTTTGTGCAAACATACTATTCATATCTGTTACTTTGCTAGTGTCAAAATTTTCTCCTAAGTCTAGAGTTATCATGGCTGTATAACCTGTTTGATAGAACATATTATTCATATTAGTTACATTGCTGGTATCAAATTTGTCTCCTAAATCCAAACTGTTCATTACATCATAACCTGTACCATAGAACATTCCTCTCATGTCAATTACATTACCAGTATTAAATTTGTCTCCTAAATCTAAAGTTGTCATTGCTCTAGCACCTGCACCAACAAACATATAGTTCATATCTGTTACATTGCTGGTATCAAAATTGTCACCTAAATCTAAGATTGTCATTGACGTAATTCCTGTCATACTAAACATGTGGTTCATGTCTGTTACATTGCTTACATTTAATAATTCTATATTGGTAATAGTTTCTGTTGCTGTACAATTTTCTGAACTTCCTATGTCATAGAACAAATAGCTTGAATTTACATTTCCAAATATCTCTTCATTACTTCCAATATATACTTTCAATGTTCCATTTTCATTTGTTTCATACCAAGCTATTATTGAATTATCTTCTTGTGCTGATACATCCCATGCTGTACTGTCTATAAATGTATTTGTTAAAACATTATATACATCTTCTGGTATATTATCTACAAATGTCACATTATCTATATTTTCTCTTTCTATATTGGTATTTCCTAAGAAAGCAATTGCTTCTGTTGTTCCATCTGTTATATTTACATCTGTCCTTGGTGTTCTTAATGTATTAAACAACATCAAATCTGTTTGTTTATTACCATTTCCAGATGAGTCTGTTATCCTATTTTCTGGTATTCTGACTTTTATTTGTTTTACACTTGTATTGGTTCCTGAAAGTGTCAATGTATATTGAATTCCATATTGTACAGTTGTGCTTGTTCCATCTACCATTCTTTGCTCTGTTAAAGGTGTACTTGTCAATTCTTTTACAATACTTGTATTTATACTTCCATTTACAACAATTTGTATATTTTCATTTGTCAATGTACTATTTGCAAAATACTTATCTGTTACCTTAAAAGTCAACACTGCTGTTGATGCTTTTGTATTTACTGATGAAGATATTTTCTCTATTAATGGATCTACTACATCCACTACTTCTTCTGTTCCTGCTCCACCTGGTAAAGTAATACCTGAAGTAAGAGTTGTTGCATTGTTTCCATTTCCTGTTGTATCTACTATCTTATCTGCTGGAATTGCCACTGTTACAACACCACTATAATCCAAGTAATTATCTCCTTCTTTTACTTGTAACTGTTCTAGGTTAGATAATGTTAATGTATATCTCTTACCAATAACTTCTGTTTCTCCATTGATAACATTCGTTCTATCTTCTTCTTGTAATGCTTTATCTACTTTTGTCCAATCTGGTTCCTCTCCATCAATTAAAATAGTTAAATCCTCTAGTGTTAATGTTCCTGATGCATAAAATTTATCTGTCATATCAAAAACCATCGTAAATGATTTTCCATCATGATCTATATCTGTTTCTGAAAATTGGTAGGTTGCATTAGGTTTGATAAAATCAACAAATCCACCATCTAATAATTCTCTATTTATTCTATCTGCTCCCATTGCCCTTTGTGTCACTCCTGAAACAGCATTAACAGAACCATCTAACAATGGTTCTGCACTATATTTTGTTAATTCTGTTGATTGTATTGTAGAGCGGATTGTACTGATTTCAGTTGTCATTTCTACCAAAAACAATATTGCTAATGTAATTATTGTTGTCATTAAACTTATTACACTTATACTTTTGAAGTATTTTCGCATCTTTAGTTCCTCCAAATATTTCTATATAAATTATCGATTTTAATATTTCCGAATGTTACTTTTGGGTTCGTTTTGAACGATAATATCCCATTTTTCTATATGCTATATTATATATTTTTTAGCAAATATTTACAAGTATTTTCCGACAAAATATTAGCTTTTTTTGACAATAATTTATATTATTTTTTGTCGCATTAGGTTCGTTTGTCTGTGCGACATTTTGTCTCATAGAGTTCGTTTGTCTATGCGACATTTTTGTGTCTCATTGAGTTCGTTTGTCTGTGCGACATTTTTGTGTCTCATTGAGTTCGTTTGTCTATGCGACATTTTGAGGACCATTTGGTTCTTTTCTGTTCAACGCTATTTTTTCTGTTGAATAGAAAGCAAAAAAATCTAGATTGGAACATAATTTCCACCTAGATTTTTATAAAAATTTACAGTTCTTTTGCAATCTCCTGTATTTCTTTTTTCGATAACTTCGTTATTTCCATTATCTCTTCTAATTCCATATTTTTTTGCAACATTGATTTTACTATTTCTCTTTTTCCTTGTTCTATTCCTTTGTAATATCCTGCATCATAAATTGAAGCTTCATCTCTTATGGCTTTTTCTCGTAAAAATGCTATTCTTCTCTCTGATTCTTCTCCTGTTAAATATTCATACTCTTCTTGAGCTTTCTTAATTTCTTTATTCTTACTCATAGCATATTTTACCTCCTTATCCCCTATTTGACCTATAAAATACATCCACATATCTAATTTCGTCTCTAAGTCTTTCCTTTGTCTCTTAAATTTTGATATTTGTATAAAATGTATCTCTATTTTGTCTGTTAACATTTTATACTTATATTCTCTTCTTAACTTTGCTATTTCATGATACGGGCCTTCTTCAAACTCATCATAATCTAGAATATTTATTGCAACTACCCTCTTAATTTGTTTATAGTTCTCTCCTTTTTGCAACACATTGTAATATAATCCCGCCCAATAAAATAACGTTCTTTCTATCATATTATATTGATTTATCACTTGGATTTCTATATCTATTATTGTGTCATTGTCAATTTTTGCCTTTATATCTAAAATCCCTAATTTATTGCTCTCTATCTCTTTTTCTAGATTTGAATCTGCCATTACTTCTATACTTTTTATTTCAATTTGTAATATGGCATTTAGCAAATCTTTTAATATACTTTCATTTCCTTTTTTGGCAAATATTCTTTTAAATAAATAATCATTTGTTACCTTTAATTGCGGTTCTTTGTTCAATACTTTTCCTCCTTTATTGTATTAAATTTTTTTCTTTTTTTCAACTATTTTGGATGATTTTTATTTGGATTTTTTTATTAAAATTTAGATTATAAAACGAAACTATTTATATAAAAAAAACATATAAAAATAAAAATAAAAATAAAAATTAAAATTAAACTTTGTAATATATAATCATATTTTGTAGTAAAATTCAATACTTTTTTCACTATTTTTCATCGCAAAATTCGACAATTAGAACCAGGCCTTTTTTGTCTCTTTTTGTCGCATTAGGTTCGTTTGTCTGTGCGACATTTTTGGACTATTTTTTGTCGCATTAGGTTCGTTTGTCTGTGCGACATTTTTTCTATAATGTCTTGAATTTTATAAATATTTATGGTATTATGTCGACATAAGATTTTTGGGTTATTTTTTATTTCAAAATTGTTTATTTTATATCCGTTTTATATATTTATATCCATTTTGTTTGTTTAAGAACTATATTTATATATTCAGATATTTTATTTTAATCAGAATTATCACTTTTTATTTTATCATTTTAGTTTTTAATTTTGTTATTTTTTATCAAAACTTTATCTTCCTATTTTTATCGTCAACAATTATTTAATTTCATACATTTTTATTTTATTCTAAAGTTTATTTTATATTTTTTATGTTAGATTTTCCATATTGTTAAAAAGCAATAAGAAAGGTCTTTTTATTATATTTATTTTTTAATTTTAACACTTTTTACCCAATTAGATTTTTATATTATTGTATAACCCAAAAAAATTTGTTACAATGAAAGGAGAAAATTTATTGAATCAATTAAAAAATTTAAAAGAAATTGACATGCTACCATTATCAAACGATTATGTCTTTAAAAGAATCTTTGGAAAAGGTGGAAACGAGAAAATATTAAAAAGCTTATTAGAAGCAATATTAAAAATCCATATACAAAAGATTGAAGTAAAAAATCCCGAAATACCAAAAGAAACCATCGATGAAAAATTAAGTATTTTAGATATCAAAGCAGAAATTAATGAAGATACCATTATTGATATTGAAATGCAAGTAGGAAATACAACAGCAATCGATAGAAGATTGGTTGTATACAATGCGAAATTAATAGCTGGAAATACAAAAGTATCAGAAGAATATAAAAATGTAAAAGACACGATTGTCATATGTATTATAAATGATAGCGTAGTCAAAAGAAATTCATACCTAAGTTTAGCTATGTTAAAATATGAAGAAACAGAAGAAATCAGATATGTCAATATGGGGTATAAAAAAGAAGAAGAATATTTAACAGACATGATAAAATACTATATAATAGAATTACCAAAGTTTAAGAAAAAGAACAATAGCGGGCATTTTAAACATTTTATCTGTTTATAATATTTTAAAGCCCGCGTCATTGTTCGCGCGCCAAATTTTACAAAGTAAAATTTGTGTGCAATCATTGGAGCAAAGCGACGTTTTTGTATAGAAAAAGCTTGATTTTTCTATACAAAAACCAAAGGTAGCAGATTTACTAGAAAAATGGTTGTATGTAATTGGGGGCGATCAAAAAATGATAGAAGAATGTAAAAATGATAATGAAGAAATCAAAGAAGCAGTAAAACAACTTACAGAAATGAGTGCAGATGAATATGAAAGAGAATTATATGAAATTAGAGAAAGAAGTAGATTAACCTATAATACGGAAATGAATGAAGCAAGGAGAAAAGGCGAAGAACAAGGAGAAAAGCGTGGTGAGAAACGAGGAGAAAAACGCGGTATAAAAATAGGAAAAATTGAAGAAAAACGAAAAATTGCTAAAAAAATGATAGAAGAAGGTTTAGATATTAAATTAATTCAAAAACTAACCGATTTGTCTGAAGAAGAAATCAAATCATTAATGTCGCATTAGGTTCGTTTGTCAGTGCGACATTGTTTGTGTCGCATTAGGTTCGTTTGTCTATGCGACATTTAAGTCCATTTTGAGCAAAAAAAATCCAACTCGATAAGAGTTGGATTTTTTACTGAACCCTTGATTATTCTTGATTTTGATTAGAGTTTCCAGATTCGTCTACAATTGTTCCTGCATCTATTTTAACAGTTACATCACCACTCCAATCTGAATATTCTCTATCATAATCTATTGTTGTTCTTGGTTGTTCAAAGTTTGAAATGACTAGTGTATAACGTTTTCCAATCACCCTGCTAGTTCCATTGACTGTTGCTGTCATATCCTCCTCATTCGTAATTGTCGTTGTTACACCAATTGCTTCTTCATTATCTACATATACCGTAAGTTTTGAAGTATCTGTTGCACTAATTTGTGCTGATGCAAAATATTTATCTACTACTTCAAATACTATCGTATCTGTTTTGGCTGTATCATCTTTCGTTGATGAAATTTGATATACTTCTGGATCGATGATGTCTATCATTCCTAAGTTTAGTGTTGTCTGTATATTTTCATTTCCTGATTCATCCACCAAAGTTCCTGCTTCAATTTGAATCTCTGTATTTCCGCTATATTCTCTGTATTCTTTTTCACTTGCCTGGAATACAGTATCTGATTCTTTCCAATTGCTTAATGTTAGCGTATATTTTACACCATATGGTACTGCTACTCCATCTCTTGTTTCTGTCAATTCTGTTGGTGCACTTAATCCTTTCGTAACATTTTCTGTGCTTGTTACTTCTTCTCCGTCTATGATGACTTTGATTTTACTAACATCTAATGTGTTATTTTCATAGTATTTATCTGTTCCATACAATTCTACTGTTATTCTATCATTTTCTTTATCTATGTTAAGATTTCTAGCTTCCCATATTGGATCTACTACATCGACGATTTCTGCATTTCCAGTGCCATCTGGTTCATTAATTCCTATGGTGATATTTTTTTGGTCATTTGCATTTCCTGATTTATCACTTGACATTCCTGCTGGGAATACAATGCTGACTGGTCCACTATATTCTTTATAGTTTCCATCTTCTGCAATACTTGCTTGTTCAAATCCACTAACCACTAATCTGTATGTTTCTCCGATTTTTACTTCTTGCTCATCTCTCATTTCTGTAATATCTTCCACTTTTGTTAGTGTTTTTGTGATGTTTTCAGGTACGACATCTTCTTCTAACATTTTTACAGTTATATTATCTTGATTGTTTAATACATCTGATGTATTGAAATATTTATCTGTTACGGAGAATTCTACAGTTAATGTTTTTTCATCATAATTGATATCTGTTGATGAATATGTATATGTAAATTCTGGTTTGATAAAGTCTGCAAACATTGCATCTTCTGTATTTTGTTCTACTTTTGTTGCATCTTGAATAATGTTGTCAATTCTTGCTCCTATTTCTGTTACAGCTCCTGCTCCTGTTTCTGCTCCTGTTTGTGTATCAGCACTTGCTACTTCCATATTTTTATTACCATATGGAATCGTTTTTCCTGTTTCATCTGCTGGGCCTGTGGTATCTGATAAGGTTCCTTGCGCTACTTCTACACGGATATTACCACTCCACTCTTTATATAATTTTCCTGTTTGTCTTGTTGCTTCTTCAAAGTTTGATATTGTTAGAACTTGTAACACATCTTGTGCTCCTGTTCTTGTGTTTGCTGTTTGTGTTGCTCTTCCAATTGTTTTGGTAATAATGTCTGTTATTTCTGTATCATCTATGAATACTTTGATATCATCTGTTGTTAATGAACTGGTTACATCACTGATGTATTCTGCAGGGTCTACTTCTGTGTTTGTGGTTCCTCTTAATGTGATGTTTAGTTTTGTATTGTTTACTTCTGTTTCGTCTATTGCTGTTCCTTCTTTTATCCATTCTGTTCTGTATTTAGGATTGATGGTTCCTCTTGCTGCAGTTTCTTCACCATCATCATTCACCCATGTAATGGTCGTGGTTGAACTTGTATTTAATTTAAAGTGTGTGCTATCTTGATAGATGGCTTCTGGTGCTTGGATGACAATTTCTCCAGATTTACCTGTGTTGTTAAACATGTTTGTATTTGTTGATGCTATGTTTGTAAAGGCTGGTCCTAGGTCTAGACTTGTCATGGCATCTCTTCCAGTCTCTTGAAACATATTTGACATATCTGTTACATTACTTGTATCAAATTTGTCACCTAAATCTAAGCTTGTCATGGCATTATTTCCAGTATTTCTAAACATAGCTCTCATAGTCGTAACATTACTGGTATCAAATTTATCTCCTAAATCTAAGCTGGTCATTGATGCATGGCCTGTAAGGAAAAACATTTGACCCATATTTGTAACATTACTTGTGTCAAAATTATCACCTAAATTCAAACTTGTCAAATTACCCGAAAACATAAACATTCCATTCATATTTTTAACATTACTTGTATCAAATTTGTCTCCTAAATCTAAACTTATCAAGTTTGCTATATTACCAAACATAACACCCATATCTGTTACCTTACTAGTATTGAATTTATTTCCTAAATCTAAACTTGTCATGGAATAGTAACCTATACATTGGAACATCCCTGACATATCAGTCACATTGCTAGTATCGAAGTTATTACCCAAATCTAGACTTGTCATAGCTGTATATCCTGTATAACTGAACATTTGCTCCATATTTGTTACATTTCCAACATTTAATAAATCAATATTCGTAATGGTTTCTGTTGCCGTACAATTAGATGAACTTCCTATACGTGAGAACAAATTGCTTGAATCTATATTTCCAAACATCTCATCATTACTTCCAATATATACTTTGATTGTTCCATTAGCACTTGGTTCATACCAAGCAATAATTGAATTATCTTGCATTGCAGATACATCCCAAGCTGTACTGTCGATAAATGTACCGGTTGATACATCATATACATCTTCTGGTATATTGTCAACAAATGTAATATTATCTATATTTTGTCTTTCAATACTTGTATTTCCTAGGAAAGGCTCATCTCCCTCACTTATTTTATTTTCTTTTCTTAACGTATTAAGCAAGATCAAATCTGTTTCTTTATTACCATTTCCAGAAGCATCTGTAATCCAGCCTTCTGGAATCCTAACCTTTATTTGATTTACATTTGTATCAATTCCTGAAAGAGTTAATTCATATTGAACTCCGTATTGTACAGTTGAGCTTGCACCATTTACCACTCTTTGCTCATTTAAAGGTGTACTTGTCAACTGTTTTGTAATGCCAGTGATGTCTTCACTTCCATTGACAACAATTTGTATATTTTCATTTGTTAATGTACTATTTTCAAAATATTTATCTGTAGCTTTAAATGTCATGGTTGCTGTTTTGTTTGCCACATCTACATTTGAAGTAATTTTCTCAACCAATGGGTCTACCACATCGACTACTTCTTCTGCTCCAGTTCCTCCTGGTAAACTAATTCCTGAAGTAAGGGTTGTTGCATCATTTCCATGTCCTGTTGTATCCATTATCTTATCTGCTGGAATAGCAACCGTTACAACACCACTATAGTCTAAGTAGTTGTCTCCTTCTTTTATTTGCAATTGCTCTAGGTTAGACAATGTCAATGTGAATCTTTTTCCTATTACTTTGCTTTCTCCATTAACCATATTGATTCTGTCTTCTACTTGCAATGCTTTATTTACTTCTGTCCAATCTGGTTCTTCTCCATCTATTCTAATTGCTAAATCTTCTAGTGTTAATGTTCCTGATGTATAATATTTATCTACTATATCAAATACCATTGTATATGATTTTCCATCACTGTCTATATCTGTTTCTACATATTGGTAGATCACCTCTGGCTTAATGAAATCTACAAAGTCTCCTTCTATCGTTGTTTCTTCATTTGCATTTCCTGAGTTATCTGTTGCTGTACCTTCATCTATTGTAATAGATATATTACCACTCCAATCTGCATATTCTCTATCATAGTCAATAGTTGTTGTTCTTGGTTGTACAATGTTTGATAATTCTAGTGTATAACGTTTTCCTACCACTCTACTGTTTCCATCAATTGTTGCTGTTAAATCTTGTACATTTGTGATTGTCTTCGTAATCGTTGTTGCTTCTTCATTATCCACATATACATGAATTTTTGAAGTATCTGTTGTCGTAATTCCTACTGTTGCCAAATCTTTATCTATAACATCAAATACGATGGTTTCTTTTTGATTCTCCTCATCTACATTTGATGAAACCTTTAAGATTTCAGGATGTATGGTGTCTATTTTTCCTAAATCTAATGTTGTTAACACATTTGCATTTCCTGATTCATCCACTAAGGTATTTGCTTCAATTTCAATTTTGGTATTTCCACTGTATTCTCTATATATTCTGCCACTTGCTTCAAATTCACCATCTGTTTCTACAAAATTGCTTAATGTTAATGTGTACATGACTCCATATTGTGCATTTGCTCCATCTCTTGTTTCTGTTAATTCTGTTGATGCACTTAATTGTTTGATTGCATTTGTAGAACTTGTGATTTCTTCTCCATCTATGATAACTTTTATTTTATTGATGTCTAATGTATTATTTTCATAATATTTATCTGTTCCATACAAATCTACAGTTACCTTATTATTGGCTTCATCTATATTCAGATTTCTGGCTTCCCACATTGGAGATACCACGTCCACGATTTCTGCATCCCCTGTTTGGTCTGGCTCATCAATTCCTACCGTAATCGTTTTTGCTGTATTTGTATTTCCAGATTTATCGCTTACAATTCCTGCTGGAAATGCAATACTAACTGGTCCACTATATTCTTTATACTTTCCATCTTCTGCTATACTTGCTTGCTCAAATCCGCTAACAACTAATCTGTATGTTTCTCCTATTTTTACTTCTTCCCCATTTCTGGTTTCGTTAATATCTTCCACTTTGGTTAATGTTTTAGTGATATTCTCAGGTACTACATTGGTATCTAACATTCTTACAGTGATACCATTTGCATTGGTTAATCCTGTTGTGCTATTGAAATATTTATCTGTTACAGAGAATTCTACCGTTAATGTTTTTTCGTCATAGTTGATATCTGTTGATGAGTATTCATATGTGAATTCTGGTTTGATATAGTCTGCAAACATTCCATTTGGTGTATTTTGCTCCACTTTTGTCTCATCTTCTATTTTGCTGTCTTCTCTAGCGCCATCATCTGCTAATCCCATATTCTTGTTTCCATAGGTTGTATCTACCAATGTGCCTTGCGGGATTTCTACACGGATATTTCCACTCCATTCTTTGTATAATTTTCCTGTTTGTCTCGTTGCTTCTATAAAGTTTGATATGGTTAGAACTTGTGATACATCGTTTGCTCCTGTTCTTGTGTTTGTTGTTTGTGTTGCAGTTCCTAATGTTTTTGTTACTATGTTTGTTACGTCTGTGTCATCTATAAAGATTTTAATGTCATTTGTTGTTAATGAACTTGTTACATCACTGATATATTCATCAGCTGCTACTTCTGTATTGGTTGTTCCTCGTAATGTGATGTTTAGTTTTGGATTGTTTGCATCTGTCGTGTCTGTTTGAACAGTTTCTTTTATCCATTCTGTACGGTATTTGGGGTTGATGCTACCCTTCGTAATGCTTAGAGTTGTGCTTGAATTTGTATTTAGTTTAAAGCTCGTTCTGTTATTATATATTGCTTCTGATGCGTGGATGACACATCCTGGGCTACCTGTATTACTATACATATTTGAATTTGATGATGCTATGTTTGTAAATGCTGGTCCTAAATCTAAGTATGTCATGGAATACATACCAGTATTAGCAAACATATTAGCCATCTCCGTAACCTTACTAGTATTAAATTTATCCCCCAAATCTAAAACTTCCAAAGTATTAACACCAATGGAACTAAACATGCTTAGCATAATTGTCACATTGCTTGTATCAAATTTATCTCCTAAGTTCAAATTTATCATTGCTTCATGCCCTAGATTTGTAAACATCATGTTCATATTTGTTACTTTGCTTGTATTAAACTTATCTCCTAAATCTAAAGTTGTCAAAGCATTATATCCAGTTCCATTAAACATATGATCCATATTTCTTACATTACTTGTATCAAAATTATTTCCTAAGTCTAATGTTGTCATAGCTGTTTCACCAGTATAAACAAACATACGTGACATATCAGTTACATTTCTAGTATCAAAATTATCTCCCAAATCTAATCTTGTCATAGCTGTATTACCAGTATAACAAAACATATTTGACATATTAGTTACCTTGCTAGTATCTAATAAATTAAGATTTGTAATAGTTTCTGTTGATGTACAATTAGATGAGCTTCCTATAAAAGAAAATAAACAACTTGAATTCATATTTCCATATATTTCATAATTACTTCCTATATATACTTTTATGGTTCCATTTGTGCTTGATTCATACCATGCAATAATAGAATTATCGCCTACAGCTGATACGTCCCATGCTGTACTGTCAACATATGTATCGGTTGAGTCATTATATACATCTTCTGGTATATAGTCTATAAATGTGACATTATTGATATTTTGTCTTTGGATTCTTGTGTTACCTAGAAAAGCACTTGTAGAACCAGTTTCTGTGCTCGTTTCTCTTAGCGTATTCAACAAGATAAAATCTGTTTGCTCATTTCCATTTCCAGAAGTATCTGTAATCGCTCCTGCTGGTATTCTCACTTTGATTTGGTTAACATTAGTATCAAGGTTTCTAATTTCTAAATTATATTCCCATCCATATTGTACAGTTGAAGTCACACCATTTTCTACTCTTTGTTCAGTTAAATTTGTTCTACCTAATGCTGCCAAAACTCCTGTTCCTCCATTTACTGTTACTGGGCTTCCATTTACAAGTATTTGGACATCTCCTGTTTCCAATGGATTACTATTTATTACATATTTATCTGTTACTTGAAATTTCACTGTTGCAGTTTTTGCTTCTAAATCTATTGATGAAGATATTTCCTCAATCTCTGGTCTGATAAAGTCTACGATTTCTTCATCACCTGTACCGTCTGGTTCGTCAATTCCCACTGTAATTGTTTTTGAGTTATTTCCATTTCCAGATTTGTCCATTACCATGTTTGCTGGAAATGCAATGCTAACTGGTCCACTGTATTCTTTGTATTTTCCATTGTCAACACTTGCTTGTTCAAATCCGCTAATCACTAATCGATATTCTTCTCCGACTTTAACACTTGAGCCATTTCTTGTTTCTGTAATATCTTGTATTTTTCTTAATGAAGTTGTTAAATTTTCTGGTACTGTATTTGTATCAGCCATTCTAACAACTATATTAGATGCATTAGATGATATTGTTGAACTATTAAAATATTTATCTGTTACAGAAAAATCTACTGTTAATGTTTTTGCTTCATGGTCGATATCTGTTGAAGAAAAATTATATATAAAATCTGGTTTAATAACGTCTGCGAATAATGTGTTTGTTGTATTTCTATCTGTTGTTGCGTCCTCTATATTGTGGTCGTCTCTACTTCCATCTGATGCTAATTCCATGTTTTTATTTCCATATGTATCTGTCAATGTGCCTTGTGGGATTTCAATTCTGATATTTCCACTCCATTCTTTATAGTCTTTTCCTGTTCTTATGGCTGCTTCTTCAAGGTTTGATAAAGTTAATGTTTGTAACACATCATATGCTCCTGTTGATGAGTTATATGTTCGTGTTGCACTTCCTAATGATTTTGTTATATAGCTTGTTACTTCTGTGTCATCCATAAATATTCTAATATTACTGCTTGTTAATGAACTGGTTACATTACTTGCATATTCACTTCCGCTAACTTCTGTATTGGTTGTTCCTCTTAGTGAGATTTGTACATTTTTGCTACTTGTGTTTACTTGTACAGATTGTTTTATCCATTCTGTTCTATATTTTGGATTGATAGTTCCTCTTGTAAAGTTTATGGTTGTGCTTGAATTTGTATTTAGCTTAAAGTTCGTTCTGTTATTGTATATTGCTTCTGGTGCTTGGATGACTACTCCTGATCTACCTGTATTATTAAACATGACAAAATTTGACTCTGCTATATTTGTAAAAGCTGGTCCTAAGTCTAGACTGGTCATGGCTTTATATCCTGTATTATAAAACATATTGCTCATATCTGTTACATTGCTTGTATCAAATTTTTCTCCTAGGTCTAAACTTGTCATCGCTGTATATCCTGTATTTGTAAACATAGACGTCATAGTTTTTGCATTACTTGTATCGAAGTTTTCTCCTAAATCTAAACTTGTCATGGCTGTATATCCTGTACCTTCGAACATAGAAAACATAGTTGTTACATTACTTGTATCAAAATTGTCTCCCAAGTCTAAACTTGTCATGGCTTTATATCCTGTATTATAAAACATATTGCTCATCTTTGTTACATTACTTGTATCAAATTTATCTCCTAAGTCTAAACTGGTCATCGCTGTAAATCCTGTTCTATTAAACATAGCTTGCATATTGGTTACATTGCTTGTATCAAATTTATCTCCTAGATCTAAACTTGTCATCGCTGTATATCCTGTTGAAGAGAACATATATTCCATATTTCTTACATTACTCGTATCGAAATAATTTCCTAAATCCAATGTTGCCATAGATTTATATCCAGTAGAAAAAAACATACGTGACATATCAGTTACCTTACTAGTATTTAACAAATCAATATTAGTTATAGTTTGTGTTGCTGTACAATTAGATGAATATCCTATATAGCTAAATAAATAACTTGAATCTGGATTTGCATATATTGTAAAATTACTTCCAATATATACTTTGTAACTACCATTTGGATTTGCTGTATACCATGCCATGATAGAACCATTTTGTTCTTCAGATACGTCCCATGCGTTGCTACTCATTCCAGAAGTAGATGATACAAATGTAATATTTTCAATATACTGTCTTTGAATAGATGTATTACCTAAAAATCCACTAGTTGCTAAAGTTTCACTACTTGCACTTCTTAAAGTTCCTGGTCCAGTTACTGGTGGCATATCTTCGATTAGTTGTAAGGTTCCTCTTGAGAATTGTATTGTTACAGTTGAATCTGAACCAGTTTTAAAATTTTTTGCATTTTGATAAATTTCTTCTGGTACATATACGACAATTTCTCCAGATTTACCTGTATTGTAAAATTGCAGATTGCCAGCATCTCCTGCTATTTTCGTAAATTTTTTTCCTAAATATAAACTTGTCATTGCAGTATAGCCTGTATTTTGAAACATATAGTCCATTCCTTTTACTTTACTTGTATCAAACTTATCACCTAAATTCAAACTTGTCAAAGCAGTATAACCTGCACCATCAAACATTTCATCCATCGAGGTTACATTGCTTGTATCAAATTTATCTCCTAAATTTAAACTTTTCATAGCCTGATATCCTGTATAGGCAAACATTTTATTCATAATTGTTACATTACTTGTATCAAAATTATTTCCTAAGTCTAAAGTCGTCATGGCATTATAACCTGTATAATAGAACATAAATGCCATACTTGTCACTAAGCTAGTATTTAATAAATTTAGATTTGTTATCGTTTCTGTCGCTGTACACTTAGATGAGTATCCTATATATGCAAATAAATCGTGTGATTTCGGATTTGCATATATGGTTTCATCACTTCCTATATATACTTTATATGCTCCATTTGCATTTTGTTCATACCATGCCATAATAGAACCATTTTGTTCTTCTGATACATCCCATGCTGTACTATTTGCTCCTGATGTACTTGATACAAATGTCACATTTTCTATATCTTGTCTATCTATTTTGCCTCCTAAAAAAGGGGCATCCATACCATCCCCTGTATAGTCAACAACTTCAATCAATATATTCCCATCCGTAATAGCCGTTGTATCTATTCCTGAATCGCTATCCAAAGAATTTGGTGCAGCTTCATTTTGTGGTATAGGTTCTGTTGCCATTACATATCTTACTGTTTGGTTATCTTTTTCTAAAGTCACATTCACATAATCTTCTTCATTTGTGCTTTCTAGTGAAATGACTTGGTTGTCATCTTGTAATTCATAAATTGTTGCTATTGTATTTGCTTCTGTATTTTTTGTTTTAATTGTCAATTGTTCATTATAAGCACTTGGGTCATATTCTATTTTTTCTTCCTCAATACGTGTTCCATCGTTTAGCATAATGGTTGTAATTGTTGTATTGTCTGGTGTTGTAGCTTCTGTTACACTTGTCACATTTTCATTTTCTTTTGCATTTTCTGAAGTGATATTTTCTATTGCCATCAAATCTGTTGTGCTATTTGTTGCATTTTCTTCTGTTGTGTTATCTATTATATTTTCTTCTGTTTTATTGTTTGTTCCATTGTCTATATTACTTTCTGGTTTTACAATTTCTTCTGTAATCATATTACCTTCTGCATCAAATGTTCTTCTCTGTGTTTGATATACAGATACCTCATATGCCTTTTGTATAGTTTGGTTTTCATTTGTCAATTGTATTTCTGGTAATGTAGACAAATCTATTTCATTAATGTCCACTTGTGCATCTAGTGGCATATAACCTGTTACAATTACAGTATCATCTAATTCTGGTTCTTGTGTTGCTTCATCTGTTGTTGTTTCATTTGCTGTTTCTTCTGTTGCTCCTTCTTCTCCTGTTACTTCACTTGTCTCACCATTTTCTGTTGTTTCATTTGTTTGTGTTTCGTTTGCTTGCGTTCCGTTATCTGTCCCTTCTGCATTTGCATCTTCCTCAGTATCTTTTACATCCATTAGTTCTTTGTTATAAAGGGTTATGGTTTGACCATCTTCTGTTGTTATCTCTTTTTTATCATAATCTGTTTGTAATTGCATTGGTTGATTGGTTATATCTGCTTCTGTTAAGGTAAGTGTTTTATCAGCATTTTCGTCATTCATATCTACTTCTGCACCATCAGTTCTATAATATTTCGTTACAATATTTCCATTTACTGATGTTGGCAAATCCAATAAATAGTTTCCATCTTGTGTTTCAGTAGCATCTACGATTATTTTCTGTGCTTCCAATGTTTCACTTTTATCAGAAACTTCTAGTTCAATTTGTATGATATTTTCTGCTCGTGATCTTCTTACATAGGTATATGCACCAACTAAAATGGCAACTGCCATTACCAATATACAAATATTTCTTATTCTTTTGAAAATAATCTTATTTTTTAACATGTTTATCCTCCGTTTTTTGTTTATTTTCTATATTTCTCATGTTCTATTTTTTATATTTTTATTTATTTTTTTGCCTATTTTTTCTTCTTATATTTATATCACAACACATGGTTTTTTTCAACAATTTTCGAGGTTTTTTTTTGATTTCTTCGCAACAAAAAAAGCGCTATTTTTAGCACTTTTCTTATGTCGCATTAGGTTCGTTTGTCTATGCGACATTTTTGTCGCATCAGGATCTGATCCCAATGCGACATGATCCCTTATTTTATACAAAATGCTGCATACAAAGGAATTGATTTTATATGATTTTCCCATCCAAAGTTTCTAGTTGAAAATCTTATAGCATATTTGGGCTTATAAGTATTTATATACATGTTTAAACTTACAGACCTCACACGATTTCCACTTTTAACTTCTATTGGAATAATCCCATCTTCTTCACTATATAGCACAAAATCAATTTCTGCATTTCTATTGGAAGTCCAATAATACAGAGATTCTCCTTTAGAAGTTAATTCTTGAGCTATATAATTTTCTGTAATTGCACCTTTGAAAATAAATGTTCTATCTAGCATAATATCAGGAAATCTTATCTCACTCATATTTGTTAATATTCCTACATCACTCAAATATAATTTGAACTTATTTTCATCTATATATACTTTTAAAGGTACTTCCATTCTTTTTGAATTATAATTTATCAAAACCATTTTTGAAGCAATTAACCAGTCAATAGAGCTTTCATATTTTCTTTTTCTTCCATTTTCTTCTACAAAATTATATTGAAAATTTTTATTATCTTTTGCTAGCTGACTAGGAATATTTTTATATATTTTTTCAATATTTACTGTTTCTATCGTATTTTTAACATATTTTTGCATATCAGCTATATACATATCTTTTATATCTGAAATAATATGTGAATCAAATTTTAATACATCCAAGTCATTCTCTACAAAATCCTTTATTGCTTCTGGCATTCCTCCTATGCATAAGTACTTTTTGTATAATTCAATAGCTTGTTCATGAGCAAATTCAGGCATCGGAGTCATTGTTTTATAACATTCTTCAATCTTATCTTTTAGCATTTCTTTTCCTGTTGCCATTAAAAATTCCTCAAAATTCATAGGATACATATATTCCATTCTAATTTTCCCAACAGGAAACGAACTTTTAAATCGATTAATTTTTACTCCTAATAAACTACCCGCACAAACAATTTTATAAGATTTATCTGATTCGTTAAAATATTTTAATGAAACAATAAAGTTTTCACAAACCTGAACTTCATCAAAAAATAAAATTGTTTTCTCTATATCTATTTTTTTTCCTATACATAATTCTAACTCTTCTATTATTTTTGCATCATCAATTGTTTTTTCAAATATACTTCTTATTTGTGAGTCTTTTTCTAAATTAAAATATAAGTATTTCTCAAAGTTTTCTTTAGCAAATTTTTCAATAGTATATGTTTTTCCAATTTGTCTTACACCAACAACCATCAATGGTTTTTTCATTCCCGATTGTTTCCAATCTAATAATTTTTTTTCAAATAATCTTTGCATAATTTTCTCCCCTTTTTAATTTTAACATAACAAAAAATAATAGTCAATCGCTTTTGCCACTTTTCGCAGGGTTTGTTTTTAATTTTTTGCCACTTTTTGCAGGCTTTAATTTTCTGATTGCTACCACTTTTTAAAAAATGTCGCATTAGGTTCGTTTGTCTATGCGACATTTTTGTCGCATCAGGATCTGATCCCAATGCGACATTTTTATGGTTTTAATGCTGTAATTGGTACAACATATACCCCATCAGGTCTTTTATACGTTGCATTTGAAAGTCCACATATCACACAAAGAACTAATGGTGCTTTGCCATTCTCTTTTTCAATCGATTCTTTTAATTTTAACAAATTTTTTGCTGCTTCCTCAATTTTATTTGCCCCAAGTTTTATTTCAAATGCACACCATTCTCCATTTTCTAGTTCTATAACACTGTCAATTTCTCTATTTTGATAATCTTGATAGTGATAACATTTTGCATTAAAACTGTCCGCATATATTTTTAAATCTCTTTCAACCATTGCTTCAAACAAAAAGCCAAATGTTTCTAAATCATTTATCAATTTATCTTCTTCTTTTATATTTAATAATGCACATGCCATAGATGGATCTGCAAAATGTCTTTTTTCCGATTGTTTAACCCTAACAGAAGAACGAATATTAGAAGAAAATGGTTCATCATTATCTAATAAATATAGTTTATCTAATGCATTTAAGTATGAAGCTAATGTATCTACATCTATATCTTCATTATCAACCTCACTGATGTCTTTTTTTAATGTCATATTAGATGCCGTTGTACTTTCATTTCTAGCTAACGATTTTAATAATAACTTCATTTTATGCTTGTCTCTATTTACCCCATCTAATCTAATTAAATCATCATCAATTATTAGTTTAATATATTGTTCTATTGCTTCACTAGAATCCTTTGGAGAATACTCTATATTACCTGGCCATCCTCCTCTAATGATTAAACCAGCAAGATGTCTTAAATCAACATCACCCGTCAATTTTTCCTTCCCCTTATTATTGCATAATTCTTCAAGTGATACATCTCCTGTAGAATCTCCTGATTCAAACAAACTCATCGTTCTCAAATGTATTTTTCCATATCTTCCTGCTCCGCTATGTGCTATTCCTTCCCTATTAGGTGTAGATGAGCCAGTTAAAATATATTGTCCTTTTAGTCCTGTTCTATCAACATCTGCTCGAATTTCATCCCACAGATTTGTAGCTTCTTGCCATTCATCAATTAATTTTGGTTTTTCTCCTTCTAAAATCAGTGTAGGAGATATTTTAGCAAGTTCTACATTATTAGATAATTCCCCAGTTGTTTTATGCAAAAGGACTTCGCTCTTAGAATGATATCGTCCCGCCCATGTTTTACCACAATATTTGGGTCCTTCTATACTAATAGCTCCAAACAATTTTAAATAATGTTCTATTTTATCATCCACAATTCTTCTTCTATATTTTTCTATTTCCATATAAAATCCACTCTCCTTTCCTTTTGGGTCTATTGGGATGTCGCATTAGGTTCGTTTGTCTATGCGACATTTTGGGTTCATTTGGATTTGGTTCTTTTGAGTCTAACTTTATTATTATTGTACATCATTCCGTGATTTTTGTCAATTTTATTCCGTGATTTTTATATATTTTATTCCGTGATTTTTATATATTTTATTCCGTGATTTTTGTCGATTTCATTCCGTGATTTTTGTCACATTTAGATCCATTGGTGTCGCATTAGGTTCGTTTGTCTATGCGACATTTTTGGCTGGTTCGTTGAAATCTGGTTCTTTTTGGTCCTTTTTGGTCCGTTTGTTTTTTTGGATTTGCGACTAAAAAAGCTGAGGCAGAAAACTTCACTGTTTTCCACCCCAACTATTGATATTCAATCGTTTTGTCTTATTGAGTTCGTTTTGTCAATGCAATGTCTCATTGAGATCGTTTGTCAATGAGACAAAAAATGTCGCATTGACAAACGAACTTAATGCGACATTTAAAATTCTTGAACTTTATTTTTCTTATGAAGCATTGGTAAACTTTTGTATATAATTTTAAAGCATGAAAATTTCTCCAATTCATTATCTTCTAGGCAATCTAAATAAATGTCTAATTCCTCCAAATTTTTACATGCAGATATAACTGCTGGATGTAAATTGGTTTCAAACATCAACTCAATGCCTAATAAAACAGCACTTCTTCTAGATTTGCCTTCTTTTTTATACATTAAGTTATACCCTTCTCTAAATCTTGCTCTTATGGCATTTTTATATTTATCTAATGGGCATATATATTTTTCTTCTATTAAATCAGAAATTTTTGTACCTTTATGTTCTAATATTTCATTTTTTATTTCAGCTTTTGTGTATGGCAAATACACCTTTCCATCTTCTTCTGAAATTACTAATGTTTTATTATCTTCTAAAGTATTTTCGATAACCTTTTCTTCATCGATTACAAAATTTAAACCATCTTCATTTGCAATAATTTCTGTTAAATTTGTTAATTTAAAATTAACAACATTGTCTTTTCTTTCAAGATTATCAATAACATAATTGATTTTAAAGTCTTGGTTTGTAATAATTTCGTAATCTTGATGGTCTTTATGCAATACTAAATAAACCTCACCGCAAATGACTCTAATTTCAGTATCTCTAACGATGATATATGATGAACCACTGTTTTTGGTATATAGATTGTATTCTGTTTTTTGCATTTCTATTCTATATTGATTTTCATCCAAAAATACATCTGTAACACCATCTTTTGCATTTATTTTTATTCCTTCATGAATATCTTTTGGTTCTTCTACTTTTTTGGTTCTTCTTTTTCTTGTTTTTGGTTCCTTTTTTAAAATATCTGCAAAAATACTTGTATCTGTTCCTTCTTTTGTACTTTTCTTTTTCTTTGTTTTTGTTTCTTTAATATCTTCTATATATTTTTGTCCTTCTTCTATTCTTTCTCGCATTAAATCTATATTTGCAATCATTTCGTTTTTTCTAATATCATCAAACTCAAATGTTGTTTCTACTTTTTTCTTTCTTCCTCGTTTGCTTTTTGGTGGGTTTTGGACTACATTTTCTTGTTCTTCTATTGGTTCAAAATCGAATGCATAGATATCTTCTTTTGAACTTTTTTGTGTTCTTTTTCTTGTTTGCACTTCTTTTGTATCTTCTAATAATTTCTTTGCCATTTTACCCTCCAATCTTTCGTATATATAATCTACATATGTCATAAAACCTGTATCTATTACAAGTTTTATGACATATTATTTGTTTTATTAGTCACCACCATCTAATTCATGTGAACCTTCTACTGATCCTTTTACTAATCCTATATTGACTTTTACCCCTCCACCATGTGAAGCATAGTTAATACAGTCAACGTCTTGTCCTTCTAGCCATAAGTATATTCTAATTCTACAAATTTTATTTGGTGCTATTCCAAATTCTGTTGTACCATCACTTGTACTTACTAGATTTTGAACTCCTTCAGCAATTGAATAGTCTTCTGTTGATGTTTTTGTTGTTTGTAATACATTTTGTTTTTGAAGACGACTTTCTGAACCATCCCATTTATATATGTCTGGAATAGATTGTCTTTCTGAAGCATCTGTTAATGCATATGTATCCATTTGGGTAGTTGCAGTAAAGCTTGCACCTGCCCCTGTAATTTTATTATTGTTTTGTACAACATAATCTACGTGATCATTAGAATTTGGTTCCCATATTGCCACATCACTAATATATGCTGGACTACTACCAACACCTACTCCTGCTGTTTCTTTTAAGATAGTTGCTGCATCTGCCATTGTATCTGATGTTCCCGTATATTTTGCAAAGGCAACCCTTGCTGTGTTTTGTAATCCTGTACTACTTTTGTCTGTCTCCATAATTTCTAATGAAGAGTCATAATTTAATTGTAATACATCATCTATGTCGTCTTGTCTTGATGAGTTCTTTAAAAATACATCAAATGCAAAATATCCTGGATAATCTGTCACTTCTGGGTTTGTTTCTGTTTCATCCATTCTTAAAATATTATTTAATTGAATCGAATTGTTTAGTGTACCTCTCAACATTAGCAAGTCTTCTCGATTAGAGCCTGCTAATCCTAATGTAGATACTGGTAACATTTCTGAAGGTTTTATGTTAGAGTTTCCATCATAAGCATCTTCTATGATATCTAATTGTCCTTCTTCATCACCTAGTACCAAACCATTTGACCAGTTTTCAGCATCTAAAGAAATTTCCAAACCTTCTGCTACTTCTACAGTACCATTTAAGTTTGTAATGGATACATTTCTTTGTGTTGAGAACCACGCATAAGTTGATATAATAAATATTACTAGCGCAAATAATATGATAAAAAACATTGCATTCATCTCTGATTTTCTCTTGTTTTTCTTACTTTTCCCCATTGTTTCTCCTTTACAACATTCACTATTATTATTATTAATTTTATTTTATTTTACTATCTAAATTTTCCATTGTCAACAATTTTTGGTTATAATTATTTTACGTTTTTATTACAATTTTGTTACATTTTGTAAAATTATTTTGCATTCTCATTTTCTTCTTTTTCTTCCTTTTTTGCTCGTTTTTTATCGCTTTTTGTTAGCTTTTTCTCCTCTCTTCCTAACTTATGACTGTCTAACAAATTAACAAAAAGTTCTAGTTCTATACTTAAAAATGCAATATATGGTATATGTTCTTCTAAAACATATTCTCGAATGGTTTTTTCTGAAACTAAATCCACTCTTGTTCTTTCTTCATATGTTGTATCATTTGTCATAATAATATAGAATACAAATATGATTGCTATCATAATTAGTAGTTTGTTACTTTTCTTATGTTTGATTTGCAATATGAATGTAATGATGGATGCAATCAATATGATACTAGCAATTAGATTTAGTATTCTCGTATCACATTTTATCCAGAATCCTGGATTTCTTACATTCCATAAATATGACAAATATATCCATACAAATACATTGATTAGCATGCATATATTTAATATTTTGTAATTTCTTTTTAACAAGTTTTCTATTAGCATGACAAGTGGTAGTATAAGTATTGCTATGTTGACAACGATAATTAATATTTCTGCTAGATTCATTTTCGTTCCCCTTTCTTTTGTTTAAGGTTTTGATATTACTTGTGATTGTCATTTTCAAAATTCGTGTAACTGTTGGTATTAGTGTGATACGTGTTACCTGATTTTTTCTGTATTTTATCTTATTTCCTATGCATACTATACTATAAAGTGAATTAAATAACAAGTAGGTTTTTAAAATTAAATGATTTTTTTAAGTTTATACTTTTAGCATATAGTGATGGTTTTTTCTATTTTTTGGTATATTTATTATAATTTTGAATATAATACTTTATTATTTATAAAAAAATACTCCTTTTTATAGGAGTATTTTTTGGTAGCGAAGATGTGATTCGAACACATGACCCTTCGGGTATGAACCGAATGCTCTAGCCAACTGAGCTACTTCGCCATATTTATATTTTATTTTGCTAACTTGTTTGCTAGTTAGCAAGTAATATTATACTGGTAGTTTTTCCTTTTGTCAAGTAAAAAATACAAGAATTTCAAAATTCTTGTATTTTTGTGTTACATAATCATTCTTTTTAATACGTTTATCCTATTTCTCTATCTTCTCTTTCTCTATTTTCTTTTGAATCTGTTTGCGTTCCTACTTTCTTTGTTTTGGTTCCTTTCTCTGCATTTTGTATTTTCATTTCTGCTTTTTTCATTTTTGATCCTCTTTCTGCTTTAAGTTTTCCATCTTTATATTCTTGTACAATCTTTTTGCTTGGTTTAACTTTTCCTGTCTTATATGAAGTCACCATTTCTGTTAATTTTTTTATATAGTCCTCATTCTGGCTTTTTTCAACTTCTTTTACTTCTTTATCTATCTTACTCTGTTCTGCATTCACAGGAGAACCACCTATTATATCAAATAAGGTAGCTATTACACGTATTCTCATTCTTTCACCATTTACTGGTTGTGTTCCATAATTATTTCTCATATTTTAACTTAGAACTCCTTCTAAGATTTTCACCTCTTTTATTAAAAATAACTTTACAATTAATATTATAACATAAAAAGCCTTGTTTATCAAGGCTTTTTTATCTATTTTTCATTTTTCCTGTTTCCTTAATTTTTCTGTTCTCTTCTTGCTCCAGAACCTATTTATCATTTTGTTGTCAACATCAAAATGTTCCATATTATACATATGTGAAATACAAATGTATCACATTATTCTTTTATTAAAACCGCTTTAATTCTTCTAATTCCTGAAGAACTTGATTCTTCTTTTTTAATTTTAAATCTTCCCATATCTCCTGTATGCATAACGTGAGGTCCTCCACAAATCTCTTTGCTAAAATCACCAATGGTATATACTTTTACTTTATCTCCATATTTATCTGTAAATAATCCAATAGCACCTGAATTTTTAGCATCTTCATAACTCATTTCTTCACAAGTAACTGGTAAATCTCTTTGAATTTGTTCATTGACTAAGTCTTCTACTTTTTGGATTTCTTCTTTTGTCATTTTTTGTGGATGTGTAAAGTCAAAACGTAATCTTTCCTCTGTGATATTAGAACCACTTTGTTTTACATGGTCACCTAAAACAGTTCTTAATGCTTGATGTAATAAGTGAGTAGCAGTATGATATGCAATTGTTTTTTCATTTTGGTCAGCAAGTCCACCTTTAAATTTTTGTGTACTTCCTTGTCTTGATTTTTCTTGATGCTCCTTAAATAATTGTTCAAATCCTTTTAAATCTACTGTCATATCATTTTCATCTGCTAATTCCTTTGTTACCTCTGGTGGGAAACCATACGTATCATATAATCTGAATACAACTTTTGCATCAATTTCTGTTTTTCCTTGTTGTTTTGCCTTTTGCATTTCTTTGTCAAACTCTCTTTCTCCATGTGTTAATGTTTTTACAAATTTATCTTTCTCTTCATTGATGACATTTTTGATTGTATCTCTATTTTGTTCTAACTCTGGATACATTTCTTTTAGATTATCTACATTGATATCTATTAGATTTGATAATTCTGATAAATCAATTTGTAATTTATTCATATGTCTTATCATTCTACGAATTAATCTTCTTAAAACATATCCTCTATCAATATTGCTTGGTCTTCCACCATCAGCAATAATCATCATGCTAGAACGTAAATGTTCTGCGATAATTCTTCTACTTTCTATATGATCTACTTTTTGTAGCTCTTGTATTTTTTCCATAACTGGTAAGAATAACTCTGTATCAAATGGTGTTTCTTTACCTTGTAATAGCATCGTCATTCTTTCTAAGCCTAAACCAGTATCTACATTTCTTTGTTTTAATTTAGAATATCCATTTTTATCTTTATAATATTCCATAAACACATTATTCCAAATTTCTACATATTTACCACAATCACAAGAAGGTTGGCAATCTGGTCCACATGCTGGCTTACCTGTATCATAGAACATTTCTGTATCTGGTCCACATGGTCCTTCTTCTCCTGCAATCCACCAGTTGTCATCTTTTCCATAAAAATAGATATGGCCATCTAAAATTCCGGCTTCTTTCCATACTTTAGCAGAAACATCATCTCTTGGACAATCATCATCTCCTGCAAAACAAGTAACAGATAACTTTTCTACTGGTATTTGTAGCTCTTTCGTCAAAAACTCAAAACTCATCTTAATAGACTCTTCTTTAAAATAATCTCCCAAAGACCAGTTTCCAAGCATCTCAAAATAAGTTAAATGTCTATTATCTCCAACCTCATCAATATCATTGGTTCTCACACACTTTTGATAATCTGTTAATCTAGTTCCCTCTGGGTGTTTCTCACCTAATAAATAAGGCACTAATGGTTGCATACCAGCAGTTGTAAACAAAACAGATGGATCATTTTCTGGTATCAATGAAGCTGACGGAATAACAGCATGTCCATGTTTCTTAAAAAAATCTAAATATTTGTTTCTAATCTCAATTGCTTTCATTTAAAATCTTCCCTTCTTTTTGTCGCATTAAGTTCGTTTGTCTATGCGACATTTTTGGTCATGTCGCATTAGGTTCGTTTGTCTATGCGACATTTTATAATAACATTAGCATTATACTGTAAATATGAAAAAAAATCAAGGGTCCATCTGGAGCAGATCCTTTTGCTCCCGTTTTGTTTGAGTTTGTTTGCTTATTTGTCGCATTGGGTTCGTTTGTCTGTGCGACATTTTTGATTATGTCGCATTGGGTTCGTTTGTCTATGCGACATTTAAATGTCAAATATTATCGAAAACATCCATGAACATAATTTGAGGTTTTATGTTTATTATGGTATAATGAATGTATGCAATTTGCAAAAATTAGGAAAGGAGAGCCAGTTGCCATCCAACTGGCAAATAAACAAATGAAAAAAACATTACTAGTGTGGAGACTTAAAACTCCACACACACCAGAAGAAACCGCTCGAATCCTTCTCAAGGAGGGGTTCGAAATTGAGGAAACCCATAATGGTACAATCCCAGGTAGACCTGGCGATGTGTACCGTTACAAAGACCTTATCTTCCGGAAGGGAAATAAGGCTTGCCGGGTAATGGTTTCGACAGAAGCTCCCTTCAATGTGACTTCACCGAAACCAAAAGAAATTTCTTTTCTTCCGACCGATTGCTTCAATCGTCGTTGGATAGAAAGAAATTTAGGGAGAAGCATGCTCCCTCTAGAAGATTTCCTGGATTCTGATTGTTCTTCTTCAGATTTCCTGTCTGTTGAGGAACAAAAAGAAACTCAACTTCAGCAACTTCTCACAGATGCTGTTGAAGTTGGAAAGTTTAGAATCTGTTTGTTGCCTAAGAAAGCTTGGGTAAATAAAGCAGACTTTCCTCCTGAAGTTCTCTTGGTAGAACCTCGGGATGAGTACCAGGAAAAGTTCGAGGATAGATACATGAAAATATCTATTCCTTGTAATCTTCTTCCTTCCATCATTGAAAAATGGTGGACTGGAAGTACCAGTTCTCCGGACCAGAGAACTGCGGAGCATACATATTCGTTCCATGAAAGTGACTTCATGGAATTCGTAGAATTGTTCCGCAAAGCCCTTGAGAAGGTAGTTGTCAATTGACAACTACCTTTTCCCTTTTTTTAGTTTAAGGACATTCTTTAAAATTCATGCCTTGTTCATAAACATATTTGTTACTATAGTTCTACTAAAATTAAATCCTCGCCAATACATTTCACATTTTTCCATGGAATGGATATTTCATTATTGGTTTTAAAAATATTCATTAGTTTATTTCCAGAACCTGGCACAATGATATGGGTTATATTTCCTGTTTCTAAGTCTGCACATACATCTTGCACATATCCTAATCTTCTTCCATCACTAATATTAATCACTTCTTTATGTTTAAAATCTAATCCTTTTTCTTGCATGGTATTTCTCCTCCTATTTGCTACTTCTTTATTATTTTTTCTTTCTTATTTTCTTCATTATTTATAGTATATTCATGAATTGATAAAAATTGCCTATCTACTTTAAGCAAACTTCACTTTTCTTTGTTTATTTATTTCATTTTTAGGATAATACCACAAAAAAGCAAGTTATTTATTTTCACAAATAAATACTTACTTTCAGTTAATTTTTTCAATATTTTTTAATTTTTATTTTCTTTTAAATATCCCTTTGATTATATTGAATATCTTCTTATACCATTTTTCTTCCTGTACTATGACCATTCTTTTTTCTTCTGTTTCTTCTGTTTTTTCTATTTCTTCTGTTTCTTCTTTGTAATTTAGTTTTTCATTTTTCTTGTTTTTAAATAAATCATCTGGATTATATTTTTGTCTTGCTTCTTCTTCTATAGCTTTTTGTATTTCTTCTAGACTTAAATACATTTCATCGATATTTTGAGAAACTTTATCAAAATGCAAATCCCCTCTTGTGATTTCTGAAAATAAATTTAGTATATCTTCTTTTGAAAATTCCCTATTTTCTTTTAATTGCATGTATTTTTCATACAGTTCTTGAAAATGTTTATCTATAAATGCTTTTGAATATTTACTAAACATTTCTTCTAAAGCTCGATCTCCTGTACAACATTTTCGTAATATGTTTCCACAAAAATTTCTTTTTGCTCTTTCTGTCATGGGTTCAAGTCCATGTTCTTTTCTATATTTGCTAATATCTCTTTCTATGAGGGGTAAGTCTCTTTCTTCTGCTACCTTTTTTGCTCTATCATAATCTGGTGCCAGTTCTTGTTCTCCATAACTTATTTGTTTTACTATCACTAAGTAATGTTTGTAATTCAGTTTGTATTTTTTGTAACTCTGACTTTGCTTCAGGTTTCAATTCAACTTGATATTTGTCTATTGCATCAATAGAATTGATTGCTGTACCTGCTATATTTCGTAAATCTTTACATCTATAATGTTTGCTTTCTATTTCCTTTACTTCAAAAGCAATTTGCATATTTGCATAAACTTCATCTAATTCCATCTGATTATATGCGCCATCATAAAACCCATACTGTTCTAAATCTTCTGGCTTTGGTATTGTATCATATTTAGAAAAGGCTTCATCTATTTGTTCTTTAAATTCACTATCCTTTTCAGGTTTTAATATTGTTCTTATTCTTTGAGCATCGCCCATAATTTTAGTAAATACTTTTTTAGCCAATGCTTCTGTTAATTGTCCATTCTGTTCCAATAGTGCAATATCTTCTTCATATCCATAGAAACCTATTTCTTGCTTTATATACTTTAGTATCCTTCTTTTATTTTGTTCATCTATCGTAATCTTTTCCATTGACAACTTCCCTTATTATAATTTTTAGTATAAGTATTTTTATATATTTGCATATATTTATTTTGCATATATTTATTTTGCATATATTTATTTTGCATATATTTATTTTAGCATATTGGATAAATTTATTGAATATATTTTTTTATTTTCATTAAATTAATTTTTACTAATGTTTTTTATAATATTTTTGTTCAAAAAAATGTCGCATAGACAAACGAACCTAATGCGACATGACATTTACTTATACAATCTCTTTATATGTTGTATAGCTGTTTTTTCTAGCCTTGATACTTGTGCTTGTGATATACCTATTTCTTCTGCTACTTCCATTTGGGTTCTACCATCAAAAAATCGTTTGTTGATAATCATTCTTTCTTTTTCGTTTAATTTTTCCATGGCTCCTTTTATCGTAATTTTTTCTGCCCATAATTCATCTGTGTTTTTACTGTCTTTTACTTGGTCCATAATATAAATACTTTCTGAACCATCATTATATACTGGTTCTTGTAGAGATACCGGATCTTGTATCGCATCTAAACTAAAGGCGATGTCTTCCTTGGTTACTTCTAATTCTTTGGCAATTTCTTCTACATTGGGTTCCTTTCCATGTTCTTTTGTATATCTTTCTTTAAATTGTATGACTTTATATGCTAAATCTCTTACTGACCTACTCACTCTTATACTATTATTGTCTCGTAAATATCGTTTTACTTCTCCGATAATCATAGGTACTGCATAGGTACTAAATTGTACATTTTGGCTCAAATCGAAATTGTCTATTGCTTTAATTAATCCTACACACCCGACTTGAAATAGGTCATCTGCATTTTCTCCTCTTCCGTAAAATCTTTGTATGACGCTTAATACTAATCTTAAGTTTCCATTGATAAATGTATTTCTTGCTTCTTCATCTCCTGCTTTTATTTTTACAAAAAGTGCTTCCTTTTCTTCTTTACTTAATAATGGTAAATTTGATGTATTCACTCCACAGATTTCAACTTTGTTTAGCAAAAAGAAAACCTCCTTTTAAGAAATACTTACTATCAGTATTTCCTAAAAAAGTAAGTTCTATTCGTTAATCTAATTTTGTAAATCAGTTTTTAATATTAAATACATCTTATCTTCTCTTTTTATTAACTTCATATTGCTTTTTCTAGTTAAGAAGATAAGAAAAAAGTGATAACGTTTTGTTTCGTCATCACCTTTTCAACTATTTATCGCATTGCAATTTCTAAAAGTTCTATGGCTCTGCTAAGATCTCCATCTCTTGCCTTGCATTTTCTCAAGACATTCATTAATCTTAATTTTTCTCCCAGGCGCATTTCTACACTAGAAAAATCAATCTCTAGTTTTACTTCTTCTTTGATTTTCATTAAATCCAAGAGTTTTTCGAGAGTTTGAATGGACATTTTCACATAGTCCTTATTTTGTATTTTTTCTTGCTCTTGTTGAGAAAAATATTGCATTATACTTTTCAATTTTTCACTTTCGTTGTCTATGCTGTCAAATACACTTCCAAATCCTATGTCAATTCCACAAACCTTATAGGATTTATATAATTGTTCAACAGTAAAATCCCTAATCCCATTTTCTCTATAAGAAATGTTGCTTTCTGAAATGTTTAGTACTTTGGCTAGTTCGCTTTGTTTTACTCCCATCCGTTTTCTTTGAATTCTAACCTCTTCTCCATAGTTACTTCTCATTTTACAAACTCCTCCTTATTTAAGTTATAGTTTCTAAGTTACATGATTTTATTTATTTATATCACATTTTATGTAATCTTGCAAGTTTTTTTCTTTATTAATTTTCTACTTCATTTAATCATAGAAAGTATCCTGAAATAAGACACCTTCTTTTCAATATCCAAAAAGAAAAAAGTGCTAATATTTTTTTCTCAGCACTTTTTATGTTTCCGTTATTGCAAATCTAAAGCTTTAAGGCTTGCTTCATAATTAGGTTCCATCGTTTCCACTTTTAATACTAATTCCTTACCCAATTTTACTAACAATATCTTTTTTCATTTTATTAATAATTTTCTTCTCTAATCTCGATATGTAACTTTGTGAAATGCCGTAATTCATCTGCCACTTCCTTTTGTGTTTTTTCTTTCCCATTTTTAAATCCAAAGCGCATTTCCATGATATTTTTTTCTCTGTCATTTAATTTTAAGACAGCCGCTCGAAGTAAAGTTTTGTCTACTTCATCTTCTAAATTTCTTGATGTTACATCTGGTTCTGTTCCTAAAATATCAGAAAGTAATAACTCATTCCCGTCTCCATCTTTATTTAATGGTTCATCTATAGAAATTTCACCTTTTATTTTATTGCTTTTCCTCAAATGCATCAAAATTTCATTTTCTATACACCTAGAAGCATATGTTGCCAATTTTATTTTCTTTTCATTATTAAAGGTATTGACCCCTTTCATAAGTCCAATGGTTCCAATAGATATTAAATCTTCAATGCCAATTCCAGTATTTTCAAACTTTTTGGCAATATATACAACCAATCTTAAATTTCTTTCCACTAAAACCTGTCTTGCTTCCAAATTATTTTCTTCTGACAATTTTTTTATATAAAATTCTTCCTCTTCTGGCGGTAATGGTGGTGGGAGTGTTTGGCTACCTGCTATGTAAAATATCGGCAAATATTCTATTTCATCATTATCATTCAAATATTTTGCACATATAGTATGGATACTATTTTTCACAAAATCAATTATTTTCATTTTAATCAACTCCTTTTTGTCGCATTAGGTTCGTTTGTCTACGCGACATTTTTGTTTTGTCTCATTGGGTTCGTTTGTCTGTGCGACATTTTTTTGTCGCATTGACAAACGAACTCTATGAGACAATGTCGCATTGACAAACGAACCTAATGCGACACTACACTAATTCAATTCCCAACAAAGCCCTATATTCTCCCCTTTTTGTTAATGACTTATTATAGATTCCAATAATGACATTTTCTTTTGTTTTATTTTCTTCTTCATTTTTTATAACTACTTCTTCTGCCTTTATTCCTAACAACATGCCATTTTGTTTTCCGAGTGATGAAAATGGAATCACTTTTAATTTGGGCATATATTCTTCTTTCATATTTTCAGGTATTTCACTAAAATCACCTCCTAAAATATTTTCTAGATGATTTAATATTTCTTTGGGCATACAGTCATATAGCAGTGTGTGCTCTACTACGATAACAGGTGTATTTGTGATTGGTTCTTTTAGAAAGTTTCCCGTATCCATCATCGCTTTTGTTTCTATTTCTTTATGGTTTAATTTTATTTTGATATAACAATACATATCTTTTGCTGATATTTTGTTTTTTACTATTTTAAACCCAATTGTGATAATCACAAATGCAATGATGGCTGATATAAAAATAACCTTCAGGGAATTAGAATTTAAGACTAATCCATTATTTCTTAATATTTCTTGTGGTTTTACAATATAGATTAATGCAAAGGCAGCTCCTCCAAATACAAAAGAGGTTAAATAAAATATTAATGTATATTTGAATAGCTTTTTTACACTTTTCGGATTAAATGCTATGTATATGATTATTAAAGATAAAACAAATTTTAAGAATATATTAGAATATATTTTTAAGGCTGAAATATAACCAATAATGGTATATATTGCTCCTACTAAACTTGCTAAAATCAATCGTATATATTTGATTTTTATTTTTAAAATAACACCTGTTGCAAATAATATAATATAATTCATTAATAAATTTTCTATAAATACAACATCTATATATATTATCATCTGCTAATCACCTGCTCATCTATTCTACTACCTATTGATTGAAAAATCTGTCCTTTCTTATTGTAAAAAAAAAGAAATAATCGATAAATTTCGATTACTTCTTTTTTGTTTATAGAGTTTTTCTGTTTTTCTTACATATTTTTATTTTTATTCTTTCTTAAGAAAGATGGTATGTCTAAATCATTTTGTGAATTGTTTACTTCTGAACTTGCTGGAATAGAATTGATTTTCTTTTCCCAAGTTTTTGATACAATATTATCTACTCCTATACTTGAGATTGGTTCATTTTTTTCAAATCCTGTTGCAATAACAGTGATTTGAATTTCATCTTCCATTGTAGGATCTGTTACTGTACCAAAGATAATATTTGCTTCTGGGTCAACACTGCGTTGAACTAATTCTGCTGCTGTATTTACTTCATGTAATCCTAAGTCTTCACCACCAGTAATGTTGATAATAACACCTTTTGCTCCTTCGATTGATGTTTCTAGTAATGGACTTTGGATAGCTTCTTTTGCAGCATCTTCTGCTCTATTTTCTCCTCCTGCTCTACCAACACCCATATGTGCCATACCTTGATTTAACATGATTGTTTTGACATCTGCGAAGTCTAAGTTTACAAGTCCTGGAATGGCAATTAAGTCTGATATACCTTGTACACCTTGTCTTAATACATCATCAGCCATTTTAAAAGCTTCTATAATTGATGTTTTTCTATCAATAATTTGTAATAGTTTATCATTTGGTATAACAACTAATGTATCTACTTTTCCTTTTAAACTTTCAATTCCTCTTTCTGCTTGTGAAAGTCTTTTCTTTCCTTCAAATGTAAATGGTTTTGTAACAACACCAATGGTTAAGATTCCCATTTCTTTTGCAGCTTGTGCAACAACTGGTGCAGCTCCTGTACCTGTTCCTCCACCCATTCCGGCTGTAACAAATACCATATCTGCTCCTCTTAATACTTCTGCTAATTCTCCTTTGCTTTCTTCTGCTGATTGTGCTCCAATATCAGGGTTTGCTCCTGCTCCTAATCCTCTTGTGATTTTTTCCCCTATTTGAATTTTTGTATTTGCTCTTGAAGTTTGAAGTGCTTGTCTATCTGTATTAACGGCAATAAAGTCTACTCCTTTAATTCCTGCATCTATCATTCTATTAACAGCATTATTTCCTGCTCCTCCAACACCTATAACCTTTATTGTTGCTGTTCCATCCATCATTGTAATATTATTATCATCATTGTAATCCATCATTTAGTTTTTCCTCCCTTATCTTTTTTATATTTTTAAATTAATATCTTATGTATAAAAAAACTCTTTTATTTTTTCTAAAATGGTTTTAAATACATTTTCATTGTTTTGTGTATCTATACTGCTTGAAACAGTTTTTGCAAATGGTCTTGCTGCTATATATCTAACTAATGCATAACTTGTCCTGTATGTTGGTTTTACAGTACTGATTGCTCTTCCTGTCGAAATTTTTACTGGAATATTCAAATTTATCTTTCCTGCCACATCACTTTTATTGATATTGACAATGCCTTGTCCTGTTAAAACAACATTATTAATTTTATGTTTTAATCCATTATTGGTTATGTCCTTATTAATAATTGAAAACATTTCTTCTATTCTTGCTTCAATAATTTCTATTAATTCAGAACTTTTGATAATCCTATTTTTGTTTTCATCTTTTGATGTATTTAATATAATGTCATTATCATTATCAATAAAAGATTTTAAGGCTAATCCATATTGTCTTTTTAATTTATCTGCTTCTTCCTCTGAAATATTTAATACGACTGCAATATCGTTTGTGATATTGTCTCCTCCTAATGGAATAGAGTTCGTATATATAAAACTACTACCTTCAAAAACACCAATATCTATATTTCCAGCGCCAATGTCTAATAACATAATATTATCATGTAATTCGTTACTATCTAATATTAAGTTTCTTTCTGCTAATGTGATTGGCACAATTCCATCAATTTCTAAATCTGCTTTTTTAAATATATTGTGTAACTGTCTTACATAATCTTTATCTGCTAATATAATTTGTGCACTAATGGTAAAACTTGAACTTAAGTTTCCAACTGGATCTGTTACGACTGTTCCATTATCTAATGTAATTTTGTCTGGAACAATATCGATTAATGTTTTGCCATCTGGTATTTCAATATCTTTTACTTGCATAATGGCATTTTGTACATCTCTAACAGATATTCCAGAATACTTGTCCTTTGCTTCTTTGGTTATTGAGTTTTGGACAATTGTTACATATTTTCCTGGAATTGTGACATATGCTGAATTAATTTTTAAATTGGTTTCTTCTTCAGCATCTTTGATTGTTTTGGCTATACTTAAGCTTATTTCGTCTTCATTAATGATTTTACATTTTTTTAGTCCACTACATTTATATGAGGTATTGCTTATGATTTCAATTTGACCAAAATTGTTGACTTCCCCTACAACGGTGCAAACCTTACTTGTGCCTATGTCAATACCTACTATGATATCACCGATTGCCAAGTTAATTCCTCCATTTATTAGTATATTTTTTCTAAGTGTATATATATTACATTTTAAAAAAAATGTCAATAGTAATTGTAATATTTTTGTAACATTTTTGCAATAATGTTGTAACACTTAAAAAAGTTCTTTTTCTTTTCTTTTTTTGTTTTTTTCTTGATTTTTATTGTATTTTTTCATTTAAATAAGAGTTAATCTTAACTCGCTTTTTATGGACCTTATTGTTAATTTTAAGACAAACTCTTATTTTTTATTATTAACCTATGGTTTTTTGATTATAAAACAAATTTTGTTTCTGTTTTCCCCCTATAAGGAGTTTTTTATACAATGATATTAAGCTTCTTGTTTTTCTTCTTGTTTTTCTTCTTGTTTATTTTCTTTTTTATCTTTCTCTTTTTTTGATGCTTTTTCTTTTAGCATATCTGACCATTTTTCCACATAATATCTTCTAATGGTTCCTAAATTCATAAACATTCTCCAAACAAAAACCACAATAGCAGCTAAATAAATGTCTACATTCAATTTTTGTCCTAAAATAGTCAATAATATAGCTAAAATCGCATTTCCAAAAAATCCTGATATGAATATTTTTAAATCAAAATTCTTTTTGATAACAGAAGCAATTCCTCCAAACACAGAATCTAGCGCTGCTATGATGGCAATTGCTAAATAACTTGAATATGTATAGGATATCATTGGTGCATTTAAACCTAAAATTGCTCCTAAAATACATCCTATTAATATGGCAATAAATATCATGATTCTTCCCATTCCTTTCTTTGTGTCTCATTGAGATCGTTTGTCTATGCGACATTGTCTCATTGAGATCGTTTGTCTATGCGACATTTGGGCTGTGAATGTCTCATTGACAAACGAACCTAATGCGACATTTATTCTATATATCTCGTTTCAATCTCTCCATTATATCTTCCGATTGTTATATCATTGTCTTTTTCTATGGTTACTGTATGTTCTAGTGCTTGTAATTCATCTACTTTTCCACCCGTTCCTGTTATTGCACTTTCCATATGAGATTGATTTCCTATTACTTTTATCACATAAGGTTCTAATATTCTTTGTCCATTGACTTTTATGAAAGAACCTGAAGTAATATATACGATATCTGTTGTATTTACAATCCTTTCATCATTTATAGAGATTGCTTCTGCACCTGCAAATTTTAGTGCATTTACAATAATTAATAAATCATCTGCTGTAATAGGTGTTATATTTTCACCACTTTTTAGGGTAATAATAATCCCTTCTCCATGTACATCTGTTAACCCTAATAAAGTATTGGTTTGTTCTAATTCTTCTTGTACTAATTGGCTTGCTTCATTATTTGACTCTTCATCATTTTTATACTCTTCAATTCTTTGTGATACTTCTTGGTATTGGGCATCTATCTCTTCATATCTTGTTTTCCAATTTGCTAATTCTGTTTTTAACTCTGTTTCCTGCATCTCTTCTATTGCGGTTATATCTGTTTCATTTACTACTTTAAATTGCATCATCATAACTGTTACTAATGCAAAACAGGCAATTCCAATTGTAATTGTCATAGTTATCTTACCTTTTTTCATCCACTCTCATTCCTTTCTTGGGTCCATTAACTTCATTTTGTCTCATTGACTTCGTTTGTCTGTGAGACATTTTGTGAATGTCGCATTGACAAACGAACCTAATGCGACAAACGAACCTAATGCGACATTATTCTTCTACATTTTGTAAATATTCGAAATTAATAACGCCTGAATATTTTGGTATCGTAATACTATTTGATTTTTCTAAATTGACACCTACTCCTTGACCTCTCATCAATTCTAAATATCCGCCTACTCTTTCTAATCCTGCTAAATATTCAGGAAGTCCAATTGCTTTTATAACAAATGGTGCCCCTATTCGTTCTCCATTAATATCAATTGTATTTCCTCTACAAGAAATTGCAGTTGTGGATACCCATCTTTGGTCATTTATAGATATTGCTTCAGCTCCTGCATTAATCAATTCATTGACAACACTTAAAATATCTAAATCATGCACGATTAATTGGCTTGGATTTAATGTAGAGGTTGCAATTCCTGTTCCATCTGTTAAAGTAATGATAACACCTGGTCCTGTTACCTCTGTCATTCCTGTTAATTTATTTCCTTCTGTGATTTGTTGTTGTGCTTGTTCTAATTCTGAATTGTTTTGTGTTGCTTCTTCTCTTTCTTTTTCTAGTTCTTTTTCTGCTTCTTCTAATTCTGCAAATCGATTGTCATATCGCTCTTTATATCTTAATATTTCATCTCTTAATTCGTTTGCTTCTTGATTCTGACTAATTGTAGAATTTGTACTTTGAATTGTTCTAACTTGTACAACAATTCCTAATGTTAGTGCAAAACACATAACTCCTAAAATGATGCTAATTAGCTTTTTATTTGGCATACTTTCACCTCTTTACTATGTATCTTATACATCTTCTCTAAAATATACTCTAAAATCACTATTTAGATCTCCATTTGCAAAAATTTCTCCTGCTACATCTTTTTCTTCTTCTAATATTGCCATAACATACAGCATTTTATTACTTAGATTTGATCCATCTCCTAAATGAATTGTTTTTCTCTCTTCTTGCATATATATACTATAATCATTTTTATTACTAATGTCAATACTTGTAACCTTTTCAGCTAGTCCAGAATCATTCATTGCATTCATCATTCTTAATATGGTTTCTAATGATGTTAAATCTGCCTCTACAATTCTATTTCCTGCTGTAATATTTTCTTCTGCTGTTTGCAATCCATATATGATTGGTAAATTTAATTCATTTTGTGCTATTTCTAATATATAACCTTGTGTACTTATATATGCAAATTCTCCAAGTACTGGTATACTAAATTTAGGTTCTCTTTCTGTTACCTCAATTTGTACCTTATTGGGTAATACTCTTCTTATCTTTACTCCTTCAATATAGGC
Organism: uncultured Eubacteriales bacterium; assembly: GCA_949288185.1. Lineage (GTDB taxonomy): Bacteria > Bacillota > Clostridia > TANB77 > CAG-508 > CAG-269. The sequence goes on along the minus strand of CASEIZ010000050.1, from coordinate 103,037 downwards.
ATTTTGCTTAATACTATTACTTGCTTTTGTTGCTATAAATCGAAATATATTTTCATTTGTACTAATTCCTGACAAACTAATGACAGTATCACTAGATACTCTATTATTATTTAATACTTCTATGTCCGTTATATTAAAAATTGGTGAACATGTTGCAAACACGATTGCTCCTATGATGATGCCTAATAATAAAGTAAATTTTACAATTTTTTTGACTCTTTTTATTAATCGATTTCTTTTTCTTTGTTGTTTCGTAAATTCTTTTTTCTTTTGTTCTTCTTGCTTTATTTTGTTTTTATTGGTCATTCCAATAACAGTTTCTGTATCAAAGTCAAATTTATCATCAAATTCTTGTTTTTTTCTTTCTTCTATTCTTTTTTCTCTTTCCTTTGCTTTTTTTCTTTTCATAATGTCATCAATTGTTTCTTCTTGTTCTTGTCCATTATCAAAATAATATAAATTTACTTCTTGTTCTTTTTTCACTTTTTGCTTTTTTGACAATTTGATACCTCCTTTTTCATTTGTCTTCGGGTCCATTGGAATCAGATCCGTTTGGGTCAATTGGAACCACTTGGACCAGGTCCGTTTGTGTCCGTTTTCAGAAAATCCAGGGCATGCTGTTTTTTATTGTAAATACTTCCTTTCATGCCCTTGACTTTTTCCTTCTTATTTTTCTTTCTTATCCATTGTAATCTATATGTCTTATCATATTTCCATGAATATTTTGTATTTTATTTTCAAAATTGTCATACCCTCTTAAAATATACTCAATATTTTCCACTTTTGATTCTCCTTTTGTGGATAATGCTGCCATAACTAAAGCCGCTCCTCCTCTTAAGTCTGTAGCTTTTACATTGGCACTATATAATCTTCTAACTCCTTTTATAATAGCGGTTCGTCCTTCAACTGTAATCTTGGCTCCCATTCGGATTAATTCTTGTGTATATTTATATCTATTTTCAAATATATTTTCTACAATGACTGATGTTCCTTTGGCAATCGTTAATGCTGTTGCGAATATAGATTGCATGTCTGTTGGAAAGCCCGGATATGGCATTGTTTTTATGTCAGTTGCTTTTAATCGTTTTGGTGCATTGATTTCTAACTTATTTGCTTGCATATCAATTTTACAACCACATTCTTCTAATTTATTAACAATTGGTACAATATGGGAACTATTGATATTTTCTAATATTAAATTTCCATTTGTCATTGCTGCCATACATAGAAATGTCCCTGTTTCGATTCTGTCTGGCATAATGTTATAACTAACGTCTTTTAAATGTTTTACACCAATGACTTCTATTTTATTTGAACCTGCTCCTCTTACTTTTGCTCCCATTTTATTTAAGAAGTTTTGTAAATCGATAATTTCAGGTTCTCTTGCTGCATTGGTAATGATGGTTGTTCCTTCTCCTAAACAGCTTGCAAGTATTGCATTTTCAGTTGCTCCAACACTTGGAAATTCAAAATCTATTTTTTCCCCGTTTATTTTATCACAACTGCATGCTATTTTTCCATAGTTTTTGTCAATATTTATTCCTAATTTTTCAAATGCTTTTAAATGTAAGTCGATTGGTCTGGTTCCTATATCACATCCCCCTGGATAAGATAACGTACATTTTCTGTACTTTCCTAATAAACTTCCAGCAAAAATCACAGAAGAACGCATTTGTCTCATTAGTTCTTCTGGTATTTCATATTTATGAATGTCTTTTGTATTAATAATTACTTTATTCTTCTTTTTTGTAACTTTCCCTCCTATTTGTCTTAAGATTTCAAACATCATTTGTGTGTCATGAATATTGGGGACATTATATAATGTGGTTTCTCCTCCATTTAATATGGTTGCTGCAATAATTGGTAAGCTAGAATTTTTCGAACCGGATATTTTTACGGTTCCTTCTAGCCTATTTCCTCCTTGTATTATGTAACTAGACATGTTCTTTCCTCCTTTTATGTTTTTGTTATATTTTATGTTTTCTTTACATAAAAGGTGTGTGTATATGTTCTATTTTTTATGCAAAAAAATAAGAACTAGGGTTCACCTCACCTAATTCTTAGTTTATATGATTACTGCTGGCTTAAACAGTACATTTACTTTAAAGCTATTATTAGTATACTATATTATACAATCAAAATCAAATAATTTTTTATTTTTAATATTATGCAACCTTTTCTTTATAATTTACAATTGTTACTTCTGTTGCTAATTGCTTTAATTGATTTACAATTTTTTCAATGTTTTCTGCTGTTTCATCATCAAAGTATTGTTCTCCACATTGGGTGCATACTTTTGCTGGAACTCCTTTAATAATAATAATCGTATCTTCTAAATCAACTACATAATTTACTTTCTTTTCTTCTAAATTTCCTTTACACATAAAACAATTCATTATTTTTCCCTCCTTGTTTTCATATCTTCTTCCCATTTATCTGTATTTGGATAATATGCCGTTATCATATGAACAGTGTCTTCACTTACTCCACATACTATATGTATTATCTTATTATTTGTATTATATCCTAATATCAAACAACTTGGATATGGATAATCATCATAATAATATTCTATTATCTTTCCATTATTAATTGCAGTTTTCACATCAGATATTAAAATATTTCTTTGATTTAATCTGTTTAAGCAATGCTTTGTCCAATCTATTTTTCTTTTTGCTATATATTCTCTTATAATTTCAATATTTAATAAATCTTCGTTCAATTTTTTTCCTCCTTATCTATTTTAGCATAAAATAAATAATTTATGCAATTGTTTTTATCATTTTTATCTGTATTTTTCTTGTATTCTATCAAAAATAATATCGGTGAATACCTGTTTATAATCCCCAGTATTCACCTACCTGTCTATCAATTGTATTCGTTTTTTGTTTGTCCGTATTACTAAAGCTCCTCTTTTACTCTTAATTCGTTACTATTCCATAATACTTATTCCTTTTTAATAAAACTCCAGCAAATGCTAGAGTTTTATAATTATTATTCTGTTGCTTTTAGCTTTCTTATTTTTTTCTCATTTTCTGCAATAACACTATCGTAATATTTTTCAAGTTGCTTTAATCTATCTATTGATAACATATTTAATACTTCTTCATTTCCTTTTATTTCTTCTAAAAAATTCTTCTTCTCAATTACAGAATTTACAGCTTTTGCATCAATTTTTATATTATCAACAAAATCACTTTGCCTTTCCTTTTTTTCTTCTTCTATTTCATTTACAGTCTCTTGTTGAACATAGTTATATTGTTCTTCTTTTTTTCAAGATTTTTTTTATTTTTGTTATAAAACTTTCTTTATACTCTATTATTCCATTATTATTCATTTTAAAACTCCTTATTTTTTATTGCTGTGGTTGTCCTAGAAGTTTTTTTAACCTATATATTTCTGCTTGCTGTGCATCAATAATTTGTTGTTGTTCTAATAATCTTTGTATTAGTTTACTTTTCTCTATATCTTCAAAATTAATTTCTTTTTTCTTTTGTTCATCATTTACAGCAAGTTGTTCTTCTGTTTCAACTTTGTTTTCCGATGTAATCTCTGTTTTATCTTGTTCTGTTTCCACTCTAATATCATCTATTTTTTCTGTTTCTTCTTGTAGTTCATCATCTTCTCCAAATAATTCTCTAAATCTTTTCTCTAATTCAATCTCTAATTCAGTTTTAGGTCTATTTTCTACTTTAGGTTGTTTTTTTAAACTTTTTTCTCTTTCTTCACTTAATTCTTGTTGTCTTTTTTCTTGTGTTTCAATTCTCTCTTTATCTAATTGTTCTTTTGTTTTAAAAGATATTCCAAATTCTTGCATTTTAGCAACAAGTTCTTCAAACCCCTTTTTTCCAAAATTTCTAACTTTCTTTAATCGTTCTTCTGTCACATTTTCTAAATCACCTAAATAGTTTATTCCCGTTCTTTTTAAAGCATTATATGTTCTTACAGAAAATCCAACATCTTTAACATCTAATCTTTCTTCCTCTGTTTTATATAATTTATTGAATCTTTCTTCCTCTTCTTTAGCTAATCTTTCTTTCTCTTTAGCTAATCTTTCTCTTTATCTAATCTTTCTTTAATTTCCTTTAACTTTCCCAAGTTTTCATATAGATTACCATTTTGTAATTGAATATCTTTTTTTAATTTCTCGATTGACTGTCTTTCTTCATCTGTTAAGCATTCACTTTCAAAAGTAATTCTATATTTTCTAACTCTGGCCGGATGTCTTAATTTTCTAAATGCTTTATTCTTTATCGGAGAGACTCCTCCTCCTGTCATCCCTAATTCTCTGCCTACATTCTCTAATGTTGTAGGTGTTGTTCCTTCCGTTAATCCATATATACTTTCTATCACATATTTTTCTCTTTTGCTTAGTGTTTCAAGTTCTTCTTGCAATCCTTTAGATGAATAGAAATCCACGTCGGGTGTTGTTTTTTTCATTGCCAATATATCTCTATATAAATTATCATATCCCATATTAGAATTATCATCCATATCAACTACATTTCTTATTATTTTCTCTTCTAACGTTCTATCCTTTTTATCTTCAATTTTCCCTGTATTATGCATTTCATAAAAATTATCTAGTGTACCAAATTTTGTTAATAAGTAATCTATGTCTTTTTCTAATATTCCATATCTTTTTGCTAATTCTTCTATTCTTGTTGGATATCCAAAAACGCCTCCAATCTTTCCTTCTTTGAGTCTTTTCATTTGTTCTTCATTTAATTTTCCTTGATGTTTTCTAATTCTTACATAATCATAATATCTTTGCATTTTTTCATATTCTTCTTGAATTTGCACAAATTCTTCATCTGTTCTAGCATATTCTCTTAATTCTTCATCTGTTGCGATAGGTGTTATTTTTATTTTTGGATATTTTCTTCTCCACTCAACTAAACTATCAATTTTTTCATCTATTGTTGAATCAATTTGCCTTTCTAAAATGCCCATACTTTCCAATTTTTCCAATTTTTCTTTTGTTAGGCTAATTTTTACTTTGTCATCTTTTCCATTATTCATTCTATTTAAACTATTTCTTATTTGTATAGCCCATTGTCCTATCGGATATCCCTTAAAAATTGTATTTCCAACTAATTTTTCTCCTGTTTTCATAAATTCTTCAAATATTTCTATTTTCTGTTCCAATTTTACTTTACGTCTTTTTAACGTAACTTTTTGATCTGTTTCCACATTATGTGGCTTTTTTAACCTTATAGACATTTACAATTTCTCCTTTTATTCAATATAAATCCTCTTTTCAATTATAACATATTTATTACAAAATTTGTTAAATGTTACAAAAAAATAATGTTTTTGTAGCTTTTTGTCATATTTTTTTATATTTCTTTATCTTTTTAGCTCCCATCCCTTTTCTCTTTCTTCATGTTTAATTTGTTTTTCTGCATCTAAACTAATTTTAGTTTCTTTTTCAAAATCTCTAATTATGTACATAACTTCCTTCTGCTTTTGCTCTAGTCATCTTTTCATTTCTTATTACGTGAAATAGCTCCTTGAATTACTTCTGTAAAAAGCTGTGAGGATTCTTCGAAGAAATTGCTTCGCTTATAATTGCATAACTCCTATCTTCTTTACACCTCCCTCTTTCTTTTCCTAGATGTGCTAACCATTGTTTTATTGGTTCAGCATTTTTTGAAGGAATTGATTCTATTATACGAAACATCCCTTCAATATTAAGTTGTTCGGAAATTCCGTACAACTTAAAATCTCTTTTATTTCTTCTATTTATATCATAATTTAAACAATTTTTTAATACATTTGTGAAAATTTGTTCTTGTTTTTTCCTCTATTTATTTTTTTGTATTCTATCAAAAATATTATAAATCATATACATGGAAACGTACTAATCTTTATTATAATTAGCTTTCCACCATCAAATCCGAATTTTCTATTATAGATTGTAATTCATCTTGATTAGCTTCTTCTATTTTATTAAAAGATATATTTGTATAATAAACTTTAATTTTTTCTTTACAGTTTGGAATATCTTTACTTTTATTTATTATCAATTCTGAATTAAAATTTAAATTTTTTTCATTATTTAGTTGAGCCATAGAATCCCAAGTTTCAAAATGACTATGAATTTTATTCTGTAATAGCATTTTCCCGTTTACAAATATTAATGTTTCGCTATTCGTATTAAACGTTTGATAATATAATGTAACTAAGCTTGAACCATTAAAAGAACATATGATACTATCCTCTTCTATTTTAGCTTTTATTAACCTATTATCATATTCTAGGCTTATCTCTATATGTTTATAAATAGCACTCATAATTAATACTATTAATAGACAAATCGCAACAATTGCAATTGCTACTATTATTTTATTCTTTATTTTTTTGTTTTTATCTGATTCTTTTGCAATATTTATTATATTTTCACTCGCTTTTTCTTGATATTCTTCCTTTTCTAAATGTTCTCCACTTAGTAATTCATTTACATTAATCCCCAAATACGTACACAATTCTAGCATAATAGAAGAATCTGGCATTCCTTTTCCAGTCTCCCATTTAGAAATAGACTTATTAGACATATTTAGCTTTTCTGCTAATTGTGATTGTGTAAGATTTTTTTCTTTTCTACATTGAGCAATAAATTTTCCTATTTTTTCTTGATTCATAATTTTCCTCCTTTAATTATAATTATATACAATATAACTAAAAGACTAAAAATATTAAACTAATTATAAGTAGAATTCTATATTTTACTGTCTACTATTCGTAGATTTTAACAAATTCACATTGCTTTTATTTTCTTAATTCTTAAATAAAGTCTTTAGGTATAAAAATAAGCCTTAAAATCTTACTTTTAAAGCTTATCATTCTTAATTTCATTATGAATTTTTTTATTTTATCTTCTTTTTTGTCTTTCTAAGATTTTTTATTATTTTTCTAATACACTTTCTTCTTATATTATTATCTATTTTTTGTCTTCTAAGTACATAATTTCTTTGTTTAGTGATTTTGCAAATTCAATTTCTCTACTGGTACTAAATCCAATATATTGATTCACATTCACTACAAAAATAGCATCAGCCAATTTTATTTTTGACATCTGCAATTCATCTAATAAATCCTCTTCTTCTTTTGTATAATTTCTTTCCATCACATGTGGTGTTATTCCAATAACGGCATATCCTTGTAATTCTAATTTTTCATGCATTTCTTGTATTTTGTTCCAAAACTTTAATGAACCAACTAGAACAACTACTTTATTCTTTTTATTCATAACTATCATCTTCCTATTCTTTATCTAATTTACAATCTTTTCTAATATTTCTACTTCACAATTCGTTGCATCTAATCTAATCTTTCCACCAATTGGAATCACTATATCTTCACAATCATGTCCAAAATCATCACATTTTAATATTGGAAATTTGTATTCTTTTAAATTGTTCATAACAACATCTTCAAATTTTATAGTTTCTGTGTCTCCATGATAATGTCCTATCCATAATCCTTTTATTTTATCAAATACTTTATGATATTTTAAAACAGATAAATAACAATCTACCAATTCTAATGGTGTAGAACTAGCATATGCTTCTAAGAACAAAATTTTATTTATTATATCTGGCATATATTCTGTATTTAATAAATTCATTAGAGATTCTAAGTTTCCTCCAACAGCAATTCCTTCTACTATCCCTTCTCTTAAGCACTTCCATTCAGAATTTTTATGTATCTTTCCTATTTCTCCATCGACTAATCTTCGCTTAAAATCTTGAAATTCAAAACTTTTTTTATCTATAAAAGAAAAACTTTTTACATCTGATTGATGAAATGTAACTAAGCCTGTTTTAGCATATATGGCATTTAAATAATTGGTTGCATCACTAATTCCATATACAATTTTAGGATTTTTCTTTATATTTTCATAATCAATTAATCCTAAGCAAGTAAAACTATTTTCTCCTCCTTTTGAAGAAAAAACACCTTTTATGTTTTTATCAGAAAACATATTATTTATATCTTCCGCTTTTTCTTCTTTTGTTGCTGAATATCCTAATGTGTTTTTATTGACATAGTTTCCTTTTACACTATTAATTCCTATTTCTTCTAATAATTTTCTTCCTGTATCTAATGCTTGTTCTCTATCTCCCATAATTGGTGTAGAAGGTGATACAATTCCTATAGTATCTCCTATTTTTAATCTATCTGCTAACATATATTCCTCCGATTTGCATATTTTTTCTTTTATTTTTTGGTTATATACATCTCTGGCAACAATTCTTTTAACTTGCAAACTTTATCTTCTCTAACCATAACCTCAGTCTCAAGATTTTTATTATCCACCATACGAATCAATTCTCTACAACTTCCACAAGGTGGATAAATAACACCTTTTGCTGAAAAAGAAACGATTTTTTTAATTTCACTTTCATTATGTTTTAACATTTCTGCAATGGCTGCATACTCTGCACATTTTCCCAATCCACAATTTAAATCTAAGCAAATTCCTGTATAGATATTTCCTTTTGCTGTCATTAATGCACAACCCACATGACCACAAGATGCATAATTACTTAAAATCTTCTTTTTAGCTATCTTTTTTGCTTCTTCTATTAATATCTGAAAATCTTTATCCATGTTATTCTCCTCTTAAAATATATTTTTCAATGGCATTAGCAACACCATCATGGTTATTAGAAGTTGTAATGTCATTTGCAAATCTTTTTACATCATCTTTCGCATTTTCCATCGCAATTCCTAGTCCTGCAAACTCTAGCATTTCTACATCATTTTCTCCATCTCCTATTGCCATCACTTCTTCTTGTTTTATATGATATTTTTCCATAACCACTTTGATTGCTTCTGATTTTTTGATTCCTTTTTTGACAATTTCTAAATATTCTGGAACACTACTGGTTATTTCATATTTTTCCACAATTTCTTTTGGAATTTCGTTTCTTTTTTCTAGGATAATCTCTGGTTTATCAATAAAACAAATTTTATAAATATAATTCTGTTCTTCACTAAAATTCATTTTATCGAAATCGACCATTTTCAAGTTCATTCCTTTTAAATTTTTAGCGTTTTTTTGTACAACTTCTGGCACCGCTTCTACACAATGTGCATCTCTTGTATATATCATAATTGGTAAATCTAATGATTTTCCCAATTGTATTAATTCATTTACTTCTTGTGCATCTAAATTTTGTGAATATATAATTTCTTTAGTAGTATTTTCTACAATCATTCCTCCATTGAAGCAAATGGTACATTGATTTTCTTTTTTTAAATCTAATGCATCGATATATTTTTCCAAACGATAAAATGCCCTTCCACTTGATATCATAATTTTTACACCTTTTTTTGATGCTTCTTTAATTGTTTCAATTGTTTTTGGTGTTAATTCTTTCTCATCTGTTACCAGTGTTCCATCTAAATCGATTGCGACTAATTTATACATTTTTCTTCTCCTCTTCTTTTATTTTTTCTAAAAAATATATACATTCCTGCAAACCATCATAATGACATTCTAAAAATGCGTCATTTTCTTTCAAATGTTTAATTTCTTCTAAATTCATCCATTTTACACTTTCTACTTCTTTTTTTTCTAATTGTAAGTTTTCTAATTCTACTTCTTTTTTTGTATAATATAAATCTACAAAACAGTCATATGCTCGTTTGGAAAATACCAATTCTATTTCTTTTTCTTGTAATGTTAATCCTAATTCTTCTTGAACTTCTCTTAAAATAGCTTGTACACTATTTTCTCCTGATATTACATGACCACCTGTTAATGCCCATTTTCCATTTTTCTTTTGTGCTCTTTTTTGTATTAAAAATTCTTTTTTATGATTTTCAATACACATTATAACAATTTGGACATATTTTCCTTCTGCTATATTACTTTCCTCTGTTGTTGTTTCTCCAATGGTTCTTCTATTTTTGTCTACCAAATCTCTTTTCTCCATATTTCCTCCAGTTCTTATGTTTTTCTTTATTTTATATTCAAAATTTTATCCTTTATCTTAAAGCTATTTTTTCTATAGCCTGTTTACACTTTTCTTCTTTTAATTCTTTTATTTTTTAGTTATTCTTCTCATCTGATTCATCTACCAATATTTTATTGGTTATCTCAGCAAAATCGTTTAATGTTAATTTTTCTGCTCTTACATTTTCATCTAAATCCAATTCTTTTAAAATTCTTAGTCCTTCTTCTTTAGACATAAATACTTTTGTATTGGTTAATGCATTTAACAAAGTTTTTCTTCTTTGCATAAAAGCACTTTTTATAATTCTAAACATAACACCTCTACTTTTTACTGCTACCGGTGGTTCTTTTCTTAATGTTAATTTGATAACTTTTGAAGTGACTTCTGGCTCTGGTATAAATGAATCTTTTGGTACTTCCATAATCCCCTCAGATGTCGCATAATAACATATAGAATAGGTAATCGCACCTGTTTCTTTTTCTCCTGGAATCGCAATTAATCTATCTGCTACTTCTTTTTGTATCATAACTGTGATGCTTTCTAAATCTAATCTATCTTCTAATAATTTCATAATAATCGGTGTCGTTATATAATATGGTAAGTTTGCTACGATTTTAGCAGATTTGAAACCATTTTTTTCTTTTTCTTCTTTTATCATTTTATTTAATCTGATTTGTAATACATCTCCATGAATGACTTCAAAATTTTCATATAGGGAAAATCTATCTGTTAATATTTTTATCATTTTTTTGTCAAGCTCAATACAAATGACTTTTCCTGCTTTTTCTAATAATTCCTTTGTTAGCGTTCCTAATCCTGGTCCAATTTCAATGACTAAGTCTTCCTTTGTGATATCGCTACATTCTACAATTTTATCAACTACATTTTGATTAATTAAAAAATTTTGTCCTAATGCTTTATTGGCTCTAATCTTATATTTTTTCATAATAAATTGGGTATCTTCTAAAATATCACTCATCTTTTTATTTCCTTTCATTTTTTACAGTATCTATTATATTGTAAATCCATCTGTTTTTCAACATTTAACATAATTTTTACAATTATATTTCTTTTGTAGGTTACCCCAATCGCACTCGCTTTCAGCTTATCTGGTCGCTTACGCGATGTTTCAACATAATAAAGATATACTTAAAGGATCAAACGTAATAATAACTAGCTACAATTCACAGCTCAATAAAGGCCAGGGAAAGGTTATGTTATTCTATATTTCATGAATTTCTCGGCTCAATGCGTACTTTAGCCTTTCTAAATCTAAAACAAACGAGCCTCTCGCTATTCCCGCTTCCTCATTTGTTTTAAATTAAGAAAGGCTACAAGTACTTCAATCACATTCGAAATCCATTCAATCTAGAATAACATAACCTTTCCCTGGCCTTTATTGAGCTGTGAACTGTAACGATAACTATGTATTTTATTATGAAATTTCTGTGTCTTTATTGCTTTTTATATGTTTTTAAGATAGAATAGAATTGCAAATTTTTAACAAAAGAGGCGAAGCTATGGATACAAATAAAAAAAATAAGAAAAATAAGAAAAATAAGAAAAATAAGAAAAATAAAAACGACATGCAATACAAAAATATTTATATCGGTGTATCAACAAAAGATGATATAAAAAATGATAAAACACCTATAAATATGAAAAAAAATAAAGAAAAAAATTCTAAAAAAACTAACAAGGAAAAAGATAAAAATATAGTAAAAAATACAAACCCCAAAAATACGAATATGGCAATGATTAAAAATGAAAAAAACAAAAGCATTGCAAAAATAAAAAAAGAAAAAGATTCAAATGTCATTAGTTTAAATCGTAAATTTGATTCTAAAAATCTAATTTACACACCCAAATTACGTAATACATTTATTGTGATTATGATCATTTTTATTTTGCTTTTAGTAAGAATTGGCTATTTACAATTTGTTGATGGTGCCTATCTAACAGAAATGGCCTATCAACAACAAGCTATTAACCAAATTCTTAGTCCTAAAAGAGGAAATATCTATGATGCTACTGGAAATCCTTTAGCCATTAGTGCACAGGTAGATACCATAACCATTAATCCTACTAGAATTGTTGGAGACACTGACGAAGAAACAAAAACTTTAAAAGAAACTGTTGCCAAAGGCCTTTCTGATATATTCGAACTAGATTACAATGAAACATTAGAAAAAGTAAACAGTGAATCACAAGTAGAAACCATTATCAAAAAAGTAGAACAAGATAAAGTAGATGAATTGGAAGCTTGGATGGATGAAAATGATATATCTGTTGGTATCAACATAGATGAAGATACAAAGAGATATTATCCTTATGGTGAACTTGCTTCTAGTGTCATTGGTTTTTGTGGAAGTGATAATCAAGGATTAAGTGGAATTGAATCTAAATGGGATTCAGTTTTGACTGGTACACCAGGTAAAATTGTTAGTGCAAAAGATAGTAGTCAAAAAGAAATTCCAAATGCAGAAGAAAATTATATATCTGCTGAAAATGGTAGTGATATCACATTAACGATTGATTTAAAGGTACAATCTACTATTGAAAAATACTTAGAACAAGCTGTTGAAAAATATGAATGTGAAGATGGTGGAAATGTCATTGTTATGAATCCTCAAACAGGTGATATTTTAGGAATGGCTTGTTATCCAGATTATGATCTAAATTCACCATATACACCAAATTCTACCCTAGCACAAACCTACGATTCTTTATCTACTGAAGAAAAGAATGAAGCTTTATACAAAATGTGGTCTAATAAATCTGTTTCAGAGAGTTACGAACCTGGTTCTACCTTTAAAATCATCACTGCTAGTGTTGCTTTAGAAGAAGGTATTACAACACCAAATAAGGCAGGAGATTTCTACTGTTCAGGCTCTCAAATTGTTGAAGACAGAGAAATCAAATGTTGGAGACATTATAATCCTCATGGCTCTCAAACCTTGACAAATGCTTTAGAAAATTCATGCAACCCTGCTTTTATCCAATTAGCACAAAGAATTGGGGCTTCTACTTTATATAAATATTACCAAGCTTTTGGATTATTTGAATCAACAAATTCTGGATTATATGGAGAACAAACTAGTATTTTCCATGATTTAGATGAAGTTGGACCTGTTGAACTTGCAACATATGCATTTGGTCAACGATTCCAAGTAACACCACTTCAAATGATAACCGCTATTTCTTGTGTTGCAAATGATGGTGTCTTGATGAAACCAAATATTATCAAATCCATCACTAACACAGATACTGGTGCTGTTACCGAAACACAGCCTACTGAAGTAAGACAAGTCTTATCTCAAAAAACAGCTTCAGAAGTAAAATCTATGATGGAATCTGTTGTGTTACATGGTACCGGTCAAAATGTTCAAGTTTCTGGGTATTCTATTGGAGGAAAATCTGGAACATCTGAACCTACAGAAGCAAATGTAGATGACGGATATGTTTCATCATTTGTTGCTATCTCTCCTATTGAAGATACACAAGTTGTCATCTTACTTACTTTATATGATCCTCAAAACAAACAATATGGATATCAAGGTGGTTCTGTTGCCGCTCCTGTTGTCTCACAAATGTTATCTGAAATATTACCATATTTAGGTGTTCCTTCTGATACAACAGAAGAAGATAATAGTTCTGAAAACTTGATTACTGTTCCTGATGTTAGAAATAAAACACTTACTGAAGCAAAAAAAGTGCTTACCGATGCTGGATTTGATTGTGAAATTGTTTCTTCTGGTGATGCAAATTCAACATTAGTTGCAGACCAAAATCCAAAACCAGGTGCTAAGTTAGCTGCTAATTCTATTATCATGTTATATGGCGAAGGTGATACAGTTGCTACCTCTGTTGAAGTTCCTGATTTATCTAATATGAATTTATCACAGGCAACTAATGCTTTAAAAGCGAAAAACTTAAACATTAGTGTGACTGGTTCAGGAATCGTTACAATCCAAGACTACACAGCAGGTGAACTTGTACAAGAAGGAACCATTATCAATGTAACACTAAAACCAACTTTGACTGATGCTCATTAATATATATGTATACTAAAAACGTGCGTCGAAATCCTTTGATTTCGTTAACGCACGTTTTTCTCATTCCATTACCTCCTCTCTCCAATACTTTTCAAGTAATGTATCTAATTTTTTAATCTTTTTACTTTTTTTAATTGCTTCTTCTGTATTTTCTCCTTTTAAATAGCTCATCCATGCTTGTTTTAATGTCATGTCTTTATTTTTTTCAATCCTAAATTTGGGTAATTGCAAAATATGAATTTCTGGATAATCATTAATAATGTCTGTCATGTTTTCTTCTTTTACCACCATTCTACTATGATAATCTAATCCTTTATTTAATACAAAATCTAATATATTAATGGTATTTGTTTTTACACATTCTCTATATTCATCATATTCTAATTGATTTGCATGAACTTGTACATAATATAATAACATCTTTATCAAAACATGTTCTCCATCAATAATTTGTATACCTACATTTCGTTCTTCATTCTCAGTTGTTTTGATTCTTAAATCTGCAATACCAAAATTTTCTTCAGCTGGTAAATGTTCTTTCATTTTTTCTAAGTATGGATTAATTTTTGCTTCTTTTATTTCTAAATTTAGCATCACTTCTATAAATTCTTTCAATATATCTACATTTTCTTCTGTGTTTAAAACTCTCCTTAGTACAAAATTACTTTTTGATACAAATTTTCGATTCATATACATAATTTTAGCGCACTAAAATTAACCTCCTTTTCATATCTCTTTCGAAATTCGGGATTTTTGATTAATATTTTTTGAGCAATGATGGATTTTTATTGGATAAAAATTCAAACTAATAAAATATAGGTAAAATTAATAACTGATAATTCATAAATTAACTGATAAATAGAAATTTCTATTGAATAAAAATTATATAATTTCTTTCAGTATACTGACAAAAAAAGAACTTGTCAACAAGTTCTTTCTATATTTTTTTACTTTTCATCGCAAAGTTCGACAAATATCGTATTTCCTCGTTAACCTAAATTTAAGAGGAAACTTCTTCTAGCTTTTTTATCACTTTTTCTATACTTTCTCTTGGTGTTGAAGCTCCTGCCATAATTCCAACTTTATCGTTTGATTGAATTTTGTCAAGCACTAATTCTGTTTCATTTTGTATTAATAAAACTGTTTTACAATATTGTTTTGCTATTTCATATAATTTTTTAGTATTAGAACTATTTTTTCCTCCGATAACAATCATAGAATCTACTTTTTTGGCCATCTCCTCTGTTTCTTTTTGTCTGATTTCTGTTGCTTGGCATATGGTATTTTTTATAACCAATTCTATATCTCTTGGTATTTCATTTTTTATAATTTCTTCTATGATATAAAATTTTTCTAAACTATATGTCGTTTGTGAAATGACTAATAATTTTTTTATTTCTGACTTCTCAAGTGCTTCTAAAGCTTTTATTGTATCATCTTCTTTTTCTATGACAAATTTGTTTTCTCCACAATAACTTAGTGTTCCTATAATTTCTGGATGTTTTTCATTTCCTAAAAGGAAGATATAGTATCCTTTATTGGCATATTCTTCTGCAATCTGATGAATGTTTAATACCTTTGGACAAGTATAATCCATCAATTCTATTTGTCTTTCTTTTGTTTCTTCATATATTTGTTTTGGTATTCCATGTGCACGAATAATGGTCTTTCCTTTAGCTTCTTCTATATTTTCAATAAATTGCATTCCCAAATTTTCTAATTCTTTAATCACTTCTTGATTATGCACAATTTCTCCTAACCCATACAGTGTTTTATTTTGTTTTAATTCTTCCTTTGCGCCATCTACTGCCCTTTTTACACCATAACAAAAACCAGCTGTTTTTCCCACTATTAGTTCCATTTTCTTACTCCTTCCCATTCTACAATATCTAGTTTATTGCATAGAAAAAATCATCTTTTCTCTTGACCTTATATAAGATTTTTTCGTATACAACAAGGTTAAGCTTATTTTATCATCTCTAAAATTTCTTGTTTTAACACTTCTACTATTTTTTCTTGTGGCACTTTTTTAATAATTTCACCTTTTTTAAATAGCAATCCTTCTTTCACACCACCTGCTATTCCAATATCTGCTTCTCTTGCTTCTCCTGGTCCATTTACTGCACATCCCATGACAGCCACTGTAATATCTGATTCTATAGTACTTAAAAATTCTTCTACCTCTTTTGCTATAGGAATTAAGTCAATCTGTGTTCTTCCACAAGTAGGACAAGCCACTAATGTTGGTACTTTATGATATAAATTACAATCTTTTAATATTTCTTTAGCTACTTTAATTTCTTTTACTGGATCATCTGAAAGAGAAACTCTCATCGTATCTCCTATTCCATTTCTTAACATATACCCTAACCCAATACTAGATTTTACAGTTCCACTAAATTCTGTTCCACTTTCTGTAATTCCTAAATGTAAAGGACAATCAAAAGCTTTTGCCGCTTCCTCATAACTTTCTATACATAAATCTAAATTAGATGCTTTTAAAGAAATTAAATAATCTTTAAAGTCTAATTTTTCTAATATCTCTATATGTCTTCTGGCACTTTCAACCATTGCCTTTGCTGTTGGTTTTCCATATTGCTCTAATAAATCCTTTTCTAAAGAACCTGCATTAACACCAATTCTAATAGGAATATGATGTTCCTTACATTGATCTACAACCGCTTTTACTTTATCTTCACTTCCAATATTTCCTGGATTAATTCTAACTTTGTCAACACCTGCTTTTATCGCCTCTAGTGCAATCTTATAATCAAAATGTATGTCTGCAACAATTGGAATATGAATTTGTTTTTTAATCTCTTTTATCGCTTTCGCATCTTCCATATCTAATGCAGCTACTCTAATAATTTCGCAACCGGCTTTTTCCAAATCTAATATTTGCTTTACAGTTGCTTCTACATCTTTTGTTTTTGTATTGCACATAGATTGAATAACCACTTTATTCTGTCCACCTATTTGTACATTTCCTACCATAACTTTTCTTGTTTTTGTTCTATCCATTTTTTATTCCTTTCTTTTGTCGCATTAGGTTCGTTTGTCTATGCGACATTTTTTGTCGCATTGGGATCGTTTGTCTATGCGACATTTTCTTTACAATGCAAAAAAAGTTGCCAAAACAACCCGTCCCCTTTGGCACCCTTTGGCAACTATTTAGAAGCTATATAATATCCGACTCCTCTTTTTGTTATTAATATTTTTGGTGATGATGTATCTTTTTCAATTTTTTCTCTTATTCTTCTTACAGTTACATCTACTGTTCTAATATCTCCATAATATTCATATCCCCAAACTTTTTCTAGCAATGTTTCTCTTGTAACCACTTGTCCTGGTTGTGATGCTAAAAATTTAATAACCTCAAATTCTCTTACTGTTAAATCTATTATTTCTCCTCTAATTTTTACTTCAAATTTATCTAAGTCTAGTTCTAAGTCATTAACAATAATCTTATTTTCTTTCTTTTTCGAATTATCATTATCCATTCTAGCTACTGCAAGATTTTCTACTTTTCTTAAATTTGCTTTTACTCTTGCAATTAATTCTCTAACACTAAATGGTTTTGTGATATAGTCATCTGCACCTAATTCTAGTCCTAATATTTTGTCTATTTCACTATCTTTTGCTGTTAGCATTAAAATTGGTACATTATACGAATTTTTGATTCTTTTACATACTGATAATCCGTCCATTTTTGGAAGCATAATATCTAGCAAGATTAAGTCTGGATATTGCTCTAAAGCAATATTTAGTGCTGTTACTCCATCACTTGCTTCAATAACATTATACCCTTCTTTTTTTAAATTATATACTAATATTTCTCTTATAGGTTGTTCATCATCAACAATTAAAATTGTTTTTTGATCTCTATCCATTTCTTCTTCCACAAAAACTCCGCCTTTCTTCCTTAGCTTTATTTTTATACTTATATTTATATCACAATTATTTTCATTATACAAGTAATTTGTTAAAAAATCTTTGTTGGGGACGTGCCAAATCGTTCAAAAATTGAACAAAAGGGACAGACCATAACCCGACATAACCTGACTGAGGTGGAGCATCTATTATATAAAGGAAAGAATCGATTTTGCGTATCTAAATTTGAATTTAGAAAGAACCAATAAAAATGTGAGGGATGTTCATTTTTAATGAAAGCGGCTCACATTTTTATTGTGTTATTGTCTTAGACAACAAGGTTCTGGGGTACCCGACTGCAATCTTTGATTGCTATGTCGGGTCAGGTTCTTATTTCTATGAAAATTTAGCTTATACAAAATCGTGAGTGACTTTATATAATAGATGATCTACCTCAGTCAGGTTATGGTCTGTCCCTTTTGTTCAATTTTTGAACGATTTGGCACGTCCCCAACGTTTCAATTTTCAGCAAATGTATTGACATTAAAAGTATTTAGGCATATACTAAAGTCGTAAAATTTTAATAAAAAGGAGGCAATTACGAATGGATAACATGATAGAAATTAGATGGCATGGTAGAGGTGGACAAGGTGCCAAAACAGCTTCTTTATTATTAGCTGATGCAGCTTTTAATACTGGTAAGTATATTCAAGGATTTCCTGAATATGGTCCTGAAAGAATGGGTGCCCCTATCACTGCATACAACAGAATTAGTGAGACACCTATCACAATTCATAGTAATATTTATGAACCTGATTATGTGGTAGTTGTCGATGACACGCTTTTAGAATCAGTTGATGTAACTTCTGGTTTAAAAGACACAGGAGCTATTGTTATTAACACAACAAAATCTGCTGAATATCTAAAAAAAGCGTTAAAAGGATATTCTGGAGAAGTTTATACAATTGACGCTAGAAAAATTTCAGAGGAGGCTTTAGGAAAATACTTCCCAAATACACCTATGCTAGCAGCAATTGTAAAAGTAAGTAAAATTATGACTGATGATGAATTATTAGAAGATATGAAAGGTTCTTTTAAACATAAATTTGCTAAAAAACCTGAGGTTATAGAAGGAAATATGAAAGCATTGGAAATGGCTTTAAAAGAAGTTAAGAAAATTCAATAAGGAAAGCATGCATCACGAAATCAAAGATTTCGATGCATAAAAGATGATTTTTTCTATACAATAAGGAATTTTAAGAAAGGAATGAGGTTAAATATGACAGATATAAATGCAAACACACCTATGGAGAAATTAACTCCTGGTGGAGATATTTATACTGCTGGAAATGCAAGAGAATTTAAAACAGGTGACTGGAGAAGTTCTTACCCTGTATTTCTATCTGATAAATGCAAACAATGTGGTTTATGCTTCCCTGTTTGTCCAGAAGATGCCATTCCAGTAGGAAAAGAAGATTTAAAAAGAAAAGATTTCAATTATGATTACTGTAAAGGTTGTGGTGTATGTGCCAAAGTATGCCCTTTCGGTGCTATTGAAATGAGAGAGGAAGGTGTTGAATAATATGAGTATTAGAGAAAGATTAAGTGGTAATGAAGCAGCAGCAACTGCTATGAAACAAATTAATCCAGATGTTGTCGCAGCCTTCCCTATTACACCTTCAACAGAAATCCCACAATATTTTTCAACTTTTGTTGATAATGGTCTTGTCGATACAGAATTTGTTGCTGTTGAAAGTGAACACAGTGCTATGAGTGCTTGTATTGGTGCAGAAGCAGCAGGTGCTAGAGCTATGACAGCTACATCTGCTAATGGTTTATCTTTAATGTGGGAAATGATCTATATTGCTTCTAGTTTACGTTTACCTATTGTTATGTCTTTAGTAAACAGAGCTGTATCAGGACCTTTAAACATTCATAATGACCATTCAGATGCTATGGGTGTTAGAGATGCTGGTTGGATTATGTTATTTTCAGAAAATAATCAAGAAGCATATGATAACCTTTTAATGGCACATAAAATTGCAGAAAATAAAAATGTTATGCTTCCATTAATGGTATGTCAAGATGGATTTATTACTTCTCATTCTATTGAAAATATAGAACTAGTTGAAGATGATAAAGTCAAAGAATTTGTTGGAACATATAAACCAGAACATTATTTATTAAATAAAAATGAGCCAATTGCTGTTGGTCCATTAGATTTACAAGCTTATCTATTTGAACATAAAGCTGGGCAAGCAGAAGCTATGAAAAATGCAAAACAAGTGATTTTAGATGTAGCAAAAGATTTTGAAAAAATGACTGGTAGAAAATATAGTCTTTTTGAAGAATATAAATTAGATGATGCTGAAATTGCTATTGTTTGTATGAACTCAACAGCTGGTACAACCAAATTTGTTGTTGACAAATTAAGAGAACAAGGTGTAAAAGCAGGTTTATTAAAACTTCGTGTATTTAGACCATTCCCTGTTGAAGAAATCGCAAAAGCATTATCACATCTAAAAGCCATTGCTGTATTAGATAAAGCAGATTCTTTAAATGCTGCTGGTGGTGCTTTGTTTGAAGATGTTACATCTGCTATGTATGTAAACAATATTCACGTACCTGCCGTTAACTATGTATATGGTATTGGTGGTAGAGATACAAAAGCTGATGACATCGAAAGTGTATATACAGATTTATCAGAAATCGTAAAAACTGGAAAAATAGATAATCCTTATCGTTATTTAGGATTAAGAAAGGAAGGTGACAAATAATGCCTTATAATGTAAAAGAAATCGTTGCGAATAAACCTTCAAGATTTACTGCTGGACACAGAATGTGTGCTGGTTGTGGAGCTCCTCCTGTTGCAAGACATATTATGAGAGCTTTAAAACCAGAAGACCATGCAGTTGTTGCCAATGCCACTGGATGTATGGAAGTTTCTACTTTTATCTATCCATATACTGCTTGGACAGATTCATTTATACATACAGCTTTTGAATGTGCAGGTGCTACACTTGCCGGAGCAGAAGCAGCTTATGTTTCTATGAAAAAACAAGGAAAATTACCAGCTGATGGAGATACAAAATTCATCGCCTTTGGTGGAGATGGTGGAACATATGATATCGGTTTACAATCTTTATCAGGTGCTATGGAAAGAGGACATGATATGGTATATGTATGTTATGATAATGGTGCATACATGAATACAGGTATTCAACGTTCTTCTGCAACTCCTAAATATGCAGATACCACTACCTCACCTGCTGGAACCGTTATTCCTGGAAAAACACAATGTAGAAAAGATTTAAGTAAAATCATGGTTGGACATCATATTCCTTATGTTGCGCAAACCATTGCCTATATGAATTTCAAAGATTTATATGAAAAAGCTGAAAAAGCCATTTATACAGAAGGACCAGCATTTTTAAATGTATTATCACCATGTCCTAGAGGATGGGGATATCCAACAGAAGATTTAATGAAAATCAATAAACTTGCTGTTGAAACATGCTATTGGCCATTATATGAAGTTGTTAATGGTGTATATCATATTTCATATAAACCAGCTAAAAAATTACCAATTGAAGAATTCTTAAAACCACAAAAAAGATTTAGACATATGTTTAAACCTGGTAATGAGTGGATGATAGAAGATTTCCAAAGAATTGTTGATGAAAGATGGCAAGAATTATTAGACTTAGAAGAAGTCACAAATAAAAATAAATAATAAAAAAGGGATTTTGGGGACGGACTCAAAATTCCCTTTTTTTAATCTCTGCTTTCTATCACAATCAAAATGCCTTTTTTCATCTCAATATGTGCTGTATCTGTTATGATTTCATTACTAATACCTAAACTGGTTCCTATCGGTAAAGTATAATGATTTAAAGGATATTTAAAACCTGTTAAAGTTAATCCTTCCACTGTGCTAGTCAAAGGAATTAAAGATACATATTTTCCATAAACTTTTTCCTTCTCTAAAGTCGTTTCTTTATTTATTAGATAAATTCGATTATATTCATCCAGAATTTGACAAGGTATTTCTGCTTCTAAAGCATCTTTTAAAATATGAATATTGGCAATTGCATGATCCATCCTTTTTCCTAATGCTCCTAGAATTGTAATCTTAGAGCTTTTTAACCTAGTTGCTAACTTTAAAGCAATATCTGTATCTGTATTATCTTTTTCAGCATTATATGTATGAAAAATAATTTGAGTTTGCTTTTTATAAAATTCTAGAACTTCAGAAGAAACGGAATCAAAATCTCCTACTACATGGTTTGGTATAATTTTTAGTTGATATAATGCTTCTAATCCTCTATCACATACAATAATATTCTGACCGTATATGCTTTTCACAATATGTTTTTAATTGTTCTATATTTATTTCTCCACCTGATACGATTAATGTTTCCATTTCTATTTCTCCTTTTTATAACAAATTTACCTGTATTTATATAGAAAAAGCCATGATAAATTCTATATAGAAATGCATCATGGTTTTATATTTTCTTATCATGTCTATGTAAATGTAATCTTATTCTTCTTCTGGAGCTTCTACTGGGCAAACACCTGCACAAGTTCCACAGCTTATACAAGCTGATTGGTCAATTACAAATTTATCATCTCCTTGTGATATACATCCAACTGGACATTCAGCTGCACAAGCACCACATGATATACATTTATCTGTTATTTTATATGCCATTATATTCACCTCCTTTAATTTCTTGTTTCTCTATTGTTTCTACGTTTTGATTCTTTATTTATTCTTTGTTTTTATGATTGGTGTTTAGTGTTGGTTTTTGGTGCTTTTTTCTTTCTATTCTTCTCTCATTCCTTCATCTTCTTTTTCTAATTTTTCTAATTCTTCTAATTCTTTTTGATGTTCAATTTCTTCTTGGTCTAATCTTTCTTTTTCTGCATCTTTAATGACTTGAATATCTTTTACATCATATCTTCTATAAATATATGTATCTCCATCTTTAATTTTTACTCTTACTCTTTCTTTAAGAGTTTCAATAGAATCTACTTCTCCCTCTCCTTCTTCTGTTTTTACGATGGCTCCTATATGTGGTAATTTTTTCAATTTTTCTTCATAAACTTCGCTTTCATATTTTAAACAACACATTAGTCTTCCACAATTACCTGATATTTTTGAAGGGTTTAAAGAAATATTTTGTTCTTTTGCCATTTTGATAGATACAGCTTCAAAATCATTTAAAAATGTACAACAACATAATTCTCTTCCACATACACCATTTCCACCAATTTTTCTAACTTCATCTCTTACACCAATTTGTCTTAGTTCAATTCTTGTTTTATATATAGCTGCTAAGTCTTTTACTAATTCTCTAAAGTCAATTCTTCCATCTGCTGTAAAATAGAATAAGATTTTACTATTATCAAATTTTACTTCTACATCTGTTAATGTCATTTCCAACCCATGTTCTTTTATTTTCTTTTTACATACTTCAAATGCCTTCTTCTCTAGCGCTTTACATTCATCATAACGTTTGTAATCTTTTCCATTGGCAATTCTAATAACTACCTTTAAAGGTTCTACAATCTTATCTTCTGGAACAGCTCTATTCGGAATCATGACTTCTCCAAATTCTTCTCCTTGTGCTGTTTCTACAATAACTTTATCACCTTTTTTCAATCTCCATTTTTTTGGGTTAAAGAAATAGATTTTTCCTAATTTTTTAAACCTAACTCCTACAATATCTTTCAATTTACTTCCTCCCACATATTAAATATCATGTTATCTATACACATATCATAATTTGCATTTTGATTCAATCTTTTTTTTGTATTTTCTATGATATCAATACAATTTGCATATTGTGTGTTTTCTTTTGCTAATCGTAATAAGACTATATTTATATAATCTAATATATTTATAATTTCATCTTTAGATTGATATAGTGGTTCCCCTAATTTTATTAATTCTGTCATATCTGTTTTATCTAGCTTTTCTATCATATTTTCTATGCTTTCATATTGCTCTTTTTTATCTTTTAATAGAATCGCTTTTCCAATACTACCTTGAAATGCTTCTAACATGTTTGAACTAATATTTGTCATACCATATGTTTCTTCCATATATTGTTTTATATATTTGGCTTCAATCGGTTGAAATGCAATCTTCATACATCTTGATTTTATGGTGTTTAAAAAAGCATTTTCATTACTACCTACCAGTATCATTGTACTATATTCTGGTGGTTCTTCTAATGTTTTTAATAAACAGTTCTGTGCCTCAGTTGTCATTTTGTCAGCATCATTGATAATATATACTTTTTTATTAGAAATAATTGGCTTTTCTTGTATCTTTCTTTGTAAATATCGAATTTGTTCAATTTTTATACTATTTCCATCTGGCTCTAAGTATAAAAAATCAGGGTGATTGTGAGACATAAATTCAATACAAGATTTACATTTGTGACACCCTTTTTCCTCTTCGTTTGTACATAGTATGATTTGTGCAAAACTTTTTGCCATCATTTGTTTTCCTATGCCTTCTATTCCCACAAACATATAGCTATGTGATACCTTATTTTCATCAACTGCTCTTTTCAATTCATTCTTTATTGGCTCGTTTCCAATTATTTCATCAAACATCAATGCGTTCGCTCCTTTTCTTTACCTTTATTATTATATACTAAAACAATTGATTTTTCAACAGAAAATATCTTAAGTTTCGGTTTTTTCAAGTTGAGGGCGGGGATGTTTATATTTTTTATGCATTGACGAATGTGCCGTGGAATAGATGTATAAATTCTTAATTTTCAATAAATGAGGAAGCGCGAACAGCGAGAGGCTCGTTTATTGAAAATTTAGAAGTTATCATCTATGGAGCAAACCGAGGAAATCATAAAAAATATAAACATCCCCGCCCTCAACTTAAAAAAACCGAAACTTGAATAATATGGATTTAAAAGCAAAAAATAGAGATCTAAAATCTCTATCTTTTAATCTACATGTCCCCATTTATCTAATGGCCATATTCTTATCGCTACTGTACTTTCTATTTTTTCTAAAGGTATACAACCAAATGCTCTACAGTCTGTACTATGGGTTCTATTATCTCCCATTGCAAACACTGCATTTTCTGGAACAACAAAATCTGAAAAGCCTGCACCTTCCACATCTGTTACAACTCCATCTTGCAAATATGGTTCATTTAATTCTTCTCCATTTATATATACTTTTCCTTCTTTAATTTCTACATGTTCTCCTGGAAGTGCTATAACTCTTTTTATATAACTTTCTTTTCCAATTTCTAATACATATTTTACAAATTTGCCAAATATATTGGTTGGTTCATTCTCATATTGTGCCACTGGATTATCTGTGTCAATTTCTGAACTTGTATAGAACTTTTTCGTTGGTGCTTCAAATGTAATAATTTCTCCTCTTTCTGGTAATGTTTTCGTCGTTCTTGACCATCTATTTAACCATAATCTCTGGCCCTCTTCTAATGTTGGTTTCATTGATACTTGCTGAACAATGGTTGGTGTTCCTATAAAATATCTGAATAATAAAGCTAACACAATTGCTATAATAATACAATATACCCATTCTAATATTTCTTTTATCTTTGGATTCAACTTTCTCTCTCCTTTTACTTTTAAAAATCTAATTTATTATACATTAAATCTTTTTATTTTTCAATTCTAATTAGTATTTTTTTATAATTCTATGTCTTTAATCTTTTGTTGGAATTCGAATGACAACTTCTGTACCTTGTCCAACCGTACTTTTAATATCGATGCTTCCTCCATTTTTATCAAGTATTTCTTTCGCAATAGAAAGTCCTAGACCAGTTCCTCCCATTTCTCTTGTACGTGCTTTGTCTACTCTATAAAATCTTTCAAATATCCTAGATAAGTCTTCTTCTGGTATTCCAATCCCATTGTCAAAGATTTTTATGTAAGCATCATTATACACAAATCCTACATATATTTTGATTTCTCCACCTTCTGGTGTATATTTAATACTATTTGTTAAAATATTTAAAATAACTCTTTCAATATCATCTTTATCCGCATAAACTGGTGGAACATCTGCTGTTACAAAAGAATTTACTGTATGATTTTTCTTTTTGATTTCTATGGCTAATTTATCTTGACATTTTTTTACTAATTCACCTAAGTCAAAAGATACTTTTTTAACCCTATTTTTATTATTATCATATCTTGATAAAGTTAATAAGTCTGTAACAAGTCTTGCCATTCTTCGTGCTTCTGATGCAATCACATTTAAAAACTTGTCCTGTGTTTCTTTATCATATTCTCCCTCTAGCAAAGTATCTGCATATCCCATAATAGAGGTAATTGGTGTTTTTAATTCATGTGATACATCTGCCACAAATTCTTTTTGCATGTTGTCCAATTTTACATGTTCTGTTATATCTTGGATAACGGCTATCACACCATTTGGTCTATCTGATTCATTTTTAAAAGGCGCAAAAAATACATTCATATATTTATCTTCTACTTGAATTCTCTGTTCTGTTGATGTCCAGTTTTCTAGATAAATAATTTTTTCCATATTAATTCCTAATTTAAATTTTGCAAAAATATCATCAAACGTGATATCTTCTGGTCTAATACTTAAGAATTTTTTGGCTGCTGGATTAATTAAGATAATTTCTCCTTCCATATTAAATGCAATAATTCCATCTGTCATATGTAGAAGAATGGTCTCTATTTGATTTTTTTGTGTAGAAACTTCACTTAATTTTTCTTTTAACTCTGTTGTCATGACACCTAATACATTTTCTATGCTCACCATATCTTTTTTGTTTTTAGCTTTTTTTACTTCTTCTTTAGGTGAATTCATTTTATCTTTTTTCTTTTCGTCTTCTGTTATTTTTTCTGCACTTTTGATTAATTTATTAATCGGATAAATCACAAACCTAGATAAAACGATGGCTATTAAAATACCAGCTATTAAAAATACGACTCCTGCTACAATTAATGCTGTAATATTGGTATTTCGCATTTGTTCTATATATTCAGCCAGTTCTCCTACATTTCCAATTTCTTTATTAGTTAGATTGATTTCTAAATCATTAATTGATTGTATATATACAAGTCCTAATCCTGTAATGACAATGATACCTATCAAAAAAAATACAACAATTATTTTTAATTGAATACTCCTAAACATTTTTTCCCTCTCATCCATTTCTATGCTATTATAGAAAATTTCTCAGATATTTTAATCATGCATCTATTGTTTTCTTATAGTTTCTACAACTTGCTCATATATTTTATTTTCTACATCATCAGTCGCAACTGTTAATGCTTTTTCGCCCATTTTTTGGCACCTATTTTTGTCTAATACAATTTTTTCTATATTTGCATTTAATTTTTTTCCATCTAATTCATTATCTAATATAATATCTGCTGCATCTATATTTTGTAATACTTTTGCATTATATAATTGATGATCATGACTGACATTTGGTAATGGCACCAATATCGATGGTTTTCCTACCTTTGCAATTTCTGTAATGGTCATTGCTCCACTTCTTGCTACAATGACATCTACAATATTCATAATTTCCTCCATATTATATATATATGGAAAAATTTTCATATTTTTTATATGGTTAATATTTTTATGCTCATTTTCTAATTCTTCTTTTACAATATCATACTGTTTTGGTCCTGTTGCCCAAATCATTTGATAATTTTTATTTGACTCTGATTTTATCATTTCCATTATCGCTTGATTAATTCTTCTTGCTCCTTGACTTCCTCCAAATACTAACGCAATTGGCATATCTTTTTTTAATCCGGATTTTTTTGATAATCTCGTCTTTTTGTTCTTCTGAATAATTTTGTTTTTTTATTTTTACAGGTGTTCCTGTATATACAATTTTTTTTGCATGTTTTATTCTTCCAATCGCATCTTCAAAAGATACTAAAATGGTATCTGTTTTTTTGGCTAGCATTTTTACTGCTTTTCCTGGGAAAGCATTACTTTCATGTAATACTGTTGGAATTTTCAATCGATGTGCTGCTGAAATGGTTGCACCACAAATATATCCTCCAGTACCTATAACAACATCTGGATTGATTTCTTTTAATATTTTTTTTGCTTCTCCGAATCCTTTTAATGTTTTTATCATTTTTTTCATATTTTCAATAGATATTTTTTTACTTAATCCATATGCATCAATTGTTTTTAATTCATATCCAGCTCTTGGAACCAAATCATTTTCCAATCCTCTTGTTGTTCCTATAAAAATAATTTTAGAGTCTTTTTGTTCTTCTTGTATTTTTTTTGCTATCGCTAATCCTGGATTGATGTGACCTGCTGTTCCTGCTGCTGCAATAACTACCTTCATTTTCTTCTTTCCTTTCTGATGTCCAATTGGGGACGTTTCTGTTTGGGACATTTTTATGTAAATTTATACTTATTGGAAACATTTTGTGTAAGTTTTATATCTTCAAAAATTTGTATAATTGTAATTTTGAATTTGGAATACTGTTTCTAAAATTTAAAGTTCATATAGGAACATAACTTTACATAAAAATGCCCCAAACAGAAACGTCCCCAATTGGACATATTTCACTCTTTTTTTGCACCTGCTTTTGAAATATTTAAGAGTACCCCCATCTCACAGAGTAATATAAATAATGATGTTCCTCCATAACTAAAGAATGGTAATGGCATTCCTGTTGCTGGCATTGACGATGTAACAACTGCTATGTTAATAATAACCTGTATAGCAACTTGTGCCGTAATTCCTATGGCGATTAAACTTCCAAACATATCTGGTGATTTCATCGCAATTAATATACCTCTCCATATAAATATGGCAAATAATATAATCACGACTGCACATCCTATAAATCCTAATTCCTCTGCTAATATTGAGAAAATAAAGTCATTATGTGGTTCTGGAATATACAAATATTTTTGTTTACTTTCTCCTAATCCAGCTCCAAATAATCCTCCTGAACCAATGGCATATAAACTTTGAATGACTTGCCACCCATCTCCTGTTGGATCACTCCATGGGTTTAAGAAAGTTGTAACTCTTTGTAATCTATATGGTTCTAAAAAAATTAATCCTATAATTCCAGGTACTCCAACTACTAAACCTGATACAAGGAAATGCCAAAATTTACAGCCTGCAATAATCATCATAATCGCTACAATTCCAATAATAATCATTGAAGCACTAAAATGTGGCTCTATTAATAATAATGCAATTATTGGCACTACCAATATTATATGTTTAACAAATCCTTTTCCATATTTGTTTAATTCATCTCTATTTTTTACTAATACACCTGCATAAAAAATAATCATTAATAATTTTACCATTTCAGATGGTTGAATAGAAAGTGTCTCCGTTACATATATCCATCTTTTAGCACCATTTACTTCCCTTCCTATAAATGGAACTGCTAGTAATAATAGAAACGCAATAATATATGCCAATTTATAATATTTTTGATAAAATCGATAGTCTATGTTAGAAATTACCCACATCATAAATAATCCAGCAATTGCAAAAATTGCCTGTCTAAAAAAATATGAATAACTATTTCCACTTTCAGAAAGTGCTGATGGCGAACTTGCTGAAAGTAGCATAATTAATCCTATTGATAGCAACAATAATATAGTTATCAATAATGTAAAATCAATCGGGTTTTTTAGAAAGCTTGAAAAACTCTTACCTTTCTTTTTTGCCATTCTTTTTATCATTCCTTTCTCAAGAAAAAAGCCACATGATTAGAAATCTTCGATTTCGTGATGCATGCTTTTCTTATATTATCTTTAGTCCAATAATACATAATAATAATGTTGCTACACTAAATACAACAACTACTTTGTTTTCCTTCCAACCTGATAGTTCAAAATGGTGATGTAATGGTGCCATTTTGAAAAATCGTTTTCCTGTCTTTTTAAAATATACCACTTGTATCATAACAGATATCGTTTCTATTACTGGTATTAATGCAATAACTAGTAATGATAATGGCATTTCTAGGTATAATGCTAATCCTGATATAACGCCTCCTAGCATAAGAGACCCTGTGTCTCCCATAAATACCTTAGCTGGATGAATATTAAACATTAAAAATCCTAGTACTGCACCTATTACAATACTTGCAAATATAGATACTTCATATACTTGTAATCTAATTCCAATAATCGCTAAACAAGTAATAATAATCGCGCATACACTAGATGATAAGCCATCAATTCCATCTGTCAAATTGACTGCATTGGTTGCTCCTAATATAACAAGAATCGCAAATGGTATATAAATAAAAGTTGGCATATCTATATATGTTTTTATAATTGGTATATATGTTTGTGTTTCAATATTCAATCCATATACTAAATAAACGACATATGCTACTGAAATAATCAGTAATCCTATCATTTTATAACTTGGTTTTAAACCTTCTGTATTTTTTAATACTAATTTTTTAAAATCATCTATAAATCCAATTAATCCGAATCCAATCGTTAATAACAATATTGGTAACAATTTATGCGCTAAATCTGTTTCTCCATTCATTGATAAATATATATATGTTCCTATTACCACCAAAGTCATGGTAATAATAATAATAATTCCACCCATTGTTGGGGTTCCTTGTTTTTTTAAATGAGATTGTGGTCCATCATCTCTTTCTATTTGACCTACTTTTCTTTTTTTCAATATTGGTATAATGATAAATCCCATGATAATCGATATAATAAATGCGATTATCAATACTTTTGCCTCGAATATCAATTTAATCCAACCTTTCTTTTGTTTTATTTTTTCTTATTCTTTGTTTCATTTTCTAATTCATCTATAATGTCTCTAACAATCACTCTCTCATCAAATGGATATTTTTTTCCGTTAATTTCTTGATATGGTTCATGTCCTTTTCCTGCTAAAATAACAATGTCTCGCTTTGTTGCCATTTTGATTGCTTCTTTGATAGCTTCTGTTCTATCCACAATCACTTCATATTTTCCATTTGTTTTTTTCATACCTTCTTCTATTTGTTCTACTATCTTCTCAGGGTCTTCTGTTCTTGGATTATCAGATGTAATAATTGTAAAATCTGCAATTCTTCCTGATATTTCTCCCATAATTGGTCTTTTACCAGCATCTCTATCTCCACCACAACCAAATACAGATATGACTTTTCCTCTTGTATAACTTTTGGTTGCTTGTAATATGTTTTCTAGGCTTTCTGGTGAATGTGCATAATCTATCATAATTGGTATTTCTCTTTTATTATCTACTAATTCAGATCTTCCTGGTACTCTCACCTCTTCTAAAGCCTCTTTTATCTTTTCAGGAGCAATTCCAAATTTTTGTGCAACACAAATAGCCGCTAATGAATTATATACACTAAACCTTCCAGGTATTCCTGTTTTTACTCTTTCATTTCTATCTTTTAATTTTACTTTAAAATCTACATAAGAATTTGTAATCGTGATATCTTTTGCCAAAAGATTTGCATAATTATCAATACCATATGTTGTAATATTACTATCTGGGAATAATCTTGGTATTTTTGCTCCGTGTAAATCATCAGCATTTGTAATTCCTGTTTTACACATTTTAAATAATTTTAATTTTGAGTTAAAATAGTCCTCCATATCTGGGTGCTCTTTTGGACTGATATGGTCTTCTGAGAAGTTTGTGAATACAACAATATCAAAATCACACCCTTCTACTCTGTTTAATTTTAAACTTTGTGATGAAACTTCCATAACCACAACTTCAACACCTTGTTTTACCATTTCATCAAAAGTTTGTTGCAATTCTAAACTTTCTGGTGTTGTTCTATCACTATCTTTTAATTTCTTCCCATTGATATATGTTGCAATGGTTCCAATTAATCCTACTTTTTTTCCGGCTTTTTCAAATATTTCTTTTATCATAAAGGTTGTTGTTGTTTTTCCTTTTGTTCCTGTAACACCGATTAATTTAAATCTTCTTGATGGGTGATCATAAAAATTATCTGATACAATGGCTAATCCTTCTCTTGTATCTTTTGCCATGACAACTGTTACATTATCTGGTATGTTTACTCCTTTTAGATTACATCCTTCTTGTATCATGATAGCTACTGCACCATTTTCTATGGCATTTTCCACATATTGATGACCATCTGTTGAAAAACCTTGTATTGCTACAAATAAATATCCTTGTTTTACATTTTTTGAATTGCTTTCAATTCCAGATATCTCAATATCTAAATTTCCTTTTACTTTTAAATTCTCTAAACCTACTAATATTTGTTTTAATTCCATTTTTTTCAATCCTTTCGATTATGAATACTTAATTATATGCAAATTATTCCATTTAATCTCTCATATTATATAACGAAAATTATTTTTTGTATAGAGTTTTTATGACTTTTTTAATATTCTATCACCACTTTACTTTGTTCATTAACGGTTATCCCACTACTTGGAATTTGATTTTTTACATAAGTATTTTCCATATCAACTTCTTCATTTTCTAAATACATTTCTAAATTATTCTCTTTTAAAATCTGCTTTGCTTCTTCTAATGTTTTCCCCATAATATCTGGTACCTGTATTTGATTAATGATTTCTTCCTCATCTTCTTCTAATATTTCTTTATTTACTTCCAAATATGGTAATATTTCACTAAATATCTGTCCGCCCACTGGTGCTGCCACCCCTCCTCCTTGGTGTCCCCCTTCACCTGTTGGATTATATAAAGTAACCAATACCACTACTTGTGGATTATCAATTGGTGCGACTCCACAAAAAGATGTTACATATTTATTTGTATTAACACCATCTTCTGAGGTTCCTGTTTTTCCTCCAATTCTATATCCTGCCACTTTTGCATTTTTGCCAGTACCTTCTGATACAACACTTTCCATCATACTTAATACTTTTTCAGAGGTTTCTTTTGAAATAACCATATCTCCCTTTTCTACTGGAATGTCTGTTACTTCTTTTGTTTCACTATCAATGATTTGTTTTACCACTCTTGGTTTTATACTGGTTCCTCCATTAGCAATGCTAGATACTGCTGTTGCTAATTGAATTGGCGTAATTTCAAATCTTTGACCAAAACTGATAGTTGCTAATTCGACTGGTCCTGCTTTTTCTTTAGCTAAAAATATACTTCCAGCTTCTCCTGGTAAATCAATTCCTGTTGTTTGTAATAACTTAAATTTTTCCAAATATTCATAATATTTTGTTACTCCTATTTTTTGTCCTAATCCAATAAAAACTGGATTACATGAATTCATTAATCCTTGCCTTAAACTCTCTGAACCATGTGGTCTATAATATCTCCAACATTTTATTCTAACACCTGCTACTTCAATTCCACCTGTACAAGAAAATTCTCCTTCATTATCTGTGTCTGTGATGCCTTCTTCCAATGCAGCAGAAGCTGTAATTAACTTAAATACAGAACCTGGTTCATAGGTGTCTGCAATGGCTTTATTTCTCCAAACCGCTTGTAAATACGTCGTTTTTTCTGCTTGTTCTAGAGAATCCCATGTTGTTTTTAATTCTTCTGTATATGGTTCATATGGCTCATTTAAGTTATAGCTTGGATAATTGGCCATAGCTAAAATATCTCCATTTTGTGGATTCATGACAATAACACTTCCACCATCTGTACAAACATTGTCAATACAAGCTTCTTCTAAATATTTTTCCACTATGGATTGAATGGTTAAATCAATTGTTAATACTAAATCATTTCCATCTATAGCAGGCACGTAATTTTCTCCTTCTTCTCCAATCTCTCCTCCTTTGGCATCTGTATGTTTTTGAATTGCTCCTTGCTCTCCTTTTAGTTCTTCTTCATATTTTGCTTCTATTCCATCTAATCCTTGATTATCACTTCCACAAAATCCTATAATTTGTGATGCAAAATTGTTATATGGATAATATCTTTTTGTATCTTCATCAATATTAATTCCACTTGTCATATTATTTTCTTCTATCCATTTTCTTAATTCATCTGTTTTTTCCTTTTCGACTTTTTTCACAATGGTTTCAATAGAACTTCTTTTCTTTACTTTTTTTAATACGGTTTCATAATCCAGTTCAAATATATCTGACAAAGCTTTGGCAACTTTTTCTTTGTTTTCAGCTGAAATATTGCTCGGATTAACTGTAACTGTTTCTACTGTACTACTAACGGCTAATATATTTTTTCCTGTAGCATCATAAATGGTTCCTCTTTTGGGATTAATCTTTCTGTCTAATGTTTGTTGTTCATAGGCTAATTTTGCTAATTCCTTTCCTTGTATTAATTGTATATATCCTAGTCTTACAATTAAACATATGATGATTAAAAAAGATATAAATAAAATATTTTTCATTTTTTTCTTGCCTGATAATTTGATTTCATTCATAAAAACACCTCTAATAATATGTATTAGAGGTGTTTGTTTTTATGCCTTTGTTCATATGTTTTATTAAATTATCTGAATTATATTTTCTATTACTGAATGAGAATACTATCTTTACCACAAATTCTAATAATTATTATTTTTCTCATTCAACCTTTTGGTTTTTAATCTACTAAAAATACGACTCCAAAATCCAAATTTTTGATTTTGCAATTCTTCAACTTTATTCAATGCCACTTGCAATTTTTTAGATAGGTCTTGAATAATGTGATTTGATTTTTCTAATTGCTGTTTCAAATTATCCTTTTCTGTTTTTATTTGCTTAAAATTATTTTTCATCGTTTCTAAAATTCCTGAATCATATATAGTACGATAAGTATTTACTGCTTCCTTGTACTTCTCTTCATCTTCTTTTTTTAATTTATGAATTGTTTCTTGTATTTCAGCAATTTCTCCTTGACACATTTCCATTAATTCCGGAAAACTATTTTCTATATTTTGATCTAACTGAAACATATTATCATAAATTTTCATAGCAATATTTTTGTCATAATACACTTCTTTTTCTTTGCTATCTGGAAGATATTTTGTATTGATTAACATTAATTCTTCTGTATCAAGCTTTAATCTATATATTTCATACTCTTTTTGGGGTTCTTTTTCCCAAATATTAATATCTGTATTTTCTGATTTTGCTTCACTATATTTATCTATACAAATTTTTTTTACAGCATTTTGTTTTTGTTTTTTATCCATTTCTTTTAATTGTTTTGCAGAATCTATCTTGTTTTGTTGTTCACTTATCATGATTTGTTTTGCTATCTGCTGATTATAATATTCTCCGTTTTCTGTTTCTACCACTTCGTTATTTACTATACTATATTTATTTTTTAAAATATCATTTGTTTGAATTGTTCTCATAAGTAATCTCTTTCCCTTCTCAATTCTTCAATCTATAGAATTTTTCCTACTATTCTATATTAACAGAATAGACAAAATTTTCTCTTATTTCTTTTAATACTCTTCTTGATTTTCTTCTTTTTCTAAATCTTTTCCCATAAATTTCGCTTCAATTTTATTTAACATACCTTCTATGGTTTCATTTGGTATTTTAAATGTTGGGTTCTTAAATCCTCCTGCTACCACCATTTGTCCATTTGGATTGACAAATACACCTGATGTATTTTCATCTATTCTATATTGTTCTACTAACTCTTTTCCATATTCTAATATTTCTTCTGGTAGTTTTGTTCCTGGCTTGCTTGTGATGGCAAATGTTACGCCATCTACATTTTTGTCTTTATCTAAATGATTAGATGCTGATGCATAATATGGTATTCCTTTTTCATATGCTATCATAGATCCTGCAATGATTTGTTCTGGTGCTAATACAATTTTTTTTCCGTTTGGTAACTCTTTTGTGTATTTTTCGATTTTTTCTACTGCATTATCAATAATGCCTTGTTGTTTTTCATGTGCTTCTTCTAATCCAAATTCTCTTATTTGTTCATCTGTTAGAGATTTATCTAACAATCTTGCTTCTGCCAATTTAAATGCTTGCTCTCCTGATAAGTATCTAATTAGAGCTAGTCCACTTCTACTATCTAATGCACTTACTTTATTTGGTACTGTATCTGCTAATTCTACGATTTGTTCTGGTACATAAAATCCTAAGTTATTTAATTCTTCTGATGCTGATTTTACTCCATTTGCTGGATCTCCATCTATTACGATTGTTCCATCTTCTTGTCTACTTCCTTTGTGTCCTCCTGTATCCACATTTAACATTCCTTCTTTTATCTTTCCTGCTGGCACTCTATCTACTTGCAAGCTTTCATCTTCCTTTAATATTCCTTGTTCTTTAGCCCATTTTTCTATTGCATATATTGCTGATTTATTATCTAAGTCATCTCCAAAATGTGTTACTACTGTTTTGGTTTCTTCTAATTTTTCTTTTACGATTTTTATATATTCTTCAGCTTTTGCTTTTGACTGTTCTTCTTTCATCTTATCAAAAATACTATTGTCCATAACCTTTCCTTTACCATATACAAAATATCCTAGCTTACTTGATATTTCAAATGGTTCTTCAATTGGTTCAAAATTTAAAGTGCCTGTATCCACTGCTTTACCTTTTATTCCATCCACTTCACCTAATGAAACTGTTATATGTGGTCCATTTTGATTTTTATAATATGGTTTTAATTCTTCTGGTAGTTCCACTTGAAATCCACTATTTTTTCCATCAGAAGCATATCCAATAATTTTAACATTAAATTCTTTTCCAATTAATTCTTCTGGATATTGTTCTGTTTCTCCAAATTTAAAAGTGATATGCATATCTTTTGTTATATCACTAAGTCCATTTTTTTGCAATTCAACTAATTTTTCCTGTGTTTTTTCATCTAAAAACAATCCTTGGTATCCTTTTAATTTTTTACTTTCCATATTTAATCCTCTCCTTTTTATGATTTGCTTATTTAGTAACTTTATTTTAAGATTTTTTATATAATTTCATTCTCTTTCCACTTAATTTTTTACTATTTTTTTTCTTATTTCAATTATTTTATTTTTTTTGTTTGTTATATCTTCTTCAAGTTTTTTTATTTGCTCTTTATATAACTTTTCAAGTCTTTGTTTTTGCTCTTCAGATAAACTTTTCGTCAATTCTTGGACATTTTTTTTATTAATTCCTATTCTTTCTAATTCTTCTTGAATTTTAATCAATTGTTTCAGTTCTTGATCTTCTTCAACTTTAAGCATTTTTAAAAAATTATCATGTTTCTCTTTTTGATTATTTTCTATCTCTACCATGCTAATCTCCATATTTAATCACCATCCATATTAGGACCTTCTGTTTGTTGCGTTTGTTCTTCATATTTCTGTGCTAATTCTGTAGCTTCAGCAGATTTTCCTTTTAACTCTAATTTTTTTCTTGCGCTTTCTACAATATTATCTAAAAATTCATCATTTTCTTCTATTTCTTCTATATTCAATTTTTGTCTACATTCCCTTGATTTTAATTCTATAGCTTTTTGTGCCCATTCTTTTATTGAAGTTATATAATTTCCATCACTATCTACTGCAAATGATTCTGTTCTTTCCAGTGCTTCACATATATTTTCTAATTGTTCTTTACTTGCTTTTCCATCAGCCCATTCTACATTTAATACATATGGTGTTGCTGTTACTTCTTTAGTATATGAAACTATAATTTCTCCTGGAAGTATTTGTTGATATTCTTGTATTCCATCAGCATTATTTTTCCAATTATAATGATATCTATGATTTGAATTTCTTAACTCATTATGATCAGGCTCTCTTATCATTCCATCTTTCTCTATTACAAAAGCATGTGATAAGCCCGTTTTTCCTCCAATTCTGTTTTTGAACTTAAAAATTGTAGGATATCCCTTCTCTTTGGCATCCGCCTTTTTTTCTTTTAACTCTTTTTCTTGTTTTAGTTTTTCCATTTCAAGTCTTGCTTTTTCTTGTTCTTGTCGTATTTTTTCTTTATAATCCTTTATATATTTTACACATGTATTAAATCCTTCTTGACTATATGGATATGTTCTATAATTATATATACTATTTGGGGCTTTTATCTGTATTCCGTTATCTATATAAATTATAGATAGTTCTGTATCTTTTATAAGTTCTTCTAGTTCTCTATATTGTGGTATAAATTCATCCTTTTTTTCTTTCTTGTCTTTCTCTTCTTGTAAAATTTGTGTTAATTCTTCTACTAAAGAATCCTTATATCTTCTTTTTTTATAAGTATATCCTGTTATATGATATTGGCACTCTTCATCCCCTACAAAAAATTCAAAATCTAGATTATATTTTTTTATATCTTCAACTATTGGTTTTACCATTTCTACAATTCTATCTTTATTTTTTATTGATTCTTGTCTCTCTTTTTCTTGTATTTCAAGGTATTGATCTATTTCAGAATTTTTTTCGTCATCTTCTTTTTGAAGCCTTTCTAAAATATCAGTCACATCTCTTTCTTCTCTATCTTTTACAAATCCAACTGGAAGTATCCAATAATCAGCTCCCATGCCTCCACCATTACTAGAGCTTTTCGTAAAAAATTTCGCACCAGTTTCTTTTGCATAAGAACTCGTTTGTCCACGTGTTTTATTAAATGCTCCACCCCACGAAACCAAAATCATTGTATCTTTAGCTTCTTTGGGTTCTGTTATCTCAAATACAGGCCTTCCGTTTTTACTCAAACGATACTTACCTAAGAGTACACTTGCTTCCCCATCAAAATCTATATTCATTCCATCTGTTAATTCTCTAACTTCTCTGTAATTAATAGGATTTATTGGTTTTTTATCCTTATTTAAATACCATTCCTGTGGTATTTCAAGTGTAATACCAGAACGATATTTACCCGAATGTACAATATTAAACTTATTATATCCATTGTAAAACATTTTATCAAAACCTAATTCTTCTTTTGCTTCTTCTAATTTTAATTTTCTTTTTGGCATTTTTATCCCCCTTATTTATGTTAACATTTCTTTCGGATAATTGCAACATTTTTCCATTTTTATTTTGAACCTGGCGAACTTAAAAATTGTATATAATGTCCTATTCTATAAGAAGTCTAATCTTGTTGTATGCGAAAAAATCTACATCAGGCCAAGATGAAGGTTGATTTTTCCTATACAGTAAAAAAATAGACAACTGATTTTCACAATTATCTATTAAAAATCTTATCTACCAATTTTTGAAACCAATTTTCATTCGTATCACTAATCTCTACTTTTTCTGTTGCAGATTCTATATAATCTTTCTTTGGTAAACTAACATATACAGTTTGTTTATTCGTTAATTTTTGCATACCTAATTTTTCTTTTGCTTGTTTTTCTATATTACTTAAATTTAAACTATTTTCTATCGTTACTTGTAATTGTTCATTTTCTTTTTGTAACGAAGATAGCTCTGTTCTTAAACTCTGTATTTCACTAAACTTTTCATTGATTTGAGTATTTCGATAACTTATGGTAAATAGTACAGCAAATATAGCCATAACTAACAAAGTTGCTTTTCTATGTTTTTTCTTTTGTTCTTTTGATAGCTTGACATCTTGTTTTGGCAAGTCTTTTACAACTTTAATATTTTGTTTTTTCTTTTCTTTTTTAATATCTGGTTCTAATTTTCTTGGACTTGTCTCATATTGATATCTCGTTGCCATAGGTTATCTCACCTCCTCTTTACTTTTGTTTATTATATCTTCTCGAAAATTCTTAATTTTGCACTTTTACTTCTAGAATTTTCTTCTTGCTCTTCTTTTGTTGCAATGATTGGTTTTTTGGTAATGATTTTTCCTAATGTTTTTGCTCCACATACACAATATGGTAAATCACTCGGGCAAGTACATTTTCCTTTTGCTTCTATGTAAGCATTTTTGACTGCTCTATCTTCTAATGAATGAAATGTAATAATACATAGTCTTCCTTGTGGTTTTAAACAATCAATGCAATCTTTTACTGTAGTATATAATGGTTTAATTTCATTATTCACTTCTATTCTAATTGCTTGAAATGTTCTTTTGGCCGGATGCCCATCATTTTGTTTTGACTTTGGAATGGATTTTTCAATAATATCTACCAATTCCTTTGTTGTGTTAATTGTCTTTTCTTTTCTGTAATTACAAATATTTTTAGCAATTTGTCTTGAAAATCGTTCTTCTCCATATTCATAAATGATATTTGCTAACTCTTTTTCAGAATAATAATTGACAACTCTTTTGGCTGTTAAGTCTTGGCTTTTATCCATTCTCATATCTAGTTCATTTTCTCCTAAATAGCTAAATCCTCTATTTCTTTCATCTAATTGATATGAAGAAACACCTAAATCTAATAAAATTCCATCCACTTGATTGATTCCAAGCTTTTGTAATATTTCTTTTATATTGTCATGATTATCATGGATATATGTTACATTTTTATATTCTGCTAGTCTTTCTTTTGAAGCTTTTAAAGCTTCTTCATCTCTGTCAATACCAATTAATCTTCCATCACTTGACAATCTTTTTACAATTTCTATGCTATGTCCTGCTCCTCCCATAGTGCCATCTATATAAATCCCATTTGATTTTATTTGTAATCCTTCTATACATTCTTGGAGCATGACTGGTTTATGCTCAAATTTCAATTTTACACCTCTTACTTTTTATTATGCTTAAACAACTGGTAATTTAGAAAACTACCAGTTGTCTTTATCGTTGTATATTGTCTTTTTTCTTTTGGGTTTCAAATTGTTTTCACGAATTCTTTTGTTCATATTTGCTTTTGTATCTTACGATTTTTTGATTCGTATCCTAGAATCTTTTGTACTTTAAAAAATTTATCTTTTGTATTTTTTAAAGCTTTTGTGTGTTTGTCTTTTGTATACTTATCTTTTGTTTTCTTTTTAATTTTTATCTTTTGTGAATTTTGTGTTTTTCTTTTGTATATTTGTCTTTTGTATCTATATAAACTTTTGCAAGTTATATACCTAGATTTGCCATATTTTCGGCAATTTCATCTGCTGATATATCTTCATCGCATTTTTCCCAAATGCTTTTATCCCATATTTCTAGTCTTGTTCCAACACCAATAATAACCACTTCTTTTTCTAGATTTGCTGCATTTCTTAAGTTATTTGGTATTAAAAATCTTCCTTGTTTGTCTATCTCGCATTCTGTTGCTCCTGATAAGAAAAATCTTACAAAGTTTCTGGCATTTCTATCTGAAAGAGGTAATGCTTTTAGTTTTGTTTCAAAGTTTAACCATTCTTCTTGTGAAAAAGCAAATAGACATCCATCTAACCCTTTTGTTACGATGAACTTTTCTCCCATATCTTGTCTTAATTTTACTGGCATAATCAATCTGCCTTTAGCGTCTAGAGAATGCTCATATTCACCAATTAGCAATGGTCTTCCACCTCATTTCCTTTTTCCACCACTTTGTACCACTTCTCTCCACTTCACCTAAATTCTAATATAACTTTTTTGATTTTGCAATAGTTTTTTCAAATTTTTTTATATTTTTTTCATTTTTTTATTTATTTTTTTAAATTTTTAATGAATAGATAGTTCTTAGTTGTTGTCTTTCTCTAATTATGAGTTCGTTCTATTTTATTTTCCTAATTGATATACTTTTGTATAAATTAGTATGGAGGAAAGCTTATGGATAATAATGAAAAATATTTAAGAAAAAATATTGGTAAAAAAATCAAACTAGCTAGATCTAGAACAAACTATACACAAGAAAAATTAGCAGAAAAACTTTCTTTGTCAACAAGATATATTAGCCAGTTAGAAAGAGGTATTGCTTTTGGAAGTGCTACAACTATTATTAATCTTTGTAAAGCACTTAATATTAGTTCTAATTTTCTTTTTGATGATTTAATAGATAATGATGCTTCCTCTTTCAATGATTTAGTCGATGATAAGTTTTTAGAAGCTTATTTAAAATTGAATAATTATAATAAAGAAGTTGTTTATTTATTAACAACTCAACTTGTGAAAATGCAAGAAGAAAAAAGTGGTAATTATAAGGATGCATAACATGAAAAGAAAGTGTTCACTTTAATGGTGAACACTTTCTTTTCATATTTTTATTATTAATTAATTGTTGTACTATGTAATAAAAGGTTATCTCGAATCGGTATCATCACTAATATTAAGTTCCGTACTTTCACTTGTTATAGATTGGTGTGCAACATCATTTCTTGAAGAAATCTTTTTTATTTCATAATCGTCAAGAATTTGACTGATTTTCTCTTCTAGTTTACTAGCAAATTCTTTATTTTGTTGTCCTACACAATTATAATATGCCTCTATTCCCATTAATAATAACATCGCTTTGTCTCTAGATGGAATTATATTTTGCATACTTATATAATAATCTGTTAAAGAATGGTTTCGTCTTGCAAAATGTAAATTTCTATCTGTAATTCTATCTAATCTATGTGCAAAATTTGGAGCAGTTGCACCATTTGTTCTTTCATCAGTTTCTAGTTCGTTAAATAATTCTTCTAATCCTCTAGCTCCATTTTCTTTTATCTCATGATTTTTATCAATAATATATCCTTTTTTTGAAAACTCTTTTAATACGTTTGTTGCCCATCTTCTAAATTGAATTGCTCTATCTGTATTTACTCTATATCCAACAGAAATTACTGCATCTAAATTATAGTAATTTGTTTTATATTTTTTTCCATCTGAAGCAGTTGTCAAATAATTTTTGACAACTGAATTTTGTTCCAATTCTATTTCCTTAAAGATATTACTCAAATGATAACTTATATCTTGTTTTG
Source organism: uncultured Eubacteriales bacterium (assembly GCA_949288185.1). Lineage (GTDB taxonomy): Bacteria > Bacillota > Clostridia > TANB77 > CAG-508 > CAG-269. The sequence goes on along the minus strand of CASEIZ010000050.1, from coordinate 60,428 downwards.
ATGTATTATACAATTCTCCTAACGCCTTTTGAGTTAACCATAAATCTCCATCTTCAAATCGCACTTCAATTCCTTGCTCTTTTTTCTGTTGTTCAAAAATTAAAAATTCTGCACTACTACTTCTTATATATAAATCTTTTTTGCTCATTTTTAATTCACCTCTATTTATTTGCTACATACTATCAAACTTTTGTTCTTTTGTCAATTGATTTACGACTATTATCACAAAATTCTCCATATATGATAAAAGACTATTTCTTTGTTAGAAATAGTCTTTTTATGATTAATTAATCGTTGTACTTGTTGCTCCTGCTCCTACCACTTCTTCTTGAAGTGAACGCCATGTATTACAACCAACAATTCCATCAACAGCCAATCCTCTTGTTCGTTGATATTCTCTTACCGCATTTTGTGTTGCTGGTCCAAATATACCATCTAATCCGTTTGTACGATATCCCAAAGTATTTAAATCATCTTGTGCAATCAGTACATAATTGCTTAAACTTCCCCTCTTTAGTTGTGGAAATCCACCTGTACTGCAGGCAGGAGATCCGAATCTTTTATCAAAATGTACCCATGTTGGTGTTAATGAAATTGGCTCTACATATGTCCATACCCCTGAATTATTGGCACTATTCCAAAGAACTCTTCTTCTCTCTGCTGACAAAGTTTGCCCAACATCAAAGGCTACTCCTGCATAATGTTGACTTTGATTTCCATGTCCACCTTCATATGGTCTTTTAAAAGCAAATCCTACCGGTATTGGTCCTCCAAAAATATATCTCTGACTATTCCAGCTTTGCATAGTTCTTTTTGTTGTCCATAGTATATTACTTTTGCTTGAACCTCTAAATTCCCTTACTCTTAATGTTCCATTTGTATTATATGGCATTGGGTCAGCTTCATTCCTGTAATAGGTTTCCATTCTATCTGTATCATTGTTAAACACTAATATTTTTGCCATAAAAATAATCCTCCCTTTATAGCTTTTATTATTATATATATGAGAGAACTATTTTTTTGTGACTTTTGAATACTTATTTATTCATTTTTTATTTTAAAATTCTGTTACATTTTACATATAAACTTCTATGTTATACACTTTATTACTTCCATCTAATTTAATCTTATTCTCAACCTCTTCTCCATTCAATAATACCTTTTCTACTCCTGTATTTTTTTGATTCGTATTGATAACTTTTATATTATAAATACTATCTTTCCATTTATATCTCATTAGATATTCCTTCCAATCTTTTGGAATACATGGATCTATCGTTAGATATCCTTCTTTTATTTTTAGTCCTAATATATATTCTATTCCTGCAATATAATACCAACTACTTGAGCCAGTATACCAAGTCCAACCACCTCTTCCTGCTAAATTGCCAGCTCCATAAATATCTGCTGCAATGGCATATGGTTCTACCTTATATTTACTACTAGCATCTTTTGTCCTTGCATGCTCGATTGGATTAATCATTCGATAGAATTCTAAAGCTTTATCGCCAAATCCTAACAAAGCTTCTGCAATAATTGCCCAGCAACTGCTATGTGTATATTGTCCTCCATTTTCTCTAACACCTGGTAAATAAGCTTTGATATATCCTGGCTCTAAATGTCCTTTTTCAAATGGTGGGTCTAATAATTTTATAATTCCATTTTCCTTATCCACTAAATGATTTTCTAAGCTCTCCATCGAGATATATTTTTTGTCATTATCCCCTGCTTTTGATATAATACTCCAACTTTGTGCAATACTATCAATCCTACACTCATCATTTTCCATGCTACCTAATACATTTCCATCATCCATAAAAGCTCTTTTATACCATCTGCCATCCCAACCATTTGTATTTAATGCTTTTTTTAGTTGAATTTTAATTTCTTTCCATTTTGCCAATCGGCTTTTCTCTTCTTTGTCATCATCTTTTTCGTCATATTTATTTTCATTTTCTATTTCTTCTTTGTGTATACTGTTAATTTGCTCTTTTCCTTCTGTCTCTTTTTCCTCCAAATTGATTTGTTTATTTACAAGATTGAATTCTTGCTGATTTTCCTCTAAACTAAAGTTTTCTTCTAAACATTGTTCTTTTTTGGATTCCATCATTTCACATATCGGAATAAAATCATCTAAAATAGTATACAAGAAAAATCCTAGCCAAACACTTTCTCCTCTTCCTTTATTTCCTACTGTACTAAATCCATCATTCCAATCTCCACTACCAATTTTCGGTAATCCATTTTCTCCAAAATTGAAACTCTTTTCTATTGCTCTAATACAATGTAAATAAATACTTTCTTGTTTTTCACTTTGTGGATATTGGTCATATCTTTCATCTACACCTTCTTCTAAGATTGCTCCTTTTAAATATGGTGTTTCCATTTCTAAAATACTAGTATTTCCTGTAAAATGGATATATTGTAGTACAAGATATGGTAACCATAATAAATCATCTGAAAATCTTGTTCGAATTCCTCTACCCGTTTCTTCATGCCACCAATGTTCTACATCTCCTTCTTCAAATTGATGTTTACTATGTTTGATAATTTGCTGTTTCAAAAATTCTGGTGAAGTATATTTTAAAGCAATGGTATCTTGTAATTGGTCTCTAAAACCAAAAGCACCTCCTGATTGATAATATCCACTTCTTCCTAAAAGTCTACTTTCTAATGTTTGATAAATACACCAACCATTTAATAAAATATTGGTTGATTCTAATGGGGTATATACTTGCAGTTTTCCTAATAAGTCTTTCCAATAATTTTTTACACGTTCTAACTCTTGCCTGCAATTCTGTAATTTACTATATTTATATGACATATTTTTACAATCAATATTGGTTTCTTCTGCCCCTAGTACAAAAGAAATTTCTTTATTTGAAAAACTTTCAATTTCTACTTCAACTTCCAATACGATACAAGCATCTCTACCAATTGCATTACTATTATTTAATCTAAGTTTCTTGATACCATCTGGATTAGATAATCCATTTTTTCCTAAGAAAAATTTTTTATCTCCTGTATAGCTTTTTATTTTTTCACTAGATGACACATATAATTTGGTATTGTCTATTTCACTAGCATATACATTACATGCTGTTAACGTATTACTATTTCTATCAAATTTGATGCTAATATTACCAGATGTTTTGAATTCATCCTCTCCAATTACTGGTTTGATATAATAATATAATTTTAGATGTTTTCGATTTGGTGTTTTATTACTTAAATTTAAAATACCAATTTTACAACTATCTTCTCTTGGAACAAACATTTCTAATTCTTGCACAATTCCTAAATTGCTGTGGATATATTTGCAATAGCCAAAACCATAGATAACATTATAATTTCGATTATCTGGCATTGGGTTTAATCCTAAAGACCAGCTTTTCTTTGTATCCATATCTTTTATATAGATAACCTCTGACGGAATATCAAAACTTGGATTATTATTCCAACTAGTTAATCGATTTAATCGACTATTTTTATACCAACTATATCCTCCCATATTTTCTGTGACAATGGTTCCAAATTTTTCATTGGCCATCATATGTGACCATACTGTTGGCAATCGATTTTCTTTATTGGCACGTATCCAATATTCTTTTCCATCTTCTGAAAAAGCCCCATATTCATTATAGTATTTTAAAGCTTTTGTATCTTTTAAAATATCCACATCTTCTGTATTTTCTTCAACAAATTGATTTACATTTTCTTCTTCACTAATTTCTTTATAATTTTCTAAATAGGTTTCTTCTATTTCTTTTAAATTGTTTTCTAAATTTCCTTTTGCACAATCAATTGTGATAACAGATATAAATTCTAGAAAAGTATTATCTTTTTTGTCCATTTCCTCTTCATTTAAGATAAAAATACCACCCTTTATATTTTTTAAATATCCCATATGCTGGTTTAATATGGTAGAATCAATTTCTTCTCTTACATAATTTTCATAACTATATTTTTCTTCATCCATAATGACAATTTCTGTTTCTACATTTTTGGTTCTAAAATATTCATAAGCTTTTAATACTTCTTTTAGCCCTTGCACATCATTTGCATTTTTCATTTTTACCAACACAATTGGTAAGTCTCCTGATATTCCATATTTCCATAAATCACTTTGTTTATAAGTTTGTGTTTGATGGATTTTCTCTTTTTCTACACTTTTCATAGAATTATCAAATACAATATAAGATAACATCTTTTGATACATTTCAATGTCTTTTCCCTTCATATTTAAATATCGCGTTTCTGCTTCTACTCTTGCTTTTGACAATTCAAATTCATTTTTTACATTTTCAAATGATGTATATTTTTCTAGGTTTTGAATCACTTGTTCTTTTTCTTCTTCTACAGATAATATAAAATCAATGATAACTTTTTCCTGTTTCTTTATTTTGATAGTTCTTTTCATGGCGATTACTGGCTCTGTCACAAGTCCTATTTTTTTAGAAAATGGTAAGGAATCTTTTACCATTTTTGGTATTTTTAAATTTCCTCTTCCATTAAATTTCTCTTCTTCGATTTCATATTCCAAATCACCAATTTTATCTTCTCTACTTGCATGTAATGTTGTTGCAAGATAAACTTCTTTTTCCCCTATTTCTCTTTTCTTTCTTTTGACAAGTAATGCTTCATTTTTTTCATCATATCCATACACCAAAAATAGATTATTAAAGGCTGGGTGTGCATAATATTGTTCTTTTGGTGTCAAGATAGGTTCAAAATATCCTGTCAATTCTACAATTTCTTCTTCATTTCCTAAATTTTCTAATAGGATTCTTCTTAATTCTACTGGCTCATTTGAGGCAACTGTTGTTTTTATCGTTGTTTTTATGTTTCCACTCACTATTTCTTGTTCATTTTTATCTGGCATAAATCGAATTTGATATTGATTTTCATTTTTTATATTTTGTGAATAACTAGAACTCATAATTTGTTTGTTTTTGATACTTTTGATATAAAATATCATTCCTTGTGTATAATCATCTGTACGTTTAAAATGATTGATATAAATATTTTTATATTTACTAACACCTTCTCCTTTTTGATTCATTGCTATCATATAATTTTCATTAGAAATGACGTTTCCTGAAATTAGTCTTTCATCTATTTTGGTATATGTTCTTACAATATAATCTTCATAATCTTTATATTTTAATTTTTCTACCTTTTCTTTATCTTCTTTTGTGATAATTGCTTTTTCTGGCATGGTTTCTTGAAGCAAAATGGTAACTGCTTGTATTTCTGGATTTTTTGTAAATCGTTTTTGCAAAATAAGTTGATTGATTAAATTATTGATAGATAATAAAATTAATCCTTGATGATGTGCCATATAGGTCTTCACAACCTCTGCCTGTTTTCCTTTTCTAACTCTTTCTGGTGTAAAATCGATTGATTCGTAAAATCCATATTGGTTATACATCCCATATTGTTCTAATACTTTTAGGTTTTTAACAACTTCTTTTGGAATATCTGTAATGGCTAATATACTACCATAAGATGACACGACCATTTCATCTGCTAGTCCTCTTTTTAATCCCAACCATGGAATTCCAAATGCTTTATATTGATAATTAGATTGTAAATCTTTTAAATTAAATGCTGCTTCTGATACACCAAATGGTAAATGCATTTCTTCTGCATATTTCATTTGACTCATCATCATAAATTTACAAGATTCATCTAATAGGCTACCTTTGTATTTGGGAATATTGATATTTGGCATTAAATATTCAAATGCTGTTCCTGACCAAGAAATCAATCCTTTATATTTTCCTAAAATCGTTAATGTTCTACTTAAATGGTTCCAATGTTTTGATGGAATATCTTTTTTCGCAATGGCAACCAAACTTGCTTGTCTTGCTTCTGTTGCTAACAAGTCATAATAGGAATCTGTTAGTTTGTTTTCTTCGATATTGTATCCAATGGAAAAAATTTGATGTTCTTGACTATATAAATAGGTAAAGTCTGTTTGCTCAATAATTCTTTCAATAATTTCTAGCATTTCTTTTATTTGATTTTGTAACCTTATCATTTCTTCTTCATTTTCTATATCTATTTTTCTTTTTGTTTCTATTGGTTCATTTCTTTGTTCATTTGATATTGTGTTTTCTTTTGATACTGTGTTTCCTTTTGATGCTGTCTCATATTCTTCTCTATTTTTCTCATGTCCTATACTTTGTTCAAAATGCCAGTTATCATGATTTTGCAACATTTCTTGTATTTCTTCCAAAAAAGCTTTTGTAACATACAAATATCCAACAAAATTCCCACTATCCACTGTTGATATATATCTTGGTTTTAATGGTTCTTTCGTTTTGGTATCATACCAATTATATAAATGTCCATTCCATTTTTGCAGACTATCGACTGAAGTTAACACTTTATACAATAAATCAATGGTGTCTGGTAAATCTTCATATTGTAAGTCATAGCTTGAAACAATCGCCAAAATAGATAATCCTATATTTGTTGAAGATGTCCTTGTCACAATTTTTTGTTTTCTATCTTCTTGATAGTTATCTGGCACAAGATAATGATTTTCTTGATTGATATATTGTTTAAAGAATTTCCATGTTCTTTTTCCGATTTCTAAAACATATTCTATTTCTGCTTTATCTAATGTTTCAACTGCTTTTATTTCTTTTTTCTCTTTGCTAATATACCACATGATAAAAGGTGTAACAGTCCACAAAATACCTAATATCATTTGAATGACAAAATTTCCAAATCCTTTGTTAGTGAAAGAAATTCCCATGGTTAAAATTCCCAAAGCGATATTAAACCACATTTGTTTTATATAGGATATCACATCATTTTTTGCTTGTTTTTCTGCTTCTTCTGATGTCATCCATTCTAATAATTTTTTATGACTGACCCATTTTCGATACAATGTTTTAATGATGGCTATACAAGAAACATATGCTTTATAAGGTAATACACCTATGGTTATCCATATTCTTAAACAAATTCCTTTATACCCTGATATCCTAGGAGAAAACTTCTTTTGTTTATGCTCCCCTTCCTTTTTTACTAACATCGTATTAAAAATTTCTAATATATAAGGCATAACAACTGCTATGATACTTATGATAATCAATGGATATGTTTCAAAATGATACACTTTTCCTAGAATAACAAACAAAATTAAAGAAATGATAACCATAATTTCAATCAAACTTCTTCTTAAATTATCAAAAATCTTATATTTTGAAAGACTATTTAATGGATTTTGTATGTTTCCTACTTTACTTTTTATCTTATCTTTCAACCAACTAATAATTTGCCAATCCCCTCTTATCCATCTGGATAATCGGTTCATAAAACTATTGTATTTCGTAGGATATCCATCCATTAGCATAATATCAGTTGCCAAACCACAACGTAAATAACAGCCTTCTAATAAGTCATGACTTAATACTGTATTTTCTGGTATCGCATTTTTTAGTACTCTTGAAAATACCTTTACATCATAGATTCCTTTTCCTGTGAAGATACCTTCTCCAAAATTGTCTTGATATAAATCAGAAATCGCATTTGTATAAGAGTCAATTCCACCTGCTCCTGCAAATATTTGTGTAAATATGGTTTTATAGGAAATATCTAAGTTAATTCCAATTCTAGGTTGAATCATCCCATGTCCTTCTATGACAATATTTCTTTCTTCATCGATTACTGGTTTATTCAAGATATGTGCCATTGCCCCTACCAATTCAAAAGCAGAATTTAAAATCAGCTCTGTATCTGCATCTAAGGTAATGACATATTGTATTTTAGGGATACAATCCTTATATGCTTCTATGGTATTGGCACGAAATACATTTTCTTCATTTTCTAGTAGATATTCATTAAATTGTGTGAGCATTCCTCTTTTTCGTTCCCAACCTAAATAGCAATTTTCTTTTTCGTTCCATTCTCTTTTTCTATAAATAAAATGAAAAATTGGGAAATCATTTTCTGTTGCATATTTTTTATTTAAATTTTCTGCTAATCGAGTTCCTGTTCCAATCACTTCATTATCGAATTTTTCTTCTTTTATGCTACTTTCTGAACAATCACCTAATAAAGTGAAATACAAATTTTTTGATTCATTGGCAATATAATACACCTCTAATTTGTGCATTAGCTCTTTTACTTTTTCTTTATTTTTCAATATGCTTGGAATGACTACCATACATGCATTTTCTTCATCAATTCCTTTTGAAAAATCTATTTTCGGAATTGGTTTTGGTTTTACGATTTTACTTAACATATATTGTATAATTTGTGTTACAATTTCTGATGATGGAATTAATAAAATTAGAAAGCTCAATATATATACCCCTACATTTTGAATATATACATTTAAAATGCTACTAAATACAAGAGATACTATAATTGATAAAATAATATTTGTTGCAATATATACTTTTTGTTTTGTTTTTTCATGTAAATGCTTTGGTACTTTACATTGTAATTCTTGATAAATTTTTTCAATTCCTTTATCAATGATATAATATCCTATATGTGCTTTCTTTCCAATATTTTCGTTTTCTTTTGCTAATTGTAAAATCTTTTTAGCTATATAGATTTCTGATATTTTCGTTTTTTTCGATATTTCTTTAATGATGTTTCTATAACTCTCTTTTGTCTCATTATCCATTTTAGAATAAACATCTGCTGGATCCTGTTTTAAAATTTCTTCTACTCCATTTATTTTCTCAAAAATTTCTAAAAAATTGATTCTTTGAATGGTCTTTATACTGGTAATACTATTTCCAATAGATACTTTTTTAACAGCAATATCAAAATGCTCTTTTTTGATAACTTCTTGTACGGTTGTTCCTGTCATTTCTACAATTTCATCTAATATTTTTAAATAACGATATCCTTTTTTTCCATATCGTTTTAAGATATATGACATATATTCAATAAATGGATATTTCACATCATTTAACATATCTTTTTTGATATTTTTCAAATGATATATATGATTTTCTTTATTCTCTTGTGGTGTTTCTATCAATTTTTGTACAATATTTTCTGCTTTCATCTTTTGTATTTGACTACTATATATTTTTTCACAAATTTCTCTAATATTTTCAATAATGGCTATTTGAAGAAACAAACCAATATTCCAGATTTCTTCCATACTTAATGTCTTTTTTTCTTGATAACTTGCCAGATAATCTTCTAAGTCTTCTTTCTGGATTTTGTTATCTGTATATGCTACAATTTCTGCTGCTAATACATATATTCTAGCAAATCCTTTGTATTTTCCATTCGCAATTCCTAAAAAATTCATGTACTTTTTTAGTGTTAATTCTTTTTGTATTTGTTTTACCGTTTCTTCTATGATATAAAAATTGTCTAACAACCATTCACCTGCTGGATGTGTTGTCATTCCTAATTTGACATGTTCATTTAATAAATTATATACAATTTTTATGGTTTCATAGTTTTCCATTAATTGCGGAATTGGATATGTTTCTTTTGATGGTTTATTGATTAAGTTATGGTTTGATGCTATTTTTTGTAAATGGTTTTCTAATTGCTTTTTGTCTAATATTGTTCCATCAATTTTTAATATTTTATTTGTTTTCAAAAAAATTCCACTCCTTGCAAATATGTTTTACACATATTGTTTGCAAAGAGTGGATTTTTTATACTCTTCTGTTATTTTTTATTATCTAAATTTTGGTTTTTTATCTTGCATCTACATGGTTGATTTGTTTGCAGTTTGCATATCGTAAGTTTTCTTTTCTTCTGTTATGTTTAAGGTTCTATTTCATAATCATCTATTTGCTGTGTATCTTTTTGTTGTTCTTCTTGTTGTTTTTCTTGTTGTTGAAGTCTAAATTGATAGTAATTAGAAAAATCTTCATAGGCTTCTTCTAAATCAACACCTTCTGGTAATCCTACATATGTTTCATCATTTTTTACATATTCTTGCCCACCGAAATTTGCATATTGTACATCAATTTCTGTTTTCATATTATCAATTGTTCCCATTCCTGCTACTGTACTATTATTTTCTGTATCTACTAAAATATATTCATCATTTATATCTTGTCCCTCTACCCATTCTTGTCCTTCAGGTAAAATTCCTGATAGCAAAGGATTTTCTACATATGATATTTCTCCATTTCCTGAAGTCACTTGAATAACGTGTCCTTCTCCTATATTTTCTCGTAAAATAATTCCTAAATCATTTTTATTGATTTTTTCTTCTTCTGGTAAATTATCATTATATTCTTGTAAAATAGAATCTATGGTATCCGTTACTTGAAGTCCCTCTAACCACTTTTCTCTATCTGTTTTTGGTTTCTCATTATCTTTTTCATCATCAATATCTGTTTCTTGTCCGCTAGGAGGCTCTGGTTCTGGTTCTGGTTCTGGTTTTTCTCCTGAATTTAATAATGCTATACCACCAATTCCTAATGCTGTTAAAATTGCAACAATTTTTCTGTTCCTTTTTATTCTTTTTTCTTCTCTTCTCTCTGACCTTTGAAAAGCTTCAACTATTTCTTCTTCTGTTAATTTTCTTCCTAATTTTCTTTCTCTTTTTCCTATGATTTTATTTGCATATTCTGTTACTCTCTCTTCTCGCTTTTTCTCTCTTTTTAGTTTCTTTCCCATCTTTCTTCCTCCTTAGTTCCTTGTTATTATATAAAAAATTGAATTTTATCTTAACTTCAAATAAATTTTCCGTATATAACCATATTAACTCTTTTATATTATATCATAAAAAAATATATTGTAAACTTTTTTTTTATTTTTTTATTTCTATCCTTATTTCTTTCACTTTCGACAAAATTCTTCATATGATATATAAAGCAACTTAAGTTGCTTTAGAAAGGGTGATTTTAAAATGGAATATAATAAAAAACCATGTCAAATTTTAGATGTTGATGGAGTTATATCTGGAGGAAAACAATTTGATCTAGACATTACTTTACCAGAAGATAATCGCGATGTCATCTATGGAGTTGTAAAAGATTGTTTCAAAGAGCCAGTAACAGATGCAGTTGTAAAATTAGTAGAAATTGTTTATGATTGTGGTAAAGAAGAACGTAGACCAATTGGGCATACGTTTACCGATTGCGAGGGCGAGTTCGTATTTGGTCCTTTATGTCCAGGAAAACAATATGCTATTCAAATCTGGGTAAATGATACCAAGAAAATTAAAATTTGTGCAAAATGTCATCATGAAGGAAGATGTTTAAAAGGCGAAAAACATGAAAAATGTGATTGCTTTTTAGAATCTGATAAATGTAAAGACAAAAAAGATGAAAAATACGACGATAAATGCAAGGATAAATGTGATGAAAAACACAATGATAAATGCTGTGATAAATGTGATGACAAACATGAGGATAAATGCAATAAAAAATGTGATGAAAAGCATGATGATAAAAAGCCCGGTTACTATGACAGACCATGTTGTTGTAATAAATACTAATATCTAAAACTGTCAATACAAGCAAAAAATCCAACTTTTATTTAAGTTGGATTTTTTGACTTTTGATTATGCCTAAGTATATTTCTTTATATTTTTTTATTCACATATTTTAAATTCTTATGCAATGCCCATCTTTTTTATCATTTGTCTTCCTTTTTTCATCATCTTTCTTTTTGTACTTTTTCCCATTTCTGTATACATCATAGCTGCTCCTGTTACTAATAATCCTCCTATAACAACACCTTTTACAAATTTCATATTCATCATCCTCTCTAAAATCTTATTTTTAACTTTCATTTCTTTTAGTATCTCGTGTTTTTTGTTTTTTATACCATTTTATGATGGTATAAATTTCATGAATGGCAATGATTAGCAAAAATATACCAAAACATTTTCTTAACAGATTGACATCAATATTAATCGATATATTGGCACCAATGATGGCACCTAATATTCCAAATATAGAAATGAATACAGCGCTTTGTAAGGCAATATTTTTGTTTTTTATATTGATAAGAATTGCTATTATGGATGTGGGAATAAAAAAAATCAAATTCGTCGCTTGGGCAATATGTTGTTCAATTCCCAATACATATACAAGGAGAAAGATTAAGATGGTTCCTCCTCCCATTCCAGTTCCACTGATAATTCCCGATAATATGCCTATTAAAATTTCTATCATATTTTTCCTTCTTAATGAAAAATCATTTTATAGGAAGCATATATTAAAAAAATAGTAAATGCCATTTTTAAATATTGAACGGATATCTTTTTAAGCACTTTTGCACCTATATATCCTCCTATCATTCCACCAATGGCGCAAAGGATAGAAATGTTCCAATCTATATAATTACTTTTATAATAGAAAAATCCGCTTGTAATAACCATTGGTAATATACAAAAAATAGAGGTGCCTCTTGCTTTTTTATCTTCCATGTCTAATAAATATATCAATGCTGGAACCACAATCATTCCCCCTCCTGTTGAAAAAAGTCCACTAACAATTCCAGCCAATATTCCTATTATGATTTTTCTTGCTATATTTTTCATATTTTCTATTTTTTGCATTTTTTTATTTTTTATGCATTTACTTTTGCTTTTTTCTTTTGAAATAACTGATTAAATATTTATTTCTGCTTTGAACTTACTTAACTTAACATTGTTTCATATGTTTTATTGTATAGAAAATCATTTTTCTTATAACCTAAAAATTTTTATTTTTCATTATTGTTTTTCTAATTCTTCGAAAATAGTCTCTGCTAATTGTGTAATTCTTTTATCACATTTTAGCATTTGTGCAATAATTTCTTTTCGCAACTCTTCATCTTCCACATTTTCCACTATATCCAAAAATTTTTGTAATTCAAATAAGTATATCTCATCTTTATTTTTCCATTCACTTTCTTTTGCATTTTGTCCATCATTTCCATCTCTTGGCATTTTATCCTCCTATTGTTATATTTCTATCTATGATTTCCACATTTTGATATCATATACTAAAAAATCATAAAGATGACAGTTTTTTTTATAAAATGTCATCTTTATTATATAACTCTCTATCCTATTCTTATAAATCAATATTCTCATCGTTTATATAATATTTGGTTCCTACCATTTCATCTGGTAAATATTGCTGTTCTACATAGTGGCCAGGGAAATCATGAGGATATAAATATCCATTACTATATCCTAAATTTTTCATATCTTCAATTGGTGCATTTCTTAAATGCATTGGTACTTCTCCTGTTTCCTTATTTTTTACATCTTCTAAGGCTTTATTAATTGCCAAGTAACTTGCATTTGATTTTTTCGATAAGGCAACATATATAGCTGCTTCTGATAAAATAATTCTTGCTTCTGGCATTCCTACCATATGAACCGCTTGCATAGCAGAATTTGCAACTATTAAAGCTTGTGGATTTGCTAATCCTACATCTTCTGATGCACAAATCACAATTCTCCTTGCTAAAAACATAGGATCTTCTCCTCCATTTAATGCTCTCGCTAAGTAAAATACAACTGCATCAGGGTCAGACCCTCTCATGGATTTAATAAATGCACTAATATTATCATAATGAGATTCCCCATTTTTATCAAATATGGCTTTTCTATCTTGTACACTATTTTTAATAATTTCATCTGTAATATGGATATATCCATCTGTATCCATATTGGTTGTTAATACTGCAACTTCTAATCCATTTAAAGCTGTTCTAACATCACCATTAGCAATTATCGCTAATTTTTTTAAAGTCTCGTCCTCTATTTTTAAATTATATTCCCCTAATCCATCTTTTCTCGTAATTGCATTTTTTAAAATCGTAAAAATATTTTCTGTTGTTAATGGCTCTAATTTGATAACCATTGACCTAGAAATCAAAGCTTTATTAACTTCAAAATATGGATTTTCTGTTGTTGCTCCAATCAAAATAACTGTTCCATTTTCTACAAAAGGAAGTAAGGCATCTTGTTGTAATTTATTGAATCTATGAATCTCATCAATAAATAAAATACTTTTTCCAGCAGGATTAATCATAAAGTTCTTTGTTTCTTCTACCACTCTTTTAATATCTGCTACTCCTGAAGTAACCGCATTGATTTTATAAAATTTATATTTTGTGGTTTCACTAATCACTCTTGCTAATGATGTTTTTCCACACCCAGGTGGTCCAAATAAGATAATACTAGATAGTCTATCTGCTTTGATGGTTCTATATAAAATTTTGCCTTTTCCTAAAACATGTTCTTGTCCAACATATTCTTCTAGGGTTCTTGGTCTCATTCTAAATGCTAATGGTTCATTACTATTCATCTTTATTTTCCTTTCCTTCCCTATCATTGAAACAATTCCATATGATATATAGAAAAAATTGCTTTTTTCTATATTCTAAAATAGGATTTAATTTGCTAAAATCATTAATCCTTTCTTAATCAAGTCTTCTGTTGTTAAATTCGTTTTATCTATTTTCATAAATGCTTTTTCAATCTCTTTTTTGTTATATCCTAAAACTTGTAGGGCTGCTATTGCCTCTTGTACTTTGTTATCATCTTCAATCATTTGTTTTACTTTTATACTTGTTTCGCTCATTTCTTTATTATTTCTTGAAGCATTTTCTAATTCTTGAATTTGTTGTTCTTTTTTGATTTTATCTTTCAATTCCAAAATAATTCTCTTAGCAGATTTAGGTCCAATTCCTGGAATGGATGTTAATACATTAATATCTTCTGATACAATCGCTAACACAAATTCAGAAGGTGTACATACAGCAAGCATTGCTAATGCTGTTTTTGCTCCGACTCCACTAACTGATAATAATAATTCAAACATTCTCAATTCTTCATTAGAATTAAATCCATATATACTAATGTCATCTTCTCTTACTCTATAATAGGTATATACTTTTACTTGATCTCCTATATTTCCTAATTTCTCCATTCCAATACTTGACATGAATACTTTATATCCTAATCCTCCTACATCAATGACCACATATTCTGTCATTTTCATTTCTAATGTTCCTTTTATATATGCTAACATATCTTTTTCCTTCCTTTTTTATTTTTATAAAAACATTTATCTTTTAATCAAAAGTTGCCATTTTAACCCGTCCCCTTTGGCAACTTTTATGTATCGTAGAAATAAGTCGCTTCTAAGTCTGCTTCATGTGTTAATAATGCTATTGGATATTTTGTATAAGAAGCTCCTATAGCATTATATAATTCCTTTGGTTCTGTATATCCCATATGCCAACGAATTGCATATTTTTCTTCTGGTGTTAATTTCATATATTCTGTAATCATCATAACCGATTTTTCTCCATGTCCATATGGAATGGTATCTTCAATCGTATAATATGGTACTTTTTCCCATACGCCTAATGCATTTTTTGCATTTCTATAATCTACTTTATAAAAATTGGTTTTACAAATATCATGTAATAATCCAATGATGATAATTGATTCTTCTGGCACGGTTACACCTTTTACATTGTGTTCTACTTTATGTTTTAAAATTTCATATACTTTTAAACTATGTTCTACTAATCCGCCTTCATGGTTTCCATGAAATCTTGTACTTGCAGGTGCTTTAAAAAAGTCTGATTTTTCTAAAAAATTGATAATGTCTTCTATTCCTTCTCGATTTACTGTTCTTAATAAATTTAAAAATTCTTCTTTCATTTTTTGTTTCATTCCTTCCTTTAATCAGTATCTAGTGTTGAAATTTTATTCAGCTCGAAACATGATTCTTTTTAATTTCTGTTCATTTTTTCTATTCAACAAAATTTAGCTTTTCTTATTCTTTCACATTATATAAATTCTGTCTAAAAAAGTCAATACATTTTCGAACTTTTGTTTAGTTGTTTTTTTCTTAAAGCTTTGTATTTTTATATTCTAAATTGTAAAAATTATTTTCTTTAAACTTAAATTTATTAAAGAGAAACCTTCAACTTTATATATAAGGTCTCTCTTTGTAATATTATCTTTCTATTTCTTTTCTTGATTTTTCAATTGCTTTCGAACATTCATTTATTTGAGCAATTTCTTCATCAGAATATACTTTTTCTGGTTGTTCATCACACACATATTTTAATATTCTTTTTACCCAACTGTTCTTTTCATTTCCTTTTCTATCATAGCTAGCCGAATGATGTGTAACCTTTGTAATGATTTCTGGATGATTTCTTGCTACATCTCTTAATTTGACAATATCAAATCTTTTACCTTTAATGAGTTCTGATTCTAATTTTTCATATTCTTCTATTGCTAAACCAATTGTTGATGCATCATGTCCTGGTTCTACTTCTCCATACTTTTTTCCATACAACTTTTCTATAATGGCTTTTTGTGTGTTGTGTAATTTGACAATTAAATACCCGCCTACATATTTTCTACTATAGTTTTTATCTAACAATGCTAATAGTTTCCATCTTTCATATGGATCTGTTGTTGTATTTCTTTTACCTGTTTTTGTCTCTTCTTCTTTTTTATTTTTAGTTGTCGTTTTTTCTCCTTTTATATCTGATGCATATGCAGAAAGATGATTTTTTACTAATTTTTCTCTTTTGGGAACATTATCACCATATGTTGTATATATCAATATTAATTTTTCTGTTTCGTCCATATCTGGATTTTCTAATATTTCTTCTATACTCACATTTTCTTTTTCAGTTTCAAAATATGTTCTCGCATCATTTGTCCTCAAATCTCCTTGAAGAATTAATTTTTTTACTAAGTCATTTCCTCCATATTGCAACACAGTTTCTAATGTTAACAAATTATCTATATATAATTCCATGATATCTTCTGATTCAACATTATGGATATGTTCTAATATTTTTTTGTCTGATTCAAACTTTTCATTTTCTTCTAAATTTGATCTTTTTAGTGTTTGATACAATAAACTGTATCTTTTATATTTTAATACTTTATCTAAATTTGTTTTTTTACGATTTTTTTCCCTTTTAGACACCTGATATAGATGTGCTAGTTCTTCTTCTGTTAGTTCTAAATTTATTTTTTGCTCTTCTGGTAATTTTTCATTAATTTGTTTGATTGTATCTAAATTTATTCTATCATTTATATATAAGTCTAATATATCTCTTGGTGTCAAAATACCTTGTTGATAATATTGATAAATTTGTTGTTCGTCCAATGGTATTGGATATCTTACGATAGCTTCTTTTATATCTTTTTCATGAAGTTTTCCTTGGTTAAATGTCTCTATTACCAATTCTTTTTCTCCATAACTTTCAAGAACATTCATACTAATCGCATGATCACAATACAAATTGGTTAACATTTCATCACTTAATTCCTCTTCTAATAGAAGTACAATATCGTCTCTATCTTGCATTCTTAAAGCATTGTGTAATTTTATTAGATTTTCATATTTTTTCCTTTTTTCTTCAAGTTCTTGACTTTGTTTCTCTGTTTGTTGTTCTGTACAATAAATTTCTTTATATAGATTTGCCATTTCTTCTATATCATAAACTTCTTCTATTCTTCCTCTTATATTTCTTGTTTCACCTGCATCTATACTTTCTACAACCATTTGTAATCTTTCTTCTGGTGTTAGCAACTTCCAAATTTCTTCATTAGTCAAATCGATTTTTTCACCTGTTTTTAAGTTTTGTTGTTTTATTTTCTCTTTTATGCTACTAAAATCCATCTCTTTTTCTTTTGCATATGCCTCTACTTTTTTTAGATTAAATGCTCCACATTGATATAATCCTACTAACGTTTCTTCTGATACAGGATGCTCCATAGCAATATTATATATAGTTGCATTATTTAATTTTTTTCTTTGTGCTAGATATAGTAAATTTCCTTCTGCCTGTGCTAATATTTTTAAATCCTCTTTGGTACAATATTCTTCATAACCATTGGTATCACTTAATGTTTTCCTTCCTGAAATCAATTCTATATCTCTACAGTATTCTTTTGTATCTTGATTCCATTTTGTAAGAAGTCCATAAAGTTGTTCTATTTTAAAGTAATTTCCATTACTATCCAAAATTTTCGTATTTTTATTAACATCTTTTATTAATTTTTCTAAATTTTCTAAAAATATAAGTCCTTTTTCGTCTAATTCTTTTCCGTTTTTCTAAATCGCAACCTAAACAACATCCATAAAATAAAAAACATTTTTCTGCATTGACATATGGTCCCAAACTTTCAAATAGTGATTTAATCCTTTTATTAAACTTTTCTTTGTCAATCACTTGAAGTACTTCTTCTGTTTGTTCTTCACTTTCAGATTCATAGAACTTTTGCCAAAAAGAAGCTATTTCTTTTTGTTGCATCCCTTTTTCTTCCATAAAATGATTTATTTCTTTTCTAAATTGTAGTTCTCCCATTTTTTCATCTTCTAATACATTTTTCAATAATCCGAAAAAATTAGAAACTTCGATATCTGGTAATAGCTCTTTTATTTTTTCATAAAGTTTATTTTTCTTTTCTATTTTCTCCCCATATACAACTGTTTTTGAATCTATTATCTCTTCTCTACCTAGTGCATAATCCAATGTTGATACTTTGACAAATTCTTCAGGTTTTATATATGATCTTGCAAATTTTATTGCTTTCTTTAATTGTTCTTCATTCTGTTTTTCTATTAACGGTGATATCTTTTGCGCTTTATACTCGTTTAAAAGTTCCTGTCTTCTTTTAACAATAATTATTAATAACTTTTTAAAGTTAATATATTGTGCATTTTTTATAAGCGTTTCTTCAATGTTTTCTCCCTTTTCAAAAGATTCTCCGTCATAGAAAAGTTCAATCGCATCTTTTATATCATCTTCATCTATTGTTATTTCTACTTTATTCAATAAATTTTGTATTTCACTTATAGTTGCCATTTTCTCTCACCTACTTATCCAATTTTTTTATTTATTACTCTTTCTTCTAAATCTATTAAAATATTTTTATTAATATAAATATCTATATTTTCTTTCTCTTTTAATTCTTTTATTTTATCCATATCCACTTTTTGCTTTGTCAAAATTAATGCATATTCTCCTTCATTGTCTGCTTCTAATTGTTCTATTGCATCTTCTACATCCTCTGCATCATATATTTCTATTTCTATAAAATTCTCATCACAATATTGTATAATGTCTTGTTGGATTTCTTCAAATTCTTCATCATCTATATATAAAGCTACATTATATATTGGTTTATATACTACATTGGGAACTTTTGCTCTTAATAATTGTGAATATTGTGCTTTATCTTGCAAAACAATAATGCTTATGTTTTTTTGATTTTTTAATGTTTGTATATCTAGCGTTCTGATGATAGCAATATGTGTCTTTATTTTTAATTCTTTTAATACCTCTTCTATGATTTTTGCAATCACACTGTTTGTCCCTAACATGGTTTCATTTACACATATCTCTAAATTCGTATTACTGCAAATCGCTTTTATAGCTAAAATATATGTCATATATGGATTTCCATTATGTGTTACCATGACATTTTCATCTGTAAACTCTCCTATATCTTTATCTTTTAAATTTTCAGTAATTTGTATAAATCTATTTATATTGATTTTCATTTTATAATGGTTTCTGTCTATTTGATTTGCTTTATAAATGTTTTTTTCTTCTTCTTTGATTCTTTTTATAATCTTATTTAATACATTCTCTTTTTTACTTTTTTCCATTTATTTCACCCATTCTATTATACCTTTTATATGCGTTTTTTTCAATTGTATTGTTCTATTTTATATACAAATAATTCAATATTATTATCAATCAGACAAGTCTCTATTCTTATTATTTTGAGACACCGCGTAAGCGACCAAACGAACGCAGTGAGTGCGATTGGAGCAACCTACGATTCATTTTATTTGTTGGTTGCGACACACAAGGTGTGAAAAATAATAAAAATAGAGACTCGTCTAATTTACAAACTTTTAATTTAAAAAATGAAAACAATTAGAAATAAAATCTCTAATTGTTTTCTTCTTTATTATATATTCCAATTTTTTATTCTTCCAACTGCTTTTACTGTATTTTCTTTTGTTCCAAAAGCAGTTAATCTAAAATATCCTTCTCCGTGAGGTCCAAATCCACTTCCTGGAGTTCCGACAATATTTACCTCTTCTAATAACTTGTCAAAGAATTCCCATGAAGTCATTCCTTCTGGTACTTTTAACCAAACATATGGTGAATTAATAGCCCCATATACTGTAAATCCTGCTTGTTCTAATCCGTTTTTGATGATTTTTGCATTTTCTTTATAATATCGAATATTTTCTTCTATTTGTTTTCTTCCTTCTTCAGTATAAGTAGCTTCTGCTGCTCTTTGTACAATATAGGATACTCCATTAAATTTTGTACAAGTTCTTCTATTCCAAAGTTTATTTAATTCCACTGTTTCCCCATTTTTTGTATATCCTTTTACGGTTTTAGGAATCACTACATAGGCACATCTAACACCTGTAAAACCTGCTGTTTTTGAATAACTCTTAAATTCAATGGCTACATCTTTTGCTCCTTCTACTTCATAAATGCTATGTGGTACATTTTCTTCTTCTATAAAGGCTTCATATGCTGCATCATATAATATAATACTATTGTTTTCTTTTGCATAATCCACCCAAACTTTTAAATCTTCTTTATTTAGTACGGTTCCTGTTGGATTGTTTGGGAAACATAGATAAATCATATCTACTTTTTCCTTTGGCAATGCTGGTTTGAAATCATTTTCAGCTGTTACTGGTAAATAGACAATATTTTCATATGTTCCTGTTTTATCATTATATTTTCCACTTCTACCTGACATAACATTGGTATCTAAATATACTGGATATACTGGGTCTGTAATTGCCACTTTATTATCTTTTTCAAATATATCTACAATATTACCACAATCACATTTTGCTCCATCTGATACAAATACTTCATCTGGTTCTATATCAACTCCTCTTGTTTTATAGTCATGTTCTACAATAGCATTTCTTAAAAATTCATATCCTTGTTCTGGTCCATATCCTTTAAATCCTTCAGCTGTTCCGATTTCATCAACTGCTTTATGCATAGCTTCTAAACATGCTGGTACAATTGGTTTTGTCACATCTCCTATTCCTAATTTGATTATTTCTTTATCTGGGTTCTTTTTACTATATTCTGCTACCTTTTTTGCTACTGTAGAAAATAAATAGCTTTCTTGTAAATTTAAAAAATTTTCATTTATATAACTCATATTTTTCATTCCTCCTCATTTCTCTTGCCTTTATAATGTTTTTTACAACGGTCTTCGTGCTAATCTTATAAAAACATATATCTTTAAAATAATATTATACTAACAACTCACCTTCAAAAACAGTCACTGCAGGTCCTGTCATATATACATGATTATCTTCTTTGTTCCACTCGATTTCTAATGTTCCACCTAGTAATTCTACTTTTACTGTATTTTCTGTCAAACCATTTAAGCTACATGCTACAACAGATGCACAAGCACCTGTACCACAAGCTAGTGTTTCTCCAGCGCCTCTTTCCCAAACTCTCATTTTTATATGGTTTTTATCTACAATTTCGATAAATTCCACATTTGTTTTATTTGGAAATGCTTTGTCTACTTCTAGAATCTTTCCATAAGTTTCTACATCAAAATCTTTTGTATTTTCTACAAAAGTAATCGCATGTGGATTTCCCATTGATACACAAGTAAATGTAAATTCTTTATCTTTTGCTTTTAACTTTAAATTTTTTACTGGTTCTTCTTCTGAAATAACAGGGATTTCTTTTGGTGTAAGGATTGGTTCTCCCATATCCACCTTTACTGTTTTTACCTTTCCTTCCTCCACATTTAATTGTAATGTTTTGACACCTGCTAATGTTTCTATGGTAACTTCTGTTTTATTTGTAAGACCTTTGTCATATACAAATTTTCCTACACATCGTATTCCATTTCCACACATTTCAGCTTCACTACCATCTGCATTAAACATCCTCATTTTAAAGTCTGCAATTTCACTTTTACAGATTAGAATTA
This sequence comes from uncultured Eubacteriales bacterium, assembly GCA_949288185.1. GTDB lineage: Bacteria > Bacillota > Clostridia > TANB77 > CAG-508 > CAG-269. Next base: position 38,476 of record CASEIZ010000050.1, on the reverse strand, counting down.
ATCCATCTGATCCAATTCCAAAGTTTCGATTGCTAACAAATTGAGCTAGAGATGATTCTTTTTCTATATTTTGATGAATGGCATCCATATAGACATAATCATTCCCCAGCCCATGCATTTTTGTAAATTTTATCATTTTCTTTCACCTCTTTTAGGTATTAATATATGGCATAATATAATTATATTATACTATTTTGGATTTTATCATAGTATTCTATTTTTGTAAATAGAAGGCATTTATAAAAAATTCATAAAATCTTAACTTTTACATTATTGTAAAAACATAAATATTACTATATAATAAAGAAAAAGATTATATAGAGGTGTCTATGAAACTTTTTAGAAAATTATTATTGATTATTTTTATATTGATTTTAATTGCTGGCATTGTATGTGGCATTATTGGTTTTGTTGCTTATTCTAAAGCCTTAGATGAAAAACCGCTATTAACAAGAACGGGAGAAGTAACAGGTGATGAACACTATACCCCGTTTAGTGAAATGTCTCAAGACTATATTAATGCAGTTATCTCTGTTGAAGATAGAAGATATTATGACCATGGTCCTGTTGATTTTATTGGAATTGCTAGAGCTCTTTGGACAAACCTTAGAACTGGCGAATTACAAGAAGGTGGTAGTACCATTACACAACAGGTGGCAAAAAATTTAGTGTTTACACAAGAAGAAACTGCCACTAGAAAATTAGGAGAATTATTTGCTGCTTATGATTTAGAACAAAAATTTTCAAAAGATGAAATCTTTGCTTTATATGTGAATAGTGCCTATTTTGGAGATGGCTATTATGGTATTTATGATGCTAGTATGGGATATTACAATAAAGAACCAAAAGATTTGAATTTAGATGAAGCTTCTATGCTTGCTGGTGTTCCGAATGCTCCTTCTGTATATGCTCCAACGGTTAATCCAGATTTAGCAAATCAAAGACAAGCTCATGTTTTAAATACCATGGTTGAAAATGAGTATATTACACAAACACAGGCTGATGAAATTATTAATAGTAAATAATTGAAACTATCTATTAAAATAAAATATAAAGTTATCCATTTTTCATTTACACAATTTGACTTTTATCTATAATTTTACTATAATTAAGAATATTAAAGGTTAGCTTGGCACCTACTCATAGGAGGATTTACAGTATGGAATATACGATAGTTTCAGAAACTTTTATGGAATATCTATCTACAAAAGAATTTTCTGAAAAGGTAAACAAAGCTATTTCCGATGGTTATGTACCTATAGGAGGAATATCTGTAAGTACACACCTTGGTGCATTGATTCTCATGCAAGCAATGATAAAAAAAGAAACTTAATGTTGTGAAAGACTATTACTTAAGCCAAGCATAGTCTTTCTTTTTATATATTCATTTCTTTATAATCTATCATCTAATTTTCCCCCCACCCAAAACAATACCATCTTCATCGTAAAATACAACAGACTGTCCTTGGGTAATGGCTCTTTGTGGTTCTTGAAATACCACTTTTATAATTTCATTTTCTTTTACTACTTTTGCCTTTGCCTCTTTTGCTCTATATCGGATTTTTGCAAAACATTCTAATCCATCTACTAATTTATTTTCAATATTTACAATCCAATTGACATTCATTGCTTCTAATTGACTACTATATAATTCTGTTTCTGTACCAACAATCACTTGATTATTCTTCATATCTAATCTTACAACATACAATGGTTCTTTATAAGAAATTCCTAATCCTTTTCTTTGCCCTATTGTATAATTAATCAATCCATTATGATTTCCTAAAACTTCCCCTGTGGTTAAAACAATCTTTCCTTTTTTTGGTTGTTTTTGCATGTTCTCTTTTAAAAATCTTTGATAATCATCATCTTTGATAAAGCAAATTTCTTGGCTGTCTTTTTTACTCGCAATTTCTAATCCGTATTCTTCTGCCAATAATCTTGTATCGTCTTTACTTACATTATCTTGCAATGGAAATAAAATATGCTCTACTTTTTCTCTTGGAATGGTGTATAAAAAATATGTCTGGTCTTTTTTCTCTTCATTTGATTTTCTCAAAACATATTGTTTATATTTTTCTGAATATTCTTTTTTTGCATAATGACCTGTTGCGATATATTGACATCCTAGCTCTTTTGCCTTGTCATAAAAAGTACCAAATTTCAAATATTGGTTACATTCTACACAAGGATTTGGTGTCCTTGCATTTTCATACTCAGAAATAAAGGTATCCATCACATGACATCTAAATTCTTTTCTACAATCCAAAACATGATGCTCAATACCTAATTTCTCACATACTTTTTTAGCATCTTGTATGGCTTCCTCATTTGGTTCATCAAGCAAATTCATTGTACAACCAATGACTTCATACCCTGCTTTTTTTAAAAGAATGGCTGACACAGAACTATCTACGCCGCCACTCATTCCTAACAATACTTTTTCTTTCATTAAAATTCCTCATTCTATTTTCATATTTATTTTTTCAAAAATTCAGACATTCCAAGTTCATTAGAATATATTTTGAATGATTTTGAATTAGTCTATTTTGTATTTTTCTTTCACTTCTTCCAATGCTTTGGATAATTGATCTGGACAAGATGTTCCTTTTGTACCACAAGGAATTCCTTTTAGTCTTCTAATTGCTTCATTAATATTCATTCCTTCTATCAATTTAGAAACACCTACTGTATTTCCAGCACATCCTCCAACAATCGTTAATTTTTTAATAATATTTCCATCTAATTCAATAATCATTTCTCTTGAACAAACTCCACTTGGACTATATCGGTATTCCATAATCATTCCTCCATTTCACAAATTATATCAATTATATTAGCATTTTGAAGTTTCTTAAAATATTTGACAAATCTAAACCATCTGTGTATAATAAATATAGGAAATAAAAGCCACAGAAAATGTGTGCTACCTATATGATAGATATACACCACATTGCTTGGCGGAGCAAAATGTGGTGTATTTTTATTGTTCCTTATTTACACCTACATCTGCTTCTTTTTATTTCCTATGGTTGATACTATACTATATATTTTTCTAAAAAACAAGCGAACATAGTAAAATTTTACATTTTATTTTTCATCTAAATCTAATGTAATATGTACATCTTTTAATTGTTGTTCTGTAACAACAGATGGCGCTCTCATTAATAAATCTCTTGCTTTTTTATTCTTTGGAAATGCAATAACTTCTCTAATATTTTGCGAATCTGCAATTAGCATAATCATTCTATCAATTCCAGGTGCAGCTCCTGCATGCGGTGGAGTTCCATATTGGAAAGCATTATACAATGCACCAAATCTATTTTTGACATCTTCTTCACTATATCCTGCAATTTCAAATGCTTTTACCATGATTTCTGGATCATGATTTCTAACAGCTCCTGATGCCATTTCATATCCATTACATACTAAATCATATTGGTATGCTAATATATCTAATGGATCTTTATTTTCTAAAGCATCTAAACCACCTTGTGGCATTGAGAATGGATTATGGCTAAAATCGATGGTTCCTTCATCAGATAATTCATACATTGGAAAATCTACAATAAAGCAGAATTTATATACACCTTTTTCAATTAAGTCTAATCGTTTTCCTAATTCAATTCTCACTAATCCTGCAATTTTTTGTGCTTTTTCAAATTCATCTGCAATAAAGAAAATACTTGCATTTTTCTCTAGACCGAAGTCTTTTTCTAATTTTTCTTTAATTTCGTCTGTAATGAATTTTGCAATACCACCTTGTACATTTCCTTCATTGTCTAATTTTGTCCAAGCTAATCCTTTTGCACCTACTTCATCTGTTGTGGCAAATTCGCCCATTTTATCAAAGAATTTTCTTCCTTGTTCTGCTCCATTTGGTACAATAATCGCTTTTATCGTTTTATCTTTAAATGCATTAAATTCAGAACCTTTAAATACATCTGTTACATCTTGAATAATTAATGGATTTCTTAAATCTGGTTTATCAATTCCGTATTTTTCCATTGCTTCTTTATATGGAATTCTAACAAATGGTCCTTTATCTACTTTCCAATCTGTAAATTTTTCAAATGTATATGGTACAACTTCTTCAATGACTTTAAAAACATCTTCTTGTGTAGCAAAACTCATTTCAAAATCTAATTGATAAAATTCTCCTGGTGCTCTATCTGCTCTTGGGTCTTCATCTCTAAAACATGGTGCAATTTGATAATATTTATTAAATCCACTAACCATTAATAATTGTTTAAATTGTTGTGGTGCTTGTGGAAGCGCATAAAACTCCCCTGGATTTAATCTACTTGGTACTAAATAATCTCTTGCACCTTCTGGTGAAGAATTTGCTAAGATTGGTGTTTGAATTTCTGTAAATTCTAATTCATCCATTTTATCTCTTATTGTTTTTAAAATTTTTGAACGTAATAAAATATTGTTGTGTAATTTTTCATTTCTTAAATCTAAAAATCTATATTCTAATCGTAAATCTTCTCTAACTTCTTGGTCTGTATTGATTTCAAAAGGAAGTACATTTTTACATTTTCCTAATACTTCTATTTTTTCAGCAACTACTTCAATATCTCCTGTTTTCATATGTGGATTTTTACTTGCTCTTTCCACAACTTCTCCCTCTATGTGGATACAACTTTCTGTATGTAAATCTTTAACAAATTTCTTTAATTCTTCGTCATTTACAACAATTTGTGTGATTCCAAATTCATCTCTTAAATCAATAAAAGTCATTCCACCTAAATCTCTTATCTTTTGAATCCATCCTGCCAATTCAACATGTTCTTTTACATTTTTGATATTTAATTCTCCACAAGTTTTTGTTCTATACATTTTTATCTCATTCCCTTCCTTAAGTATCCATACAGTTGAAAAATAATTGCATTATTCAACTTTTTCCTTGTTTGTTTTATCTTACCTATAATACCATAATTTTCCTCATTTTTCAAGCTTATCTATTAGAAACTATCTAGACAAATTTACACCAAATTTTCATTTATATAAAAAGGTTGAGAGAGTCAACATGTGTTGACTCTCTCTGTGAGGTTACCAGTTTTTAGATTTAATACATATTCATATGGCCTAACATTTTCTTTAATCATGCCTTCAATTGTGTCAATGATTCTTGCAAATTCAGGGTATTTCTTTCTCGTTTTCTTACATAACGGATATATGTACTCATAGTTTTCTATCATATACTTTTTCTTCCGTTTTGCAGGAAATACCCCAAATGTCATGCAGTTGTCTTTGCGATCAACAGGTTTGGTCAATGAAGGTATTATCGATTGAGATATCTTTCGATAATAGCTCCTTGGCCTATAAATCCTACTCCAAAAATGTTTCTTTCTCTTAGGTAGTTTCGAAAGAATTCTGACATTCTTCAAAACCTCTTTATCGAGATGATAAACTGTGACCAGTTCCTTTCCATTTTTAGGTAATTCTGCCTCCTCAACTACATCATGCAACAATGCTGTCGCAAATAGAATGTCGCATTGCTGCCACACCCATTGTTCACTTTTTCGAGGGTATGCTTTCCGAAAGGCTAATTCCGGTCTTAATAGAATCAACGTGATACACACTCTCATAGGATGCATAATATATGGTTCACCATCATCTCGCTTCTGCCCCTCGTGATACTTTACAGCAAGTGGTAGCGCGATTAATGTATTCCGCAACCCTTTTTTGCTTGCATACTGCTCTATGAATCTATATAACTTTAAATAACTGGCTTTCTTCATATCCTCAACCTCCTCTTCTGAAATAGGGTTTCCATGTGTCGACAATATTATATATTATTTTCCAAATTATGTCAATCTATCTGTTTCTCTTTAGATTTATAAGGTTTTGCTCTCTTTCTTTATCTATTCTATCATGACTTCTCTCATTTTTTTTTATTCTTATTGCAGTTTTTTTTATTTAATGGTATGATATTTTTGATAGGGGTGAAAAATTATGAAACAACCAGAATTTGATTTTTATGATAAAACAAGTTTAAAATCATATAACTTAGATAAAACCATGCGTTATCAACTAAACATGTTAGATACATTAGATGTTTTTACAAGAAAACATTCTGAAAATGTGGCAGCATTAACTTGTAGACTTTGTGAATACCTACATTGTAATAAAGGATTTACAGAATATTGTACAATTTGTGCTTACCTTCATGACATTGGAAAATTATTTATTCCACCTGCCATTTTACAAAAGCCTGCCAAATTAACTGATGAAGAATTCGAGGTTATGAAAAAGCATACTACTTTAGGATATGAAATGTGTATGAAAGATTTAAAATTAAGACCTTATGCTGCTGGTCCTTTATATCATCATGAAGCTCTAAATGGTTCAGGATATCCTCAAGGATTAACCAAGAAAGATATTCCTTATGAGGGACAAATTATTCGAGTAGCTGATGAATATGATGCTATTGTAAGTAAAAGACAATATAAATCTCATGTTGGTATATCTGATACTTTAAAAATCTTAATAGATGAAACAAAACCATCTGTCACTCCAGATTATTCTGGTACCTTAAATCAACTTGCTGAAGAAGTAAAACTTGGTAAAAGTAATGCTATTATTGTTCGTACTTTATTTAAAGTTGTTATTGATGATATTGAGTATGAAATTACTTGTACACAAAGTTATGTTGATGCATTAGCTGAAGATATCAAACGTATGAAACAAATGGAAAAATACAAGAGAAAAATGGAAAAGGCAAAAAGTGAAAAAGATAAGCATTATTATGCAGAGGGAATTAGAGTATTAGCCAAACCTGGAGAAACAGTTGATAATTTGGAACAAGTTCATCAAGAATATATAGAAGCATACAATACTAGAAAAGCCATTATTGAGAATTTGTACAAAGAAATTAAAATTATAAAAAAATTAAGAGTATAAAAAGATATAGAAAAGAGGATTTAAATAAACTTAAATCCTCTTTATTCTTCTAGCCCAAAACTTACACCTAATGCATTATTTACTTGATTAATGATTTTTTCATCATCTATATGACCTATCTTTTCCTTTAAACGGCTTTTATCAATTGTTCGTATTTGCTCTGTTAAAACCACTGAATTATTTTTTAATCCACAACTTTCTGAATCAATTTCTATATGTGTTGGTAATTTATTTTTCCCTGTTTGTGAAGTAATAGCCGCTGCAATAACTGTAGGACTATATTTGTTTCCCAAATCATTTTGTATAATTAGTACAGGTCTAATTCCTCCCTGTTCAGAACCTACTACTGGGCTTAAATCTGCATAAAACATATCTCCTCTTTTTATTACCATTTTTTTCACTCCCGATATTGTTATATTATCAAGTATGTGTTTTATTTTAAATATTAGCCAAGTAAAGTTTTTATTGAAACTTTACTTCCTTATATAATATGTAAATTAATGTTTTTTTGCTATTGTCTTTTATTTCCATTTTAGTAGGTTTTCCTGTTTCTTTGCTGATATATAATGTTCTATATTGGGTATATGGATTTTCTTCATTTTCCGTTTCTAATATAATTTCATTATCTTTTTCCTCATATTCTTGCTTTCCATCTTGTTTATATATTTCTATAAATGTATTTAAATCCATACAATTATTGGTTATATATGGATAATTGTTATATATTTTTGTCATATTTAAATTTGTATTTTCTACCTTTAATTCATTTTTTGCTTTTATAATTTTTATACCTTTTATATTATCTGGTTCTAATATTTCTTGCTCTGACATATTGGGTTCTATGTAGTTTTGTTGTATAACATATTTATTAACATTTTTATTACTATTAACTTCTACTTCTATAATACTTTCATATGAACTAATATTTAAAATATTTTCAATTATTTCTTGACTACTACTATTATTTCCAATTTTTATTTTTTTACTCTTTGTTATATAAAAAAATGTAGTGAAAAAAATAACGATTATACTAATTATGATGATTTGTTTTTTTAATATTTTAATTTTATTCAAAAAAAGCCTCCTAATAAAACAAGTAAGTTTCTGTTCAGTGTCTAATTTCTCAGAGGTATATATATTATATTTTAAACGGGTTTCGTGGGGACCGACACGCTACATACTCTTATTAAATCAGCAACAGTCCCGTGGGAGCTGATTTGGTTAGAGTATGTAAAGTGTTAGGATAGCGAAAAATATAATATATATACCTCTGTGGAATTAGACACTGCACTGTATCTTTGCTACATCTTATTCTAGAGACTTTTAAAATATTCTTCTATTTTATTGATTAACTCCTCTTTTGTTTCTATTTTATTAATAGAATTTCTAAATTCACTTGAATTTTTAAGATTTTTCGTATACCACGCAATATGTTTTCTAAGTTCCTTAACAGCTATCTCTCCTTTTTCTTCTACCGCTAAATCTATATGTTTTTCTATAATCTGTAATTTTTCTTGATTGGTTGGTTCCTCCATTTTTTTACCGGTTTCTAAATATTCCATAATCTCTTTAAATACCCATGGTCTTCCAAAGGTTCCTCTTCCTATCATAATACCATCGACACCAGTATATTCAAACATTCTTTTTGCTGACTCTCCATCTACCACATCTCCATTTCCAATCACCGGAATATGAACACTTTCTTTTACCTGTTTTATAATGTCTAAATCAGCTTTTCCTGTATAAAATTCACTTCTTGTTCTTCCATGTATCGTTATTGCTGATATTCCAACTGATTCTGCAATTTTTGCTATCTCTACAGCTACAATATTTTCCTTATCCCATCCTTTTCTAATTTTTAAGGTAACAGGTACTTTTGAATGTTCCATCACTGTTTTTAAAATACTTTCTGCCTTTTCTAAATCTAATAATAATTTACTACCATCACCATTTTTAACAACTTTTGGAGCAGGACATCCCATATTGACATCCACAATATCGGCAATCTTACTTACATATTCTGCAGCATATGCCATTGACTCTTCATCACTCCCAAAGATTTGCATACTAATTGGTCTTTTCTCTCCATCTGTATTTAACAATCTCTTTGTTTTTAAATCATTGTGAAACATAGCTCTTGCACTTGCCATTTCAGTACAAACCATTCCCACACCATATTCTTTACATATCATTCTAAATGGTCTGTTAGTAACACCTGCCATAGGTGCTAATATGAAATTATTTTCTAATTCTACATTTCCTATCCTTAATTTTTTTATATAACTCATCATTTCTCCTTATAAAACATATATATTTTCATCTATCTAACAAGAGATAACTATATGCTTAATACAATTCAGTGTAGAATGCTTGCATATTTATTTTTATAAATGACGAATGTGATTGGAGAATGCTTAGAAATTCTTAAATAATTTTATGGAAAATGTTCGCGCTTGACGTGAAAGGGTGCCATAAAATTGTTTTAGAATTTCTTGGCATTCGTATTGAGCCGAGGAATGTATAAAAATAAATATGCAAGCATTCTACACTGAATTGTAATTACATTTATTGCACAAATATTGTTTTTTGTCTTTTACCACTAATATTTAATAATAATCCTATACATATGAAGTTTGTAATCAAAGAACTTCCTCCATAACTAACAAAAGGTAGTGGTACACCTGTTATTGGTAATAATCCCATAACCATTCCTATATTTTCTAACACATGGAATAAAAATATGCCGGTAATTCCAATGGCAATTATAGAACCTGCTTTATCTTTTGCTGTTTTTGCAATATAAATACATTTGGTTATCAAATATACATATAATAAAATGATACCACCTGCTACAATAAAGCCCATTTCTTCTCCAATAACAGAATAAATAAAGTCTGTTGTTTTCGGATATAAGAATCCTAATTGTGTTTGATTTCCTTTTAAGATTCCCATTCCTGTTAATCCACCTGAACCTATGGCAATTTTAGATTGAATAATGTTATATCCTGCTCCTCTAGGGTCTGATTCTGGATTTAAAAACACATCAATTCTTGATTTAGCATGTTCTGGTAATACAAAATTATATAATAGTGGAACTGCAATGATAATTAATAAAATCGTTCCTATAATATATTTTTTATCCAAACCTGCTGAGAATAACATTAATGCCATTGCGACAATATATGCTAGTGCTGTTCCATAGTCAGGTTGCATAACAATTAACAAAACTGGTAGTCCTACAACTGCTAATGCAATTGGTAATTTCGTTATTCTATTAATTTCATCTTGCCCTTTTCGTTGAATTTTTATGATGGTATATGCTAAAAATAATATGACAAATACTTTATCAAATTCCGCTGGTTGAAATGAAAACCCAAATATATTATACCAACTTGTCGCTCCATTAATCGGAGATGTAAATAATACCCCTACCAATAATAGAATAAATATGCCATATAATACTGGTGATGCTTTCAATAGCAAGTTATAATCTATAAACATAACAATCACCATCGCTATCAAGCTAACTACAAACCATATTATCTGTTTTGTAAATTCTTCATATTCAGTTTCTTGTGTGGCAGAAAATAATGCAACTATTCCTATAATACACAGAATAATTGCAGTAATTAAGATTCCCCACTCCATATTTTTTAATTCTCTTTTTCTCATGAAATCACTCTTTTTCTATTTTTTATTGTATGGGAAAATTAATCTTCATCTTGAACCTATATAACTTTTCCCGTATACAACAAGGTTAATCTTCTTTTGTTTCTTTTTCTCCTGCAATATCTTCTTTATTTTCTGTTTCTATATTTTCTTCTTTTTTATCTGTCTCTTTATCTTCATTTTTTTCTTCATCTTCTAATTTTTCTTTGTTAACTTTAGAATCTGAGCTTTTTTCTTCTGTTTTATTATCCTGTTGATCGTTTTTTACTTCTTCTTGCTTGTTTTGTTTCTCTTCTTTTTCATCTTCTTTCTTTTGATTGTTGTTTTCTTCTTGTTTGTTTTCTTTTTCCTCTTCTTGTTTTTTCTCTATTTTTCTTGCTTCATTTTTTATATTTAATATAGGAATATTCGCATATAAAGCTGGAGCTCCATTCGTACCATCTTCATTTTCTTTATTGGTTAATCTTACATCTATTGCCCCTTCATCTATATCTATATATTTTTTGATAACTTCTATAATTTCTTGTTTCATCAATTCTAAGAAATCTGCTGAAACATTTGCTCTATCTTGCATAAGAACTAAATGTAATCTTTCTTTAGCAGCTTCTTTTGAATTTGGTGCTGTTTTTTCTTCTTTTTTTCTTAATTTATTAAAGAATTTCATTATGTTTTCAAACATGCTTAAATTTCCCTCCGACTTTGTTTTATTATGATTTCTTAAATAATCTTTTTAATTTTGCAAAAAATCCTTTTTCTCTTCCTGGAATTGTTACTTCTATTTTTTCTCCTAATACTCTTTTCGCAATTTCAATATATGCCTTTCCTGATGGTGCTCTTCTATTTTGAATAACAGGCTCTCCTTTATTTGTTTGTGTAATAATATATTCATCATCTGGCACAACACCAATTAAATCGATGGATAATAAATCAACAATATCATCAACATCCATCATTTCACCTTTTCTTACCATGTTTGGTCTTATTCTATTAATCACCAATTCTGGATTTTTTATATCAGATGATTCTAAAAGTCCTATAATTCTATCTGCATCTCTTATTGCAGATATTTCTGCTGTTGTAACAACGATTGCTCTATCTGCTCCAGCAATGGCATTTTTAAATCCTTGCTCTATTCCTGCTGGACAATCTATTAATATATAGTCAAATTCTTCTTTTAATTTGCCTACTAAATTTCTCATTTGTTCTTCATTTACTGCGCTTTTATCTCTTGTTTGTGCTGCCGGTAATAGGTATAATTCTTTAAAACGTTTATCTTTTATTAATGCTTGTCTTAATTTACATTTTTCTTCCACAACATCAACAATGTCATATACAATTCTATTTTCTAACCCCATAACAACATCTAAATTACGCAATCCTATATCTGTGTCAATTAGTACTACTTTTTTTCCTTCTAATGCTAAACTAGAACCTAGATTTGCTGTTGTTGTTGTTTTTCCTACTCCACCTTTTCCTGATGTGATAACAATTACTTCTCCCATAATTCTCCTCCTTAGGATTTAAAAACACATATTTTTTGATGTGTATATCATATAACGAAATCCATTAATTGTCAATGATATTTGTTGCTAAAATTACAAAAAGATTGCTAAAATATTACAATTATATTACATGATTTTATAATTTGCATTTACTACGGAAATCAATCTTTCCTGAATTTTTTAAAATTAGGCATGTATTAAAATAGAAAAAGCAATTTTTCTGCTTTTCCTCCAATTAATTTCACCTCTTCTACATCTGGTTTTGAATCTGTATAATACATTTGTATAGTATTATTTTCTTTCACTCTAATACCTTTTGCATAAAAAATATTGTGACTTTCTTCATTAATGACATAGATATCTGTCAAATCTGATGAATACTTATAATTATTTGCTTTATATTTTTCATAATCCTTGCCATAATTTAAAGTTAATCCTTCTAATTTTTCCAACTCTATGATATAAAATTTTCCCGTATCATTTGCGCCTATTACTTTTGCATTTTCTAAATTACTAACATCTTCATATTCCGTTTTGACTGGTATATCACCATATTCTGAATAATATAGCGATACTTTATCTCTTAAATTTGCTATATCATTTTGCATATTTGTCAAATTTTCTATATATATACTATCTGTTGCCGAATAAAGAATCATTCCTGTTATGATTAATACAATAATAACCGCTATTGATAATGAAATTAGTGTAATTCCGTTATCTATTTTTATCATTTGACTTACCTCCAACCTTCTTTCGTATAGTTTACTATTAATTCGTTATCTTATTTTCAATAGGAATATCTTTTTTATCATATTGATTCATTTCTTGTTGTATTATTTTATACAATAACTTTCTATTTTCGTATATTTTATATTCTCTCATTTGCAATCCCCATAAGAAAATGATGACTAAAAATATAGCTATATTTTTTAAATACAGAATTGCTATACTACTGATCATTGTTATAATAATTAAAGTTATGTAAGATATAATATATATGTATTTTTCGGCCACACGTTTTCCTTTCATCATGTAGATAATACTTTTTAATATTCTTCCACCATCCAATGGATATATTGGTAATATGTTAAATAAAATTAACGTCATATTCGAAAATATCATTATCATGATATCATATTCATTAATTTTCAGACTGTCATACATCCTTAGAATCATAATGATTAATGCATTTGTTAAAGGACCAGCTAATGCTACAAATATTTTTTTCAGTTCTAATAGATTTCCTTTTCCTATTTTTATATTGTAGTCCTCTCTTTTTATATCAAACTTTATTGAGACACCAAATGGTTTTATCTCTATTTTTTCTGGTTTCATTCCTAATAAAATTCCTGCTAATAAATGTCCAAATTCATGTATGATTGCAAATATCATTATCATAGCATATATTTTTATTTGATTGGTTATTAAGAACAATATAATAAGCATAAATATTTTTAAATCAATTCTAAACTTCATTTTTTCTCCTTTATAATTCTAATATCTTTTGTGGATCTACTGTCCTTTCTGATATTCGAATCTCAAAATGTAAATGTGGACCTGTTGAATTCCCAGTCGATCCTACTTCTGCTATTTCTTGTCCTTGTGTAACCATATCACCTTCTTTTACATACAAGCTATTACAATGTGCATAAATAATACTTACTTCTCCTATTTGTATTTTGATATGTTTTCCATAATCCCCCTCATCTGAAGCCAAAACTACCTGACCATCAGTTGCTGATTTTATTTTGGTTCCTGTTATTGCCGCTATGTCTGTTCCTGTGTGATCTTTCGGTACTGTTCCTGTTGCAGTTTCTCTATATCCATATACAGAGCTAATCGTTCCTTCTACTGGTTTTATAAAACTTGTTGTATTTTTTACATTAAGGATATCTTGCTCTTCTTGAGATAAATTTTGATTTTCTTCGACTTGTAGAGTTTCTTCTATATTTTCCTCTACTGCACCTCCAATACCATTATTTATTTCTGTATTTTCTGTTACATTTACCTCATTGTTTTCCTGAGTTTCATTTTGACTTTCATTCTGATTTTCATTTTCTTTATTGAAAATTCCCATTATAATGTTTTTACTATCTTCATATAATTTTTTAAAATCAATATCATAAGAAATAATTTCATTTACCTTGTTAATAAAATCTTCCGAAAAAATATATTGCTTATTTTGTATTGTATAAATAACTAGATAAATACATATACATATCATGAGTTGAATAACCATTTTTTTTAGTAATTTTATATCTTTTTTCTCATTTTTTGATTTTTCACTTTCTTTCTCTTGAACAACAGTTAGTCCTTCATTTCTTTTTCGGCGTTCATAAATTTCCTCTGCTCGTCTAATTCTTTCTTCTACTGTCATTGCCCTTTCCATAAAACAACACCTCTTCCTTGGTTTCTTGTTAAACTATATGTTAGGAAAAGGTGTTTTATACCTATTTAATGATTAATAATATAAATTGTAAAACAATTATAATACTTGCTATATAGGCATATTTTTTTAGTTTTTTATTAATTCTAGCATTTAATATCACTTCTTTTTCAGATTTTTCTACTTTTTCTATATATTCTGATACTAACATTTCTGCTTCTTTTATAGCATATTGGCTATCTTCAGTTTTTCTATTTCCTTGCTTTTTTTCAGTATTCTTATTTATCTTTTGGAATTTTTTTATCATTTTGTTAGATTTAAAAACCACATAGGCTTCTTTTACTATATTTGATGGTAAGTCTTTTAAAATAACCATATTTTTTAAATCGATATCTTCCATCTGTACCTCCTTAGTTTCTTATGTATTTATTTTCAGTATTTCCATAATTTTTCATTTTATACATGAAAAACAGGCACATCGTATTTATGACGCACCTGTTTCTCCTCAGGACTTACAACTGCTGATACATATCTAGTCCTTGAATATCTGTGGTAATATATTCACTTAGAAGTCCGAAAACCTCATCTAAAACCTTCTCCTGC
Organism: uncultured Eubacteriales bacterium; assembly: GCA_949288185.1. Classification (GTDB taxonomy): domain Bacteria; phylum Bacillota; class Clostridia; order TANB77; family CAG-508; genus CAG-269. Next base: position 23,404 of record CASEIZ010000050.1, on the reverse strand, counting down.
TCCTCAAGAGAAAGTTCTTGTTCTATCGTCTGATGTATGATATCTTGAACCTCTCTTGATTCTTCTGGTGGCATAAGCATTACAGCTAATGACTCCGCCAGACCTAATTGATATGCATTTTGAGCATATTCTTGCCGATCTGCTTGTATCTCCTGTGTCTTAGGATTTGATCCCCTGCACCCATACAGAGCCATAGCACCACTCGTTATCACTACTACCATTCCTATTACCAACCGTTTTCGCATGTTGAAAACCTCCTAATATTTTTTTATCGCTATATTATACCAAATTTATTTTCTTAATGCAAATTATTTTTTATACATCTTAGTCAATTTTTTCAGTATCAATGTAAGAACAAAAATATTTAATCACTATATATACTATAAAAATTCATAAATAATTTCCAAAATTCTTGATTATATATAAACTCTTCTTTTTGGCTTTTGATTCTATCTTTCAAGTCTTCATATTGTTTTAACAAAGTATTTTTTGATGCAATTTTATCAATATTCATCTTACTTAATTCTATACATATCATTTCTCTATATTTTTTTACTTCTTCTTTTGGAATTTCAAAAAATGGGTTTTTATATATTGTTAGATTATTTTGGGTGTAATTATAATATAAAATATTTAATAATATATTTAATTTTCGTTCATAAAATTTTTCCCAAAACATTTCTCTTTCTTTTTCAGTATATTGATTTATCGTACATATAAATCTAATTTTTATTTCTGTATAATGCTTCAATGATTCTTCCAATTCATTTATATCTTTTTCTTCTATTTTCATTTATTCTCCTTTTAAAAAATCTTGTGGAGTTTTTCCTAATTCTTCTGCCAATGATGCTAATTCTTCTGCTATTTGTTTCGCTCTTTCTACTTTTTTCTGTTTTTCTTGCAACATCTCATTCACTTTATCTGCTGGCAAGTCTTCATCCTGTTTTCCAATTTCTTTTTCAATTTGTCTAATTTCTGCTATACACCCTCTACTGATTGCATCTAATTGTTGATTATCTTCAAAGTTAATGTTTGATGGCTGTTTTCGTTCTAATATTGAAATATGTGTTTGAAAATAATCTTCCAATTCTTTTCTACATTCTTCTGAATCGATATTTTCTACAACATGTTTAGGAAAACCTTTTACATATTTATTTTTTACCAAGTCTTCGAGTCTTCCTTCTAAAAAAACACCTTCTATAGCTTCATTTAATGTAAGCTCTTTTTTACCTTCCACAACATCTTTTGGAAACACTCTATCTCCTTCAACAACATAACAATCATTCCAATTTTTTATACCTACCTTTGGATTTAATGCATTGGCACCTGCAATTTGTATATATTTATCTCCCATGATAACTTTATTTAATTCTCCACCATCTTCATATACAACTGTTACTAATGCTTGTTGCATTGCTCCTTTCATTTGTGTATTAAATACCTCTTGGTTCTCTGACCACATTTTAGTTGTAATCGCCCATATTTGATTTGTTTCTTCATCTTTAAATGCAAATATTCTCATATTTTCTCCTTTTCTTAAATAACGACTAATTTCATTTTTTCGATATTATATCATAATTTACATAATATTTCAATCATATTTCCTTGATAAAACTAAGGATTGCTATTTTTTGTAAAAAAAACAGAGCAGATTTTAAATTCTACTCTATTTTGGCTATGTATTCTCTCTTTTCTTCTTTTACTTTCATTCATGGAATATCGATTTACTCTTATCTTCTATCCTTCTACCTATAATTAATTAAATTCTACGCACTCTTCAATTCTAATCTTAATTTATCAGCTATCATTGCTATAAATTCTGAATTTGTTGGCTTTCCTTTTGCAGCTGATATCGTATACCCAAATATATTTTCAACCACTTCTTGTTGACCTCTTCCCCACGCAACTTCTATTGCATGACGAATGGCTCTTTCTACGCGACTTGGTGTAGTATTAAATTTACGTGCAATTTGTGGATATAGACTTTTTGTAATTTGATTAATCACATCTATATCATTTACTACCATCATAATGGCTTCTCTTAAATATTGATATCCTTTTATATGTGCAGGTACACCAACTTCGTGAATAATATTTGTTACTAATGCCTCTAAATTTTCTTCTGTCTTTGTGTTATCTGAAGATATTTCTATGTATTGTGGCTTTGTATCTCTTGCTATAAAATTATTATTTGTATTGGATGTTGTTGGTTTATAAAATTTAAACTCTCTTATTCTCTTTATTAAAACTTCTATATCAAATGGCTTTACTACATAATATTGTGCTCCCAGTTCTATTGCTCTTTGTGTAATTTTATCTTGTCCAACTGCTGAAAGCATAATGCAAATTGGTTTTTTTGCTATTTTGATTTTATTAATATTTTCCAAAACACCTAATCCATCTAAATGTGGCATAATCACATCTAGTAATATAACATCTGGTACTGTATTTGCAATTATATCTATTACTTCTGTTCCATCTTTGGCTTTCGCTATAACCTCCATATCATCTTGTGCATCTATATATGATGCTAATGTTTGACTAAATTCTTGATTGTCATCTGCTATTAAGACTGTAATCTTTTCTTTCATAATTTTTCCTCCAAAAAATAAATTGTAAATATTTTACAATTCAGATTATATGATTACAGATGATAATTTGCAAGATAAATTGGTAATTTTTTCCATTTGTTTTATAAAACGATTATTTTGGTATACTTTTTTCTATATATTTTTTAGATAAAACTTTAAAATCCAAAAAAATCAGATTTTTTAATGCATAATCTTTTAATAATTTCTCTTTTTTATCTTCTTCCATTTCTATTTTACAAACAATTTCCTCTGTATAAGTTGTATCTTTTATTTGAATATCATTATTTTTACAATAATACTTAAATTTTTCAAAATAATTGTATTCCAACTTCACTTCACATTCTGTTCCTATTGTTAGTTCTAATAATTCACTTTCTTCGATTGCCTTTTGCAAGCTATCTGAATATGCCCTAACTAAACCACCAGTTCCTAACAATATGCCTCCAAAATATCTTGTTACTACAATCAATACATTTACCAAATTATTTTTTTGTAAAATATTTAGCATAGGTCCACCCGCTGTCCCAGAAGGTTCTCCATCATCACTAAATCTTTCTACAATTTTTTCATCTTCTAATACTCTATAGGAAACACAATTATGTCTTGCATCAAAGTATTTTTTCTTTATTTTCTTGATTTCTTCCTCAGCTTGTTCCTTTGATGTTACTTTTATAAAATTTGCAATAAATTTTGATTTTTTTACAACAATTTCAGTTTCTATATTGTTTTTTATTGTTAAATAACGATTCATCTTCTCTTCCTTTTCCTTTTTGTCGCATTAGGTTCGTTTGTCTATGCGACATTTTTTGTCTCATTGAGTTCGTTTGTCTATGCGACATTTTTGGTACTAGTTTAATCCTGCCACATACCCTGTAGAATATGCTATTTGTAAATTAAATCCTCCTGTATAACTATCTACATCTATAATTTCTCCTGCGAAATATAATCCTTTTACTTTTTTAGATTCCATTGTTTTAGGATTGATTTCTTTGATATTGATTCCTCCACTTGTAATGATTGCTTCTTCTATTGGTCTAAATCCTTTGATGATGATTTCAAAGTCTTTTATTTGTTTTATTAGTTCTTCTCTTTCTTTCCTTGTTATTTCATTTACTTGTTTATTAGGACTTATTTTACTTCTTCTAATGATGACTGGTATTAATTTTTGTGGTAGTAATTTATCTAAACTATTTTTAAATTGCTTATTTTTTACTTCTTCAAAATCCCTTAAAATTCTATCATTTAATTTCTTTTCATCTAAAGCTGGTTTTAAATCTATTTTTAAAACAATCTTTTTTTCATGAAATAATCTGTCAATATTTTTATATCTAACCAGATGTGCTGATGCGCTTAAAATGGTTGGTCCTGAAACACCAAAATGTGTAAATAGCATTTCTCCAAAGTCTTCATATATTTGTTTGTTTTTTTCTATATCCATTAACTTGATTCCAACATTTCTCAAACTTAATCCCTGTACTTCTTTACATTCTGCTTTATCATATACTTCTAAAGGCACTAATGATGGTCTTATTGGTATTATACTATGTCCTAATTTTTCTGCTAGTCTATATCCATCCCCTGTTGAACCTGTTAATGGATAACTTTTCCCACCTGTTGCTAATATAACTTTATTAGCCTTTATCTTTTCTTTATCTGTTTTTATACCAATTACTACAGTTTCTCCATCTATCATTTCTGTTAAAATTTCTTCAACTTTTGTATTGTACTGTATATCTATATCTAATTCCTTAATCTTTTTCGTAAAACATTTTAAAACATCCATAGATTTATCTGTTACTGGAAAGATTCGATTTCCTCTTTCTTCTTTTACATCTAATCCCTGTTGTTTTAAAAACTGAATAATATCTTTGTTTGTGTACTGTTGATAAGCACTGTATAAAAACATACCATTTCCTGGTGTATTTTTAATAAAATCTTCCATCTCTAAAGAAGATGTAATATTACATCTTCCTTTTCCTGTAATTAACAACTTTTTTCCTAATTGATTATTCTTTTCTATTATCAAAACATCATTTTTATTTTCTTTCGCAGTAATCGCTGCCATCATTCCGGCAGGACCACCACCAATCACAATTACTTTATTCAAAACAAATTCCTTTCTATCCTATTGAGCTCGTTTGTCGCATTAAGTTCGTTTGTCTATGCGACATTTTTTGTCTCGTTGAGTTCGTTTGTCTATGCGACATTTTATTTTTTCATTTCTTCTATTGCTTTTAATATACCATATTTCCCATAGTCATAGGTTAATCCACCTTGCATATAGGCAATATATGGTTCTCTAATTGGTCCATCACAACTAAGTTCAATAGTTGACCCTTCTGTAAATGTTCCTGCTGCCATGATGACTTCATCTTCATATCCTCCCATTGGACTTGGTTCTGGTACAACACATGAGTCAATTGGAGATCCTTTTTGTATTCCTTGACAGAATTTTATTAATTTTTCAGCTGTTCCTAGATGAATGGTTTGTACAATATCTGCTCTTTCTTCATTGTATTTTGGTTCTACGGTATATCCTAATTCTTCTAAGATACAACTTGCAAATATGGCTGTTTTAACACTACTTGCTACTACTTGTGGTGCAAAAAATAATCCTTTTAATAAATTGGTATTTTGATTTAATGATGGACCGATTTCTTTTCCAATTCCTGGTGCTGTTAATCTTTCTGCACATAATTTGATTAAATCTTCTTTTCCGACAATATAGGCTCCACTTGTGGCAATTCCAGCTCCTAAGTTTTTCATCAATGACCCTACTGCAATATCTGCTCCTACTTCTATTGGCTCTCTATCTTGTACAAATTCTCCATAGCAATTGTCTACCATAATGATAACATCTTTATTGACTTCTCTTATGGCTTGTATTGCTTTTTCTATTTTTTCTATTGTTAAACTTTCTCTTGTAGAATATCCTCTTGACCTTTGAATTTCTACTAATTTAACATTATTTTTTGATAATCTTTCTTTTATGGTTTCTATGTCAAAATCATTATTTACTAATTCAATTTGTTCATAATGTATTCCGAAAGCTTTTAATGAACTTTCACTTACTTCCTTCCCAATCCCAATGACAGTTTGTAAAGTATCATATGGTGCACCTGTTATACTAATCATCGTATCGTTGGGACGTAATAAAGCAGACAAGGTAATTGCTAGAGCATGTGTTCCTGATATAAATTGTGCTCTTACTAAACTATCTTCTGCCCTGAATACCTTAGCATAGATTTCTTCTATTTTATTTCTTCCTACTTCATCAATTCCATATCCTGTTGAACTTGCTAAATGCATTTCTTGTAAATTACATTCTTGAAAAGCTTCAATGACTTTTATACTATTTTTACTACAAATATCATCCATTTTCTTGAATTGTGGTTCTATCTTTTTTTCTACTTCTTTTGCTAATTGTAATAGTTCTTGATTCATGTTTATCTTTTCCCCCTATTTATTTGTAAATTTATTTTTCAATACTTTTTCTTATAAATATGATTTATGTTTTCATAACATTTCTATTTTTTTATAATTTACAGCCATTAGTATTTTATAGAATGTTAATATATAAATATTTTTAAAGAATTCGAATGTGACCGGAATTATTTAACAAATTCTTAAGATAAAGCCATAAAGGGTCCTGTTTCCGGGTATTGTTATGGCTTTATCGTTAGAATTTGTTAATCATAATGAAGGGAAACCTAGAAACTTTAAAAATATTTATATATTAACCTTCTGATTAGTTTCTATGTAAAACTGTAAATTGTATCTCTATTTTACTATATTTTACATAATTTAGCAAGAAATTCTTTATTTTCTCACCTAATTGTGTTATAATGTAAAACATGTTACTACATTAACGATTCTAGGATATATAGAATCAGATTCCATAAGGAGGTATTCATGTTTTTTACAATTAGTATGATAGCAATGGGAGTATTGGGCTTCGTCATCATTCATTTGACAGAAGTATCTCTCGTTTCACTTGATGCAGCAATTATCTCATTAAGTGTTCTTTGTGCCGGTTTTGCAATTATGTCGCTAATCATGAAAATGGGAAAACTATTTTATCCAGCAGTTGAAAATCTAATTGAGGAATTACGAAAATTTAATGATACTAAAAATGATGATAATAACCGGAAATAATACCTCCTTATGGGAGGTTATTTATTTTATAAAAGAATATCCTCTTCTATTTTAGTGATATATAAAATTTATCCACATAAAAATTTTATATATAATTTTTCTATCCAAGAGAAAAAAAGACTAGAAATTTTGACATCTCTAGTCCTTTTTAATAATTTTAAAAGTTTATTATTTTTGTGCATATGGCAATAGTGCGATATGTCTTGCTCTTTTGATAGCTAAAGTAATATCTCTTTGATGTTTAGCACACATTCCAGTATTTCTTCTTGGTAAGATTTTACCTTTATCACTGATAAATTTTCTTAATTGTTCTGGATTTTTGTAATCTAAAACAAAGTTTTTATCACTACATAATAAACATACTTTTTTTCTTTGTTTTCTGAATCTTGGATTGTAATCCTCATCATAGTTTTTATTATTTCTTTTATTTTGTTTTTTATCTGCCATTTTCTATTTTCCCCCCTAACAAATTAGAATGGTAGGTCATCACTTGAAGACATTTCAAAATCTGCTCCCATACTTCCAGGTGCTGTATTTCCAAATGTGTTTTCAAAAGCTGTATTATTTGATGTTTCACCATCTCTTTTACTATCAGCAAAATATGCTTCTTCTGCTACAACTTCTGTCACATAATGTTTTTGTCCTTGGTCATCATCCCAAGTTCTTGTTTGAATTCTTCCAATAACACCTACTTGTTGACCTTTCTTAAAGTATTTGCTACAAAATTCTCCTAATTTACTCCATGCAACAATGTTAATAAAATCTGCTTGTCTTTCTTCTCCTTGTCTTACAAATCTTCTATTAACTGCTAGACTAAATGAAGATACTAATGTATTACTTGTTTGTGTATATCTTGTTTCTGGATCTCTTGTTAATCTTCCCATTAAAATTACTTTATTCATATCTTATCACCTTTCTTTACTTTAAATAAAGGCCCCTTCTTTATTTAGTATTTCTTTTTTCTTATTTTTCTACTTTTACTGTAATAAATTTTATAATGTCATCTGTAATTCTGTAAACTCTTTCAAGTTCAGCTATTAATTCTGGTTTTGCTTCAAAGTTGAATAACATATATGTAGCTTCTTTGAATTTTTTGATATCATAAGCTAATTTTCTTTTTCCCATGTTTTCAACTGATTCTACTTTACCATTTTCATTGATTAATCCTGTAAATTTTTCTTCTAAAGCTTTTAAACCTGCTTCATCAACATTTGGATTAACAATGATAATACTTTCGTATTTATTCATCATCTTTCACCTCCCTATGGATTTATAACCTGTGTTTTTCACAAGTCGAGATTTGTTCTTTTTACATTATAGGAAATGTTATTTGCTATAATGTAAAAAGAGCTATGCTACCTTTAAAGCACAGCTATTTTATCATATTTTTTTTCATAATGCAATATATTTTTCTGTTTTTTCATGTATTTTTGACTTTTCCATTATCTATTTTATTTAGTCTTATTCACACTAGTCTTTATAAAAATCATATTTATTATCTTGCACTTCTTGCTTTTGTGATTTAAACCATTTTGGTGCTACAATACAATATAATACAATAATGATTATATTATAAATTACACCATTTGACCTAATTAATAAAGCATAATAGGCATCCTTTTCAGCTTCTCTAACTTGTTCCATCGCTTCGTTAGCATCTTCTATGATTCCTTCTTCAACTATCTCTGTAGAAGAACTATTATTCATCATATTATTTTGAGAATTAATATTTGCTAAATTTTTTTCATATTGTGTCATTGCCATCATAACACTGAAAATATTGTAAATTACTAACACAATGGTAAGAATATATGCAATTTTCTTTACAGTTTCTACATTGAATTTTTGCCATAAAATTTTTACCGCTATAAAGACAATTATTAAATTTTCTACAAAATAAATTATATAAGCAACAATTTCATTTATCTCTACATCAAGTAAATATTTTACTACATTAATGATTAAATTAAGAGCAATATTAATTATAATTAATTTTATTACACTTACTGCTATTTTTTTCACTTTTTATCCCCCTCGTATATTTGATATCACTATCTTATACTTATAGTTTATATTATTATTCTATACTTATATTTTTTATTCGTCAATCATTCTTCTTTATTTTTTGTAAATTATTTTTCTTTTATGAATTGCTTTAGATCTAAGTACAGCTAATGGGTTAACTTCACTAATTATCTTGGTTCGATAAAAGTAACCTTTGTCTAATAAAGAATACGAGATGATATTGGTATATATATTAGAAATAATATTTTCATAGGAATCTGTGTATAAATTATTTAAACCATACAACTGCTCATTTCCCCATGTAGCAATATTTCCATTATAGCTAATTAAAAAATCTAATCCCCATTCGTCATTTTTATTTTTTACTAGTGAAGGATTACTAAAAGAATTATATTTCATATCATTGTCAAAAAGTGTTATTAATTGTTCTAAGTCAATATTGGGATTTTTTAAATTGACTTTTAAATTAGAATGAAATATCTGGGCAATCCCAACACTAATTTTATACCCATCTGGAAAATGCAAAGCATATCGATATAATCCAATTTTCGCTATATGCCATTTATCCATACTGATTCTAAGAACCACTTTTGTTGGTGTCTCTCTTTGGTTTAATGCTTCATACATTTCGTAAATCATATCTTTATAAGTAAATATATTGTTATTTTTAGGAATTCCTTTAAAGTAACAACAAATTGCTGGAATCACTCCAGAATGTGTTACAACAAGTACATTATTTTTTTCATATACTTCTTTATATTCATCTAAAAAATTGTAAACGCGATTTAATAATTGCTGAATATTTTCAGCTTTGATGTATTTATTATTAAGTGAATAATTCCAAAATGAAGAATAATCAAAATCCTCTTTGTTTAATCCTTCAAATTCTCCAAAATCTCTTTCTATTATTCTTAAATCTGTAATAACAGGAATTTCACAATTGCTAATAATTTCTGCTGTTTTTTTGGCTCGAATTAATGGAGATGAAATAATTTTATAAAAATGAATTTGTTTTAATAGTTCTTTTGTTATTTTTGCTTCCTGAATACCAAAAGCATTTAATGGAATATCTGCTCTTCCCTGGATTTTATTCTTTAAATTCCAATCTGTCTTACCATGTCTAATTACATATAACATAAAAAAACCTCATCTTACCAAATTACTCTTTTCTTTTGTAGAAAATACACTATCAATCACTTTTTTATCATTACTTGTATCCCAATCAATAAAAGAAAATCCTTTCTGCGATAGCATATATTCTAAGCAAAGTTCATGTATGCCTATTTCTTTTAAATATGTTTCAAATTCTTCTATCTTTTCTTTCTTAGATTCAATCCCTCTTACTGTTTGTATAAAACCTTTTATCACTTTGTCTTTGTCTAGCATAGATGTTACTCTCAAGTCATCTATATGATAACGTCTAGCCCATCCTTCTCTAGAAGCACGTAAATAAACAACTTTAGAATCCTTATTAAATCTTTCGATCTCTCTATGACTACAATTCCACACTTGTTCAATACTATGACTATATTTGATAGAATTTAGTCCAAATTCTACTAATACAAGATGCTTTTTCCATTTATTCGGTATTGTTTGTCCCAAATAAGCACCCCCTTTACGATTACACTATATTGTATGCTCAGACCTAAAATAATATGACTAAATTTTTTACATGATTTAAAAAATTTCTCCAATTAACAATAAATAGATTACATTTTATCCTTTATTTCCTTCATGAATGGTATGTTTTATCAATATTTTTTTCTCTTTTTTTACAGTCATTTGATTCATTTTCTTCTGTAATTCCATAATTGGTATTGGCAATATAGAAATGCCTAATGTTATCATCCATTGTGTTGAAGTCAAATTCGTTACATTAAATATATTTGCCAAAGCTGGAATAAACACCACAATCGTCTGTACAAAAATTCCAAGTATAAAACTTCCTATCAAGAATTTATTTTCTAATATCCCAACTTTAAAAATGGATTTTTCACTTTTTATGTTAAAACTGTGGACAAGTTCTAATATTCCCATACTGATAAATGCCATTGTTCTTCCAACTTCTACTCCATAATATTTATTTCCGATACTGAATGCAATTAATGTAAGCATGCCTATCATAATACCTTCTAATACGATTTTACTCCATAATCCATCTGCAAATATTCCTTTTTTCGAATCCACTGGTGTTCTTTCCATAATGTCTTTTTCAGGTGGTTCTAATCCTATAGCAATTGCAGGTAAAGAATCTGTCACTAAATTAATCCATAGTAATTGTATAGCCAGTAATGGTGATTGAAGTCCTAAAACCAAGCCCATAAAAATAGTTACAATTTCTCCTATATTTGTTGCAATTAAAAAATGAATCGCTTTTCTAATATTATCATAAATATTTCTTCCCTGTTTTACAGCATCTACAATGGTTACAAAATTGTCATCTACTAAAATCATATCTGCTGCATTTTTTGCAACATCTGTCCCACCTTTTCCCATGGCAATTCCAATATCTGCACTTTTTAATGCTGGACTATCATTTACACCATCTCCTGTCATGGCTACAACTGCGCCTTTTTTTTGCCATGCTTTTATAATTCTCACTTTATGCTCAGGGGTTACTCTTGCAAAAACGGTATAGTTTTGAATTTCTCTTTCAAAATTTTCTTGATTTAGTTTATCTAGTTCTTCTCCTATGATTGCTTTATCGTTTTTCGAAAATATCCCTATCTTTTCTGCAATGGCTTTTGCAGTTGCAATATGGTCTCCTGTTATCATGACTGTTTTGATACCTGCTTTTTTACAAGTTTCTACCGCCTCTTTAACCCCTTCTCTTGGAGGATCTATCATGCCAATGAGTCCTACAAAATTTAAATTATTTTCAATGCTACTACTTTCTATTTTATTTGGTAACTGATTGATGTCTTTATATGCCACAGCAATTACTCTTAGAGCTTTATTTGCCATTTTCTCATTTTCTTTTGTTATTTTTTCTTTATAAACTCCTATACATTTATTTAATAATACATCTGGTGCCCCTTTCGTTATCACTCTATATTTCCCATTTTCTAATTTATGTATGGTTGTCATCATTTTTCTAGTTGAATCAAATGGAATTTCATTTACTCTTGGCATAGATTGGTACAATTTGTTTTTGTCCAATTTGTTTATATATGCTGCTTCTACTAATGCCATTTCTGTAGGCTCTCCGACCACCTCTACTTTTCCATTGTTTATTTCTAACTTGCTATCTGTACACATGGTTGCTAATTCCATTGCAAAATTGGGATTTTCTGCTTTAATTTCTACGACCTTCATTTTATTTTGTGTTAATGTTCCTGTTTTATCTGAACAAATCACATTACTACTTCCTAATGTCTCAACTGCTGGTAATTTTCGAATAATACTATTTCGTTTTGCCATCTTGGTTACACCGATTGATAGCATAATGGTAACGATTGCTGGCAGACCTTCTGGTATGGCTGCCACAGCTAATCCAACAGATGTCATAAACATCTCCATTGGTGGTATTTTTTTGATAATTCCTATGACAAAAATCACTAAGCAAATCATTAAACAAATCACACCTAATATTTTTCCTACTTGATTTAATTTCTTTTGAATTGGTGTTTCTGGTGATTCATTTTCAATAATCATATTGGCAATTTTTCCAACCTTTGTACTCATTCCAATTTCTGTTACCACAACTTTTGCATGTCCATTGACAACTGTACTTCCCATAAATACCATATTGATAATATCTCCTAATGGTATTCCTTTTTTGCAAATTGCTGTTCCATCTTTTTCAACAGCTTCTGTTTCTCCTGTTAAACTAGATTCTTCTACCTTAAAATTAAAATTTTCTATCATTCTACAATCTGCTGGTACACGATTTCCGGCTTCTAGAATTACCACATCTCCTACCGTTAAAGTTTCTGATGGTACTTCTATTTCTTTTCCATTTCGAATGACTTTTGACATTTGTGGTGTCATTTTTTTCAAACTTTCAATTGATTTTTCTGCTTTTGCTTCTTGTAAAACTCCCATCATGGCATTTAATACAACAATCGCTATAATAATGATAGAATCCATATAGTCATTTTCTCCCTGATACCACGATACACCTGCTGATACAATTGATGCCATAATTAAGATAATAATCATAAAATCATTAAATTGTTTGAAAAATTTAATAATAATTCCTTCTTTTTTGCTATTTTCTAATTCATTTTTTCCATATTGATTTTGCCTTTTTAAAACTTCACTATCACTTAGTCCGTTACGAAAATCAGTGTTAAGTGTTTTTTCAACTTCTTCTTTTCTAAGTGTTTTCCACATATACTTTCTCTCCTTTGTATGATATTTTTCCGTTTCGGTATTTTAGCAGGTGAGGTGGTATGTATTATTTTTTTCATGATTTCCTCGGCTTGCTTCATAGATGATAACTTCTAAGTTTTTAATAAGCGAGCCTCTCGCTGTTCGCGCTTCCTCACTTATTAAAAACTAAGAATTTATACATCTACTCCACGGCACATTCGTCAATACATTCAAAAAATAATACATACCACCTCACCTGCTAAAATATCGAAACGGAAACAGACATTATCTTGTCCTTCGTTTTTTCTAATTGTATTCACATAGTCTATTTTTATTACTATGTTTTAACATTTTTTATTGTGTTAAAATACATCTTCCTTGACAACATTTGGGCAACAATTTCTGGTATTTTGTTAATTATTATTGAGTCTTGTAAAATGATATAATAATTTGTCTATATAAACTAATTTTATTTTGGCTTTTTCATTGCTTTATGAAATAAAGCATGATAATATAAGAACAAGTACCTAGCGTTATGGTCATAAGTATATTAGATGACCTATGTAGTCTATCGTGCTAGAATGTTAATTGTGCGATAGTTGCCTAAATGGCAGAAAGGAGTTGCTATAATGAAAGAAGCGCGGTTTAAAAATCTTTCTTATAAAGAAAGGAGAAGCAGACTAGCAGCAGGACTGAAGAAAAAATCAAAAGGCCTTTTATCTGATAAAGAGATTGATATGATTGTAAAAAAGCTCGATATCAATGTCCAATATAATCTGCAATTAATCCACTCTGCTGAAGAAATGCAAAAGGAATTAACACTGATTTGGTGTGAGCCCGATTTTTCTAAATCTCATGTCTCGTATGTACGGGAAAATGGTAAAGTTTTATTGGGGAAAGCTGGATTAACCGTAATCGAACACAATTGGAATCGGAGTCAATTTCCGGATGATTTTCACTCACGTCCTATACTAGATGATGATGAAAAGACTGTTATTACCGTAGAAAAGCACTATATTTCTCTATTTAAAGATGCTTATAAAGAGATTAAGAAAGTGTATCGGATTGTAATCTATATTCCAGAAACTATTTAAAACTGTAGCAACAAAAACTGAAAGAACGGAAGGGTTCACCTCTTCCGTTCGTTCAATTTTTTAATTATTTTTTAATTTCATAGATAACAATTTTGATATACCATTTTCCTCCATGGTAATTCCATAAACCGTATCTGCTGCTTCCATTGTTCCTTTTCTATGTGTAATGACTAAAAATTGCGTATTTTTAGAAAATTTCTTTAAATATTCTGCATATCGATAAACATTAACATCATCTAAAGCTGCTTCTATCTCGTCTAATACACAGAATGGTGCTGGATTAATTTTTAGAATCGCAAATAATAAGGCAATGGCTGTAAATGCTTTTTCTCCTCCAGATAATAACATCATGTTTTGTAATTTCTTTCCTGGTGGTTGTACCGTTATTTCTATTCCACATTCCAATATATTGTCTTTATCTTCTAATCGCAAACTTGCAGTTCCTCCACCAAATAATTCTTTAAATACTTCTGCAAAATTTTTGTTAATCATCTCAAATTTTTCTTTGAATTGTTCTTTCATAATACTTGTCATATCTGAAATAATTTTTCTTAATTTTGCCATTGTACTTTCCAAGTCTACTCTTTGTTCACACATGAAATCATATCTATCTTTTAAGTTCTTATATTCTTCTATTGAATCGACATTAACACTTCCTAATTCCTTAATTTCATTTCGTAAATCTTTTACCTTTTTCTGTGTTAATTGTATATTTTCTGGTTTTCTATAATCTACGACATTGTTTGGAGTTAATTCATATTCTTCCCACATCTTGTTGATGATTCCATTAATATCTTCTTCTAGTTTTGTTTTCTTAACATCTACTTTTACCATTTGTGCTTTTAACTCTTCAATGATTTTTAATTTGCTATTAATTTCTTGTTCTTGTTCTGCCAATTTTTCATTTTTTTGGATTCTTTTTTCTTTTAGTTCTTCTATTTTTGAACCGCTATTTTTTACCTCTTCTTTAATTTTCTCTATCTTTTCTTTGATTTCTTCAATTGCTTTTTCCAAATTAAAATTATCTTGCTTGATTTGCTCAATTTGTGTCTTCTTATTTTCAATACTTCTATTGGTACTTTCGATTTCAGAATGAATCCTTTCTTGAATCTCCTCTATTGAAGTCTCACTTTCATCAAATGAAGATACAGAAATTTTTAAATTTGTAATATCAAAATTCAAATCATCTACATATTTTTGATTATCTTTATTTAATTCTGCAAATTCTGTAATGATTTTTTTCAATTTTTCATTTTCTACATTAATTGCTTGTATTTTTTCTTGGAAGTCTGTTTTATTCTTCATACTTTGTTCTTTTTGTTCTTCCAATTTTTTGCTTTCTTCTTTTAGTTTATTTAATCTTGTTTCTATTCTCGTAATATTTTCCTCTATGCTATTGATTTTCTCTTTTCCTGTTGCATATGTGATTTCAATTTCTTGCAATTCTTTTTCAAAAGAAGATGCCTTTTCTAATACATGTTCAATAGATTCTTGATAGGTTTCTTTTTCCTGTTCTAGTTTTTGTATTTGTTCTTCTAATTTTTTAATTTCTTTTTGTAGTTTTTCAATTTCTCTTCCTCTACCTAAGATATTGACTGTTTTTTTTGCAATAGAACCTCCTGTAATCGCACCTGATGGATTAATCACATCTCCTTCTACTGTAATAATTCTAAAACTATATCCATTGTCTTTGGCAACTCTAATAGCTGTCTCCATATCTTGTACGATAACCGTTCTTCCTAATAAATTTAGAATAATATTTTCATATTTTTTGCTATATCGAATTACATCTGAAGCAATTCCAATAACACCCGTATTTTTACCTTTTATTCTATCTAGTTTTTTCCCTTTTACTGATGTAATTGGTAAAAATGATGCTCTACCTAAATTATGTTTTCTTAAATGTTCAATTAATCTTTTTGCATCTTCTTCATTTTCTGTTACAATATTTTGCAGACTACTTCCTAAACACATTTCAATTGCTGTTTGATATTCTTCAGGTACTTCTATAATATTTGCTAAAACACCATGCATTCCTTTTCCAAGTTCTTTTGTTGTCTCACAATCTTTTAATAATGTTTTAACACTTTTGATGTATCCTTCTTTTTCTTTTTCGGTTTCAATTAAGAATTTTAATTTTGATTCTTTAACTCTCTTTTCTCCTGAAAGCATATTGATTTTACTATCAAAATCTTTAATTTTTCTATCTGCTTCTTGTTTTTCTTTGTTTACTTCTTCTAAGTCTGTTAAAATTTTATTTCGCTTACTTTCTATGTCATAAAATTCTTTTGCAATTTCTTCTTTTTTCATTCTAGTATTATCTAGTTCAGAAATATTTCCAGTCATTTCATTCTTGATTTGTATTTGTCTTTTTTGATAGTTTTGATAATTAATATCTTGCTCACTAATACTTGCTTGCAATTCATATTTCTTATCTGTATTTTCTTCTACTGTTTTCTTATGTTCTTCCATTTCCAATTCTTTACTAGACAATTTTTTTGTTATTTCTGCCAATTCTTTTTCTTTTTCTTCTAACTCTTTTGCAAATTTTTCTCTATTTTGTTTTAAATTTTCTTTCTTTTCTTCTTTTTGTTTTTTCTCCTCTTCTAATTCTTGTATTCTTGTTGTTAATTCTTCAATTTCTTTTTCAAATCGTTCTTTATTTTGTTTATTATTTTCAATTCTTGTATTAGACACATTAATATCCGAATTTAGCATTTCAATTTCTTTTTTGCTTTCAAATCCTAAATTAGACATCTCTTCAATGGATTCTGTAATATGATCGATTTCCGATTTTAATTCTTCTTTTAAAGCTTTAATTCTTTCTAATCTACCTTCTTCATCATTACATTGATTTTTATAAATTTCTTCATCTTTTACGATATCTTCTAACTCTTTTTTATATTTTTCTATATTGTATAAGAACAAACCAATCTCAATATTTTTTAATTCTTCTCTTAAATTTAAATATTTTTTTGCTTTTTCTGCTTGTATTTTTAATGGTTCTATATTAGTTTCAATTTCTGCCAATATATCATTAATTCTAAGAAGATTTAATTTTGCATGTTCTAATTTCTTCTCACTTTCCGCTTTTCTCACTCTATATTTTACAATTCCTGCTGCTTCTTCAAAAATATGTCTTCTGTCTTCTGATTTATTACTTAAAATTTCATCTATTTTTCCTTGCCCAATAATAGAGTATCCATCTTTTCCAATACCTGTATCCATGAATAATTCTAATACATCTTTTAATCTACATGGTACTTTATTGATATAATACCCTGTCTCTCCACTTCTATATATTTTTCTGGTAACGGTTACCTCTGTATATTCTATTGGCAAACTTCCATCTGTATTATCAAATACCAATGATGCTTCTGCAAAACCTAATGATTTTCTATTTTGTGTACCTGCAAAGATAATATCTAGTGATTTAGAACCTCTTAGAGACTTCATACTTTGTTCTCCAAGTACCCATCGAATCGCATCTGATATATTACTTTTCCCAGAACCATTTGGTCCTATGACACTTGTAATTCCTGGCATAAATTCTAATACAGTTTTATCTGCAAATGACTTAAATCCTTGTAATTCTAATCTTTTTAAATACATGTATTTCTCCTTGAGGTTGCCAAAGGGGACGGGCTATTTTGGCAACTTTTGTAAATATATTTTTTATAAGATAACATTTCAAAAAAAGTTGCCAAAATAGCCCGTCCCCTTTGGCAACCTCATTTGAATATTACATGTTTTTATCAATATCTGGTAATAATTGTTTCTTTCTTGAAACAACACCTGGTAAAAATGCTCTATTATTTTCTAATTTTACATCAAATGCTTTTTCTACTGCATCTGTTCTATTTCCTAAAGCAATAATTTCTGAATTACTATTTAAAATATCTGTAATAGCAAATACAAATAATTGAATTCCTCTTTTTTCTATTTCACTATTGATAGCACTTTCTAAGTCTTTTTGTCTTTTTAAAACATCTTCTATACTTACAGTATTTACTTGTGCTATTACAAATTTTGTATCTCCTTTTTCAAATGCTTTTGCATCTAAATTTACTAATTCTTCTTCTGAAAAATCTCCTAGATCTGTTCCTGCTTTTAACATTTTTAATCCATATTCTTGCATATCAATATTTGCTATTTTTTGTAATGCATTTGCTACTTTAACATCATCTTCTGTACATGTAGGTGATTTGAATAACAATGTATCAGATATAATAGAACTCAAACATAATATCGCTATTTCTTTTGTCATTTCTATATTATTTTCTTTATATAATTTATATAATACTGTTGCTGTACATCCAACAGGTTCTGTTCTGTAATATAATTGATATGGTGCTTTAAAATTCATTGTGTGATGGTCAACTACTTTTACTATTTTTGCATTTTCTATATTATCTATTGATTGTGTTGCTTCATTGTGATCTACTAATATAACTTCTTGTCCATCTTCAGCCTTATCTATCATTTTTGGTGCTTCTAATTTTAAATAATCTAATACAAATTGTGTTTCTTTGTTAATTTTTCCTATTCTTGTTGGTATGCAATGATTTCCCAATTTATTTTCTAAATCAGCCATTACTATACTAGAACAAATTGAATCTGTGTCTGGATTTTTATGTCCAAATATAACGATTTCTTTTTCCATTTTTCATTTCTCCTTTTCCCTATATTTTTTATTATCTTAACCATTATATTTTCATTTGCGAAATTTGTCAATTGGGAAAACACGCAATCATTCAATTTAATATTAAATGTCAAAGTTTTTATTGACTTATGGTTAAATAATATATATAATTCTATATCAGAAATAAGGAAAATATAACCTTAATTATTGTACTTGTACATATATTAAGTAAACAAAAATAAAACAAATACACACTCTGCTTGCTGAATAGAGTGTGTATTAAAATTATTTTTCTTCTATACTCCTTAAAATATTTTCTAATTCTTCTTTATTAAATTCATATTTCTTATTGCAGAAATGACAAACTAATTCTGCTTTTCCTTCTTTTTCGATAATATCTTCTAATTCTTCTTTTCCTATTGTCATTAATGCATTTTGCATATGTTCTTTAGAACAATCACATTTGAATTCTGGTACAATGCTATCTTCTATGATTTCTACATTTTCGTCTCCCGTTATCTTTTTAGCAATTTCTTCTAATGTTAAGTTTTGGTCTAACATTTTTGACATTGCTCCTGCTTTAAAAATAGATTGCTCTACGATCGATATATCTTCCTCTGTGGCGTCTGGCATTGGATTAATTAAATATCCCCCACTTGCTCTTACACCATTTTTATCTACTAACACACCTAATGCTACTGCTGAATTTCTTTGTTCTGAATTCACAAAGTAATTGGCAAAATCTTCTGCAATTTCACCAGATACTAATGGAGATATACCAATATATGGTTCTTTTAATCCAATATCTTTTACTACATTAATATATCCTTCATATCCTACTGCTCCACTAACATCTAATTTTCCATCCTCATTTAATGGTAATTCTACTACTGGATTTGTAGCATATCCTTTTACAATTGGTTTATTATTCGCAGTGGCAATCATAACACCGATTGGTCCATTTCCTTTTAATTGAACGGTTAATTTATCTTTACTTCCTTTCATTTCTGTTGCCATGATGCTTGTTATGGTTAATAACCTCCCAAATGCTGCTGTTACCACTGGACTCATATCATGTGTTTTTCTCGCTTCTTCTACCATTTTGGTTGTATTGGCACATATGACTGATACTCTTCCTTCATGTGCTAAAAATTTGATTATCTTGTCTGACATTTAGTTTTCCCTCATTTCCTTATATTTTTTTATTTTATATCATATATATCTACTTTTTTCTGATATAATTATTTGCTTTACTTGCTGGTCCTTCCTTTATTTCGCATTCTTTCTCATTTATAATTGCTGTAAACAAATTCATTAGATTCTCTACTGCTATTTGACTTGTCCATTCGTTTGTGATTGTTTCATAAGCATTAATCGATAATTTTTTTCTCAAATCAGGAGATTTTATTAATTCTTTCACATTATTTTCTAGCTGACTATATTTATGGTATATCATTCCGTTTTTTCTATGCTTTATCAAAATTGGTACTGAGCCCATTTGTTCATTAGCAACAATCGCACATCCAGCATTCATTGATTCATTAATAACTGCTCCCCAACCTTCTTGAGAATCACTTGTTCCAATAAAAATATTTGCTTTTTCCATATAATCTTTTACTTTATCACTTGGAACATGTCCTACCACTTCAATAACATCTTCTAGATGTTCTTTTTTGATTTTTCTTTTTATTTTTTCTTCTAACTTTCCATTTCCCAGCATTTTTATAACAAAATGATAATTTTGCTTTTTAAGATTTTTTGCCAATTTAATTACGATTTCAGGATGTTTACATTTTATAAATCTAGCCACCCATATTATCTCTATTTTTTTATTATTTTCTTTTTGTTGTATCAAATGATTTATATCATATATATTTGTTTTTAAAAAATATCCCCATCTATATATTTTATTTTTATACAAATGTAAGAAATTAAAATCATTCGGTCCATAAGCATTAGCACATAATAAATAAAGATTTTTATTTTTTCTGAATTTTATATGTCTATCATAAAATAATTTTAGCTTTTTTATATCTAATACTGTATTCCAAAAACCATCAGGAAAAATAAAAACTCTTGCTCTATATCTAAAAGTTATTTTATCTTGCTTTAATCTTTCAACTATCAAATCATCTGTTGTTGAACCAATTATTACCACATCACTATCTAATGCTAATTGTTTAGCCTTATGATATTCTGTTTCGTTTTCATATGCTTTTATTACAAAATCATATTGGTCATCCAGATTCTCAAAGCCTAAATCTAATCTCCATTGAAAAATCTTGACTGTTGAAACAAATTTAAAGTTATCTCCTAGTTTTTTCTTCATTTCCAGACAAAAAGGCAATTGATGATGTGTTAAAAAATTTGAATAAAATGTTACTTTCATTATGATTACCTCACAGTAAATTTTGATGTTATCTTTTTATGTTATTTTATCTTTTTTCTACTTAAATGTCAATATTTCACAATTTTTTAAGTTTCGATATAATGTATACGAAAAAAAAGAACTAAACATATATTTCTAAAATGCTTAATTCTTTCTTTTTTATTGATGTATCTCAAACATATCTTTTCCTTCTCCACAAACTGGGCAAACCCAATCATCTGGTAAATCCTCAAAAGGTGTTCCTGCTGGTATTCCTGCTTTCTCGTTTCCAAACTTTGGATTATATATATATTTACATTCTATACATTCATACCTTTGGTTATCTGTTTTTTCTGTTTTAAAATTCCTATATCCTAAACTAATTGCCACAATTACCATTAATAAAAATGATAATGCTTTCCATATTCCGCTTTCTAACATAATCACTGCAAATATTCCAAATGTCGCACTAATTCCATATAATATTAGAACTGCCTGTTTTTGGCTAAAGCCTTTTGCCACAATTCTATGATGTAAGTGTCCTTTATCTGCTTTAAATATGGCTTTGATAGATTTTCCTTTTATTAATCTTCTAATAATTGCCCAAAATGTATCAAATAACGGTAATCCTAGAACAATTAATGGTAATACAATAACAGCTGCTGTATAGGTTTTTGCTACTCCTAAAATAGAAATAATGGATAATGAAAATCCCAAGAAGTTTGAACCAGTATCCCCTATAAATGTTTTGGCTGGTGCAAAATTAAATGGTAAAAATCCAACCAATGCACCTGCAAGTGCTGTTATTAGTAATATAGCCACCATTGGTGAATCATTTAATACAAATATAATTAATAGAGAAATTGCGGATATAACCGATATTCCTGAAGATAACCCATCTAATCCATCTATTAAATTAATCGCATTTGTAACACCTACAATCCAAATAATCGTTATAATAATGGAAAACATTTCTTGCATTTCTATTGTATTTAAAAATGGTAATGTAATATCTTCTATTCTTATGCCAAATGCCACCGCTACAATTGCCGCCAATACTTGTCCTATCAACTTTGTTATTGGTTTTATAGTTTTTATATCATCCACAATACATATAGCTGAAATAATCAATATTCCCAAAAACATTCCTAGTAGCTTTTGTCCATAATGTTCTATTCCGAAATAAATTGATTGAATTTTCTATACTCATTACAATTAATAAATAAATTACAGAAACTAAGAAACCTAATATGACTGCTGGTCCACCAAATTTGGGCATTGCCTTTTTATGCATTCTTCTTTGATCTTTCGGAACATCTACCGCACCTACTTTATGCGCAATCTTTATGGTATATGGTGTTGCCATAAATGTTACGATAAATGCAAGCAAAAATGCAATTGCAATATCTCCCCACATATTCATTCCTCCATATTATTTCATATTTTCATTTTCGATTTCTTCAATAATTTTAACTCTTTCCATGTGTCTTCCACCTTCAAATTCTGTTGCAAGCCACATTCTTAATATACAAATTGCCTCATTCACACTTACATAATCTGCCCCTAATGCTAATACATTGCTATCATTATGTAGTCTTGAAAATTTTGCTGTTTCTTCATTATAACATGGTGTACTTCTAATTCCTTTAAACTTATTTGCTACAATACTCATTCCTAAACCAGAACGGCAAATCAATATTCCTTTCTCTGCTTTTCCTTTTTGAACAGAAAGTGCAACTTCTTTTGCAATATTTGGATAATCTACTCTTTCTTCATTCATACAACCACAATCTATATATTCTATTTCTTTTTCATCTAAGTATTTTTTGATTTCCTCTTTTAATTTAAATCCTCCATGATCACAACCAATGGCTATCATTTTCATTCCTCCTTTTTGAACGATAGGGACGTGCCAAATCGTTCAAAATTTAAACGAAAGGGACAGACCCATATATTCAATTTTTGTTTCTCTATATAAAAATATATCATAAGTTTTTTTATAATACAATAATAAATTGTAAAATTCACTTGCATTTCATAAAAAAATGTGTTAGAATATCAGATGTTATAATGAATAATTGACTAAGAGGAGGTGCTTATAGATGCCAAATATTAAATCAGCTAAGAAAAGAGTTAAAGTAATTGAGAAAAAAACTTTAAGAAATAATATGATAAAATCTGGATATAAATCAGCTGTTAGAAAATTTGAAGAAGC